>CAYUQT010000015.1:0-166847 GCA_964446835.1 uncultured Planctomycetales bacterium | reverse complement strand
ACATGTCGAAAGTGAGACATGCTCCCCTCCGAGCCGGGCAGTCCTCTGCCCGGATCCGGATACCCCAACCCAGGCGTCCCCTTCCGGTCCGAACCCCGACGTTCACGCCGAACGAACCGCTAGGTCCCCCCTCGAAACGCGTGAAGAACGTGTCGAAAGTGAGACATCCGCCGCCTCGCCCGCCCACCGACCAGCTTCTAACTCCCCGCCCCGCCGAACATGCGACAATGCGGGACAAAGTGAGACATTCACCGACTCGCCCAATCCGAATACGCCCACCGACCAGCTTCTGACTTCCAACTCCCAACTTATAACTCCCAACTCCTAGCTTCTACCTCCCCGCCCCCCCAAAAACGTGTGAAGAATGCGTCGAAAGTGAGACATTCGGCGATACCACAACTCCGGATAGGCTCCTTGCGCCCCCAATCACGGCACCGCCCACCAGCCATTGCCCATTCGCTATGCCCGATCCCCTGCCGTCAGCAACGTGTGAAAGTATGGGACAAAGTGAGACATCCGTCCCCAGGCGACTCCGCTCCCGCGGGGCAGGCCGTTATTCCGATCGCAGAGGTCGACAAACCTCGGCTTCGGACGAACCGCCTGGCTCACTCAGCCATGCGCCGCCCGCCTCAGAGACCCCATGCCCTCCGGCCACTCCACCCCCACAACACCGCCACCCCGTGCAAGCGTTCCCCCCGCGAACCCGCGGCAAATCCGCCGATCTTGACCCATATCGGCGTTCCCCATATCCTCACTCCCTTTCAAACAAGGTGGGAGACTCTCATGCTCAGATACATCGCATTGGTTCTTAGTCTGGTAGTGTTGTTCCTGCCCGTGGTGGGCTGCTCGAAGTCCCCGGAATCGTCGACAACAAAACCAAGTTCAAGCCAGAAGGTCCTGGTGCTCAGGTACGCCAACTTCCCACCGTCGGCCACGTTCCCCTGTGTGCAGATGGATCAGTGGAAGAAGGAGGTTGAGAAGCGTACCAACGGCCGCGTGAAGGTCGAGACATTCCCCGGAGGAACCCTCCTCACCGCCAAGAACATGTTCGACGGCGTGGTCTCGGGCACTGCCGATATCGGCAATTTCGCCATGAGCTACCAGCCGGGGCGATTCCCCCTCTCCGAGGCGGTCGATCTGCCGCTGGGGTTCACCTCTGCCAAGGTCGCTTCCATGACCCTTCATGATCTCGTTCGCAAGTATCAGCCCAAGGAGTTCGAGAAGGTCAAGGTCCTGACACTCTTCACCTGTCCGCCGGCCAACTTCATGACCAGTAAGCCCGTCAAGTCGCTGGCCGACCTCAAGGGAATGGAACTCCGCGTCTCCGGAACCGGTGTCGAAATCGTCAAACGCCTGGGCGCCACCCCCGTCGCCATGCCCCAGTCGGAAACCCCCGATGCCATTCAGAAGGGCGTGATCAAGGGGATGGTCTCGTCGATGGAAGTCCTTAAGGACATGAACTACGCGGCCTATTGTCCCTTCGCCACCCGGGCCGACCTCATGGTCGTGACCTTTGCCGTCGTGATGAACAAGGCCAAGTGGGATTCATTGCCCGCGGATGTGAAGAAGGTTCTGGACGACATGAGCCGGGAACACGCCCTCTGGACCGGCAAGTACGTCGACGAGCACACCACCGAGGCGCTCAAGTGGGCCAAGGAGAAGTACAACCATGTCCTTCTCGAGCTTCCCAAGGACGACCTCGCGAAGGTTCCGGCCATGCTCCAGCCGATGATCGATGACTACGTCAAGCGGGTCGCGCAGGCGGGGCTGCCCGGCGAGCAGATCATCAAAGACATCCGTGCCCTCAAAAAACGGTATGAGAAGGAACTGAAGTAACTCTGCGATCCCGGCCCTCGGGGGGCGGGTCGCTTCGGATCGACCCATGAAGTATCTGGAACGATTCAACACGTTCTTCAACCGGCTGCTGCTCGTCGCCGCCGGCGCCAGCATGCTCATGCTGATGGCCCTGGCGACGGCAAACGTCGTCCTGCGGGTGTTCGGTCGGCCCTACTCGGGGACCTATGAGCTGGTCGGGTTTCTCGGGGCCCTGCTCGTGGCACTGGCCATGGGAGACGCCCAGAGCCGACAGATGCACATCGTGGTCGATATCGTCTCGCGAAAGTACTCCCCGGCTCTCGGCCGGACGATCGACGTGCTCGCCTATCTCGCGACGCTCGTCTTCTTTGCCATTGTCGGCTGGCGATTGGTCGTCTATGCCATGGTCCTGCGGCACACGCATGAAGTGTCCGAAACACTCAAGATAGCCTTCTACCCGATCGTGTTGTGTACGGCGGTGGGTTTCGCCGCCATGGTCCTGACCCTCCTGGCTCACCTGATCCGGGTGGTGGCGGGTTCGCAGGAGAGCTAGTGGAATGGACGGTCCGGCCCTGGGCATCTATGGCACGATCGTGCTCCTGTTGGCGATTCTCCTCTTTCGCATCCCCGCCGCGGTGGTCATGGCCATCGTGGGCTTCGTCGGCATGGCGATGTGTACCTCCGCGTCCTCGGCCATGGGCGTCATCGGCATGGAGTTCTGGAACATCTTCTCGGGATACGGGCTGACCGTCATCCCCATGTTCATCCTCGTCGGCGAGATCATCTACTTCGCCGGCTACAGCGACGAACTCTATCAGGTGATGGATCGCTGGGTCGGACACTGGCCCGGCGGATTGGCGATCACCACCATCCTCGCCTGCGCAGGCTTCTCGGCCATCTGCGGTTCGAACACCGCCACCGCCGCCACCATGTGTGCCGTGGCGATGCCCAGCATGAAACGAATGAACTATCACCCCGTCCTCCGGACGGGCGTCGTGGCCGCCGGCTCAACCCTCGGCGTCATGATCCCGCCCAGCATCGTCCTCGTCGTCTACGGGCTCCATACGAGCCAGTCGATCGGAAAGCTGTTCTTCGGCACCGTGATCCCCGGCGTGACCCTGGCTGTTCTGATGTCCGTGATGGTCCTGGTGAGCTGTCTCCGGCATCCCGAGTACGGTCCGCCCGGCCCGCGATCCTCCTGGTCGCAACGGCTCAGGGCGCTGATCAAGGTCCTGGACATCCTTGTGCTCTTCGTGGCAATAATGGCGGCCCTCTTCACCGGCGTCGTCACCCCAACCGAGGCTGCTGCGGTGAGTTGCTTCCTGGCACTCGTGATGTGCCTCATCCGGCACAAGCTCACCTGGGAGAAATTCCTGTTCTCGATCCGCGACACGCTGCGTATCTCCTGCATGGTCTTCATAATTGTGGCCGGGGCAATCGTGTTCGGGCGGTTCATGACGCTCACACGATTACCTTCCGAACTGGCGACGTGGATCAGCTCGCTTTCGCTCAGTCCGGTCTGCGTCCTTCTGATCATCACTGTCTTCTACATCATCGGTGGTTGCATCATGGACGCCCTGGCCTTCCTCCTGATCTCACTGCCGATCTTCTCTCCCCTTGTGAACAACATGGGATATGACCTCGTTTGGTTCGGCGAAGTCCTCTGTCTGGTCACCACCCTCGGGGCGATCACCCCGCCGGTGGGTATCAGTTGTTATGTGGTCGGTGGGATGTCCAAGGACGTTCCCTTGGAGCAGGTCTTCAAAGGGGCGATGTACTTCGTACCGGCCTACGTGCTGACCTTCGTCCTGATGCTGCTCTTCCCGCACCACATGGTCATGATCCTGGCGAATCTCGTGAGGTAACCCTTTCCGCCCCAGTCCCCACGAGACCGCTTCAGCCGGACGACGATGGCGTCCTTGCATTCGGTCAGGAGGAGGCATAGACTCAATAGGACACGTCTTGGATGTTGGAGTAGCGACTCAACAATTCTGGGGAGGCCGGCTATGGTCAAATCGCACCGGAGGACTCTGGAAAAGCTCTTGGGATTCACCCTGATTGAACTGCTGGTTGTAGTGGCCATTATCGCATTACTGATCTCGATTCTCCTGCCCAGTTTGGGGCAGGCTCGCGCCCAGGCGCGAACCACGCTCTGTGGCAGTCGGGCTTCGCAACTGTGCAAGGCATTCCTGCTCTATGCGGACGACTACAACGAGATCCCTCCTTTCATCTGCTTCGGGAGAGGCACGGGGTTTCGGTACGGCCCCGATCCAAACGAGAACTGGCTGGTCGGCGGCAAGACTGCCGCCAACGTAGACATTGCGGCGATCCTCTGGAACAACGATGAGTTAGATTGGCCCGCCAACTGGGCGCAAACCGGCACGCTGTTTACCTACACGCGATTTGAAACGCTCTATCGATGTCCGGAGTTCGAGCGAACCATGGCCCCGGGTAACCTCCAGCGTCGCTTCAACTATCCGCGATGCTCGCTGGGACGCCGCGTCCGATTCAGCGCCGCCAACCTGCCGAATACGTCGGATCCGAACATGCCGTACGGCTTCGCCTACGACGGGCCCATCATGAAACCCAGCATGGTCTATGCCTCTGCCCAGGTTCCGATCGTGGTTGATGAGGCATGGGACGGCTACATCGGACTGCACGGTACGAACAACTACACGTGGGATCACTGCGATCCGATTATGGACATCGTGGACTCCTTCATCGGGGAGTATCATGCCCCTACCGTACTCGGTGTGGCCAATGTCAATGAACAGTGGGATTTTCGGTATCCCCGCAAGAGGGGCACGCTGGCCATGTACGACGGGCACATCGAACTCATCCGAGACTGGTATCCACGGGTGGGCGGGGGGAATGCGGGAGGCGGACGTCCTATGATCGTTCCGCTGCCCGAGGTCATGGATGCGGTCCGTATCATGCTCGGTATTCTGTTCTACTCACAGCGGGGCGAACCGTCGCCGATCTGATACGGTCGCTTCGCCTCTTGCCGACAGGGCCTGTACGATCTACCCTTGCCGCCTGGCGCGGTTGAATCTGACCACGCGCCAATGCATAGGGAGAGCGTTCATGCCATACGCGATGCGCGGCGCGGTACTGTTTGTCCTTGCTATCACCGGCGGCGGCTATGCCGCCGTCGAGGTCAAGGACCTTCGGTGCGAGTATCTGGTCCGTCCACTGGGGATCGACGTGGCCAGGCCTCGACTGAGCTGGATACTGGATTCTGCCCAGCGTGGCCAGCGTCAGACCGCCTACCGCGTGTTGGTCGCCGGCGATCCCGGACGGTTGCGACGAGATCAGGGGGACCTGTGGGATAGTGAGAAGGTCGTTTCCGACCAGTCGATTCACGTGGAATACGCCGGCAAGCCGCTGGCCTCGCACATGCGTTGTTGGTGGAAGGTTCGCGTGTGGGACGCAAACGGCAGGCCCTCCGGCTGGAGCGAGCCGGCGATGTGGTCGATGGGCATCCTCTTGCCTGAGGAGTGGCGGGCCCAGTGGATTGGCTACACCAGGCCCGGACAGAAGGATCGGACGGCCGAGGCGATCCGCTTCGATCTGTGCCAGTGGATGTGGTTTCCCGGAGGCGACGCCCACAAGGAAGTCCCGGCCGGCAAGCGGTACTTCCGCCGCACGTTCGATCTGCCCGCCGGACAGAAAGTCCGATGGGCCAAGATCCTGCTCACGGCCGACGACGAGTTTGTCCTGCATGTGAACGGTAAACAGATCGCCAAGAGCAGTGATAAGCCGATGGCATGGCAGGAGGCGTGTCTGGTCGACGTGCGAGACGCTCTCGTGGCGGGTCGCAATGTTGTGGCGATCGAGGCGGCCAACGTCGGCCAGAGTCCGGCGGGTGTGATCGCCAAGTTGATCGTTGCACCGGAAAGCGGTGCAAAGATGACGGTCATCAGTGACGGCAAGTGGCGATGTTCCGATCAACTCGCCCAGGGATGGCAGACGGTGGCATTCAGTGACGATGCCTGGCGTCCGGCGAACCTCCTGGGCGTTATGGGGACCGCGCCGTGGGGCAATATCCGATGCCCGGCCGATCAGGAGTGGGGGCAAGGGGCACCCAGCCCGATCTTCCGCAAGGGCTTTCGCGTGGCCAAGGCGGTTCGTGGGGCCACCGCCACCATCTGTGGCCTGGGCTATTACGAACTGCGACTGAACGGGTCCAAGGTCGGAGATCACGAACTGGATCCCGCCTACACCCGTTATGACAAACGGTGCCTCTATGTCACCTATGACGTTACGAATCGGTTGACCCGGGGCGAGAACGCACTGGGCGTCATGCTTGGTAACGGCTGGTACAACCAGCACGCCCGTGAGGAGTGGAACTTCCACAATGCCTCCTGGCGAGACCGCCCGAAGATGCTGTTCCACCTTCGAATCGATTACACCGACGGAACCACCGAGACGATTGTCAGCGACGAGACGTGGCGTGCATCCACAGGGCCGGTGGTGCTGGACGGCATTCGCAACGGTGAGGTCTACGACGCCAGACTGGAGCAACCAGGATGGGACAAGCCGGGGTTCAACGATTCGGCCTGGGCCAAACCCGACATCGTCGCCGCTCCCAAGGGGGCATTGCGGGCCCAGATGCAGCCACCGATCCGTGTGACACAGACCATTCGGCCGGTGAAGATCACTGAGCCCAAACCGGGCGTCTTCATCGTCGATATGGGACAGGCCTTCGCCGGACGGGCGCGACTCCTCCTCTCCGGGCCGGCCGGCACGGCGGTCACGCTGCGCTACGGTGAACGTCTGGAGAAGGATGGCTCTCTGGTGATCACTCAGATCGCGCCGTTTGTCTATCAGGGGCCGTTCCAGACCGATCGCTACATTCTCAAGGGGACGGGCAACGAGGTGTGGGAATCCCGCTTCACCTATCACGGGTTTCGATATGTGGAAGTCACCGGCTTCCCCGGCCGACCGACTCTCGACGACTTCCAGGGGCGCGTCATGCACACAGACTTCCCGATCACGGGCGAGTTCGTCTGCTCGAACCCCTTGTTCAACGACATCCAGCACCTGACGATGTGGGCCTACCGAAGCAACTTCCTCAGCATCCCGACCGACTGTCCGCAACGCGAGAAGAACGGTTGGACGGGCGATGCTCAACTGGCCTGCGAGCAGGCGATGTATAACGTCGACAATGCGGCCGCCT
Source organism: uncultured Planctomycetales bacterium (assembly GCA_964446835.1). GTDB lineage: Bacteria > Planctomycetota > Phycisphaerae > UBA1845 > JAFGLZ01 > CAYUQT01. Next base: position 159,853 of record CAYUQT010000015.1, on the reverse strand, counting down.
ACGCCAAGTGGATGAACGACTTCGACGACGTGCAGAAGCCCGACGGCGAATTCCCCGGCATCGTCCCGACCTACGACTGGGGCTACGGTACCGGTCCGGCGTGGGACAGTGCCTTCGTCATCATCCCATGGACGCTCTATGTCTACGCCGGTGATGCGAGGATCCTGGCCGAGCACTACGACCGGATGAAGCGCTACGTGGGCTATCTGACCCATCGGGCGAAGAACCACATCGTGGACTATGGCTTGGGCGATTGGGTGCCTGCCAAGACCGAAACGCCCGCCGCGGTCACGAGTACCGGCTATTACTACGTCGATACGCTGATCCTCAGCCGAGCCGCGCGATTGTTGGGTAAGGTCGAGGATGCCGAGCGGTATGCCCGACTGGCCGAGGACATTCGCAAGGCCTTCAACAAGACCTTCTACAAGGGTGATGGGCTCTACGCCAACGGCAGTCAGACGGCCCTGAGCTGCGCCATCTATCAGCAGCTTGCCGAGCCGTCGCAGGTTGGGCGGATCGTCGACCAACTGGTGGCCAACGTGCAGCGTCAGGACGGTCACCTCGACACCGGAATCCTCGGGGCCAAGTACTTGTTCCACAGTCTGTCGGACCATCGCCGGCATGACATTGCCTACCGCATCGCCACGCAGACCACTCCCCCCAGTTACGGCGACTGGCTGAAGAAGGGCGCCACGACGCTCTGGGAAGACTGGCGAGGTGAGGCCTCGCTGAACCATATCATGTTCGGGGATATCAGTGCCTGGTTCTACCAGGAGCTGGCCGGCATTCATGCCACCCCCGCTCAGCCAGCGTTCAAGCGCATTATCTTCCGCCCGCGACCGGTGGGCGATCTGGCCTTCGTCCGGGCGTCGATCCGTTCGCCCTATGGCAAGATCGCCAGCAGTTGGAGACGCGGCGATCGTGGGTTTGAGTGGGAGGTCACAGTTCCGCCCAACACGACGGCCACGATCTGTGTTCCGACCTCCAGCCCCGAGAAGGTTACCGAGGGTGGACGTCCCATCGCCCAGGTGCCCGGTCTCCACTTCGTGCGGAGCGAAGGAGAGTACTCGGTGTACCTGGCGAACTCCGGTCGATACCGGTTCGTCGCACCGTAGACGTCACGGGGCCGACGAAACCGAACCGCTACGCCGTCCGCCTACTCGATCTCGATCCCCTGGAGGATCGCATCGTTTGCACCGACCGCCGACAGGCGGATGGCGATGCGTCCGTCCTTGTCGGGCGTGATGTCCTCCACGCGGATGTCGGCCGCCATGCCCGGGCAACCGGCGGCGGTGGCCGGGTCCCAGGACTTCCACACGATCCGGCCGTTGACCTCGATGTCCATCGGACGCTTGCCGACCTCTTTGAGCCAGAGTTCGGCGAACTTCAGGTGGACCGTATACGACCCCAATGGCACGGCGAAGACATAGCCGATTGTCTTGCCCGTCCGGGCCGTCTGGTAAAGGGCCCGGTCGTAGAGGGTCGGTGAGGCCTGGGCAACCGGCGTGTCCGAACGGAGTGTGGATCCTGCGTTGAAGGCGGTGTCGGCGGCCCAGACGAAGCTGTTCCAGTCGATGAAGGGGGTATCAGAGCCGGCATCCACTCGAATCACCTGCTTGTCTTCGGGCAGCACCTCGATGGCCTGCACGATCGCTTCATCGCAGGTCTTGGCCGGTTCCCAGCCGGTGGTGAAGTGCAGCACGAGCTTCCCGTCGGCGTCGGGCACGAGATAGCGAATCACGCGTTCGTAGGCCCGGCGAGGTCCGCCGGCGGCATGGCAGATGTCGAAGTTTGTGAGGACCTGCCGGCCATTGATGTCGAGGTTGAACGGTCGCTGGAAGAACCACTCGTACTTCGGCTCGGTGAACTTCAGCCGTAGCGAATACAGGCCCGGCGGAACAGGGATGGCATAGGTGAAGTCTTTGCCCGCGCGTCCGGTCTGGTAGAGCGCCTGGTCATCCGGCGTCGGCGTGGCACCTGTGATGGTGGTGGTTGTCGAGAACGCCTCGCCGCCGGTGAAGCACTGGTCTGCCGACCAGACATTGCCATTGCGATCTGTGTAGGCGTCCTTGGCCCCGCAGAGGATCCGGATGGCGGTCTTCGTCTGGCCGGAGGGTTGCACGTCTGTGTAGCTGATCCGCGGCATCCACGCGATGATTTCATCGTCGGGAGAGGTTCCTCGATCCAGCACGAAGCGAATGGCATCTCCTGCGGCAACGGTCAGCGTGACGTCATGTGTGGCGCCTATGAGGTCTTTGGGACGGACCGTGGCGAAGCCCTCGCCGGGCCAGACCTGTTGGGCTCCATGGAGGATTCGGACCCGCAGGGGCGATCCCTTCTCCTGTCGATACCATTCCTTCATGGCGCGGCCGATCACGCGGACCGTTCCGTTGGCTGGTGCGATCCACGTGCGGACGCACGCTGCGTCCTTCGAAGTCTGCTGCCAGCCCCGTCCGACGCGGGCCGTGCCGGCGCCCTCCCAGTAGCCTTCGGCACCGCCCTTCTGATTCGGCGTACCGCCCATGTCCCCGGCGGGGATCTTCGCCGGCGCTACCCATGTCATGGGCTGATAGGTTGTGCCGTCGGTGGTGGTTTCGGCTCGCCAACCATCGCGACCGCTCTCGGCGAAATGGCCGCCCAATGCGGAGAACGCCAGCGGTTCATCGGTGATGGGTATCGCCGACGTCCATTCGCTGGTGTTGCCGTCGCCGTCTACTGTGCGGACGGCATAGGCGGCCTTGGGATCCCAGCCGATAGAGTGGTCGAAGTAGCAGCACCCCAGACTGACCTTGTCGAGGATGCGATCGCCGCGGCGTACCTCGTAGTAGCTGATCCAGTGGTTGTCCTGTCCCGGTGACCAGTAGAGACAGAGCCCGGCATGGCCCATGTTGGTCTCGCGCCGCGCGATGACTCGCCCGGGCGGTAGGGGCTTCTCGCGATCGCGTCCGCCGGCCGGGCGGTTGGGCAGGCCGAGGCAGACCATCTCTCCGGGCTTCTGGTCCTGGATGACGATTCCGTGGGTCATCAGGTCGGCACCTGTTCGGGTGGTTGTCTCCTGAGTCGAATCAAATCCGAGTGTGTATTCGTGGTCCGGCAACAGCCCGCGAGGAGAGATCGTGATCTTTCCGGGCACTCGATGCTTCAGGATGATGCAGGCCTTCTTGCGATCGTAGCTTGTGCGCTGGAAGTAGTAGATCTCGTTGTCGCCCTCGATCTTCGGATGGAACACATAGGACCATCGACCCGCCACGCCCTCTCGTGTGAGGTAGCGATAGGTCTCGAAGAGCCGTCGCAGGGATTCCTCTTGTCCGGCGGTGACGTACAGGCCCCACATGGGGACCATGGTCAGCACCTGCTTGGCTGTGTCGGGGCTGTATTTGCCGCCGGTGCCCCAGGGCTCGATGATGTCGAGCCATCGGTCGGGCGGTTCGAGGTAGGAGAAGTAGTGGTTGGTCTGCGGACCTCGGCCGAAATCGGCGAAGTAGTTGTTGTTCGCCAGGCGCTGGATGTCGAACGTGTGGGCATAGGTGCTGCCGCCGCTGCACGTGTGGAAGGAGCAGCGAGGATGGGCGATCAGGAATCGTTCGATTGCGGAACGCCATTGGCGATCGGAGGCGAGGCTCGGGAAGTCGAGTCCGTCGCTGCGCCATTCGAAGTTACCCCAGGAGCCGACCTTAGCGTCCATCACCCCTGCTGAAGGCCGGCCGGCAAACCACAGCAGCCACTTCATCTCCATCTTGGGCAGATAGCGAAGCGTGTGGGCAAAATCTGGGCCCTCGTAGGTGTTGCGGAAGACCGAGCCATAGTTGTCCTCGGGCCAGCCTGGATACGTCGACCAGCCCGCGTCGTCCCAGAGCATCTCGAAGCCGATGGATCGCATCAGATCAGCGCCGATCATGTCGAGCTGCGCCAGCCGGGCTGTGAATTGCTCCTGGAGGTTGCGGGAGCAGAAGAACCACGGCACCGCCCACTTGGTTCGTCCGAAGTAGTCGGCGTTTGTGTAGTCCCACAGATACTCATACTGCCAGTCGTAGAGGGAGCGGGCCATGTCGTCGAGATCGTCACGGAAGACGCCGATCGTCACCGGCGGGAGTCCCAACCGCTCACCGGGGGCAAGGGCGTGCGACTTGAGATCCGAGATGCTGGCGGAGGCCGTGAGCGGCCCCCCGGGGTTCTGCTTCATGGCCAGACACCATTTGCTCAAATAGTCCAACGCCATGAACCAACCGTCCTTCGATCCGGTGGTTCGATGCATGGCCGTCCAGGGGACGAGATTCGCCGTCATCGAGCCGTTCAACCTGCGGTCGAATGGCGGTGCCCATACCGCGCTCTCCATCTGACCCTGATTCGGTTTACTGTTGCCGCCGACCATCCAGTACTGCGTATAGGAGGTCGCCTCCTGGCCACGCAGCGAGAGGGACGCCGGGGCCGGCGTGAAGAGCCGGATCGGCGTCGTTCCCGCGTTGTGGAATTCGACCCACTGTCTCAGAATCGGTGTCCTGGGAAAGGCGATGACGTGCAGGTCTACCTCGAGTCCCTCCCTCGCCACGAGAAGATCCAATTGAACGGCCGGTCGTCCGCCGACGTTCACCGGGCGTCCTGCTCCTCTTCGGATCATCCAACCGCCGACACCCTGCGGAGGCAGATCACCGGCAGGCTTCTCGGTGATCTTGAGGACGCTGAGGTCCTTGTCACCCGTGCCGATGTGTTCGGCCTTTCCGCGGACGATGACCGTGCCGTCCTTCGGCGCCTTCCACACACGCACGGCGTCGTATTCATTGCAGGGGTGCATCACGTTCGGTCCGACATGGGGTGTGGTGCCAGGGGATCGGTAGCCGCTCTTGTCGCTGGGGATGCGGATCTTCTCCTTCAGAGGTGCGAACTCCTCGACGGCATCCATGGGCTCCATCCACCCCGTGCCGGGGGTGCGGATCATGTAGTACCACATGGGCCCCTGCTGGAGAGTTGTGTCACCTGTGGAGGCATAGCTCTCGCCGTCGCCGTAGTCGAAGGTTCCCATCCACCGCAAGTGATCGCAGTTGAAATCGCCGTGGGCGCCAACGCTGAAGCCGATCATCTGGCCTTTCTTCACGGCCACGCGCACGTTATCGGTGGCCGGATCGAGCGTAATGGCGCCGATGAGCGGCTTGGCCCAGACCGTCTCGACCGCATACTTCTCAACGAAGAGCTGTGTGGCCGTCAGGAAGGGGGGGCCGGCCTCCTTGGCTTCCGCGTATTCGAGTGCGGGGCTGACTCGCTTGTTCTGGAATCCGGCGAGGCGCAACGCTCCGTCTCGGCATTCGAACGTCATCTCCACGCCCGGCGAACCGATCGACCACCGCTGGCCGTCGGCGCTGCTACGCACGTAAGCGTTGTCCACATTAATGTCGGTCTCTGCGGATACGGCGAGTGCCGCAGGGACTCCCATCAGACAACAGGAGAGATAGCCTGTGAATCGGGCGATGGATGTTGCGCGCATGATTGGTCCTCGGTGTGTGCGATACGGACAGTCAATGTTGTCCGACCGTCGGTCGGACGCTGTGGGGCTCGCGGCTTGCGACGACGCGAGCCCTTCTCGGGATCACTTTGACGCCGGTGATCCTACTCGATCTCGATTCCCTGTAGGATCGCATCATTTGCACCGACCGCCGACAGACGGATGGTGATGCGTCCGTCCTTGTCGGGCGCGATGTCCTCCACGCGGATGTCGGCCGCCATGCCCATGCGACCGGCCGCGGTGGCCGGATCCCAAGACTTCCACACGGTCCGGCCATTGACCCCGATGTCCATCGGGCGTTTGCCCGGTTCTTTAAGCCAGAGTTCGGCAAACTTCAGGTGGACCGTGTACAGTCCCGGCGTCAGCGCGAACGTGTAGCCGAAGCCCTTACCCGTACGGGCCGTGCGATAGAGCGCCTGGTCGTACAGCGTGGGCGAGGCCTGCGTCACCGGGGCGTCCGACCGGAGGGTTTGTCCACCCTCGAAGCCGGTGTCCGAGCGCCATGTGAAACCGGCCCAGTCGACGAACTCGGCTTCGGATCCGGCGTCGACGCGGATCACCGATTTGTCCTCGGGCATGATTTCGATGGCCTGCACGATGGCTTCGTCACAGGCCTTGGCGGGTTCCCAACCGCCGGTGAAGTGCAGCACGATTCGCCCCTCGGCGTCCGGTACGAGGTAGCGGAAGAGGCGTTCATGGGCTCGCTTCGGGCCGCGGGCGGCCTGGCAGGTGTCTGAGTTCGTCAGGATCCGACGACTGTTGATGTCGAGGTTGAATGGCCGCTGGAAGAACCACTCGTACTTCGGCTCGGTGAGCTTGAGCCGCAGCGAGTAGAGTCCGGGCGCGACGGTGATGGAGTAGGTGAAGTCCTTGCCGGCGCGTCCGGCCTGATAGAGGGCTTGATCATCCGGCGTCGGTGTGGCGCCTGCGATAGCGGCGGTTGTCGAGGATGCTTCACCGCCGGTGAAGTACTGATCTGCCGACCAGACGTTTCCCGTACGGTCTGTGTAGGCCTCTTTGGTTCCGCAAAGGATGCGGACCGACGTGGCGGGCTGGCCGGGGGCCTGATCATCCGTGTAGACGATTCGCGGCATCCAGGCGAGGAGATCGTGTACGGGCACGGTGCCCTTGTCCAAGACGAATCGGACGGCGTCGCCGGCGGCGACCTGGAGGGTCAGGGCATGGGCCAGGCCCGTCAGATCGCCGACCTTGATCGTGGCCCAGCCATCGGCCGGCCAGACCTGACGATCGTTGTGGAGGATGCAGACCCTCAGCGGGCCGCCCTGGTCGCGGTGGAAGTATTCCTTCATCGCGCGGCCGGTCACCTGGACCGATCCGGCCTTGGGGGCTACCCACGTTCGTGCGCTCATGGAGGTTGTGGAGGCGAGTTGCCAACCGCGTCCCACACGGGCTGAACCGTCGCCCTCCCAGTATCCCTCGGCACCGCCCGATTGATTAGGCGTCCCGCCCAGGTCGGCCGAGGGGAGCTTGACGGGTGGGACCCAGTTCATGGGGAAGAAGGTGCGGCGGTCGAAGGTTGTCTCGGTCCGCCAACCCTCTCGCCCCCATTGGGATGAATGGGCGCCGAGCGCCGCATACGCCTGGGGCTCGTCACGTATGAGGGTAGCGGTCGTCCACTCGCTGACGTTGCCGTCACCGTCGACGGTTCTTACGGAATAGGTGGCCTTGGGATCCCAGCCGGTGCTGCGATCGAAGAAGTAGGTGCCCGTGCAGGTTCGGCCGAGGACGTCGGCGTTGCGGCGAACCTCATAGCGGCTGACCCAGTTGTTGTCGGTGCCGGGCGACCAGAACAGGCCGACACCGCAGAAGCCCATGTTGCTCTCACGTCGGCTCAGGACACGCCCGGGGGCCTTGGGGGCCACCTTGTCGCGCCCACTGCGGGGCCGATCCGGGAGATTGAGGTAGATCAACTCGCCCGGGGCCTGATCCTTGATCGCGATGCCGTTGGTCATGAGGTCGGCGCTGCTCCGCGTGGCGCCGGGTTTGCCCGAGTCGAACTCCACCTGATAGGCGTGTTCGGCCAGGAGACCTCGCGGATAGACGGTCACCTCGCCGGGCGCCTTGTGCTTGAGGACGATCATTGCGCGTTTCTGGTCGTGGCTGATCCGCTGGAGGTAGTAGTGTTCCTTGTCACCCTTGATCAGGGGGTGGCGGATGTACGACCAGCGTCCCGCAACGCCTTGCCGGTAGATATAGCGATAGAGATCGCAGATCGTCCGCATCTGGTCGATCTGGTGCGGCCAGATGTAGAGGCCCCACTTGGGCACCATCGTCAGCATCCGCCTGCCCGTGTAGGGATCGTAGAAGACTCCCTGGGCGCCGCCCCAGGTGGCCAGGTTGTCGAACCACTTGTCGGGCGTATCCAGGTAGGAGAAGTAGTGGTTGGTGATGTCGCTGCCGGGGCCGTCGCTGTCGTAGTGGACGTCGCCATAGCGCTGAATGTCGAACATATGGGCATAGGTGCTGCCGCCGGAACAGGTCTGCCAGGACGAGCGGGGGAACATCGTCAGGTGGCGTGTGACTTCCTGGCGGAAGACCTTGTCGAAGTCGAAGTTGAAGCCGAGGCCGTCGGTCCGCCACTGGAAGTTGCCCCACGAGCCGACCTTGGTATCCATGATGCCCGACCCCGGATCACCGGGGAACCAGAGGCACCACTTCATGCCGGCCTTGGTGACGAAGCGTACCGTGTGGGCGAAGTCGGGGCCTTCGCGGTTGCCGACCCAGATGTCGGGGTTTGCGGCCCAGCCGGCGTCATCCCAGAGGACGTCCATGCCGGCCTCTCGCATGTACTCGACCCAGTCCATGTCGAGATAGGCGATTCGTCCCGCGAAGTGCTCCTGGAGGTTTCGCGATTCATGCCACCAGGCGGTGGTGATCTGCATGAGGGCGTACCATTCGTCGTTGGTGTAGTCCCACAAGTAGTCGTACTGCCAGTCGTAAAGCCCGCGGGCCATGTCGTCGAGATCGTTTTTGAAGACGCCGAGGGTGATGACAGGCAGTCCCAGTTTCTGGCCGGGGCTGATCTGCCGCGATCGGAGCTCCGACATGACCGCCTTGACGGTCAGGGGGCCGGAGGCCTCGTGATCGGTGGTGATGGCCCACCGGCCGAGAAGTTCGAGTGCGATGAACCAGCCATCCTTGGGCCCCTGTTTGCGGTGGTAGGCGGCCCACGGCACCCAGTTCAGCGAGGCGTAGCCGTTCAGGGCGTGATGATGGGGCGAGGCTATGGAGGTCGATTCCATGTTGCCCTGGTTGGTCTGACTGTTGCCGCCGACCATTCGATAGCTCGTATAGGCGGTCGCATCGTTACCGCGAAGGACCAGCGAGGCGGAGGCCGGGGAACGAAGCGATGCGGGGGCAGTGCCCGTGTTCTCAAACTCCAGCCAGTGTCTCAGGATCGGTGTGCCGGGGAATGCCAGCACGTGGAAGTTCGCCTGAAGGTCGTCGCGGCGGAGAACGAAGTCCAACTGGGCGGCCGGCCTGCCGCCGGCGGAGACGGTGCGGGGGGTGGCGCTCTTCAGTGTCCACGCATCGGTTTGAACGGGGGCGGCTTCTTTGGCGGGCTTGTCCGCGATTCGCAGGATACTCAGGTCCTTATCGCCCGCTCCGATGTGCTCGGCCTTGCCTCGAACTGTGATTGTGCCGTCCTTGGGGGCCCGCCAGATGCGCACCGCATCGTGCTCGTTGGAGGGGTGCATTACGGTCGGGCCGATGTGTGGTGTGAGGCCCGGTGAGCGGTATCCCGATTGCTCACTGGGGATGCGGCAGTTCTGCTGGGTGTCCTTGGCGAACTCCACGGCATCGATGAACCACAGGCATCCGGTGTCGGGTACTCGGACGGCATAGAACCAGACGGGGCCCTGGTCGACCTTGGTGTCGGCGGCCGAATCGTATCGCTCGCCGTCACCGTAGTCCACCGTGACGGGCCAACGAAGGTGATCGCACGAATGATCGCCCCGCGGTCCGACGGAGAAGCCGATGCGGTCGCCTTTCTTGACGGCGATTCGCACGTTATCCGTGGCCGGATCGAGTGTGATCGGACCGATCAGCGGTTTGGCCCAGACGGATTCAATCGTGTACTTCTCGGTGACGGACTGCGTGGCGGTGAGGAACGGGGCGCCCGCGGATTGGGGGTCGACATATTCCAGCGGCGGGGTGACCGACTTGTTCTGGAAGCTGGTGAGTCGGAATTTGCCGTCGCGGCAGTCGAAGGCCATTTCGACGGTCTGCGTTCCGATGGACCATGTGTGGCCGTCGGCGCTGTTTCGGATGAAGGCGTCGCCGACCTGAACGCCGTTTTCGGCCGCCCAGAGCGGCGCGCCGGTCAGAAGGACGATGGTTCCTACGATCGATCTCATGGCTATCCTCACCTTTCCCATTGAACGTTTCGCGTTTGGACGTCTCCTGCCCGTGTCGTGTCCGAAGGGACGGGAACTGCTGGGTTTCCAGCCCCATCTACGAGCTTGTTGCCTGAGCGCCCTCGATTTCGTCCTCGTGGGCCCGGGCACGAACCTGCCGCTGCCAAAGTTCATATCATATTACAATTGTGTGGCCCTCCGTCAACCTGGGGGGTGTTCTGCGTGTGGCGTACATCGGCAGGCGCGCGAGGGGGCGTGGCCGTCGGCGTTCGGGTTTCCGGGGCGCCGGTTCGGGACGACTGCGAAGGGGGTATTCGGGTGGCGACGGGCGAAAGTCGAGTGGTGTTATCGTGAAATGTCTCATCTTGTCCCATGTCGTCGCACATTTCGACCGGCGAGGATGATTGTACAAGACTGTACAGCTCTTGCATGTCGCCGAATGTCTCAGCCTGTCCCCTTTTGTCACACATTTCTGGGGATGATCTGTGGATAGCTGGAGTTTGAAGGTCTTGTTTGTCGTTGAATGTCTCACTTTCAACACATTCTTCATGCGTTCGGGAAGACAGGGTGAGTTGGGAGTCGGGGCATAGGGAATGGGAAATGGGAGATTGTGATTCGGTGGCGTCTCTCGATTCTTCATTGAGATGGCGACACGGCATGTCGGCAAATGTCTCACTTTGTCCCTTCTTGTACCACGTTTCGGGCGATGATCGACAAATAGCCGGAGCTTGATAGTCGGATTTGTCGTCGAATGTCTCACTTTCGACACATTCTTCATACGTTCGCGAAGGCAGGGTAATGGGAATCGGGGCATGGGGTGTGGGGCATAGGCGGCGGGCGGACGGCCTCCGGCATGAATGCCGGGGCTCGGGCAGTTTCGCGGCGCAAGCGGGGGTAACTTCGGGGGGCGGTGGGGCAGCGTGGCCCGGCTTGTCTTGGGTTTTCGGGGATACGGGATGGCGGTGGGTTGGGGGGCTTTCATTTTTGCGGTCCTCGGTCTGGCTGTTCTCCTGATCCATATGTGATAAGAGGGCCGGTGATCTGCGGGGAAGCCAAGGGGTTTGATCGGCGGCGGGGTTGTGACGTCCTTCTTGGGGCCTGGGGTGGTGTGACGTGTTAGCGGGGGAGGGCAAGCCTTGTGTTCGGTGAAGTCCGGTCAGTCCGCCAGTTTCCGGAGAATGTGGCGGGCGAGTTGGTCCTTGATCTCGCGATGGCGGGGAACGGGCTGGCAGGCACTTGTTTTGGGATTCTGATACCAGTCATGCCGCCCACCGTGACGGATGAAGGTACAGCCTTGCTGCTCCAGTTGCCGGATAAGGTCCACGCGTTTCATGCGATTGGAAGTTCGGCGACACGTCGGACGCCGGGAATTTTGCCGCTGGTAAGATCGTGGTAGATGTCCTTCAGGTTCTCCTGAAGCTCCTCAAGGGTTTCGCCCTGAGTCATGTAGTCGGGAAATTCCTCCATGTAGCCAAGCCACATGTCCTCGTGCTGCCAGTAAACGTATCGAACTGTTTGCATGATATTCATCCTATCGTCCCGGGAGGCCGAGTTCAATTTCCAGGGTCTTCTCGGTTGCTGGGAGTGTCCACACGGCCGGATTCGATTCCTCCCTCGGTTTGCGCCTAGGTCTGCGACAGCATCGGCTTGGGGGAGCTACTGAAGTCTTTTCGCCCTTGTGCGGTTCAGTTCGAGGAACGGGTCGCAGGCGGTGAGGGAGCCGTAGCAGGCTTCGGCCGCGGCCTTGCAGCCGCCCAGGCAGTCGTTCTCCCGGCGACAGCCACCGCAGAACGCAGGACGGGCCTTGCGGAATTCGGCCAGCGTTTGGCAGTGCACGATCTTCTTGAGGGGCGTCTTGAAGAGGTTGCCCAGGATGGTCGGGGTGTGATTGCAGGGGCGGACGTTGCCCAGTGGGTCGATCGTGTAGTAGGCGCGGTCGGTGCCGGCGGCACAGAAGCCGAATCCGACGTGGGGGAAGTCCCTGGGATCGATCAGACAGGGGGGGATGGCGATGGAGGCGCCGATGCCGAGGCCGTACTTGCGGGCGTACTCTTCGGAGACGGCCAGGCCGTTGCGGACCTGGTCGACCGAGGGCATGAGGTCTTCGGGGTGGTGGTGGCACTCGCCTCCGGCGTTGTAGCGATTGAAGAGGAAGGCGGTTGCGCCGAGGGCGATACCGAGTTCGAGGGCGTTCTGCCAGTGGTCGATGTTGATGGCGGTGCCGACAAAGACGAAGGCCAAGTCGCCCCCGTGATATCGGATGTCGGCGGCGGCCCGTGTGACCTTGTCGAAGCAGTCGAAGCCGCCCGCCAAGCGGTTGTGCATAGTGCGATCGGCGGAGTTGAGCGGGAGTTCGAAGAGGGAGACGCCGGCCTTGATGAGGGAGCGGATGCGTGATTCGTCGAGGAGGGTTCCGTTGGTGATGAGGTTGATGCCCTCGCAGTGTCTTGCCGCCCGGGCGACGAGTTGTTCGAGATCGTCCCGCAGGACCGGCTCGCCACCGGTGAACGTGAACCTGCGGCAACGGCTCTGGCGGATGGCCCGGTCGATGAGGGCTGCGGCGCGGTTGGTGTCGAGTTCGTCCTGCGAGTAGGCGACGGGGTCTTTCCAGACGTTGTAGCAGTGGAGGCAGCGGAGGTTGCAGCGGGCCGTTGCCTCGAAGAGGAGGGAGTCGTGCGACCACGGGCGAAGGAGGTTGCGAAGGGTGCCGAGAAGGTGCATCAGCGGGATTCCATTTCGACGATCAGTCTTGCGGCGGTTTCGGTCTCTGGGGTGGGGGTGAGCTGGTTGTCTTTGTATTGCCGGATGAGTGTGTCGGCGTTTTTGGGGTCGGCGGAGGCAGCTTTCGGCTTCATACGGTGCAGCATTTCCAGTTCGCGTGCCAGGGTGTGGCAGGCCTTGGCGGCGGTGTCGGGGTCGATCTGGCCGCGCTGCCGTGCCTTGGCGAGCAGCTCGATCTGCGCGAATGCCCTTTCTCGTGTTGTCACAACCGTGTGGAAGCCTGCAGGCATCGAGTAGCAGGTGACCTTTCTGTGTCGCTTGTGATCGGCCAGTTCGGCGAACGCGACGATCAGGATGTCGGCGGCGCTCCGCCGGATGTCACCTCGTGCCACAGCGGTTTCGAGCATCTCGCGGAATTCGGCATCGCGTTTGGCATCAAGCGTTCGCCAGACGGCCTGGAGGGTGGCGGCGGCGCTTTGAGTGGTCGTGGGCTGGGTTGAGGTTGTTGGACGCGTGGCGACGGGCATGTCATAGCAGAGTACCTGGGGGGGCTTGGGGGTGTTCCATGCTGCCTGGAGCAGACCTGTGAAGAGGAGGGTGGCGAAGATGAACCGTTTGCGCCAACCTGTAAAGCGTCGGGGATCAGGGACGTCAGTGCGAAACAGCGTGAGGTACACGGCATAGGCAAGGGCGGCTGCCGTCAGGATGACGATCGAGAGTTTGGCCATAGCAGGTTGGCTCCACGGTTTGCACAGGGACGGAAGGGACCATGCTGTGGCCCGCCCGACACAGCCTTTGACGGTTCCGGGTGCCTTGGGTTCCGGCCGCCAGAGGGAATCTGCGCGGGGGGGGCTATGCTGCCGTGCGAATTGGCCTCGATGCGGCCGCCATCCAGGATGGCGTTGCCGATGCACTTCGACACACCAAGGCCAGCGCGTGCGCGGACTCTCAGGGTTTGGGTTGAGTCTTTGGCGCGGGGCGTTTTTCGCCCGGGCGGTATTCGGCCTCCAGGTGCTGACGGAGTTCGGCTTCGTCGAACCAGACGGGTTTGGTCTGTCGGGCAGCGAAGAGCGGGGCCTGGTCGGCGTAGTGCGGGGACGATTCGTCGAGCGTTGCGCTGCCGAAATTGTGAATGCTCCGCGAGTGGACCTTGCCGCTCTTGTCCCAAGTGACCATCAGGATGTAGCTGTCTCCGGCCATGCCGACGAGCCGGCCCTTCTCCCATTTGCCGTAGATGGCGTGGACGATATCCGGTCCGCCGCCCAGTCCGAGTTCGAGCTTGCCGCGGACGAGCCTGTTGACCTGCTTCCAGGGCACATCGAGCCGGCCGAAGGTGTTCTGGAGCAGGTGGGACTTGTCGACGAGGAGCCTGGCCAGGTCGGGAACAGGGCGCCCCTCCATCTGGGCGCGGACGAACGGCTCCAGGGTCAGGATGGCGATGGCCGCACCGGTGTTGTCGGGGTCGGTGGAGAAGTCCCACTTGCGGATGACGTCGATTGCCTGTTTGGCGATGGGGTCATCGGGCGGTGTCATATCGAGGAGCTTCTGAGTGAGTTTGTATGCGTCGGACTGCCTGGAGTACTTCATGTCGTACTTGTAGGCGTAGAATTCCTCTTCGGTGATCGACTCATCCGCTCCGCACAGTTCCAGAAGCCGTAGTGCGCGGTTGCCCATATCGGAGGGTGCTTCGATTCCGAGCGTCTTGGAGAAGTCCTCGGGCTTGGGGTTGTCGTCGCCGATCGTGGTGTGGAACGGGCTGCTGTTGCAGTTCTGCACGAAGCCCGACTTGGGATTCTTCACCTGGGGCACCTTGTCGAATGGGAGGTACTCGGTCCAGAGCGTTTTGGACGTATTGCCCGGCAGGAACTTGGACCAGTCATACCCTTCGGCCCGCTTGGGGAAGAGGGCATTGTAGATGTACCAGATGTTGCCCTCTTTGTCGGCGTAGCCCACGTTGAAGGACGCGATGCCCTGGATGCGCATGGCCTGTTCGAACTCGGCGATGTTTCGCGCCTTGCCCATGCGGTACCACTGTTCGACCTGCTTGATGTGGCCATAGCCCGCGTAGCGGACGGCATAGGCCCCATGCGGCTGGCGGATGACCGGGCCGTAGACCGAGAAGCGGGCCTTCTGATCCATGGTCATGGTCTGGTTACCGAAGAGCTTGACGGTGACGGGGGCGTCGCGGACTTCGAGGTCGCGCCATTGGCCGTCGAACTTGTACTGCATGGGGTTCTCGGGGTTCATCTCGAGTATGTAGATGTCGGCCAGATCGGGGTGGTTGACGGTGTGGGCCCAGCCGAGGTTGGGCGTATGACCGTGCAGGATCACCGGCGAACCCGGGAAGCACGAGCCAACGATGTCGTAGCCCTGTTCGCTCTTGAGTCTGGCCTCATACCAGGCGACGGGGCCCGTCCACGGCTGGTGCGAGTTGACGGCCAGATGGGTCTTGCCGTCGGGCGTTCGGCGCGGGCCGATGGCGAAGGTGTTCGAGCCGATGGGGGTGCGGCGATCGAGTGCGTTTGTGTCCATGGCGGGCAGCGGCGGGATGAGGTCGGCGGGTCGCTCCTTGCCCATCAGCTTCTTGATCATTCCGGGCAGTCCGAAGAAGAAGGGGCTTTTGGCGACGAAGCCGGTGACGATGTCCTGTCCGGTGACGGGCAGGATGCCGGGCTCGACCGTCTTGCCGCTCACGGCGGCGTAGTGGTTGCAGCCGTCGGCGTAGGCCTCGCATATGGCGCGGGCTTCGGGCGACAGGTCGGTGGCGTATCGGGCGGCGACGATCTCGCGGAAGCGGAAGAGCTTCATCATGTAGTCAAACTGCGCCCCCTCGGCACCCTTGGTGGCGCCGAGCCGCTCGCGGACGAGGAGGATCGTATCCAGAAGGGTGTCCCAGTCGTCTTCGCACTGGGCCCAGCCGAGACCGTAGGCACAGTCTGCGTCGGTCTTGCCGTAGATGTGCGGGACGCCCCAGGTGTCGCGGAGGATTCGGACGTCGTATTTGCCCTTGGGCGGGATGAGGCTGGCGGCGGTGGTGGTGGCGGGTGCCTTGGGGCCGACCACGCGGATTTGCGTGCAGAGGTAGACGGAGAGGCCGTCGCCGAGGTCGAAGAGCCCTTCGCCGTAGATCGCAGAGTAGCCGTTTTCGGGGGCGGTGAGATCATAGGCATAGCCGCCGTCGCGGTCGATGGCGGGTTCGTGTTGCCAGGTGGCGCGGGTGAAGTTCCGGGTGGGGTTATCGCTGCGGAAGACCCAGACCCGCTGGGCCGGTTTGTCGGCCTTGATGTTCAGGGTGACGCCGGCGGCTGAGTTCTTGTACTCCCAGGTCATCTTGGGGAACTTGACCTTCCCGGTGGCCAGGGCCATGAGCGCGGCGGAATTGGCCGTCAGACGGGGGATGTCGATGGCCGCGTGTCCTTTGTTGGGGATGTAGAGGATGTACTTCTCTCCGAGGAGTCCGTCCCAGTAGAGGTTCAGCGAGTCGACGGTCCAGTAGGGGTCGTTGGTGCCCAGGATGATCATCTTGGGCATGGTGACGCGCTCGCGATAGCTATAGGGATCGACGATGCGGAGCAGTTCCTGACCGCGTTGCGTTTCCATCTTGCTCTGCATGCCGAGCATCGTGTAGGCCATGATCATCGGGCTGTAGTGTCCCAGCATTTCGACCTGGTGCTTCATCTGGGCGGGCATGTTGAGAACATCGATGACGGTCGGGGCGCAGGCGATGACCCGCTTGTCGGATGCGGCGGTGAGCCACGTGGTCCATCCTCGCTTGCTGGCGCCGCCGACGACGAAGCCTTTCAGCTCAGTCTTCCACTCTTTGCGGGCGAGTTCCTGGAGGGCATCCATCGCCCGGACGGCACTCTTGGCCATGGGCAGGAGGAGGGGCCAGTCGTACTCGCCGGTTTCGAGATAGCGGTTGAAGGTGTCGGCGATGGCGCTGTCTTCCTTCTTGTTGCCCAGGATCGGCTGGAGCGGGACGTTTTCGAGGATGGCGAACGGCGAGTTCAGCCGGGCGGCGATCTGGCGGGCGATCATGGACTCGTCGAGGCCGAGCCGGGGGCCCCGGCGTCCGGCGGGCCTGCTCTGGGTCTGCGGGGCTTCGCGTTCACGGCGGAGATTGGCCTCTCGCTCCTTTTCCCGGGCATCGTCCCAGTTGCCGCCGGTGATGTAGAGGAAGGCATCGGACGACGATGCGGCATTCTTGGGGTAGTAGATCTTGACGCGATGGTGCCAGTCCAAGCCGTGCCATGTCTGGCTGGTGAGGATCATCTCGATGTAGGCGACCTGGGGTGTGATGTCTTTCCGGTCGATGATCCGCCAGGCATAGCTTGCGTCCTTCTGGGCGATGTAGCGGTCAAGATTCGGCAGGGGCTCGGCATACGAAAGTGAATGCCACAGTCCGATGATCAACAGGCAATACAGAGCGCGGCGCATGTATCCTCCCTTTCCACCCAGAGATGAATGTCGATTCCCACCGAGCCGGTCAGGCAGCCGATATGTGATCCGCCAGGAGACAGACTCGCAATTCACAAGATCGTAAGGAAACGGGCCCTGTGGCGCCAACGTTCAACCCGCCCGTTCGGACAAGTTCTGACAGGGCGGCCCATCGGTTGACGGGGTTACCTTGCATCGGACATCTTGTCGGGTACCCTCTAGAACCCGGCTGGGGTGCAACCTGGCGAAACGAGCGGAGGAATGATCGATGGTGTTCTGCAGGGCTTGCGTCGTGTTCGGAATCGTCTCGGGGCTGGCGATGGGGGCTCGGCTGGAGGTCGTACCCGCCGAACCGAACGGCATCTTCCTTGTCAGTACGCCACCTGTTCTTCGGCTGGTGATGAAGGATGCCGATGCGGCCCAGGAGGCTGTTCGCGTCGCCATCGAGGTGCGAGATGCATTGGGTGTCAGGCTGGATACCTGCTCTCGTGAGGTGGTCTTGAAACGCTCCGAGGGGTTTGCCGCTTCCTTTGAACTGCCCTCGCAAGTCGGCTTCTATGAGATCCGCAGCCCGCTGATTGCCGGCGGAGGCACCCGTCTTGCCGTGATTCCCAACAACGCCATTACCCGCAAGCGACCGGATTCTCCGTTCGGCGTGAATACCCATTTCAACCAGGGCAACCCCGCGGAGTTGGGGGCGGTGGTCCGCAAGGCCGGCATCGGATGGATTCGCGACGGCGAGGCGACGCTCGACGATCGGGCCGTTGGTATCGCCAAGGCGAATCATCTCTGCTACATGCCTTGCTTCACGTGGTATCGAAAGCCCCTTTTGACGCACCGCGACGCGGGGGGGCGTTGGGATTTCGGTGCGATCGCCGAACGGCATCGTCAGTATGCCGAGAAGTACTGCGCCGATGTGGACGCCTACGATCTGGTCAACGAACCGGAGGGGCCCTGGAGAGAGGTCTTGCCCGGTTCATATGTCGGCGGGGAATGGTTGGAGGTGTTCGTGCAATATGCCCGTCAGGTGACGGCCGCCCTCAGGGCCGGCGATCCGAACGCCAAGGTTCTGTGGGAGGATTCGGACCTGATGACACATTACCGGTGGTTTCAGCGGCTTGGGGCGGCGGAGATGATCCATGCCATTTCGCCCCATCCCTACTGCGGCGAGCGGACTCGCCCCCTGCCTGAGGAGCAGATTACGCTGGAGTTCCTCGACGGGTTCCACCGTTTCGTCGCTGAGCACAAGTTGAAATGGCGGCTCTGGTCGGGCGAGGCGGGTTTCTCGACCTTCCGGCTCGATCAGAACACGCCCGTGGACTACTACACGCCTCAGACGGAGTTGCAGCAGGCGCAGCATCTCGTTCGGATGATGGTCCTGCAGTTTGCCCGGGGTGTGGATAAGGTCTTCTGGTACGAGATCGCCGATTCGGGCGAGAACTCCAGCGATCCGGAACATCACTTCGGCCTGCTTCGCAAAGACGGTACGCCCAAGCCTGCCCTGGTGGCCTATGCCGTGCTGATCGACATGCTCGGTCGGCCCGGGGGAGCGTATGGTCGATGGGTGGGACGCTATCCCCTCGACGGGGGAACGGATGCCTATGTCTATCGAACGGCCGGGGGGGCGCCGATGATGGTGGCGTGGATCCGACGCGGGAGCGTCAGTGAGGACCTGCCCGTGTTCAGCGACGCCCGGGAGGTTCGGGTGACGGACATCTTTGGATCGACACGCCGGGTCTCCGTGAAGGAAGGTCGGGTCGATTTGCAGTTCACAGAAACGCCGGTGTTCATCGAAGGGCTCAAGGATGCGGATGTGGTCCCTTACCTTGCGTGGCAGACGCCCTGAGCCGGCATAGATGGACAAGGCAGCAAGACAAGCGGCCGACGGGCTGATAACATGATGCCCTTGGCGATAGACGAATCATGGGCGAAATCCTTCGAAAACTCGGTTCGATCCGTCTGGCCGTGGTCCTTCTGACGGTGGTGGCGGCGGTGCTGGCATTGGCCAGCGTCCATGAGGCGCGTCAGGGGAGTGAGGCCGCCCTGCGGGACTTCTACGGGAGCCGATGGTTTGCCGTCCTGCTGGCGGGTTTGGGGGTCAACGTTCTGGCGGCGATCCTGGTTCGCTGGCCGCCCTGGCGGCGCCAGGCCGGCTTCCTGATCGCCCACGTTTCGATCCTGATCATATTGGTTGGTGCCTTGGTCACGCGGTTCTGGGGCGTTCACGGATCGCTGTGGCTGGCTCGCGAGCAGACTCGTTCGGATTTCGATACCGACCGATGGGTGCTGCGGTTGAGTGGTCCTAAGGAGGTCCAGGCTGTTGAGATATCGATGGGGCCCCAGGGTCCGTCTCGGAACGTGGCGGCCAACGAGATGGGCAACCTTTCGCTGACGATCGAACAGTATGCGGCCGACACACTCGATCAGGGGGAGCGGGTAATTGCCGACCCGAATGCCCCCCAGCCGGCCATCAAGGTGCATCTCGTCCACAAGGAGCAGGAGCAGACGATCTGGCTGATGGGGGGCGATCCGCAGTTTTTGGGCGAAATCCGGATTGGTCTCCACCGGGTGGCCGATCCGAAGGCCCTGGCCCGTCTGCTTCAACCGACGACTCGCCCGGCGGAGGGGCGTCGCGGCACGCTGGTGGTCGATGTGGCCGGCGGACAATTCAAGATCGACGTGGGACAGGAACTGGACAAGACGGTTCCGCTGGGGCCGACGGGCTACTCCGTGCGAATCCGCCGCTATCTGCCGCATGCCGTTGTCAGCGGGCGGAACATCAAATCGCTTTCATCTCGACCGGCCAATCCGATGGTTGAGTTTGAGGTGGTCGCGCCGGACGGCAAGGTGTCTCGCCATCGTCTGTTTGCGCGTTTTCCAGAGCGTGACTTCGCAGCCATGCCGACCAGCGGGCCAATGTCCGGTGAGGATTCGACGAACAGCCCTGTGAAGCTTCGTTATGCCGATGCAACGATCAGTGATGCTCAGGCCGACCGGATCGATCTGTTGCTGGACGGTCACAACGAGGTACACGTGCGATCGACCGACTCGGAGGGGGTGGTCACGGCCGTTCCCGCATCGGTCGAGAAGGCCGTGACGGTTCCCGGACAGGCGATCCAACTGACGATCCTCAAGGTATTGCCGAATGCCCGCAGCGAGCGGGATCTCAAGCCCATTCCGCTTCGCAAGCAACAGGCGGTTCCGGCGGCGTTCATCTGCCTCCGAGCCGAGGCGGCGACCTACCGACTCTGGATTCGCAAGGGGGAGGGGTATGCCGTTGATATCGGCAAGCAACAGTATCGAGTGAGCTTCACGCCGGCGGTGACTCCTCTGGGGTTTTCGATCAAGCTTCTCGCTCCGATCATCACCTACTATCCCGGGACCCGACAGGCACGGACCTATCAGAGTCGCGTGCTGGTTGAAGACGCTGCCAGCGGTTCGAGACACGAACAGACCATCAGCATGAACGCGCCGCTGCACTACGGCGGGTACAGGCTGTTTCAGAGTAGTTACCAGTTCGACCCGCAGGGCGAGCCCTCCGCCAGCCTTCTCAGCGTTGCCCGGGACCCCGGCGAGGCGATTGTCTATGTGGGGTATGTCGGGTTGATTGTCGGGATGTTGATCACGCTGATCCAACGGCTCCGTCGTTCGTCTGGAGAGAAGGTGACGGCATCATGACCGCCGTCTGTTCCGGGGGAGATCATCCGAGCCTCCGGATACGGTGGGGATCGACTCGCTGGATTCAGGGGATAGAGTTGGTTCGGCTTCGTGGGTAGGGGGTGGAATCTGCGAATCGGGCAATAATGTCTATTGTTCATCTGTTGTAATCTGGGGGGCGGGGGGTCATTTGGGGGAGCCGCAGTGAGCCAAGACGCTCGGGGTGTTGATCTTGGGTAACATTTCGAGTGAGTGGGGGCGAGCAGCGTGTCTGGTCACTTCTGTGGGCGTTGAGCGGATCTGCCGAAGGTGTTAACATGGTGGATGACTTCAAAATGCGTTGACAGGTTCGCCACTTGCCTTATAATGTGCAGTTTTGCGTTGCCGCTTTCGTAGCAATCGCGACGGTAAGCATTTAGGTGCGAGTGCATGGCACAGGTCATCCTTGAGGATGTCACCAAACTCTATCCCGGCGGGGTTAGAGCGGTGGATCGGATGAACCTGCACATTGCCGACCGCGAGTTCGTGGTACTGGTCGGTCCGTCAGGTTGTGGCAAGAGCACCACGCTTCGGATGGTGGCGGGTCTCGAGGAGATCAGCAGCGGCGCGATCTGGATTGGTGATCGCGTCGTGAACGATGTTGCTCCGAAGGACCGCGACATCGCGATGGTGTTTCAGAACTACGCCTTGTACCCGCATATGACGGTGTACAAGAACATGGCGTTTGGTCTGAAGCTTCGCAAGGTGCCGAAGGACGAGATCGACCGAAAGGTTCGCGAAGCGGCGAGGATGCTGGGTATTGAAGGGTTGTTGGACCGCAAGCCCAAGGCCCTCTCGGGCGGGCAGCGACAGCGGGTGGCGGTCGGTCGGGCGATTGTTCGCAACCCGAAGGCGTTTCTCTTCGACGAGCCGCTCAGCAACCTGGACGCCAAGCTTCGCATCGAGATGCGGGCGGAGTTGAAGAAGCTCCATCGTCGGTTGCAGACGACGACGATCTATGTGACGCACGATCAGGAAGAGGCGATGACGTTGGGTGATCGTGTGGTGGTGATGAAGGACGGATGGGTTCAGCAGGTGGCATCTCCGCTGAACATCTACGATTATCCGGTGAATCGGTTCGTGGGTGGTTTTATGGGGACGCCTCCGATGAACTTCTTGACGGGTCGGCTGGCAGGTCAGGATGGGTCGGTCTGGTTCGACGAGGGGTCGAGCCGGATCGCACTGCCGGACGATCTGGGACGACGGGTCGGTGGTCATGTGGGTCGAGAGGTGGTTCTCGGGGTTCGTCCCGAGTGCATTTCCGATCGTGATGATGGTGGTTTTGCCGGCACGGAGAACGTTTTGCGTGTGAAGGTGAGCGTGGTGGAACCTCTGGGCGACAAGATGGACGTTTACTTTTCGACCCCGAGTCACGATCACCTTGTTTGTCGTGTGGATTCGCACAGCCGGGTCCGTGAAGGACAGGACCTGGCGATGCACCTGGACATGAGCCGGGTGCATTTTTTCGAACCCGGAGAAGCGGGTGTGAATATCAGCCTGAGCGGCAACGGAGCAACCTCCCGTGCGTAGTCCACTGGACGAGCACGGGGTGGTCCATGCAGGTAGGCTGAGACGCATCGAAAGGGGGCTTGCGATGCGTTAGCGGGGTGAGTCCGCATTCAGATCGCTTCGGGTCCGAAAGTGGGCGGCTGTGCGGTGCCCACTTTTTTGTTTGCCGGATTGAGGAACGCGTGACCGCGCTGCCCGATGCCGGTGAAGGCATGATGAAGGAAGTGCTCCACGGACAGTCCGCCGCGGGCGCGACAAGTGAATAAGGGTTGATGACATGAACGTTGACATGCTGCGCATCATCGACGGCATCTGCCGCGAGAGGAATATCGAGAAGGACGCCGTCTTCGCCGATCTCGAACAGGCGATCATTTCGGCCATCCGCAAGACGAGTGCGCCCACGGACGAGATCACCTGTACGATCAATCGGGGGACGGGTGACATCATTGCCTTGCGCAACGGGCAGCCCTTTGACATGACCGCCTTGGGGCGCATTGCCGCCCAGACGGCCAAGCAGGTGATGATTCAGAAGATACGCGAGGCCGAGCGGGGCAGCATTTTTGAGGAATTCGCAGAGCGCAAAGGGCAGATCGTGACCGGTACGGTGTCCCGGTTTGAAGGGGGCGCCCTGGTGGTCAATCTGGGGCGGGCCGAGGGGTTCCTGCCTCGCAGCGAGCAGATCCCCGGCGAGACGCACAACCCCGGGGAACGGCTTCGGGCGATGGTGCTGGACGTGCGCGAGGCGCCGCATGCCGTGAAGATCATCCTCAGCCGGACGCATCCGGATCTGATCCGTCGTCTGTTCGAGCTGGAAGTGCCGGAAGTGGCCGAGAGGGTCATTGAGATTCGCGCTCTGGCTCGTGAAGCCGGCTATCGCACGAAGGTGGCGGTCAGCAGCATCGACAGTCGTGTCGATGCCGTGGGGGCGTGCGTCGGGGTGCGCGGCAGCCGGATCAAGAATATTGTGGACGAACTGGGCGGCGAGAAGATCGACATCGTTCGATGGAACGAATCGTCCCAGATTCTCATCGGCAACGCGCTGAAACCGGCGGAGGTTCAGGAGACCGCGTTGTGCTTTGAACTGAATCGGGCGACGGTTGTCGTGGCCGAGGATCAGTTGTCGCTGGCGATCGGCAAGCGAGGTCAGAACGTCCGCTTGGCGGCCCGCCTGACGGGTTGGGACATCGATATCCTGACGCCGGGTGAATACAACAAGGGCCTGGACGACATGGAGAAGGTCCTCAAGACGATCGAGGGCGTCCAGGATGTGCTCTTCAACAAGCTGATCGCCCTGGGGATCGTCAATTTGATGGACGTCGAAGAGGTGGGGGTCGATCCGCTGGTGAAGGAGCTCGGCGAGCTGGGTGTGACACGCGAAGTGGCCGAGCGGATCATCACGATTGCCAGCGAGCATGCCAAGCGTATCGGTGCCGAAATGCAGGCGGCCAAGGAGGCCGCCGAGAAGGCCAAGGCCACTGAGGCGGCGGCCACTGCGGCGGCTGCCGCTGAAGCCGCTGCTGCCGCATCGGGTGATGCGGCTGTCGGCGCGGAGGATCTGGCGTTTCGCAGCGCGTCGGCTGAAGAAGCAGTTGCCGAGGCTCCGGCGGAGGAGTTGTCCGTTGCCGAGGCCGAGCTGCCGGTGGCCTCGCCGGAACCTGTGGAGAGTCCGGCGAGTATTCCAGAGGAGAATTCATCGCCCAGTGCCGGTTGATTCGACAGGTCTTTCGGATCGGTTGGGTGCGGGTGGCGAATGTATATCGGAGGACAGTCTTTGGCAAAGCAAATGCGGGTACACATTCTGGCCAAGGAGCTGGGTGTGACGAGCAAGGCCATTCTCGACAAGTGCCATGCCGAAGGCCTTGATCTGAAGAATCATATGGCCGTACTGTCCGCCGGCCTCGAAGCGACGATTCGTGAGTGGTTCAGCGAGGGGAGTCACGAAACCGCTGCGGAAACGGCGGAGCGAGTCAACCTCGACAGCGTTCGCAAGAAGACAAGCCGCAGGCGAGTCGGACACGGCGAGGGCGACGAGGGTTCGGTGGCCCTTTCCGAGGACGATACTGAAGGCGGGGCATCCGTCGAGGGCGAGCCGGGTGAGGGGGCTGAGCCCGCCGCGGTGGCCGAGGTTTCCGTCGAGCCGGTGGCCGAGGCGTTCGGAGCGGTTCAAGAGCCGGTGTCGGTTGAGACACCGGTTGAAGTATCGGCAGAGGCTCCTCTCACTGTGGAGGTTGTGCCGGCAGAGCCTATAGGAGAGGGAGTTGTTGAGTCTTCCCCGTCTGTTCCGGGGGAGGTTGCTGTGCCTGCCATGGAGGGGGAAGCTCCGGCGGCTGTCTCAGAGGAGGAGTCAGTGGAATCGGTAGAGCTGGCCGCCGAGGCGCCGGAAGCGGAGGAATCGTCCGCCAAGCCCGAGAAGATCGCTCCGGCAGGTCCTCAGTTGTTGCGTCCCGCCCCCGCTCAGTTGCAGGGCCCCCAGGTCATTCGTATGGGGACGCCGGAACCGGAGTTTCGTCCTCGTCCTCGAACATCGTTTGTTCGAAGCGGTCCGATGCCACCGATCCTTCCGCCCGAGCGTGGGGGCGAGACGGGTATCCGGCGAGGGAAGAAGAAAGAAACCGTGGGGGAAACCGAAGATGCCGCCAAGGCCGCTAAGGCCGCCAAGCATCGCATCAACCCGCGGCGCACCGGAGCGAGTCCGGAGGAGGCCGAGGAGCGCATTCGCGAGTTCCGCGATCGAGACCTGATCGAGCGAGAAGAGCGATTGAAGGCCGCCGGCGAGCGCGGGGGGCTTCGGCGTCGTGCCGCAGAAACGAAGGCGGGTCCGCGTCCGGTGGGCCGTCCGAAGGAAGAGGCGTTCGAGATCGAAGAGCCGATCGCACTGAAGGATTTCTGTTCGACGATCGGGATTGGATTCGCCCGGGTTTTTCCGAAGCTGACGGAGCTGGGCAAGATGCTTCGGATCACGGATATTATCGACGGTGAAACGGCTCGGCAGGTGGCAGGAGGGTTTGGCGTGGATCTGGTCGTCAGGCAGGCCCGCAGCCGCCTGGATCTCCTGAGGGAGGATTTCGAGAAGCGGACTCGGGGCCATCTGGAGCCGCGTCCCCCCGTGGTGACGCTGCTGGGACACGTCGATCACGGCAAGACATCGCTGCTGGACGCGATCCGTAAGTCGCGTGAGGTCGATCGCGAGGCGGGCGGGATCACGCAGCAGATCGGTGCCTATCGATTCAAACAGGGCGGCTACGACGTGACGTTCATCGACACGCCGGGTCACGAGGCCTTCACGAGCATGAGAAGCCGCGGGGCCAACATGACCGACGTGGTGGTGCTTGTGGTGGCCGCCGACGACGGCATCATGCCGACGACACGCGAGGCGATTCGCCACGCGCGGGCGGCGGACGTACCCATCGTGATCGCGCTGAACAAGATCGATCTGCCGGGCGTGGATATCAACCGGATCTACGGCCAGTTCGCCGAGGAGAATCTCACCCCGACGGAGTGGGGCGGCGAAACGGACGTGATCAAGACGTCGGCCGTTTCGGGAGAGGGGATTCCGGAGCTCCTGCAGCACCTGACGACCCTGACCGAACTGCTCGAATTGCAGGCAGATCCGGATGTGCCGGCCACCGGTTGGATCATCGAGGCCGAGGAGCGCAAGGGCGAAGGCTCCGTGGCGACGCTGCTGGTGACGGAGGGGACCCTCCGGGCGGGTTCGCTGATCCTGTGCGGAACGGCTCAAGGTCGGATTCGTTCGATGCATGACGACCGCGGGCAGGCGCTCAAGGAGGCCACGCCGGGTACGCCGGTTCGTCTGAGCGGGTTGGACGTGGTTCCGACGGCCGGGGAGCGATTCTATCAGCTCGACGACCTTCGGCTGGCCAAGGAGATTGCCCAGGAGCAACAGGATCGCGCGCGTTCGGCTTCTCTGGCCGAGGCCGCCAAGCCCAAGACGCTGGAGGAGATCTTCCGGCAGCGGCAGGCGGGCGAGGTGCCCGAACTCAATGTCATTCTGCGGTCGGACACGCACGGCAAGCTGGAGACACTTCGTGCCGAGTTGAGCCGGTTCCCCCAGGACGAAGTGCGTCTTCGGATCATGCTGGACGGGATCGGGGCCGTTACGGAAGGCGATGTGACGCTGGCAGCGACGTGCAACGCGATCGTCATCGGTTTCTGGGTTGTAGCCGATGACGGCGCCAAACGGCTGGCTCAGGAAATGGGCGTGGACATCCGGCTGTACAAGGTGATCTACGAGGTGACCGACGATATCCGCAAGGCCCTGGAAGGTCTGTTGGAGCCGGAGCACCGCGAGGAGTACAAGGGGCGGCTTGAGGTTCGCCAGGTATTCAATATTTCCCGGGTCGGTACCGTGGCCGGCTGTTATGTCCAGGACGGCGTGATCGGCCGTCAGAATCGTGTACGTCTGATCCGCAACGGAGCGGTGATTCGCGACAACTGCGAGATCGCTTCACTGCGTCGGGTCAAGGACGACGTGCGGGAGGTTCGGGCCGGGTTCGAGTGCGGCCTGAAGATACAGGGCTACGACGACATCCATTCTGGAGACACGGTGGAAGCATATGAGATCGTCGATGTGGCCCGCAAGCTGAGCTGATCCGGCAGTGTGCTCGGCGGGTAACGAGGTGGCTCATGATCGTGGGTGTGTTGCGGGCCGAACTCCACGTGATGGGGGCCGTGAACCTGAAGGACAAGCGCCGGGTGATCAAGAGTCTCAAGGACCGCCTGGCCGGCTCGCACAATATCTCGGTGGCGGAGGTCGATGCACTGGATTGCCATCAGCGGGCGGTTCTGGGCATTGCGATGGTCGCCAACGAGTCGCGGTTTGTGGAGAGCTGTTTGCACAAGATTGTGGACGAACTCAGGATGGCGAGGGACGCCGGCCTGATCACCTATGAGATTGAGTTGTATTAGACTATGTCGCGTCGCACGGAGAAGCTGGCCAGCACGATCCGACAGGTCCTGAGTCAGGCAATGGCCACGAGGCTGTCGGACCCTCGACTCGGGACGATGATCAGCATTACGCGCGTTGAGGTGAGCGAGGACATCATGCACGCCCGCGTCTTCGTCAGCGTGATGGGCGATGAGACGCGAGAACGGTTGACGATGACCGGGCTGGAACATGCCCGAAGCTATTTGCAGACGATCCTGGCCAAGAGCCTGACGACCCGCCACTGTCCGCAACTGCGGTTTGTGGCCGATCGGGGTATCAAGAAGCAGTTGAAGACGATGGAGCTGATCGACCAGATCAGCGAGGAACTGCGGCAGATCGATGCTCAACGCCAGGCTCGTGCCGCCGAGGCGGCGCCGGCATCACCGGCCGATTCGCCCGATCCAACCGGCGAGGTCGGAGACGCCAATCCCTTGTCGGGAGAAATCGCATGAGGCACGCCACCGAGTACGCCCGCAAGATCAACCGACTGTACGCCCGGCTGAGACAGCAACACGGCAAGCCCCAACTGAAGGAGCCTGCCGACCCTACGGATCAGCTTCTGCTGGGCATTTTGCTTCAGGGCACGACGCTGGCTCGAGCCCGAAAGATGCTGGATCGGATCCGATCCAGCATGGTAGACCTGAACGAACTCCGCGTGAGCCATCCGCCGGATCTGGTGGAACTGATGGGATCGGGCTTTCCCCATGCCTTCGAGAAGGCCACCCAGATCGTCCACGCGCTGAACCAGGTCTACCGGCGCCATCACAGCCCGAGCCTGGACAACCTGAAGGAGAAAGGCAAGCGGGAGGCCCTCAAGGCGATTGAGATGCTCAAGGGTGTCGACCCCATGGTTCTGGCGGGCGTGGGCCTGATGTCATTTGGGGGGCATTCGATTCCCGTCGACCAACAGGTATTTGCTGTGCTTCAGGCGGAGGAGCTGGTTGACCCGGAGGCTACGCTGCAGGAAGTGCAGGCGTTTCTCCAGCGGGTGATTCCGGCCTCAGAGTCCTATGCGTTTACGTCGCTCTTCCGTCGGTACAGCGAAGAGCGGTTCGACGCTGCCATGGCCACGCTGCGTGCTCGCCAGGCGGCGGCTCAGGCGGCCGCGGCGGCGAAGGCTGCCCTCAAGGCGGCTCCCAAGGCCTCTCCGAAGGCGGTGCGTCCGTCGGCAGCGACGCGAGCCCGTCCGTCCAAACCTGCCACCAAGGCATCTCCGGCACAGAAACGCCCGTCTCGACCCGTCGTTGCGACCAAAGGCGGGGGCGCTTCGCCGAGCCGAGGCACGCCATCGAAGGCCCCTCGGGCCGGCAAGAAGGCATCAGGACATTCGGCAAGACGTCCGCGGAGCCGTTCGAGGTAGTTCCCAGGTTTCAGCGGGCTGCACCATGATTGGAGATATGTGAAGGAGTTCAGAGTGCCCCAGTCGGAATCCATCCTGCGTATTGGTCTTCCCAAGGGAAGCCTGTCGGACTCGACGTTGGACCTGTTCTCGCGAGCGGGTTTTCGTATTACGCTCGGGTCGCGAAGCTACTTCCCGTCGATCGACGATCCCGAATTGCGATGCATCATGTTTCGTGCCCAGGAGATGAGCCGCTACGTTGAAGACGGCGTGCTCGATATGGGACTGACCGGCCACGATTGGGTGTGCGAGAATGAAAGCGACGTGGTGGAGGTGTGCGAGCTGATCTACGCGAAGGCGACGGCCCGGCCGGTTCGATGGGTTCTGGCGGTGCCGAACGAGTCGCCGATCCGCCGTGTGGAGGACTTCGACGGCAAGATCGTGGCCAGCGAACTGGTCAGCGTGACCCGGCGTTTCTTCCAGGAGCGCGGGTTGACCGTGAAGGTCGAATTCAGTTGGGGCGCCACGGAGGTCAAAGCGAGGCTGCTCGACGGCATTGTCGACGTGACGGAGACCGGTTCGAGCCTGCTGGCGAACGACCTTCGCGAGGTCGCAACGGTGATGACGAGCACCACGCGGCTGATTGCCAACCGTACGGCGTGGGCGGATCCGTGGAAGCGGCGGAAGATCGAATCGATTGCGCTGCTGCTTCGGGGGGCGATTGAGGCCCGCGAGAAGGTTGGGTTGAAGATGAACGTTCCCCGATCGTCTCTCGATGCGGTGTTGAAGCTGCTGCCCGCCGAGCGGTCGCCGACGCTGTCTTCGCTGGCGGAGGCCGATTTTGTGGCCGTCGAGGTTGTGGTGGAGGAACGGGTCGAACGAGAACTGGTCCCGGCATTGAAGCAGGCGGGGGCTTCGGGGATCATCACCTACAGGCTGAATAAGGTCATTCCCTAGGAGCGTCCCATGCGCAATCGGTGGTGGCTTGTGATGCCCTGCGTTGCTGTTGCAGGGATTGTAGGGTGTCACGGGCTCGCGCGATCTCGCAGTGGGGTGCAAGGTGGTTCGCCGCAAACCCGTCCGACGACCACGTCGGCTCCGACGACAACACGTCCGGGGATCGATCCTGCGGTGGCGCTGCTGCCGCTGGAGAGCATTCCGCCGGTCGCCGTCATGCCTGCGGGGACGGAAGACCCCAACCGGGAGATCCCTCCCCAGGCGATCAAGCACTATCTGAATGCCCGGGAGATGTTCCAGGCCTGGATGAACGCCGACGCGATCGAGGAGCTTCAGAAGGCCCTGCGATACGATCCGGGCAGCTTCGAGGCCCATCTGATGCTGGGGCGCACGGCGGCTCGATCGGGCAACGTGGGGCAGGCGCGGAACCATCTTCGCGAGGCCGCCCGAATCCGTCCCGATGATGTCGCCTGTCAGTATCTGTTGGGTTGGCTGGCCTCCGGGGCCAAGGATTCTGCGGAGGCCATTCTGCGGTATCGTCTGGCGCTGCTCAGCTCGAACGCCAGCTCGAATCGGGCCGAGACCATCCTGTCGCACTATTACCTGGCCGAAGAGCTGATGGGACAGGGGTACCTTTCCGCTGCGATCGAGCAGTTTGAGGCATTTGAAGAGGCGACTCATCCGCCGTATGGGGCCTATCTTCAGAATCGCGAGTTGCTGGCGGTGATTCGCTCGCGGCCGGCGAGGCCGGCCCAGATGATCGGGCAGGCGGCTCTGGAGCTGCATCGCTACGCGCAGGCCTCCGAGGCATTCGCCCGGGCCCTGAAGATCGAACCGAACGATCTGCGGACCAAAGTTCGTTATGCCCAGTCGTTGGCCCGCATGGGGACTACGGATGGGGCCCTGAGGGTCGCCCGCGATCTGGTTCTCTCGAAGGACCAGACGAAGGCCGGCGTGGAGCTGATGGGCTGGATTCTCAAGGACGCCGGTCAACCGGATCGTCTGGCCATCGAGCTTCGGACCCTTGTCGAGGCCCACCCGGATCGGAGCGACCTGGGCGTCATGCTGGCCGAATCGCTGCTGGCCGCTGGACAGAAGGCCGAGGCGGAGCAGATCCTTCGCAAACTCATTCAGGTCGATCCGAAGCTGGTGATCGCCTATGAACGGCTGGCGATTCTGCTGGTAGATCAGGATCGATGGGTCGAGGCCCTCCGCGTGCTGGCTCAGGCGGTGGAGGGGGGGACGGAAATCCAGGCCCGCGTCATGCGGGTTGCCCTTCAGATGGGTGGGCAGACCAAGATAGCTTCACAGATCGTCGATCGTGCCGGCGAATTGCTTGAGAAAGAGCCCAAGAACTTCGCCCTGTGCTTCGTGATCGGATGGGTGGCGTTTGGAGCCGATCGTCAGGACTTGGCGATTAAGTGCTTCGACACGTCGATGGAGGCCAACCCGAAGTACTTGCCGGCGTACCTGGCGCTGGGGCGCCTGTACATCGAGCGGTTCGAGTGGGCCAAGGCGATCGACGTGGCGGAGAAGGCCGCCCGGGCCGGTCTGAAGGATGCGTCGGTGATGTATCTGATGGCGCGGGGGCTCGACGGTCTGGATCGATTCGAGCCGGCCGAGGCGGCCTACCAGGCAGTGATTCAGGCCGATGCCAAGAGCGTCGCCGCCATGGTCTCACTGGGCGAACTCTACGAACGCGTCGGACAGCGGAACAAGGCACAGCAGCAGTATCAGCGGGCCCTGAAGGTGGCACCGGGCAACGATCAGGCGGGCGAGCGTCTGGTTCGGCTGTTGCTCACTCAGGGCGAAGGGAACGAGGCTCAGGAGGAACTGGAGCGTCTTCGCCGGGCGGGGGGCAGCGGGCCGGCTTTGGGGCGGTGCCTGGCGATCATGATGGCCCGCGGCGACATCGGACGTTACCGGAAGCTGCTGGGCGACATTCTGACCGAGCTGCCCAAGGACATCGAGACGCGTTACGACCTGGCGGCGAGCTATTACGCAACCCGCGACTACACGAAGGCGTCGGAGCAACTCGATCAGATCCTGAAGCTTTCGCCGGGGTATCAGAAGGCCCGGCACATGATGGCCGAGATCTGCCGCAAGCGTCTCGATCAGGACAGTGCGGCCCAGTGGATGCTCGGACTGCTGCGGGAGCACCCCAATCGCGAGGCGTGGTGGGTGGCGCTGAATGAAATCTACCTCGATGCCCAGGACAACCCGCGGGCGGTGGAGGTGCTTCAGAAGCTCATCACACTGGCTTCGAACAAGACCCGCCGATCGGCGTATCGTCTGAGGCTGGTGGGTATCTACAACCTGATGAAAGAGCAGGACAAGGCGATCGCCTCGGCCCGGGAGTGGCTCAAAGAGGACCCGTCGAGTACGGCGGCCCGGCGCACGCTCATGGAGGCCCTTCAGGAGGCCGGTCGAGCCGCGGAGGCCGTCACACTCGCCGAGGAGTGGGTGTCCGCCGCGCCGCTCAAGAACGACAAGCGGGATCCCGACGAGCCCGAGCTGGCGATGGAAGAGGATCGCAAGGAGGACGACCCCAAGACTCCGGGCGACGAGCGGCGCAACTCTCGCCGCGGCATGTTGCTCTCGGCGTACATGGCGGCTAAGCAGTACGACCAGGCCCTGGCGACCGTCGTGCGGTGGACGGAGGCCGATCCGACGGACCAATGGCTGATGGGACAGCATTGGCTGGTGCTCACCAACGCCAAACGGTACGACGATGCGGCGCTACTGGCACGGGCGGCGATCACTCAAGGGAAGCAGGCTCGTCTCTATCAGTTGATGCTGGCCCAGAGTCATTTGAAGGCCAAGCGGTATGACGAGGCGATGGAGGTGCTATCCCAGATTCCTCAGGCGGAGCGGGACGATCAGGTCGATGCCCTGGAGGTCGAGGTTCTGATTGCCGCGAAACGTTACGATCAGGCCGAACGCCGCGCCCGTGAGATCGTCGCCAAGAACACCGATGAGCAGGTTCGGCTGGCTTATTCGCGGGTCTTGCTGGTGCCCGTGTACCATCGTATCGGTCGTGAAGAACAGGCCGTCAAGGAACTCGAGAGGCTCTACGCCAAGCAGCCTCAGGATGCCGGGTTGTGCAACGATCTGGGTTACACGTACGCGGATGCGGGCCGCAACCTGGATCAGGCCGAGCGAATGCTCCGCTTCGCCTTGGGTGAGGAGCCTCGCAATTCCGCTTACATGGACAGCTTGGCGTGGGCGCTTTACAAGAAGGGTGACTTCCGGGGCGCCACGCACTTGTTGGGCAAGGCCATTCGGGCTCAGGGCGGACAGGATGCGGTGATCTACGATCATCTCGGCGATGCATGGTGGCGGCTGGGCAATCGGGATGAGGCCGCCAAGAGCTGGAAGAAGGCAGCCGAGCTGGGCCAGAAAGAGCTGGCCGAGGAGAAGGAATCGGCCGATCCGAAGCTGCTGCCTCGCGTCCGCGAGAAGCTGGGGTGTCTGGAGAAGGGGCAGGAGCCGGTGGTCGCCGTGGTGATTGGCGGTCCGGCAACGAGCACGGCGCCGAAGGGTTCGGTGGCGACGCAGCCGGCCGGAAAATAGTGTTGGGGATATTGGATGTGATCCATCCTGGCGGGGTCTTGGGGACTTGCCGGACGGGTGGGGTCGCTTAGAGCATGGGAGGACCATGTCGTGGCAGGGCATTCCCATTGGGCGCGGATCAAGCACAAGAAGGCGGTGGTGGACAGCCGCCGCGGGCGTCTCTGGAGCAAGTTGGCTCGTCGTATCATCGTTGCGGCGAAGAACGGAGGGGGGGATCCGGATCAGAACCTCACTCTTCGCTATGCCATCGACAAGGCCAAAGAAGCCAACATGCCGAAGGACACCATCGAGAAGGCCATCAAGAAGGGGTCCGGCGGACTCGAAGGGGTGACCTTCGAGGATGTGCTGTATGAGGGGTATGGTCAGGCGGGTGTGGCCGTCATGGCCCAGGCACTGACCGACAATCGCAATCGCACTGCCGGCGAGATTCGCAAGATCTTCGAACGGGCGGGCGGGAGTCTCGGGGCGACCAATTGCGTCGCATTCCAGTTCAGCCGCAAGGGGCTGTTCGCCTTCAGCGCCGAGTCTGCCAACGAGGACCAGGTGATGGAGATCGCCGTGTCCGGCGAAGGCGACTATCGGCTCGACGGCAACACGTGGGAACTCACATGCGATCCGGCCAAGTTCGAGCAGGTCAAGACCGCCCTGGCGGCCGCAGGCATCAAAACCGAGATGGCCGAGGTGTTGCGCATCCCGCTGAGCACGATTACTGTTGACGCTGAGAAGGGGGCGAGGCTCCTTCGTCTGGTCGAAGAACTCGAAGACCACGACGACGTTCAGAGCGTCACGAGCAACTTCGATATTCCAGATGAGGTCATGGAACAGATGGGCGACAAGTAGACGTCGAACGTTCCCTCTTACGGGTTCGTTCGATGGGTAGTCGCAGCAGGGGCTGTCCTATCGACCCCGTCGTTCAACGAACGCCAGAATCGACAACACACCGACGATCAGGGCCAGCGTGGTCAGGGTGATCGCCAGGCCTCTTCTGAACTGCGTGGGCTCATACCACCACTCAACCTGATGCCCTTTCCCGCTCAGGCGGACGGACATGAAATTGTAGTCGGTACGGACGATCGGCACCGGTTTGCCGTCAACCTTGCACTGCCATTCGGGGTGGTACGTTTCGGTGAGTACGAGCTGGCGGGGGGCGTTGGATTGCGTCCGCATGACGAGCCGGCCGGGGTCGGCAGAGGCGACCTCGACGGTACCGCGGTCGGCCGGACCGCTCGTCACGGGCGGCAGCGGCTCTACGGGTTGTTCGAGCCATGCCACGTCAAGCAGATCGCTCTTGCCGGCGGTGATTTCGGCCAGGATCGCATTCGGGTCGGGGGCCACACGAACCTCCCGGGCGAGAAAGGCCCTGGGCATCGCCTGGGAATTCTCAATGATGGCGACACGGTCGTCCTGAAAGGCCGACTGGAGGCGCTGTTTCGGATCCGGGGCGGTTATCACGACGTACCGGACCCCTGCCAGGTTCATGGCGCGGCGGTTTCGTCCCCACAGCACTTTCAGCAGTATTTCCTGTTGTGGTGTGTGGAAGATGCCGCCCCCGCCTCCGATGGCGTGGCGAATGCGCCAGAGCAACCCGCGGTGAAGGGCTACTTCGTCTGCGCGGCCGCGAAGACACAGGTAGCGGTCGATTCCCAGATGCTCCTGAAGGAAGCGAGCGTGGGCGGGAGTGCTCAGGATGGGGCGGTCCATGTCGGAGTAGTTGATCATCCCCGCGGAGAACATCGCCAGGTCGGCGGCCAGCAATCCAGGCAGCACCACCGCTGCGATCGGGAGCGGCAGACGGCGAAAAGCCACCAGGCCGATCCCTGCGAGAACGGAGGCAACGCCGGCCAGGATCCCCAGCCAGGTGATTCCGTCGCCGTCGCGCATGACCTTCGAGGCCATATGTCGAATCAGTTGAGCCTGGTGGATCTGCTGGGGCGATTCCGGTTGTCCGGAGGCCCCGAGACCCTCGACGGCCGAGGCCGGATTGTCGGCCAGGGCCGACAGTCGAAGCAGGCAGCCGACGATCAATACCAGAATCAATCCGCCGGCGACGACGGCGGCGACCTTTGCCCCGCGAGGGACGGGTATCGGTTCCGATTGACTGGCGTCGGGGCGCCGGCGTCTGTCGCGGGTTTCCTGAGGGCGATCGGCCTTGGCCGAAGCCAAGTCGTACAACAGGGCCTGGAGTCCGACGGCCGCCAGACACGCGACGGCGAACTGGACCCAACACAGCAGCCGTGCCGGATCGCGAAGCCGGTCGAACCACGGAACGAGCTTATACAGCACCCAATAGACCGGCAGGTACTTGCCCGCGGCGACCAGGAAGGCTACTACGATCAATCCCAACAATCGGCCGACCCACGGATCGCGCCATCGCAGGGCCGCCCCGGTCACGGCGGCGATCAGCGGGATCACGCCCATGTAGAACGTCTGTTCGTGGAACAGGTTCTCGCCCCAGTACCCCAGGCGGTAGTTGCCCCAGTAGAAGGGTACCGTCAGGCGTATGAGCGTTCGCAGTGGGTGCGCGGAGATCTCCGTGATGAACTCCCACCCGACCTCGACGCGGCTGCTCAGCCCCGTCTGTTGGTGGGCGGGCAGCATCTGCGCCATCGACAGTGCGGCCCCCAGGGCCAGTGCCACCCCAACGGCAATTCCCGGCCAGAGAATCGCGCCGGCCGAACCCTCTCCGGAGCGTATCCGTCGAACGATTCCCAGGATCACCTCAGCCAGGCTCCACACGCCCAAACCGAAGCACAGGATGAGCAGCATGTGGACGGAGCCTACCAGGCCCATCAGACCTACGGGAATGGCCGCGCCGATGGCATAGGACCATCGCCGCTTGATGAGGGCTTGACTGATCAGGAGGACGGTCAGCACAAACCATGGATATGACAGATAGTAGTTGGGGTGCGACAGGTGTCCCAGAGTAAACCCGCCGAACGTGAAGCTCATCGCTCCGATCAATGAGGGCAGCGGTTTGCACTTCAGAGTCGTACGAATGAGGATGTACAAGAACAACGCTGCCAGGAAGTAATGAATCCAGAGGCTCAGGGCATATCCCACCGGCCAGCTCAGGACAAACAGCGGCCAGCGAAGCGGATACAGGAGGGCCCCCTGCAGCGTGGAGTGGAACGGCAGGCCGCACATGGCGAACGGGTTCCAGTGGGGAAACCGTCCGGCGCAGACCTCGTCGGCAGCGAACTGGTAGTAGCACTGCAGCAGATAAGCGGCGTCTTCTCGAACCAGGTTCTCTCGATCGAACAATCCCTGCCAGAAGATGGCCAGCGTCATCGCCAGCAGGGCGCCAACGGCGATCCAGTCGTCTGGTCGGACCCCACGGAGTCGCGCCAATAGACCGGTCGATTCAGGGGGAAGGCCCGGTGAACCCGCCGGGGTGGAACGCCCTCGCGCGGGGCCGCTCTGTTCGGGCTTGGTCATCCTTGATGTCTCCACACCGGGACATGTGGCCCATCGACCTTCTTCCCCGACACGGGGAGAAAGGCGGCCTCGTCCCCTCATGAGGGCCGGGACACTGGAGTGGCTATAGCTTCGCCCAGTGGCCTACGGCTTGACCGGTACGAGGTCCATATAGTCGAGGCCCATATAGTAGCCCTTGGATTCCTTGTTCTTGCCGACCGCGCGGAACTCCAGAAGGTGGTTGCCGGGAGTCAGATCCAGCGTGCCGAGCTTCATGGGGCCGGTTGGTATGACGGTCGGGTTGTACATGTCGATCCTCTGGCCGATGGGTTTGCCGTCGATAAACGTCTGGACGATGGCATAGTCAAAGCTCTTGCAGAAGGCCATGACGATGTCGTACTTGCCGATCTGAGGCACGTTGAAGCCGAGCTGCACAACCCCTTTCTCGTCGCCGAAGCGGACCCACTGCTGGGTCCTGCCCGAGAAGGCGGTGCCGAGTTCCTGTGGACCCACCTCTCCGTGCTCGATCTTCAGCACCTTCATCGACTCGCCCTCATAACCCCACAGCGTTCGGCAGGGCCGGATTTCGATCCAGTCGATGGTCATCTTCGTGCCCTTTGAGGCGGGGTTCTTGCCGCAGACCATGAAGGTCAGTTGCTTGAGCGGCTGATCTTTGACCTCGAACCGCCCGAAGTTGTGGACTCGTTGTCCCGCCTTTTCGGCGTAGCCGTCGTAGGTTACCAGTTGCCGCGGCAGAAGTTCGTAGCGAACACGGAGCTGTCCGAAGTCCGGGCCGCAGCCGAGCCCGGCCTCGACCTCGTAGACTCCCGGTTTGAGGTTCACGTTGATAGAGGCCAGGCCGCCAATGGAATAGCTGTCGAGCTTGACGTGTCCCCATCCGCTCAGTTGCGGGTTGCCGTATTCGTTTTCGATAGTTACCAGATGATCCGGGCTGGACCACTTGATCGATTCGGCCTCCATCTCCCGGCGAGGGGCCGCATCCAGCCGAACCGCATCCAGCAGGAGGTTCGTTCCTGCGGAGGTGGCCAGCGGGAACGCCATTGCCACCGGTTTGTCGCCCGTGATCACGATGACACCGAGTTCCTGGGACGATCCGCCGGCAGCGATCTTCTCGGCGACCTTGCCGGGGACGAACCACGCGAGCGGTTTGCCGTCGGGGCCCTTGATGTCGAAGGCCTTGACCACCAGGCCGGGGGCTTCGGTCTTCGAGAGCAGATACACATGAAGGCGATAGACGCCCGCCTTGAGATCGCCCAACGGCAGCATCGCAGGCTTGCTCGGCTCGGCCCACAACAGGACGGCGCCGGTGCCGCTGGTCTGATCGGCCAGGTCGAGCTCGGTGAGCTGTTCCAGCGTTCGTTTGGATTCGGCGGGGAACGCCATCGTTTCGGCCTCGATCGTTCCGGCCGGGCGGAAGTTGCACGGCAGCAGGTCCGCCAGCGTCAATGGCTTGAACAGATCGGGGCCCTCTCGACGCATGTCATAGTAGTAGGCCACCGAGGAGTAGTCCGAAGGCACACGCCCCCAGTGCTTGTAATAGTTCTCGATGGTCATGGTGAACTGTTTGGAGAATGGGATGCTGTCGAGGATGTGCCAGCGGTACATGCTGGTCTTGCGATGATGACCGTCGGGTTCCTGAATGAGGGGGCAGCCCTCGTACGGACGATTGTGACGGTGCATGCCCCAGGCGTCGTTGAAGTAGTCCTCGCTGCCGGTTCCGAACCAGCTCGGGAACTTGTCGTCGTCGACCCAGACTTTCTCATCGCCCTCGCCCCACCAGCCCCGCTGGGGGTTGTCGATATTGAGCAGTGTGCCGACGTATCGGCCGGCTCCGAAGAGATTCTCCACAAACGGATAGTCGAACGTCGTGCCGAGGTTTTCGCGCCGGTACATCGCGTGGAAGTACATCGGCGGGCCCTGGATCGCCTTGCTCGCCGGGGCCACCTGAACGACGGCGCTGACGGTCAGCGGCGTCTTGCTCATGTTGGTCACCGAGGCGCGGAACGACTTGCGGAACGGCATCGGGAAGTACGACGTCATCCCGCCCTTGTCGTCGATGCGGCAGAGCAGTGACTCAAACGGTGTGGCATACCAGCCGGTGCCGAAGAACTCGCTGAGCGGCGTGACGACGCCGGGTTCCTGCGCTTCATCGAAGTAGATCTTGAGGACGGCCTTTCGGAGCAGCGACTTGTCGGGGGAGGCCAGACTCAGACTGAACTCGCGGACCACGCCTCCGCCGGACTTGGGCAACCGCAGCAGATCGCCCTCGCCCCCCGGCTTGATGTTGTGCGTCGTGACCTGGATCTTCTGCAACTTCTGCGGCAGGACCGGGGCGTTGCGGCGGATTTGAGCGGCCACCTCGTCGCAAACCTTCTGCTGTTCGGCCGACAGCGGCAGCTTCAGCGTGACGACCGGTGCGCCGGTCGGATAGGTGATGTAGTCGACGTGGTAGTACATCTCTGCCCCGACCACTGCGATCTTGCAGCTCTTGGCGTAGGGGATGGGGAAGTAGCAATTGGAGGCCGAGTTCCCCGGCGCCGGGCGAGCCTGGTAGCTGTACGGCTCATTGAACGGCGGCTGCCCCTGATCGCTCAGCAGTTCGAGCATCGGGATGACGATCGACGGGTTCTCCTCACCGTCGAGCCAGATGCGAACGGTGCCGCCCGGATTCGCCGACCAGATCTGGGTGATGCAACCGGGACCGTCCATCTCGGCCATCACATTGCCTTCCGTCGCGTTTTTGCGGAGGAAGTGGCCGCAATCGCCGTTGGCCTCCCAGTTGATGCGGTTGCCCTTCTCGTCGATCCGGGTCTGGCGATCGTAACTGCTGAACTGCTTGCAGGTCACACCGGGCTCATGGCCGAAAAGCCATTCAAGGTCCACCATGCGGCGCAGGAAGTAGCTGACATCCATGGGTGCCGAGGGGGGGACATACTTCGTGGCCGCGACGGGTTCCTGAGTGGGTTGGGCGGCCGGCTTGATCTGGCAGCCTGCGATTCCCACCACCAGGCAGAGGGACAACGTCCACGCGATCAACGTCGGGATGATACGGTTCATTCAAGCCGCTCCTTCTACAGCCACAGAGGTCTGGGGGCGGCCGACCCTGCGCATCGGACTGATGCGAGCCGGCCGGCCCTGCCATTGAATGCATATCATGCGGGCGAAGGGGCGGTTCTTTCAAGTGCTGCCCGCGCGTTCACTGCAATGCGACGAGGGTCCCGGGCCGTACGGCCGACGGCAAAGGGCACGCCGGGTGGACCGAATCGGCTATACCTTCACTACCTTCCCCGACCGGACGGATTTCTCCATCGCCTCGAGCACCTCGACGGGACGGAGGATCTGTTCGTCGCTGAGGGGGCGCCGGCCGGTCTTGAACATCGTCGTGAAAGTCCGCGTTCCGTTGAGATAGGGATCGGGTCCGCCGTCGAGCTTCGAGAACAGGACTCCCTGGCTGCCCACCGCACCGATTCCGAAGCCGGGGCAGCCCTCCTTCACCAGGGCCATGGTGACGATTACGCCTGACGGATAGAACAGTTGTGCCGTGGCATCCTTCCATCCATTGCGGCACACCTGAACCGACCGCACATCGTAACCGAAGGTCCGAAGCACCACCTCCACCTGATGGATGCCGTAGAAGAACACGCCGCCCCACGTGCTCTTGAGGTCGCAGGGTCCGTAGCTCCAGCCGGACCGGATCGTACCGACCGATGGGAGCTGCTTGAGGAAGGTCTTGAAGCTGTCGTAGTGCTGAAGCACGCTGTAGCTGGTCAGGTGCGTCCCGGCTTTCCGAGCCATCCGAAGAAACGCCTTGCCCTCTTTCGCCCGGTAGCAGAACGGTTTGTCGACGAAGGTGGGGATGCCCGCCTCGACAAAGGCCTTCACGGCCGGCAGGTGATACTTGGGGTGGCGGTGGTCGACCACGACGGCGTCGACCTTTCCGAGCATCTGCCGTGGCGTCGTGACGATGTGGGGGATCTGCCCGGCCTGGGCGGCGGCCTGGGCCAACTCGGCGGTTTCGCCCCAGACGTATTCCACCTTGCATCCACGCACCTTCTTCTGGATGTTGATGATCTTGGCGATGGCGATGGTGTGACTGTTCTCCGATCCGATGATGCCGATCTTCATCTCAGGCACCTCCTCGCGGGTTGGGTTCCCCATTCGGCCGGTCCGGCGTCTGCATGCGCCGATTCGACGGGGAACCGCTTCCAAAAATACTCCAACATCAGCCGATAGTTCCTCAGCGGAACTCCGGGAAAGATCGTGTTACTCGTGCTGTAGATGTAGCCGCCGCCCTGTGGGGCGTGGTCGAGGCAATAACGTGCCGATTCCAGAATGCGATCGTCGGGTCCCTCCTGAACCCATCGACACTCGACGTTGCCCATCAGCGCCAGCTTGCCGTACGTCTGCCGTTTGACCTCGGCGATGTCCATGCCCGCTTGCGGGTCGATCGACTGCAGGACGTGCGGGGCGATCTCGACGATCTGATCGATGACGGCCATCAGGTTTCCGTCGGAGTGCAGGATGACGATCACCCCGTTGCGCCGCAGGAATCCGACCAGCTCGA
Source organism: uncultured Planctomycetales bacterium (assembly GCA_964446835.1). Lineage (GTDB taxonomy): Bacteria > Planctomycetota > Phycisphaerae > UBA1845 > JAFGLZ01 > CAYUQT01. Next base: position 118,801 of record CAYUQT010000015.1, on the reverse strand, counting down.
CCATGTAAGGTGTCACGAACTCACGGAACTGTTCCGGCGAGATGAACGTGCCCGGATTGAAGGCATAGTCGCTGGCGACATCGACGATGTCGCATCCGGCGTCCACCAGCCGTCTGGCGTGTTCGAGGGCGGCATCGAGCATCTGTCTCGCCCAGGCATGCACTTCATCGGGGCGGTCGTAGATCTGAATGGCGAACGCCATGTAGTCCTTGACGGTGTCGATCGACACGGAGGAATCCCAGATGAAGCTGCCGACGGGGATGTCGGGTCCCAGGACCTTCTTGAGGAAGGGGATGAACCGGTACTGTGCCTCGTTGCGGGCGGCGGGTCGCCAGGTCAGGACGGCATCCCAGCGGAACTCCTCGACGATTCGCCGGTAGACCTCGGCGCTTCGGGCGAACAGCCGCTCCTGCTGATCCCGTGTTTCGGCCGCTGCGTATTCGTTCTCCCGAACCTCCTTCAGGCCGAACGCCTCTTCGGTCAGTTCGAACATCTGCTCGAAGTGAGGCGGGCGATCGGGCTCCGTGAAGCTCAAGGCGGTCCGCAATCTTGCACGAGGCGTCACGACAGGCTCCCGGAGACACACACGCACGCCGCAGCACTCAGGCGGCGGTCGCCAACCATACGGCTCCCCGGCGACGGATGCAAGCCGCCCGATCGCCTGAGACGGCCGACTCCGATTGCAGGCGTCCGGCGTTACTTTCCGGCCTGCGTTGCGGGAGCCGGGGCCGGGCTGGGCTGCGTCTTTCCGGGGATGGGCGGTATCCGGATCTCGGTGATGACCAACGCGCCCAGTCCGCCGGTCAGCCGTGCCGGCAGGAGTCGCGGACTCTTGGGCGAGACGCCACGACTGACGAATTTCAACGTGTGTTTTCCGGATTGGAGATATATCAGCCCGAGCGGGACGGGGCGGACATCGGTGGCCGGGTCGCACGTGTCAACGGGTCCCACCGTGGGCTTGTCGTCGACCAGGGGTTCCCAGATTCCGGTGATCACCACGTAGGCCAGCCAGGGTTCGATGTCATACCATCCGCTGCGTTCGATCTCGAAGGGTACGGAGAAGCTGGCCCCGACGTCCGTCGGCACATAGACAAAGCCGATCGCTTCCTGACGAACGATGCCCTTGGGTTCGAAGGTGGCTACCTTGAGCAGGTCCTTGCCGAAAACCAGCTTGTGGGGCATGACGCGCTCTTTGGCCGGCGGCATCTTGCTGAACGGTTTGCCCGTTCCCTGCTGATACCAGTAGGCCACGCTGCTGAACCAGTCTTTTCGGGAGACGAATCGGGTCTGTTGGATGCCCAACTGGTTGTAGGTACTGCCCTTGTGTTCCATGGTGACCTTCAGTGCTTTGCTGAACACGACCGGATCTCGAAGGTGCCATCGATAGGCCGTGATGCGATCGCCCGCCATGTTGCCGCCTTCGAGAATCGTCACGCCGTGATAGGGCTGGCAGAGCTTTCGGAAGCCCCATGCCTGGCCGAAGTAGTCTTCGGTTCCGGTGCCGCGGAGCGACGGCTCTTCTTCGCCATCGATGAAGAAGCGGTCGTCGCCCTCGCCAAACCACCCGTGGTACATGTTGCGGACCGACAGGACGGTGCCGACGTAGTGGCCTTTGCCTTGGAGGTCGGCGATGAGGTAGTCGTCGTCGCCGCAGGGGTGCTCCTGGCGGTAGCGGGCGTGGAAATAGCCAACGTCATCGGGCAGCGAGGGCAGCCCTTGCCAATCCACGTAGAAGTACACGGAGTCGATGCGGGCGGAGGTGGAATCATTCGTGAGGGTCAGGCGAGCACGTTTGCGGAAGGGCATCGGCCACCAGGAGTTCAGTCCGCGTCCCTCGGCACTGACCGTTATGGGTTCGGTGGTGACATCTGTCCGCAGGCCGTGTCCCATCGCGAAGAAGTCGCCGATCGGAGTCTCGACGGCCGGCACTTCCGAATCATCGTAGAAGACCCGCAGCGTGACCATTCGGGGCCAGTGCAGTTCTTCAGCCATGATCGTGAACCATAGGTGCGTGACAACGCCAGGGCCGGTGATGTCGGCCAGCGTGAGGGTCTGGCCGATGTCGATCGAGCGGCAGTCGCCGTTGGCATTGCGCCAATCGGCAGCCGAGCTGCTGCTTCGGCCGGTCCGCCCCTCGCGGAGCCTTGCCAGGGACAGCAGGTCGGGGGTGGCCGACTGCGCGAACAGGAACGATGTCAGTGACAGGAGAATAGTGAAAGGGGCTACGATAAGGGTGTGGGATGCTGAACGAATCATCTTTCATCCTTTAGGACACAAGGGTTCCCGGGTTGGAGAACCGACGCGCGACGTGAGCGGGCACTTCGTGGCAACGCTCTCGATGCGTACAATACGTCCGTCTCGACCGATTGTCACGCTTCCTCGGGGAGATCTTTTGTGACGCATTCTCCGTTCCCGGTCGCATCGGATCCGGCTTCAGATTCTCTCTTGCCGCTGGGGGGGCCGGCCTGTGCGGATCGGCTTGCGGGTCGGACGGACGTTCGGTCCGGTGTGGGGCGAAAGGCAGCGAGGTGTGCTTCTTTGGGGGCGGGGGGTCGGCTAGACTCTGTCAACACGGGCGTATCATCGATTGTTGTCGCGTGGGATCGGAATGTTGAGAGGTGACATATGACAACCGGAGTGCTGGCAACTGTCCTTCAGATGATCGTGATGGCCGTCTCAGAGACCTCGCCGGGACCGGCTACCCGTCCCGGTTTGGTTAACGTCGCCTTGCATAGGCCCTACATGCTGGCTCCGGCTCCTAACTACGAACATTGCACGGATGCCGGGGATCGGACGCAACTGACCGACAGCGTCCTCAGCCAGGGACACTTCTGGACGCAGAAGGGGACGGTGGGGTGGAGCCACACGAGTGCGGTGCGGATTACGATTGACCTGGGCACGGTTCAGCCCGTCGCGGGCGTGTCGTATCGGACGGCGGCGGGGGCGGCCGGCGTTGCCTGGCCGCTGCAGATCGGCCTCTTCGTCAGCGAAGACGGCAAGGACTACCACCTGGTGGGCGATCTGCTGGATCTGTCCTCGGACCATGGAATCCCTGAGGCGGCCAAGTACGGGGTTCACACCTACTGGACGGACCGGCTGAAGACGAAGGGACGGTTCGTGCAGTTCGCTATCGCTACCGACGGGGCCTACGCATTCTGCGATGAGATCGAGGTATGGCGCGGCAAGGACGAGTGGCTTGCCGAGCCGGTCGGCGGTCGCAGTGTGGGCGACGTGGGGGAGTATCTCAAGGCCTCTGCGGGTACTCAGGCAATGCAGCGGCGATTGCGGACGGATGCGGCGGAGGTCCGAAAGGCTGTCACTGTGTGCGGTTTTCCGGCGGAACGGCGAGACGAGGTCGTTCGGCAGATCGACGAATGCGTGCGGCGCATCTCTGATGTAGTGGTGAGCGATCCGAACGCCCTTTCGGCCGTCGTTCCTCTGAACGAACTTCACCGTCAAATTCTCGCTTGTCATGCGCCGGCGCTTCAGGCGCGAGGGCTCAAGGGGCTGGTGGTATGGCAGAAGAATCGGTGGGACCCGCTGGGGATTCTGGAGGCACCCACTTCGCCACCCCAGGGCTTGCCCGATCTGTCGATTCGGATGATGCGGGGGGAATATCGTTCGGCTGCCTTCAACATGACGATGGCCGACGCGGCGGATGCTTTGGTCTGCCTGAAGATCGTTGGGGCTCCGGCGGCCACGGATAAGCCGGGTCGTCCGGATTTCGTCACGGTTCATCGGGTGGACCACGTCGACACCAAGCAGGGGATTGTGGTGGCCGATGCACTGCCGGAGCTGTCGGGCAAGGCCGATCTGGCCGATGCCGTCACGGTTCCGGCCGGCACCACACGGCAGGTCTGGCTGACGTTTAATCCGAAGTGGACGGCAGCCGGTTTGTACGAGATGAAGATCGAGATCTACAACGCCACTCGCGATGGCGGAGGTTTGAAGCTGTCGGAGGCCCCTCTGTGCATGCTTCCGCTGCGGCTGCGAGTAGAGGACATCGAGTTTCCCCGGCAGCCGGCGCTTTCGCTGGGGATGTGGGACTACACCGACGAGCCCTATGCCTACGGTATCACGGCGGGCAATCAGCGTCAGGCCGTTGCCGACATGCGCGAGCATTTCGTCGATTCACCGTGGGGCCATTCCAGTGTGATCGGCGCACCGCAGCGCAGTCATCTCGACGCCGCGGGAAACCTCAAGCCAGGGTCGATCGACTTCTCACGGTTCGATCGATGGTTGAACGACTGGAAGGGCGCCCGCCGCTACCTGGTCTTCATGTCCGTGGGCGGTTCGGTGGCCGGTTACGCGATGGGGACGCCCGAATTCACCAGGGTCGCGGGGCAGTGGTTCGCCGCATGGGCCGAGCACTGCAAGGAACGGGGTCTGAAGCCCCGGCAGGTCGGCGTATTGCTCGTCGACGAGCCGCAGACCGACGAGCAAGATCGGCAGATTCTTGCCTGGGCACGGGCCATCAAGGCGGCGACCGATTTCTTCAACATCTGGATCGATCCGATTCACCAGAAGCTCGGCACGCCGGATCAGGTGGCGATGTTGGAGGCCTGCGATGCGATCTGCCCGAATCTGGGGATCTACTGCGAGTTCGGCCAGAAGGCGGAGAGCTACTACGGTCGGTTCGTTAGAGATGGGCGGCGCGAGCTGTGGTTCTACCTCTGTTCGGGTCCGGCGAGATTGCTGGACCCCTACTCGTACCACCGGCTTCAGGCGTGGTATTGCTGGGTTCATGGGGCGGTGGGCATGGGCTTCTGGGCCTATGGCGATACGGGATACGGCAATTCATGGTGCGAGTATCTGGCTCGCTCGACGTCGTTCTGCCCAGCGTACATTGCGCCGGACCACATCACGACGAGCAAGCATTGGGAAGCGGTCCGCGAGGGGGTCGAGGACTACGAATACCTTCACATGCTGAGGGGCCGCATCGAGCAACTCGAGAAGGCGGGTCGGAGTTCACCGGAGATCTCGCGGGCGAAACAGCTTTTGGCAGAAGGCCCGCGGCGCGTGGCGAAGTACAACCCCGATCGGTGGTTCTCCGATCGCGATCGATCCGTGGCGGATCAGGTTCGGCTGGAGGTTCTGGAGGTGCTGGCGACACTCGGCCGGTGATCCGTCACGATTCGGGGTGTCCGCCCGGATGCCGACGTGCTACGATTCTGCCGTAGGGCACCGGCATCGAACCGGCGATTTCACATGGAGAGACTCGACGCATGAGATGTTTTGACCTGACAGGCAAGGCGGCATTGGTGACGGGCGGATCGCGCGGCATCGGCGCGGGAATCAGCATGGCGTTGGCGGAGGCCGGTGCAGATGTGGTCATCGTGTACCGCGCCCGCAAGGACGAGGCCGAGGCCCTCCGGCAGTCGATACGTCAGATGGGGCGGCGGTGCGAGCTGCTCCAGCATGACCTGGCCGATGTCAGCGGCATTCCTCAGGTAGTGTCTGAGGCGATCAGCCGTATGGGACAGGTGGATATTCTGGTGAATAATGCGGGCATGGCCGACCTGGTGGCCTTCGATAAGGTCACGGTGGCCATGTTCGAGCGGACGCTTCGTGTCAATACGATGGCGCCGTTCTTCCTGGCGCAATCGGCGGCTTGCCACATGATCGACCGGAAGATCGCGGGCCGAATCATCAATATCGGCAGCACGAATGGACGTGTCGCCGAGGCGATGCTCGCACCCTACAACGCGAGCAAGGGGGCTCTGGAGCTCATTACGCAATCGCTGGCGATCGAACTGGGGCCGCACGGCATTACGGTGAACGCCGTCGATCCGGGGCTGATCGACACAGAGATCGGCGAGGACTTCAACCTGGACGACGCGTTCCGCAAGTATGCAATCGAGCACATTCCGTTGGGCCGATACGGGACGCCCGAGGAGTGCGCCGGGGCGGTGGTGTTCCTGGCCAGCGAAGCGGGGCGCTACGTGACGGGGCAGTCGATCATCATCGACGGCGGTCTGATTGCCGACCAGTTTCCTCGAATGCAGTTTGTCACGGGGACGTGAAAGTCCGCACCAGGGACGAACTACGGATTCCGGGCACGTCAAGAGACGATAATCCGGCGACTTCGACAGGTCGCTGACGGACATCATCCGGGCATGGCGGGCATTCTCAGTTCTCGGCTCCGAGCCGCCGACGGATGTAGTCGGCGCGCCAGATGCTTCGTTGCTCGCCGTCGAGAGACTGACCTCGCAGCTTCTGAAGGTGTGCCGGCTGGGTCAGGATGAACAGTTCGTTCAGCACGCCCATGTTCAGCCGATCGATGCGTCCGAGATGGACGCCCATTCGCAGGTGGCTGAGCAATGCCATCGTCTCGTCGCTGCTCATGGCACGGGCGGTGGTCAGCAGTCCGTAGGCTCGCCAGATCTTGTCGTCGAGGGCGACGGCCTTGTCCTTGAGCAGGGCCTGTCTCGCCTGGTGTTCATAGTCGACGATCTTGGGAATGACGATGTGTTTGAACTCGTCGATGATTTCCTCTTCGCTCCGGCCCAGGCTGGTCTGATTGCTGACCTGGAAGAAGTCGCCGGCCGCCTCGGTGCCCTCGCCGTAGAGGCCGCGAACCGCAAGGCGCATGTCGCGCGCGGCGCGAATGACCCGTTCCATCTCTCCGGTGATCCGCAAGGCCGGCAAGTGCAGCATGACCGAAACCCGCATGCCCGTTCCGACGTTCGTGGGACAGGCGGTGAGGTAGCCATAGCGTTTATGAAAAGAGAACTCGATACGTCCGCCGAGCATGTCGTCGATGCGGTTGGCTTCTTCCCAGAGTTTGTCGAGCTGGAGGCCGCTGCGGAGGCCCTGCATGCGGAGGTGGTCTTCTTCGTTGACCATCAACGCGACGGTTTCCTTGCTGCTGATGGCGACTCCGCGACTGCCCTGGCTCTCGGCATGCTGCCGACTGATGAGATGCCGCTCGACGAGAACCTTTCGGTCAAGGTCGTCGATGCGATCGACGTCGACGTAGAAGAGGTTTTCCTTCAGCTTGACCTTCTCGATGGCGGCGCGGAGCAATCGCTGAAGTTCGGCCCGCTGCGTGGGGGTTGCTTTGCTCAGAAACGGGAAGCCCGCCAGATTCCTGGCCAGCCGGATGCGTGAGGAAATCACGATGTCAGCCATCGGTCCCGTACCGCTCAACCACTCTCCGGCCTGTTTGGTCAGATCGTCAATGTTCATGTTTCTTCCACCGCCTTGATCTTGTCCCGCAGGGCGGCGGCGGTCTCGTAGTCTTCGCGTTCGATGGCCAGGCTGAGTTCGCGTCGAAGGCGGGCGATGTCTCGCTGGCGGCGCTCGGATTCATCGGTCATGGCCTTGGGAGACTTGCCGACATGATGGGTAGCGCCTTCGCCGTGGGCCCGTTCGAGCAACGGCAGCAGGGCGCTCTCGAAGGCTGTATAGTCTTCGGGACAGCCCAGGAGCCCATTGTTGCGAAATTCCAGGAAGGTCATCCCGCAGTGCTCGCACGTCAGGTTGGCCAGCTCGCGTGCCCCCTCCTGCTGCATCACGAAGTTGCTCAAGAGCTGGTTGAGCGGCGTATGCGTCTTGATCGTGATACCCTCTTCGGCCGCGCACTGGTCGCAGAGGTGCTTCTCCCGTTTCTCGTTCTTGACAATATCCGTCAAGTGAACCGTGGCATTACTCTTCTTGCATCGTTGGCAGATCATCCTGCCTTACCTCCAGGGGTTATTTCTCTTCTGAATCTTAGTTAAGCCTGTCAATGTCCGTCAAGCCACTTGATATCCTGACGAATGCCGCTTTGATGGGGCGATGTGGCCCCCGGGCACGTCGGTGTCGGCTCCGATCCGGCGAACGGCGCGCGACCCATTATCAGTATCGGAGTAGCCGGTGATCGAGATTCGTTCAGCGTTGGATGAGGAATTGCACCAGATCCTGACCCTCGTCCTGAACCGGCCGGGCCTTCGGGCTCGGGAGGTCAAGGCTCAGGTGAAGGCCTTCTTGAGCGGTGTCGGCGGAAGTCGTGTCCCTCCCGAGGGACTGTGGGTGGCGACCGAGGGGAAGGCGATCGTATGCGGGGCGTTCTGCGTGGATTCGCCCGGCAAGACCTCGCTGGTGTTTATCCCTGCCATGTCGCTTCATGTGGAACACCAGAAGACCATGGAAGAGGTGCTGAGGCGGTTGCTTCAGGCAGGCGGACGGCGGGGGATTCGGATGTTTCAAGCGATGGTCCCTCCGGAGGCCGAGGAGGACGCCGATCTGCTTCGAGTATGCGGCTTCCAGCGACTGGCCGAACTGATCTACCTTGAGCGCCTGAGCACGCTGCCCATTCCATCCGTGCCAGAGGCTTCCGGCATTCAGTGGATACCGTATGACCGCTCCAATCACGGACTTTTCGCGGAGGTCATTCGTCAGACATACGTGAATAGCCTGGATTGTCCACGTCTGGCCGGTCTGCGGGACATCGAAGATGTGATAGAAGGTCACAAGGCGTCCGGGGAGTTCGACCCGCATAAGTGGTTTTTAGTAAAACACTTAGATGAATATGCGGGATGCCTTCTACTCTCCAGCGCCGCCGGAAGATCGGGTCTGGAAGTGGTGTACATGGGGCTCGTGCCGGCATTTCGCGGGCGGGGGTTGGGTGGAGTCCTCTTGGCCAAGGTGATGCAACTGGCTTTTCTAGAACGAGTTGCGTATGTCACGGTGGCAGTGGATGCTTCGAATGAGCCCGCCTGCAATTTGTACGTACGAACGGGGTTTCATGAAACGTTACGGCGTGTGGCTTGGATTCTAACCCTAAATAGCAAAGCCAGATAGGCAACGTGATGGCAGTGTTGTCCACATGTTTTCCACAAGTCTGCAGTGGTTGTGAGCAAGTGGTGCACGAGATTTTTTTTCGGTTCCTAACTCTTTCCCAGAACAACGTCCAGTTCGTGTGGAAAAGATTTGCTAAAGTTCGGGGCATTGACCCTCCGCCCTTGGATAGTTAACATTCCCATCACCTTGATCGGCCATATCGACTCGAACAAGGTTACGACGCGCGGTCTGTCGTACCTGCCGACAAGAAACGCTGATAATTGATGACGCTTTGGCTTCTGAACCGCTTTACCAGAGCGGAGGGAAGACTGTGGATTTTCTGTCCACTGATACAATTTCTGAGATTACGGGTCGCGTGGCACAAAAGGTTGGCTCGCAGCGATTCAGTCTGTGGTTCAAGAACTCGACCCGTTTCGCTCTGACGGACGAGTTGCTGGAAGTCGGCGTGCCGAATCCCTTTATTGGCGATTGGATCGAGACGCATTTTACGGATCAGATTGCCGAGGCGGCTCGTGAGGTGACGGGGCGAAACGTTCAGATCGCCTATTCGGTGAATCCCGAGTTGATGAAAGGGGTGCAGAGGCGACAATTGGACGGGCAGGCGGATTCGGTGGCCGCTCCCGTCGTGGGGCGCATCGGACAGCGGTGCCGTCCTGAGGTTCGCCCCGTGTTGCGTCAGCTTCGCGGTCGTCTGGAAAGTTTTGTGGTGGGGGCGAGCAATCGGTTGGCCTACAACGCGGCCTTGTCCGTGGTCGAGGCACCCAATGGTCGGTATGGTCCGCTGTTCATCCATGGCGGATGCGGGTTGGGCAAGACCCACCTTCTGCAGGGGATCGCCAACACCATTGCCGAGAAGCATCCTACGCTTCAATGGGCCTACCTTTCGGGTGAGGAGTTCACCAATCGGTTCCTGGCTGCCTTGAGGTCCTCGGCGGTCGAGGAATTCCGCCAACGTTTTCGTCGTACGGATGTGCTGATCATCGACGATGTTCATTTTCTGGCCAACAAGAAGGCAACCCAGGAGGAGTTCCTCCACACGTTCAATGCAATTGAATCGGTGGGCAAGCAGGTGGTGATGGCCTCCGATTCACATCCGAAGCTGATCGGTCAGTTGTCGGCATCTCTGGTGAACCGGTTCGTCTCGGGGATCGTCGTGAAGATTGACTCTCCGGACTACCAGACACGCTGCGAGATACTCCGCCGTCGGGCGGCGGTCATGCAGCGGGAAGTGCCTGAGATGGTCGTTCAGTACGTGGCGGAGAACCTGGATTCCAATGTCCGTGAGTTGGAGGGGGCACTGATCAAGCTGGCGGCGTTCAGCAAGCTTGTGGGCGAGCCGATTACCCTGGGGCTGGCGCGGCAGGCGCTGGCAGACCACATCACCAGAACCACACCGCTGGTCCATGTGGGGAACATCGAACAAGTGGTCTCGGCGTTTTTCGGTTTATCACCGGCCGATCTCCACACGTCGCGGAAGGCACGGACGATCGCGCTGGCACGCGCAATCGCGATGTATCTGGCGAGAAAGCATACGGAGATGAGCTTTCCGGAGATCGGCCGCCTCATGGGAAACAGGAATCACTCGACGGTGATTCTGGCGTATCGACGACTGGAGAAGAAATTAAACGAGGGCAGCGCGGTCTGCTGGCGCACCCCCACCGGCAAGAGTCAGATGCCTTTGGGCGAGATCATCGCCAAGCTGGAGGAGCAGCTCTCCAGTTCCAGGCGAGGGACTGGCCAGACCAGTCCAGATCGGGGGCACTAGGCTGTCGATCGGTCGAGCGGGTCGGACAGTCGGAAGTTCTAACGAGCCGAGTGGGTTAAGCGAGCAAGCGGGAACTTGAGGGAGTTCCCGCTTGTTCATTTTTGCGCAGACGCTTTCGGGTGTCGCAGGGCGATCACAGCGGCAGATCGGCCACCTGGGCAATCCACCGCCGCGACCACTCCACACTCTCGATGTTCAGGTCGCAGATGTTGGTGGCCAGAAAGATCAACCCCTCGATACGTCCCTGTCTGAGCCACTGAAGGCCCAACTCGCACTGCTTCCGCATCAGGTCGATCGGCATGGGTTTCAGGTCGCCAAAATCCCACATATAGCAGCCCAGAAGGATCCGTCGGTTGGGGGCCATGGCCTTCAGCGTCGCGAAACTGGCCTCCAGGTCCTTAAGGTCTCGGGCCCTCCACGTCCAGAGGGACACCACGTCACACTGCTCGAGATGAGGCAGGATCTTCGGGGTTAGCTGATGGGTGTACAGCGTGACGCCCAGGTCCAACCGCCGCCCGCCGACATCGAGCTGTTTTCGGATGTTCTGCAACTGCTGAACAGACAGCGAGGCCGAAACCTGTGGCAGGGTGGTTGGGGTCTCGGTGAGGAGGTGGCGGACCTCGTGCCCCGGATAGGTTGAGCCGGCTCGCAACTCTGTGCTGCGTAACGGAACTTCCTGATCACCACACCACAGTCGCACCCGGCGCAAACCACAGCTTCCGGACCCCTGCGTGTCATGTGTGCTCAGAATTCGGATGCGAACGGCCTTGTGCGATCCGGACTTCAGCGCGATCTTTGCGACTGCTTCGGGCTCGTTGGGCAGGGTGCTCTTCGCTGTTGGGGTCCATTGGTGACCGTCCGGTGTGACATCGACGGCAACATCGGCGGAACGGTAGTCTCCGCTGGGCCAGCTCGATTGCGTCAGCTCGATTTGCGTCAGTGGCAGCGGTTGGGGCAACGTGATCGTCAATTCGACGGGGAACCGAGGCTTGTTCTCGGCCAGCCACTGGGGTTTTTCACCGAGGTCGAACTGGAAGAAGTCATCCATGAACACGCCCGTGATGTTCGGCATGGCGGAAGCAAGACGAAAGACGTGGGCGCGTTCCTCGTCCGATGTGGCGCCACCCGCCCCTGTGATCGACCAGTACACGCGTTTCAAAGACTTGAACGGCACGGCGTATTGTTCGAACGGCGGCACGGGCTTGCCCTCATACCGAATGAAGATCACGTTCGGTATGCCCATGTAACAGGCCCCCTCGACAGGGGTTATTCGTGAAGGGCCGGGCAGACCCCATGCACCGTCGTATACGGTTGCCTCATGGGCCCAGACCCAGAGTCGGTCTCGGACGGTGTTCGGGTTCACCCGGGCGGGTTGTTCGGCGAGCGTTTTCGTCGAGACGCAGACGCTGAGCGCGATACCGATGGCCAGTCCGGGGAAGATGCGACCGGTCGGGAGACTGATTCGTATCCCGCATCCTGGGGGGAGTGTCCGCGACATCATGGATAGTAACCTCCTCTTGTTGAGCTGACTCCATGAACGTCGCGGACGATCATACACCCGATGGGGTTAGCCCGTACATGCGAACCCTCTTCTGTTGAAGAGAATACGGCGGAGGGGACGTTTCTCGCTTATCAGCCCACGGTGGCTTCTCGAATGAGTCCCTGCCGTTTGTAGGCCTGCCAGTCGCGTTGAGCGAAGCGTTTCAGTCCGGACGAGGCACCAAACTTGTTTTCGGCCAGTTCGAGATACCGCAGCTTTGCGGGGTCTCGATCGAGCAGGTTCTGATAGCACCAGGCATCGCAGGCGACGGGGTCGATGGCGGCCACGAGGGTGTTGGCCGGCTTGACGTCGGTGTGTCGTCCACCGGTCGGCCCGCTTCGCATCAGGACACGCGTGCCGTCGGCGATGATCAACGTGGCGCTGACCATCAGGCCCAGGTCGCTGACGATGTTGTCGATCGCCTGGTGGAATTGGTCGCGTCGTCCGCCGAGAAGTCCATACCAGTTCTTCATCGAGATCGACGCCGAACACAGGTTGTGGTCCTTGACCGTGGGCAGGCCGATGACCTTGGTCGCCTGGGCCATGGGCTTCCAGAAGATGGGCCAGGAACCCAGAGATTCGCCCTTGGCGGCATCGGGACGCAGTGGGCGTATTTCGGCGGGGACGAAGTCGGGTTGGCTGGGTAGCATGACCTGGGCACCAGCCTGTTGGGCAGCCGGACCGATCCGCGACTTGAGGAAGGCCGTTTCCGGCGTGGCGATGGGGTTGTCGGCCACCAGTACACGGGCTGCGCCGGCCTTGAGGCATTCGCGGACGCAGGCCTCGACGAGTTCCGGGCTGGTGGTGGCTCCGATCGACGGGGCGCTGGCGAAGCCGACGTTCGGTTTGAGCAGTACGACATCCCCGGTCTTGATGAATCGCCCCATTCCTCCGTAGGGCTCCAGAATGGCGGTCAGCATCTTGGCGACATCTGTTCCGCGTGCGACGCTCAGTCGCGGCCACGATCCGCCCACGGCCTGTTCGTATAGTCCGGCAAAGTAGTCCTTGAGCTTGCGGCTTTCCGGACGCGGCAGTCCGCGATCTCCCTTGGGATCGTACATGAACTTGTAAGTTGCCGCGGCGGCCCCCAACAGACCCAGCGTGGCACCGGCACGGAGCACCTTGCGACGCGACAACGGACACTGAGGGGTGTCTCCTTGATCCGCTGTGTGGGATTCGTTTGTGTTGGGCATGGACTCTTCCACTGTCATTGCCTGCGATAGGCGCCCGCGCTGCCGTCGGTCCGGGCGGAAACCTTCTGAATCGGGGGACGGAGCAGCCTTCGGGGCAATGAGGACCACTTTACCGCGTTACTTCGGCGGGGTCGATGGTCCCGTTGCTGTTACTACGGTCGTTTTCAGACCATCGCGGAAGGCGGCGGCTCGCTGGCGTGCCAGGGCCTGGTTTTCGGCACCGTTGACGCCGCCGAGATACCGGTCCTTGCAGAAGATGACGTCGTACATTCCCGTGGCCTCACCCACCATCGTCTGTCCGCCCGGCGAGTCTTCCCGGGAAACCACCTTTCCGTGTTTGCTCAGATACGTGGCGTACTGATCCAGGACGCGTCGAGCTGCCTGGGCATCCGCCGCGCGGTGGATGAACATCGCATACTGGGCCTGGCCCTCGACGTAATCGGCCCGAAACACGTCGCCCAGGAAGTCCAGGCTGAAGGCGTTGATCCGTTCGTAGCCAAGGCCGTTGGGTTTGCGGTTCGTCTTGGGCAACACATCGTCGCCCCAGAGGGCCAAGCCGTCGTCGGTGATCCCCGCGGCGATCTGAGAGGCCAGCCCGGCGATATGAGGATCATCCTCCGGGGTCACCCCGTCGCCGGCGACAAGCTGCACGTAAGAATGGCCTTTCCAGTAGAAGACGCTGCGTTCCGCTCGATAGCCGCCTCTTCCCAAGGCCACCGCGGGCATATTCTCGGCGTATTCGGTGCGATAGCAGCCGAAGGCGTTGAAAACGCCTCCCATGTCGTAGACATAGACATCCACATAGCGGTCTTCGCGCCCGCTGTGCTTGTAGTTACCAAAGGTCATACCGACGATGCCAAAGGCCAGATAGAGTCCGTCGCGCCCGTTGATCTTCTGATGAACCGTTTCGGGCGTGTAGGTTTGAACCTGATGGGGGCCGGTCCAGCCTGACACGTCCAGCCTGGGCAAGTCGAAGGCCTTGGCAGCGGTGGACGCCGTGACAGGTTCGGCGGATCGGGACGTAGCGGACGCGGCCGGTGTCGGGCGGTCGGTCCCGCCATGCATCAGGAAGCTGGCGGCCAGTGCGCCGCCCAGGGCAACAAGCACCAGCAGAATGACCCCACCGATAAGCTTCTCGATCGTGGATACCTGGTCGCCGGGTCTGAGGCAACGTCTTGACGGAAGGTTCGCCATGCCTGACCGCCCCTTGTCGCGGTTCACATCGATCCTGCCGTCGCCGTTGGGTCCGGCAGAATCACGTGTTTGGATCCTTGACGATGGTCAGCCGGCCGCGTGCGGGGACAAAGAACGGCGGGTTTCCGCCGGTCAGCCAGACACGGGCCCACACAGAGTACACGTCGGGTGTGACCAGCCTGCCATTGGGTTCGTTGGCGTCGTAGACCGTGCCGTTGAACGGCTGTGATGTGGCAATGCCGATTATCATGCCCGTCTTATTCACGTAGGCGATTGAATTGCTGTCGTTGGGGTCCTTGGCCAATGCGATGTCAACCCGTCCGCTGAGGACCAGGGAGTCCCACTGGAATACCAGACCGCTGGTCTGGTAGATGGTCAGATCGGTGGAGGGCACGGTAAACCGCAGGGGCATCGTGATGGTGCCCTTGGAGGACGCGGTGGCAATCGTTCCGTTTGCATCATCGATGATGTAGCCGACCTTGTAGGTGCCCGACGGAATGGGGTTGCTGTAAATGTCGATGCCGGAGAACTGCCACTGGTCGCCCTGCTCATCGGTGACCGCGTCTATGCCCTCGGCCAGCAGGTAAGGGCCCGCGAAGTTCGGGTCGCCCAGGTTGGGGTCGTTCGGATCGGAGCGGAATAGCCGCAGCGAGATCTTTGGCTGCGTATCGGGCATGACTGCATCGGTCCACTGGACCAGTAAACTGAGCCCGTCTCGTCCATAAAGCTTTACGGAATCTGGGCTTACGCCCCAAATCGCCATGCTCGATACGTCCGGCCAGCTCAAGTCTGAAGGGACGACACCGATCGGCACACACGATAGGAGTGGCCAGGAGAATAGCCCCAAAATGGCCCAACGCAGTCTTCGACGATTCACCGGCGAGCCTCCTTGCTGGTTCGGTTGCATCGAGACATCCCTGATTACCTTGCGCACGAACACACCCCCGATCCTTTTACCTGTCGGTGTTCCGCGCCGAAGTCGTTAGAAAATCCCCGTTTAGACAATGCTAGGTCTGTGCAGAGGGGTTGTCAAGGCGGTTGGAGGGGGTCTTGCTTGGATGTCGGCAGACCGCGAGGAGCCTCCCGGAGGTCTGTTCCCGCCAATTCCTTCCGAAAGGGGGGTTTCGTGTAACGCCCGTCATCCGCGGGCAGGCCCCCTCACTGTTGCCAAAGTGTACATTATTGTGTACACTGCTGTACCATACTGTTGGGAGATGCATTCATGAGGACGGTGGGCTTCACGGAGTTCAGAAGACACGCATCGGGTTTGTTGTCGGAAGTTCAGAACGGCCAGGTGCTGATCGTGATTCGGCATGGGAAGCCTATTGCAGAAATCGGGCCGGTGTCTGCGGATGAAGGGCGCGAACCCTCGTGGAAGAGGCCGGGTCTGAGGCTATCCGCCAAGGGGGCTGGCCTGGCCGCTGCCATCCTGGAGGAACGCGCCCGTGCGGACATTCCTTGATTCCTCGGCATTCGCCAAGCGCTACGTCGACGAGGCGGGCAGCCAGACGGTGGATGACATCTGTCTTCGATCGACCGAATTGTCTCTTTCGGTGATCTGTATTCCGGAGATCCTTTCGGCACTCAATCGGCGGGTGAGGGAACGGCTCCTCTCGCGTGGCGATTATGCAGAGGCCAAGCAACGTCTGTCGGCCGACGTGCGAGATGCGATCGTCATCAACCTAACCCTATCGGTCATATCAGCGGCCACCGCTGTTCTTGAGTCCAGTCCGGTGCGCGCCATGGATGCTTTGCACGTGGCCTGTGCGCTCGAGTGGAATGCCGACCTGTTCGTCTCTTCAGACCGGCGGCAGATCTCAGCAGCCAAGAAGGTCGGCCTGAGGGTACGGTACGTCTAGTCGATTTGCCGGAGGTCTCAGCTCGAGTCTCGTGGCTCCTGCGAACCAATCGCCGGGGCTGTCCGAGGTGTCGGAACGCTCATCGGCGCACCTGTTGACGCTCAGGCGGTTCCTTCATCGCCCTGACCTACCCACAGGGTATTGCGCCGCGGGTTCATGGGGTCGTAGATGATGATCACAGGGGAGTTCGACTTCAGCGACTCGGCCCAGGCATAGCGGTAGGTTCGGCACACGCCGGAAGAGGACTCACCGAGCGGATCGCAAAACGTGTAGTGGACATCATACGGGTGCCTTGCTCCAAAATGGATGTGACGTCTCACGCGGATGTCGGTTACCCGTCCTTCCACGGCCGTGCCGTCCTGCAATAGCGATTTCGCGCGATGGACGACCACGCCGAGCACCACCCACAGGACGGAGGCGATCAGTAAGGGGATCAGCGGTATCAGGAAGACCCAGAGGGGTAGCAGCGTTCGGCTGCCGCCGGCCGGTCGTGCGATTGTGGGGTTCTCGGGATCGTATTCGACAGAGAGCGGTTGCCCCGCGGCCTTGCCCTTGAAGGCTTCGTCGGTTGTGTATCCGACGGCCTCAACGCGCTGACCCTGCCCGGTGGCGTATTCGAATCGTACTTCCCAGGGGGACTGTCCGTTGATATGAATATGGGAGAGCTGGCGAAGGCCGAGGATATCTCCCTCGGTCTTGACGTGGTGCCGATCGAGTGTCCAGTCGACGGTGGAGGGCCATTCGCCCGCAATTGCGATGAACAACGCCGATCCCAGGAGGCTGATCGATGTCATCAAGGCAACCACGAACGACAGGGCCTGATACCGGCGGACGAAGAACCAGCGGGGCAGTCCTCGGGGGGGCAGGGGCACGTCCTCTATGAACCGATGGATTGACGGCACAACAGGGCCTCCGTAGACGGCGGCACATCGATAATCGTTCTCAGCAGATGGGATAGAGCCTACGACGGCGGGTCGCGAATCGCAACGTCACGACCCCAATCCTTTGCGGACGGTCTTGACGGGAACGCAGAGATGCCTATAGTGTGAATTCCTTGGATCGCCTGGGCGCGGCGATCGGGTCGTGAGCCGGCCTGATCGTTCAGGCGTATCCGGCTGCTTCATTGACGAGACTGTCTGGGGGTGTGGTGTAACCTTGACGGTCCGGGTCTGCCCGGCGAAAGCGGCGACCTTATGAATCAGTCGGACAACCATTGGATGCGGTATGCCGGGGTGGGGGTCGAATTTGCCGCCGGCTTCGGTGGGTTCGTGGCGGTCGGTTGGTGGGTTGGCCATCATTGGGACTGTAATCCGTGGGCGACGCTGGTTGGGGCGGCGCTGGGATTCGTCGGTTCGATGTTCAATCTCATCCGCGAGGGGCTGAAGATGGCGCGGGAGGCCTCTCTGTCGGACCGTGCCAAAGGCAGTAAGGTCGATGACACGCGCGGATGAGAGTAGGAGTCTGGGTCAAGTCGGTGGTGAGCGGTTGAACCATTCATTCACCCGAGATTGGGCCTCGATGTTTCTGATACCGGCAGCGGCCGTTGGCGTCGCTCTGGCGGCCGGGCTGGTACCCACACGCTCGATGGGGGGCAGCGAGGCGGTTTCGGCGATGCTTGTGGCCGGATTGGCCGGTGTCGTGGCGACCGTGGGAGGGAGCCTGCCGGTGGCATGGGTCATTCAACATGACCCGCGCCGCGTGCCGATCATGGTGATGGGCGCGGTGATCCTGAAGGTGTTCATTCTGCTGCTGATCGTCGTGCCGGTAGGGGTGATGGGCTGGGTCCCGTTGCGCCCGCTGCTGCTGTGGGTCGCCCTCAGCTACGTGGTGGCCCTGGTGGCAGAGACACCGGTCCTGACCCGTCTGGTGCGACGGATGGGAGCATCCTGATGATGGCGTTGGACCTGTTGGCCTCGACGAATCCCTTGAGCCACGTTACCGACGTGCCGCTCCCGACGATCGGCGGGTACGTGATCTTCAGCCGGCACGTGCTGATGCAGTTGACGGCCGCCGGACTGTTGCTGGCGATCATGCCACGGCTCGTGCGTCGTGCGAACGGCCAGGAGGCCCCCAAGGGAGGGCTCAACTGCCTGGAGGCGATCTGCCAGTATCTGCGGAACGAAATTGCCAAGCCCGCCTTGGGTGAACATACCGACCGCTTCATCGTCTACATTTGGTCGGTCTTCTTCTTCATCCTGTTCTCCAATCTCCTGGGTATGGTTCCTTTTGACGCGATCAGCGAAATGATCTTCCACCACACGTACTACGGGGGGACCAGCACCGGTAACATCTGGACGACCGGCACGCTGGCGGCCTGTTCATTTGTGATGATCGTGGGCAACGGGCTGCGGCTTCAGGGGACGAATTACCTGGCGCACTTCTGTCCGGGACCGCTCTGGCTGGCCCCGTTGTTGATCCCTGTGGAGATCATCGGGCTGTTTGCCAAGATCTTCGCCTTGGCAGTGCGTCTCTTTGCGAACATGTTGGCGGGTCATATCCTTCTGGCGGTGCTCCTGATGTTCATCCGCCAGGCGTTGGATGCGTTCGGTTTTGGCCTGGGCTACCTGGGCATCGGTCTGGTATCGACGCTGGGCAGCGTGGCCGTCAACCTGCTGGAACTCTTCGTCGCCTTCCTCCAGGCATTCATCTTCACGTTTCTGACGACGCTGTTTCTCGGTCAGGCGGTGGTGATTGAACACCACGATGAACACCACGAGGCAGGCGAACACGCCCATGCACACTAGGCTGTGAGGGCGAATTCAGCCGGAGGGCCCGAACCTTCGGCACGAGAAACGAAAACCACGCCATGGCTGGCTAGTGGGGCGCCGGTCCGAGGCCGAGAGGCGATGGCACATGTGGGAACAAGCATCCGTCCCCACCGGGTGCGCCAGTTTGAGGAACTTCCAAATGAATCTGGGCAAAAAGACGTCAACAGTCTTTCTGGTGATGATGGTCGCGGGGATGGTCCTGATGGGCGCCTCGTCGGTGGCGATGGGGGCCGAGGCAGCCGCCAATAGTCCTGCGGCCAAGGGCATTACATCGATTCTCCTGGACAACTCAGGCGCCGGGGCGCTGGGTGGGGCGATCGGTTGCGGGCTCGTGATTATGGGCGGTGGCGCCGGCATCGGCCGGATCGGTGGCAGTGCGGTCGAAAGCATGGCCCGTCAGCCCGAGGCCAGCGGTTCGATCAACACCGCCATGATCATCACCGCAGCGATGATCGAAGGTGCCACGCTGTTCGGCGTGGTGGTCTGTATGTTGGCGGTATTCAAGTAGATCGGGATTCCGGCATGGCGTGAGGCCATGCCGCCCCGCCTCGGCGGCTCATCCGGCAGGTTCGGATCGCTTCGGACGCGGCGGCATGGCTTCAGAACCGACCGGCCCAGGGCCGGTCGCGCAGGCAGGGTCGAGGTGACGACATGATGCGATCCGGCAAGGCGTTGCTGGCAGGTTTGGTGTGGACCGTGCTGTTGTCGGCCCGGGCGGCGGCCTCCGCTTCCGGTGGCGAGGGGGCAGCCGAGCCCAGCATATGGGCGGGCGGCCTGCACAACGTCATTTGGACGCTGCTGATCTTCCTGTCCGTCTTGACGATCCTGGGCAAGTATGCCTGGAAACCGCTGCTCGATGCTTTGCAGCACCGCGAGGATTTCATCCGCAACTCGATCGAGGAGGCCAAGCGCGAGCGCGTGCAGGCCGAAGAGCTGCTCAAGAAGTATACCGACCAGATCAATCAGGCTCGGGCCGAGGCCTCGGCGATCGTCGAGGAGGGGCGGCGGGATGCCGAGGCGGTTCGTCGCAAGCTCGAGGGCGAGGCCCGCGCCGCGGCCGACGACATCGTCAAGCGGTCGAAGCGTGAGATCGAAATCGCCCATCAGCATGCGATCAAGGAGATTTACGAGGAGACGGCAGAGATCGCTACGCTGATGGCGGCTCAGATCATCGGACGTGAGGTTCGACCCGAAGAGCATCGGGAGTTCGTGGCCGGGGCCCTCAAGGACATCCGGCATCAGGGCGGAGGCACGCAGAACTGATGGCATCCGAACTCGACATCGCGCTGGAGGCGGCGGACATCTACGCCCATGCCGTGCTTGAACTGGCGAACCAGCGAGGCGTCGCCGAGGACCTTTTTGAGGAACTCGGGTCGCTCGTGGAGTATATGCGGAGCGACAAGAACTTCGCCGACTTCATGGCCAGTGCGGCGGTCGACGACGACGATCGGCATCAGGCCATCGCAAAGATCTTTACCGGTCAGGTCAGCGAGTTGCTCCTGAACCTTCTGCTGGTACTGAACGACCACCATCGTTCGGCGATCGTTCCGCTGGTGTACGAGAAGTACAAGGCTCGTCTGGACGTTCAGCTCGATCGGCAGGACGTATTCGTCACGTCGGCCGTGGCGCTGGACGACGCCCAGCGGTCGGAACTGAAGGCGGGCATCACGGCGATGCTGGGTCGGCAGGCGATGATCCGGGAGAAAGTCGAGCCGTCGATGCTGGGTGGGCTGATCGTTCGGATCGGCGATCGTCAGTATGACGGGTCGCTGAAACGGAAACTCTGGCGGCTGCGTGAGAAGCTGAGCGAGCGGGGAGGTCGCGAGATCCTCGCCGGTCGGCACGCGGCCGAAGAATAGGCGTGCGAGGCGATCGCGGACGATTCGTTCGCGGGAGCCGCACGAGAACAGGATGCGGGCGACGGGACCCGCTTCGCAGGAAATGCTCTTCCTGCGGCGATGTGCCCTGAGGGGCCATGTCGAGCGCGACGTGGCCCGGCGGTTGGACGTGTGGAGCGGTCGGCCGATACGTCGGTTGACCCCGGGCAGGAACCAGATATGACACGAATCCATGCGGACGAGATCCGGTCGGTCATCAAGCAGGAAATCGCCCAGTATCGGCCCGAGATCGATGTGGCCGAGGTGGGCAAGGTCCTGGAGGTCGGCGACGGCATCGCCCGGATTTACGGGCTGAGCCGGGCGATGGCGGGTGAACTGCTTCGCTTCAAAGACAAAGACCGCGGACCCGCCGGGCAGGTGTTCAACCTCGAGTACAACTCGATCGGCGCCGTGATTCTCGGCGATTACCTCGAGATCAAGGAAGGCGACGAGGTCTACGGCACCGGTCTGTTGCTGTCGGTTCCCGTGGGCGAGGCGATGATCGGTCGCGTGGTCGATCCGCTGGGCAACCCTATGGACGGCAAGGGGGCGATCCAGTCGCCGCACCGCCGTCCGCTGGAGTACAAGGCTCCGGGGATCGCCGAGCGTCAGCCCGTCAACGAGCCGCTCCAGACCGGTATCAAGCCGATCGACAGCATGATTCCCATCGGTCGCGGACAGCGCGAGTTGATCATCGGCGACCGCAAGACAGGCAAGACAGCCATCGCCATCGACACGATCATCAACCAGCGGGCCTACAAGGGCACGCCCAACGAGGTGATCTGCGTGTACGTGGCGATCGGTCAGAAGGAATCGACGGTGGCCTCGGTGGTCGAGGTGCTGCGTGAGAACGGCGCGATGGACTACACGATTGTGGTGGTGGCGTCCAGCGCCGATCCCGCTCCGCTGCAATACATCGCCCCCTATGCCGGCTGCGCCATGGCCGAGTACTTCATGTACGAGCAGGGCAAGGCAACGCTCTGCGTGTATGACGACCTCAGCAAGCAGGCGACCGCCTATCGGCAGTTGTCGCTGCTGCTGCGGCGTCCGCCGGGTCGCGAGGCCTATCCGGGCGACGTGTTCTACCTCCACAGCCGTCTGCTGGAGCGGTCGTGCAAGCTGGCCGAGCGGCGGGTCATCGTCCGCAAGGGCGCCGCGTCGGATACCCGCAAGGGTGTCAACGACAAGCAGTATGTCGGCGTGCCGGGGATCGCCGAGGCGAAGAAGGAACTCGAAACCATGCCCGACAAGGACTCGCTTGAAGTCCGCGTCGTGCCCGGAAGCGGCGGCTCGTTGACCGCCCTGCCCATCATCGAGACGCTCGAAGGTGAGGTATCGGCTTACATTCCCACGAACGTCATCAGTATCACCGACGGGCAGATCTATCTGGAGTCCGACCTGTTCTTCGCGGGCGTGCGGCCGGCGGTCAACGTGGGCATCAGCGTATCGCGCGTCGGCGGCAAGGCCCAGAATCGTGCCATGTTTGCCGTGTCGGGCAGCCTGCGGCTCGATCTGGCGGCCTATCGCGAACTTGAAGCCTTCGCGCAGTTGGGCACGGAACTCGACGCGGCCACGCAGAAGCAGCTCGACCGCGGGGCCCGGATGGTGGAGCTGCTCAAGCAGCCCCAGTATCAGCCCTATTTCGTGGTCGACCAGACCATTTCCATTTTCGCCGGCGTCAACGGTTTTCTCGATGATCTGCCCCTCGGTCGGGTCCTCGAATTCGAGAAGGGCCTGCTGAAGTGCGTCCGCGACGAACACGCCGATGTGTGGGAAGAGTTGAACACCAAGAAGCAGCTTCCGCCCGTCAAGGAGAGGTTGATCGAGATCATCAAGAACTTCAAGGCGGGTTTCATGAAGAAGAAGTAGACCGCGGGGATGACGTTCGGGCGATGAGTCGTCCGTCGGAGTCTCCCGGTTGCAGAGCCCGGGTAACGGTTCAGGATACCAAACATGGCCAAGGCACGTGCCATCATCAAACGTCGCAAGGCGGTTCAGAACATCCGCAAGATCACGCGGACGATGCAGTTGATCGCGACCGCTCGCTATCAGCTCGCCTACAACCGCGCCACGGCCAGCAAGCCGTACACCGCCAAGATCACCGAACTGGTCGAACAACTCGGCAGCGGCCTTCAGGGGCAGATCGATCACCCGCTGCTCAAGGTCAACGAGGGCAGCAGACAATCGTGTCTGGTGGTTCTCACCTCGAACCGGGGGTTATGCGGCGGCTACAACAGCGGCATCCTCCGAACGGCGATGCATCACCTCGGGGCACAAGAACAGACCGGCCGTCAGGTCGAGCTGCACCTGGTCGGCAAGAAGAGCATCAACTATTTCAACTTTCTCAAACGCCCCGCCGCCTCCAGGAACACGACGATCGAGGACAAGGTGAAATTTGCCGACGTGGAGCCCATGGCCGACGATTTCATTCGTCGCTACTCCTCGGGTGAAATCGAATCGGTTCATGTGGCGTACATGCGGTTCCATTCGGCGGGCGTTCAGAAGCCCGAAGTGCTGCAACTCCTGCCGATGCAGCATCCCGGCGGGCAGGGGGGGCACGATGGGTTACGATCGGTCCCGGCCCGTACGGTGGAATATGACTTTTCGCCGGCCCCTGAGGCGATTCTGGCCGAGCTGCTGCCGCTGACCGTGAAGGTGCGGCTCTACCAGTGCTTCATCGAGGCCGTGGTCAGCGAGCAGGTCGCGCGGATGGTGGCGATGAAGTCCGCCACCGAGGCCGCCGGCGACATGATTAAGGATCTGACGCAGCGCTACAATCGCGCCCGTCAGTCGCAGATCACGCTGGAACTGTTGGACATCATGGGTGGCGCCGAGGCGCTGACCTAGAACGGAAGACCTTCCGCAAACGACGGTGATTTCACAGAGCAGCGGGGCGGGTAGAAAAGGCTCTGGGAGGCAGACGGATGACTCAGATGGGCAAGAACACGGGTGTGGTCACACAGGTCATCGGCTCGACGCTCGATGTGGAGTTCGATCCCGAGCACATGCCGGAGATCTACAATGCACTGAAGCTCGAGGTGACCCGTGTGGTGGGCGAGCATCGGTTCGAAGAGACCCTGTGGTGTGAGGTGGCTCAACACCTGGGGGGTGGCAAGATTCGTGCGGTGGCCCTCGACAGCACCGACGGCGTCATCCGCGGCACGCCCGTCGTTGATACCGGCGAGGCGGTTACCGTCCCCGTCGGCTACGAGACGCTCGGGCGGGTGTTCAACCTCGTCGGTAATCCCGTGGATCTTCGGGGGCCGGTCGGGGCGAAAGACCGCCGCCCCATCCACCGCGAGCCGCCCGCATTTGCCGATCTGACACCTAAGACCGAGCAGCTCGTGACCGGCATCAAGGTCATCGACCTGCTGGCGCCGTTCGTCCGCGGCGGCAAGATCGGCCTGTTTGGTGGTGCCGGTCTGGGCAAGACGGTGCTCATTCAGGAGATGATTGCCCGAACCGCCCGGGAGCACAGCGGCTATTCGGTTTTCGCCGGTGTCGGCGAACGCACCCGCGAAGGAAACGACCTCTGGCTGGAAATGCAGGAGGCCGAGTTCAAAGACGACAAGGGCCAGACCCGAAAGGTCATCGAACACACGGCGATGGTCTTCGGTCAGATGAACGAGCCGCCGGGCGCCCGTCTGCGGGCGGCCCTCAGTGCGTTGACCATGGCCGAATGGTTCCGCGACGACTCCGGTGCCGACACGATGCTCTTCATCGATAACATATTCCGGTTCAGTCAGGCCGGTTCCGAGGTTTCGGCGCTGCTCGGCCGTATGCCGTCGGCCGTGGGATACCAGCCGACGCTCGGCACCGAGATGGGTGAGCTTCAGGAGCGGATCACCTCGACCCGGACCGGGGCCGTCACCAGCGTGCAGGCGATCTACGTTCCCGCCGACGACCTGACCGACCCGGCACCGGCGACCACGTTCACGCACCTCGACGCCTTCATCGTGCTCGACCGGCGGATCAGCGAGAAGGGCATCTATCCGGCGATCGATCCCCTGGCCAGCAGCAGCCGCCTGCTCGACCCGCAGCTCTTGGGCGAGCGCCACTACAAGGTCGCCCGTCGCGTTCAGGCGATCCTGCAGCGCTACCGCGACCTTCAGGATATCATCGCGATCCTCGGCGTTGAGGAGTTGAGCGAGGACGACAAGATGGTGGTCTCCCGCGCCCGAAAGATCGAGCGGTTCATGTCGCAGCCGTTCTATCTGGCCGAGGCATTCACCGGCTTCCCCGGCAACTACACGCAACTGGCCGACACTGTCCGAAGCTTCGAGGACATCTGCGATGGAAAGGGTGATGCCCTGCCCGAGTCGGCGTTCATGTACGTCGGGTCGATCGAAGATGCGGCGGCCAAGGCCGAGAAGCTCAAGCAGGCGAGCTAGTCCGTTGGGGCGGGCTGCCCCGGTGGTTCGGATTCCGGCGAGGGCTTTTTCGAGCGGATCACGCACATGGCGAAAACCAACGGCAATGTTCACTGTGCGATCATCACCCCCGAGCGTCAGGTCTTTGACGCCGATGTGAACTTCGTCGCGCTGCCGGGGCACGATGGTCAATTCGGTATTCTGAGCGATCGCGCCCCTCTGCTCTGTAAGCTCGGCATTGGTGTCCTTCGGGTGAAACAGGGCGACCAGGAAAAGCGGTTCTACGTCGACGGCGGATTCGCACAGGTCAGAGAGAACAGCGTGATCGTCCTGACCCCCGCCGCCGGGGAACCCGCCCAGATCGATCGTAAGGCGGCCCAGGCATCGCTGGATGCTGCGATGAACATGCCCATGAAGGACGAGACCTCGCTCCGCGCACGCACGACCGCCATCGCGAAGGCAAAGGTCCGGCTGTCACTGGTATCCTGAAAGTCACCGACTGCAGAGCCCTCTCTGGTTTGTGTGGGCACCACCGAGCTGACCGGCCGCTCATCCGGACCTGCTCCATCGACATTTCGTTGGCCACAAATGGCAGGACCATGTGGGTTTGGGCTTTTCAATGCCGATATAAGGGGCAGGGCTCGAACGAAATCGCCGGCAGTCCGGGAGCAGTGGGCTTATGAAGATCACCGTGGTAGGCAGCGGCTACGTTGGATTGGTGACGGCCACGTGTCTGGCCGATACCGGAAACCATGTCGTCGGCCTCGATATCGATCCGGAGAAGGTCGAACGACTGTCCAAGGGTATCAGCACCATCTACGAACCGGGCCTTCAGGAACTGCTGGCCGACAATCTCAGTGCGGGTCGGCTGTCGTTCACAACCGATTTCGATCGGGCGATTGAGCATGGACGTGTCATTTTCATCACCGTCGGTACGCCGCCGCGTTCCGACGGGTCTGCCGATACATCGGCCATCGAGGCCATCTGTCGTCATATTGCAGAGGCCATGGCCGAGCCCAAGACCGTCGTGATTAAGTCGACCGTTCCGGTGGGCACATGCGACCGGATGGAAAAGGCGATGCTGGCGATCACGCGTCATCCTCTGACGGTGGCCAGCAATCCGGAGTTCCTGAAAGAGGGCACGGCGGTCGACGATTTCCTTCGTCCCGATCGTGTGGTGATCGGTGCTGAGGACAACGAAACGGCCTCGCTGATCCGGGAACTCTACCTGCCGTTCGTGCGGAACCAGAAGCCGATCCTGATCATGCCGCGGTCGGCCTCCGAGATGACCAAGTATGCGGCCAACTGCTACCTGGCCGCTCGAATCAGCTTCATCAACGAGATCGCGAACATCTGCGAGCACTGCGGGGTGAATGTCGAGGACGTGCGAACGGGCATCGGCACCGACAGCCGGATCGGTTTTCACTTCCTGTATCCGGGCGCGGGCTACGGTGGAAGCTGCTTCCCGAAGGACGTGCAGGCCCTCGCGTTCATGGCCGATACGGTGGGGACGCGCAGCGAACTGCTGAAGGCCGTCCACGATGTCAATCTTCGCCAGCGCGAACTGCTGTTCGCCAAAATCGTTCGCCGATTCGGCGAGTCGCTTACCGGAAGAGCGTTTGCCATATGGGGGGTGACGTTCAAACCCAAGACCGATGACCTTCGCGAGGCGCCGGCGGTCCGTCTCATCGATCGTCTGCTGGATGCGGGGGCAATCGTTCGCGCGCACGACCCACGGGGTCTGCCGAATCTTCGTGCAACCTATGGTGAGCGCCTCTCCTATTTCGAGAACGCCTACGCGGCGCTCGAGGGGGCGGATGCCCTCGCCATTGTCACAGAGTGGAATGAATTCCGCAGCCCCGACTACAATCGCATGAGGGTCCTGCTCCGCAACCCCGTTGTCTTCGACGGACGAAACCTCTATGAACCGGCCGCCATGCAGCGCCGACGGTTTGAGTACTACTCTATCGGTCGTCCGCCCGTGAATGGGACGGGCGTCTGAACGGTTACAGGAGCCGGCTGAGCGGGGCAGCCATCCGGTTACGTCCGGAGGGGTGTCGCCCGATGTCTCTCTTGTGTACGGGGAATCGCTATGAGGCGTCATGGTCCGTCGCGACATTCGGGGCGTCGCGTGCGTGTGCTCCTGACCTGCGTGGGACGGCGTGTAGAACTGGTTCAGGCCTTTCGCGATGCGGGCAGACGGCTGGGGGTCCGGCTGGAAGTCCATGGGACAGACACGACCGACCTGGCGCCGGCCATCCACTTCGTCGATCGAGCACATCGCGTCGTGCCTATCTCCCGCCGCGACTACATCGGCTGCCTTCTCAAGCTGGTCGAGCGTGAACACATCGATGTGCTCATCCCGACGATCGACACCGAACTCCCGAAACTCGCCGAGGCCCGCCAGCGGTTTGCCGACATCGGCTGCAGGGCGGTGGTCTCTTCTCCCGAGGTTATCGCGATCGGGCGCGATAAGCTCCTGACGCACCTCTTCCTGAAGGTTCATCACATCGATGCGCCGGAGACATGGCCGGCGGTTCATGTGCTCCGGCAGAAGCGGCATGCGTTTCCATACCAGATCAAGCCCCGTCACGGCTCTGCGGGCAAGGGCAACATCCGCGTCGATGACGTGGATTCGCTGCGATACTGGGTGAAGCGCGTGCCCGAGCCGATCGTCCAGGAATTCATAGCCGGCACCGAGTACACGCTGGATGTCTACGTCGGTGGGAACGGACGAGTACGGTGTGTCGTGCCGCGCGAACGGTTGGAGGTTCGCAGCGGCGAGGTTCAGAAGGCCCGAGTCGTCAAGGACCCGAAACTTATCGAATTGGGGCTGACGGTGGGTCGATCGCTGACCGGCGCCCTGGGCGTGATCACCGTCCAGTGCATTCGCTCCGCCGACAAACGAATTCGCGTGATCGAGATCAACCCGCGGTTGGGCGGTGGGGCGCCTCTGGCGATTCGGGCGGGGGCTGATTTCCCCCGCTGGATTCTCGCCGAACACCTCGGACGCAATGTCCGGATAGCCCTCGACGGCTACCGCGACGGGTTGCACATGCTTCGATACGACCAATCGGTCTTCATGTCTTCGTAATGGGTCAATCGCGAGGTCGGTCTCGCCGATCGGACGCTGCCGATTCCGCCGGCAGGGTATGCAGGCTCGGCTTCGCGGCGAGATTCAATGCGATCGGCCGGCCTCCTCCAGCGTTCGAACGAATCGATCGCCCAACCGATCGCGTGAGAACTGCGATTCGGCCAGTTGCCGTCCCCGACGCCCCATGGCTTGCAGCTCCGACCGATTCTCCAGCATCCATGCCACCGCGTCGGCGAATGCCCGTGGATCGTCGGGTGGAACCACACGTCCGCAGCGATGTTCGCCGATCATGTCGGCCAGCCAGCCCGGGTAGTTGTTCAGAACCGGCAGCCCGCAGGCGATGTAGTCGAAGAACTTGTTGGGCGACGTCGTGTAGTACAGCATGGGGATGTTCTTCAGCACCATCATGCCGGCGTTCATGCCCGGCAGAACGCGGGCCAGTTCCTGCTTCGGTATCGACGCGACCCAGGAGACCCAGTCTTCCAGACCCTCTTGCCTGCAGCGGTCGATCAGACGCTGTCGTTGGGCACCCTGTCCGATGAAGACGAACCGAACCCCTCCGACGCCGCGCCGTTTCAGTTCGAGCGCCGCATCGAGTATGGCATCCAGGCCATTCAGCAGCCCGTGAGCACCTGTGTAGACCAGTCGAAAGTCCTCGGGAGCCCCGAACCGGTCGTCTCTCAGAACCTCGTCGCTGGGCCGAAACAGGTCCAGGTCGCAGGAGTTGGGGATCATCGTGATTCGTTCCGGCGAGATACCTGTGCGGCAAATCCCCTCCTGGATTCCGGGTGCCAGCGCGATGATCCGATCGGCGGCATGATAGAGCCGCCGCTCGAGCCGGCGAGCGTACCAGATGAGCAGCGGATTTCGAAGGACGCCGGCAACGATGGCCCCCTCCGGCCACAGATCGCGCACTTCGAAGACGAACGGCACGTCGAGCTTCCGGGCCCCCTTCATACCCGGGATGCCCACGGTCAGCGGCGTCGAGGTGGCCAGGACGAGATCGGCTTTCAGACTGCATACGATTCGCGTGGCGGTACGGGCGAATCGCCCGAACGCCATGAGTCGGCGGGCAAAGCCCATCTCGTTTCCGTAGGGCTCGGGCACTCGGATAACATGGATTCCGTCAACGTCCTGTTCGGTGATGCGATCGGCTGAATTGGCCGGTGCGTCACCGGCGGCGTACGCCCCGCAGATCATCGACACCTGATGCCCTGCGGCGAGGAGCCGCAACGCCATTTCGTAAGAGCGGGTGCCGGTCGCGCCGCGTCGCGTCGAGAAGTGCTGGTGAATGTAGATGATCTTCATGAGCAGGAGGATAGTTGAACGCCGGGGCAATGTGCAACGGTTTTCGGCGCGAACCCGGACCTACTCTCCGGCGACAGCGGCTTCAACCGTCGGATAGATGCTCAGCAGCTTCCCCAGCCGCGTGAGTTCGAGCAACCTTCGGATCGGGTCGGTCGGTCGGGCCAGTCGAACCGCCCCGCCGGTCTCGTGGTGTTTCAGGTGGGCGGCGATGACAACGCCCAGGGCGTCGCTGCAGATGAAGTCCAGTTCGGCCAGGTCCAGGACCATCACGCTTCCCGGCGCGACGCTGGGGATCAGCAGCAGCGTCTTGAGCTGGTCGCAGACATCCATGGTGGCGGAGCCGGCGATACGAAGAATCGTGCAATTGTTCTGGCGGCGGGTCTCGATTTGGAGCGGTGTTTGTGCGGTCATGTGCGGCGACCTCCGTCACCCCCGGTTGAACTTGACCATACGGACCTCTCGCCCCGATTGATGGAAATCAACCTCGTCCATATACGCCCGCATGAGCATGATACCTCGCCCATTGGGCTTGCCGATATTCTCATCCAGCGTAGGATCGGGAATGACCTCCGGTTTGAAACCGTTGCCTTCGTCGGTCAGTGAGATGATAGCCTCTTCCGGCGTCACCCGATATCGGATCGTGATGTGTTTCTGAGGGTCGTTGCGGTTGCCGTGTTTGATGGCGTTGGTGACGGCCTCTTCCAGCGCGAGCCTGATAGCGAAACAGCAGGCCTCGGAATACCGGTATCGCTCGACCTCGTCGAGGATATTCTGCTCGGTGGCCTTGGCAGCCGCGAGCTGGTTGGGGATAACCGTCTGGTAGGCGTGAGGGTCCTGTTCCAGAGGGATCCGAGTCATCGACCGTTCGTCCCGTCTAGTAACTCGCCTTGGCTTTCGCCGTCGTTTCGTGAATGTCAAACAGGGTGTTCAAACGCGTAATCTTGAACACCTCGTAAATCTGTGGCTTTATGTTCGCCATCTTGAGTTTTCCGCCCTGCTCGTGGACCTTCTTGTTCAGGTTGATCAGCATCGAGAGGACAGCACTCGACAGATGCTCGACATTCGAGAAATCCAACAGCAACTTGATCCCGGCTTCACTGTCGACGAGCGCCGTGAGGTACTCGCCGATTTCGGCGATAGGAACCTCTTCGAGGATCTTCCGGTCGGCAAACCGAATGACCGAGACGTCCCCTTCGCGACTCACATCCAGGTGCGGCGTCTGCCCCATCATTGGACAACTCCCGTTGTGCCAGAGTACGCACAGCTACGGCGAATGTACACGTAGGATATCCGCCGTGTCAACCCATCGTATTGGCTCAAGACAACTTGCGATGAGATCTCCGAAGCCGTACGTTCGAGCCAAGCCGTCCTCTTCGTCGGTTCCGCAAGCTGTTCGGGCCCGGTCGGTAGCGGCATAAACGGGCCGCAGCGGTGTTGAAATCTCGTGCCGGGTTCGGTGGGGCCTATCGGCCAAACAACACGTCCTGCATGTTGTAGAGCCCGACAGGGCGGTCTATGATCCAGACGGCGGCGCGAAGGGCACCACGGGCAAGGGAATCGCGTGTGTGGGCCGAATGCCGAAGAACCACGGTCTCGCCCAGGCAGCCGAAGTGAACTTCGTGCTCGCCCACCGTGTCGCCGACCCGCAAGGCATGCATGCCGATCTGTCGCGACGGCCGCTGCCCGGTCTCTCCCGATCTCCCATGGGCCACATCGGCGACCGGATCCCGCCCCAGTGCCTGGCACACCTGGCGGAGAAGTTCCAGGGCCGTACCGCTGGGCGCATCCTTCTTAAACCGATGATGCGACTCGACGATCTCGATGTCGTACTCATTGCCCAATGCACCGGCCACCTCATGGGTAATGCGGAAGAGCACGTTCATTCCCACCGACATATTCGGCGCCTTGAGCACGGGAATGACCTTGGCCGCGTTGTGGATTCGCTCGAGCTGCGCGGCGGTGTGGCCCGTCGTGCCGATGACGATGGGACGGTTTCTGCCCAGGCAGTGGTCCAATGCGGTCATCGTGCCCTCCGGCAGGGAGAAGTCGATCAGCACGTCGAACTCGGCCGTGGGCTGCTCCTGGATGGGCACGCCCAGATGTCCGACGCCTGCCCCTTCACCGGCATCGCGACCGATGGTCGGATGCCCATTGGCCTCCAGGGCGGCAACAACCTGAAGCCGTTCTTCCTGGCCGCCCAGAGCGATCAGGCGTTGTCCCATTCGACCGGCGGCGCCGAAGATCGCCAGTTGAATCATCCTCGTACCTCCTTCAAGTGAAGCCGCCGGTATTCACACCGAGCGGGTCTTCGATGACCTCGTTCGTGCCCTCGTCCCACCGTCCCCGCCAGAGCCGTTCGGATCGGGGAGGCTGCTGCATGAGGGTACATCCGTCAAGGCGGGGTATTCTAGCGGCGTTTCCCACCTGCACAAAGCAAAACGGCCTCCGCGGTTTCCGTTCGCGCAGGCCGAAATCACGCATGTCTGAAAAACAGGGCCAGGCGCCGGAGGTACGCTCCGGCGCCTGGCGAGCAAAGCCGTCCTACCTTGCGAATCCACAGAACCCGATGTTCAGTGTGGGATTCAGGAAGACCCAGTCCGTCTGGGTATCTCCCGTGATGTCGCCGAAGAGGAACGTTCCCGTCGAGGACAGGTCGATGTTGAACACGACTCCGATCAGCGTCAGATCCGGAGCGCTCGGCTTGCCGGCGGCGCCCTTGATCATGTAGATGCGATCGAATCCGGGCTCGGTGATGAACACCTCTGCCAGGTTGTCGCCATTGACGTCGGCCGCGCCAATGGTAGACCCGACTCCCGTCGCCGGAAGATCGGTGCCGCCCCAACCGCCGGTACCCAGGCTGTTGGCCCCGATACCGGTAATACGGGTCAGGTTGGGATCACCGTCGTACGAGATGAACACGGCTCCGTCACCCGGAACGCCATTCGGATCGCCCGAATCCAGCGCCGAGATGACCAGGTCGTCCGTCGTGGTGGCCGAGGCGTCGTTGATCTTGCCGAGGGCAAGATTCGAACCCAGCCCCATGTTGGTGTTGGCCGTGCCGGCGATGCCGTCTGTGAGCGTTCCGCTCGGCGTGGCTGTGGCCACGCGATAGACGATCCCGTCGGCGTTTTGGGTAATCGTGGCCGCGATCGCGTTCTGCGGATCGGTCATCGTGGCACCCAGCGTCAGCCCCACCACGACGGCTCGGGCATTACCGTCCTTAGCCCCGAACCGATAGAGGTAGTTGACCCGTTCGGCACGGGCCGGGTCCCGAGCCGCCGTCATCAGCCGACCGGTGTCCGTGTCGCCGTTGATCGCGGCGATGAGCTGAGTGATGGCATATTCGGGACTTGTGGGATTTGCACTCACATCCACCCGGACGAAACTGTTGCAGTTCGGGTCCAGTGGATCGAACGATCCGTCCACGTCGAACACATAGCGCCGAAAGACGGTAGACGGTGTGACACCCGGCTGTCCGACGAGGAAGGTGACGGTGTCGTTGTCGGTCACCGGGTTGACGATTTGGAGGGCGCCCTGCAACGTGCTCGTGTTCGGATCACCCACGGCTATCGGCGAACCCACCGCGAATACGCCGGTGCCGGTGGCCAGCGAGTAACCGATCTGATCGAACAGGTTGCCGTTGTAGGCAGCCGTGTACATCGCCGAGGCCTCTGCCCAACTCGTGCTCAACACGGGATTGTTGGGCGTTGGGATGGACACATCAAGCGGCGTGATCAGCTCGCGTTCGGTGATGAGGCTCGTGATGATCTGGGGACGTCCCGGTTTGAGCTCACCACTGGTTCCGCCGGCGAAGACATAGACGCGGCCTTCATTGCCGGCATACAGCGTGTCCGCGGCCGGAGGCGCCGCGAAATTCGGGTCGGCCAGGTTCGGATCCGCCCAGCCGTTGGGATCCGGACTGGGGGCATAGAGTACGCGAACCGTGTTGAACGCGGGGTCCGTAACGATCAGGTCGCTCGTTCCGTCACCCGTGGCATCGGCGATAGCAATCTGCCGCCCGAACAGGTTCCGAGCCGGCTCCGGAACAAACGAGCCCGTGCTCAGGACATTGGTCGTCGTCGTCAGGGTGCGACGGTCGTACTCGGGCGGGAGAATCATGAGGGTCTGATCCGCCGCTCCGGAGTACGGAGCGCTGCCGTCGCCCGTGTGGAAGAAGATCTTGATGAACGACAAGGCTCCTGAGGTGGCTGTCACGGCCACGTCGGGAAGTCCATCACCGTTCAAGTCGCCGACGGCCAGTTGAGTCGGTGCCGGAAGCGATACAAGTATGAAGTTGGCTGTTCCCACTATGCCGCCGAAATTCCCATTATTGACCGGATGTCTCAGTGCGGACTCGGAACCGCTTCGGAAGCCCGCCCACCGGACACTGAAGCCGCTGCTGGTCAAGGTGAGGATATCCAGAGCCCCGTCCAGATTCACATCGGCCAAGGCACTGACGCTGGTGTAAGCGCCCGTCGGAGCTCCACCCCATCCCTGATACGAGATGCCGGCGTCCACATCATTGGAGACCTCGCCAATCTGCTCGGCGTTGATCGACGATTGGGCGTAGAAGTCCTTGGTGACGTGGAACCGAACGGGCACGTTCATCACCGGATCGGTGCTGCTCGTCCCCCGGTTGACCAGGATTTCGGTGTTGCTGAGGTTGCCCAACTGGTCGAAGCTTTCCATCCAGAGGGTATACGTGCCATAGGGGATCCCACCGGATGCCCCGATGGTCAGTGAAACGTCCGTCGGAGATGCGGAGTACGCTACGGGCGCATTGGGAGAGGCAACCACATACTCAGGATGTGCAACGCTATTATTGTCGAGCAGGTAGAAGCGGTAGCTCGTCGTCGAACTCGGGAACACCGAGACGGTCATGGCTGCTGTCTTGTTCGGGTCCATGACCTTGTCGGTCACGCGTCCCGGGCTACCGGTCGGCAGTTCCTTGACCGCCACGGCCGTGGGGCCCTGTGTGGTAGCCATGTACTGTCCGCCGATCCCGACATCGCCGCCTGCGCTTTGCAGCAGCAGTGTCACGGTCAGATTCCGATATCGCTGAATGCCGCTGGGGTTGGTCACCGTGGCTCGGAAGACATAGTCTCCCGGCACCAGTTCGCCGACCGCGGTCGAGGTCGAGGCCAGGTTCGTCATCACCTTGTACGAGGCCTCCGGATTCGCGCGGATCGTCACGCCCACCGCGCCGTCCAGGGCTCCCGACAGATTGTCGGTGCCTTGCCCCTGATTGCCGATCGTGTCAAACGAACGCTCCAGAGAAATCAGTGAGCTGCTCGCACTGTTCGGGAAACTGATGATCTCGTAGTGGACCTGCATCTCGGTGTTCTGATCGTTCACGAATTCCGGATCGAACACGCGCGCCCTGGCCAAAAACGATGCCGGCCCTGTGCGGGATGTCGACTGAACGACGGCGGGGTTACCGGGCACCGTGGCGCTGGCTACAAAGAATTCGATGTCGCCCACCGCCGATTGGGCCGTCGCCGATCCGGAGGCGCCCAGCGAGTCGACGACGGTCAGCGTGAACTTGTGGATACCACCGGCTTTGGGGGTGAATGTCGTGCTCGCCAGATTCGTACTGGCGAACGTTCCCGTCGGACCGCCAGTCTGAGTCCAGGCATACGTATAGGCACCAATTCCACCGCCCGCCGATCCACTTAGGTTGAGGGGGGTGGCCACCGTGCCCGGACCTGGCGATGTCACTGTGACCAGTATTGTGCCGAGGGGGCCGGGGCCAGGGATGCATCCCGATCCCACCACGGCCACCACCATGACGAGCGGTACGGCCGCAAGTCCCAGTTTCCATGCAATCTTCATTCTGCCACTCATACTCATCCTCCAACAGAGTTATCCATGGACCACCCCCGAATTTCACATTCCATTCATGAGAGCCAGTGTTCGACGGTCTCTCACCCCCTTTCTCCACTCACCCGCAAGCGATGAATGGCATGACACCGTTTCCCGGTCTAGGACTCACAACGTTACGGGTTATTTGCCTTCAGGTGTTGAGCGAATGAGAACCGTTTCGGTTCAGACACGCGCCCTCTACCCACGGCGATGTGTAGATCAGCGCTTCTATCCGTCCGAAACTGCTACGTGAATCGATGCCCCAAAGAGCACCTGCTACCACCGATACTCACAGGGCTCGCCGACATGTGAGGATGGGTCGGCTACGTCGGGTACGCCTTCAAATGCCACGCCGCAGCGCCTCAGTCCTGGACAGACCGTTTAGAAACCTTCATGGTCAACGACGTAGCAGGTACCACCTTGAATGAAATACGACTTGATAAAGATTACCGCACCTTCACAGACTTATGACAGTAGCGTATTCTAAGTCATCTGCCGACGGTGTCAAGAGCCATTCCTCACAATCCCTGTGGCCTGTCTTGACCAGTTCAACAGATCAGTCTAATGCCACAAGCTATTGAATCTCAATTGGTTATGCCCAAGAAACTCTTTTGCGTGTTATAGGGTGATGTATACCAATTTAATTTGTATATTCCCTCATGGCTAGCTTCGGTCAGTCCACCCTCACCTCTTCATCTTGGCTGAGTGGCCAAGCAATTGCCTGGCAACACCCGCAACATCGAACCTATGCCTGGTACTACAGAAAGAGAAAGACGACACGGCCGTGGTAGACCGCAGTTGGCTGCATTTCATGCTGAACTACAGAATGTGCGGCGGAGTCAGGCTCTCATAGAAAGCCCACGTTCGTTGGGCCATGATCTGATCGGTGAAGGATTGGCAGATCGACTCTTTTCCTTGGCGTCCGAGCCGCCTTGCGCGCTCCGGATCGTCTATCAGGCCGGCGATGGCATCGGCCAGCGATTGGGGATCTTCGGGTTGACAGAGTACTCCTCCTCCCGTGGCCCCGATGATTTCCGGAAACGCCCCATGATTGGGCTCGACCACCGGCACACCCTGTGCCAAGGCCTCCAATACATAGATTCCTTTAGACTCCCGATACGCGGTCGGGACGGACAGCACATTCAACGACCGCAGAAACGAGAGCTTCCCCGCGCGATCGACCTCGCCGACGTATTCAAGACCGAGTCCCTGCTCGGTGAGTCGGGTCTTCAGTCCGTCCAGATACTCCCGCTCGGACGATGGCAGATAGCCGGCGACCCTGAGTCGGCATGCACGGCCCGATCGAGAGAGTGCGGCGAACGCTTCGCAGAGGATGTGAAGCCCCTTGTCTGGGCAGACTCTCGCCAGATAGCCGATGGTGAACGGGGCGCCGGCGTCGCCTTTCTCGGCGGGCACGACATCGTTCTCAAGCCGAATTCCCAATGGGATCACCTTCAGCCGTGCCGGAGGGACGGCAAAATGTTCTTGGCAATAGGCCCCGTAGTATTCACTGACGGCCACAAAGGCATCCAGTTCTGGAGCCTGACGGCGGATCAGCGCCAACGCTTCAGACCGGTAGGGATCGGTCAGCTTGTCCAGAAAGATGTCCTCTCCCGTCAACGTGCAGACCGTCTTGGCGCCCAACGACCGGCGAATCGCCGGCGCCAGCCCGACGAACATGGCATTGGGAAAGTTCACCAGATCCGGTTGGAGCCTCTCCAACTCTCGCAGAAGCTTGCAGACTTCCTTGCGGATCGGCCCATCGGGACCCTTGAGCATGGATACCGTCAGTCGCCCGAGGTCCTCGGGCTTGCTACGGTGAGCCCATCGCCCCATCCCTCGCAAGAGGCTTGGGGCATCAAACCATCGATCGACGAACCAGGGGGTATGTCGGAACAAAGCGGAGGATTGCTGGAGGTAGACATTGATGCCGCCGAAGAAGACACGGAGTTCACTTACATCGGGCTCGTCGGTTCGGATCGGCGTGTACAAGGGCAGCAGTAACGCGTCATGTCCCTGGCCTCGCATTGCCGCGACCAGCGTGTTGTCGCGCATGCAGCTTCCGCAGTACATGCCCGCGGCACCGGCAGTGAGATAGACCACCTTCATACGAGGCCCTTCTTAGAGGATAAGAGAATCACTTCTGCGGCATTCGTCGCCGGGACCCGCCGCGTCGGGTCTTCGATCCGTGGACCTTGCCGGTTGGAGCCTCCAAGGATGTCCAAGCTTTAGGCGCCAAGGCAGTACACAACCCCGTCTTCCGAGGCAAAGAGCATTCGACCTCGGGCAAACGCCGGAGACCCAATGATCCCCGATCCGGCGTCAAATCGCCACACCTCTCGCCCACTGAACAGATCCAGGACGTACAGCTTGCCGTCATTGGATCCGATCCACACTCGATTCCCTATGATCAGCGGCGACGAGTCGATGCGCTCGCCCGTCAGGAACGTCCAGCGAGGCTTGCCCGTGAGGACATCGAGCGCGTGGACGCGCTTATCGCGCCCCCCGATAACGACCCACGACTCATCGACGGCCGCAGACCCGTAAAACGGCTGCTTTTCGTCGGCCGGTTCGTACGTCCAGACCGCTTTGCCCGTCTGCCAGTTGATGCCGAGCACCTGATTGCCGAAGGTGCCCACGAAGACCATCGGTCCCTGAATTGCAGCGGCCGCCCCGCAGATGCCATCGAGCTTCACTTCGGCGACTGCCGCTCCGTCGGACAGACGGATCACATGCATCTGTCCGTCGCAACCGGCGAACAACACACGATCGTCCGAGACCCCCGGTGTGCCGTGAATCTTGTCTTCCGCGGGGTGTTTCCAGATCACACGGCCGTCGTCGGCGGAAAGACAATACAGGTGATTGTCGTAAGAGCCAAACAACAACCGATCGCCGGCCAGGACGGGCGAGGAGTTGATTTCACCCCGGGTACGAAGGCTCCATCGGGGTGTGCCCTGTGCGGCATCCACCGCATGGAACACCCCCTTGCCGTCTCCAAAGCACACCAGGCCATGGACGACACACGGCGACGACCGGATGGAGCTGCCGGCCTTGTACTTCCAGCGGACGGCCCCGTCGGCCAGGGCGAGGGCATAGAGGAAACCGTCGTCGCAGCCCAGAAACGCGGAATCCCCCACGATTGCCGGTGACGATTCGGTACCCTCGGGCAGCTCACGCTTCCACAGGACCCTCGGCTTGTCCGGGAGTGTTCCAAACGCCCGGCCGGTCAACTGCGGGCTTCCGCGATGCATCGGCCAGGCCGCCGTCGGGGCAGAAGCAGGGGACGCCCCGCGAGTCGTCGTGGGCCCTTCGGCCCCCAACGCCATTGCCGCTCCCCACGCGGCCGTTTCGGATCCCCCCGTCCGTTGCCCATCCAACGTTCGGATCGCATCAGAGCAGGTCGCCTCAGTCCTTTCGCTCTTCGGGACGCCGATGCCCGTTTGGCTGTGCGGCGCGGACGTTGGTGATTTCGGCTGCCCGATGGCATAGAGCTTCGACATCGTGGCGATATAGAGCACACCATCCGCCGGGCTCACCGTTGCATGGACGGTCTCGTTCATGGAGTTCTTGGCCAGGACCTTCACTTGGCGACCGTGCTGCAGCACCATGACATCGCCGTCTTCGTTGGCGATATACACCTTGCCGTCGGCGATCAGCGGCGAGGCCCAGACCGATCCCTCCAGGTCCTGTCTCCAGATCCGCTTGCCGGTAGAGACCTCCAGACAGTTCAGGTAGCCGTTCAGTTCCGCGGCATAGAGCAATCCGTCGCCGATCGCCACCGTCGAGATGCTCCGCGTGAATTCCTTGTCCGTCAGCTTCCAGATCACGGCGGATGCGGTCACATCGCCCGTCTTCGTCGCGTCGATTGCCCACAGGGCGCCGGGGCCCTTGCCGTTTTCGGGGTTCTGCCCGATACAGACAAACACCTTGTTCTCGAAGATTACGGGCGTGGCGATGAAATGATTGCGCTGGTCCTTCTCGGCCTGCGGCTTGTGGGCGTTGCCGTCAAACTTCCAGAGGGGGCGTCCCGCGGTCGGATCAAAGGCGTAGAGCCAACCGTCGCCGCCGGGAAAGACCACCTGTTTCCGGTCGCCCACGACACCGCCGGCGGCCGCCGACCACTGTCCCTCCAGAATCCGGTCGCCGGGTGATGCATCTTTCCAGACAACCTTGCCGCTGTGGCGGTCGACGGCGATGAAGCTCGGTGCGCCCGGGGCCTTGACCTTTTCCTTATCCTCGTCGATGCCGTTACCCGTGATCACGTACACCAGGTCGCCCATCACCATCGGCGGCGAGGCCGAGGCCTGATGCGGCACCACACCCAGCTCCTTGAGCATGTCCAGCGACCAGACGACGTCGGCATCGGTCTTGCCGGCCCTTCTCTCGGTGCGCAGCGGTCCGTCGTTCTCGCCGTCGTAGAATCCCTCGGTATCCAGGCAGATCAGTTCCCCGCGGTTGCTCACGTAGTACAGCCGGTCGCCCACCACGCACGGCACCGAGCACACACCGATCTCGGGCCAGTCGTAGGCCTCGGGGTTCGCCAGCTTCTCGTGCACCGCCTGCCAGAGGAACCGGCCGTCTCCGGCGTCGAAGCACATCAGCACGCCGCGGTCACCCTTGATGTTGGCGTCGCGCGGGCGCCCGTTGTTGGTGCCGATGAACACCTTGCCGCCGCTGACGACAGGGGTTCCGTATGTCCGCTCGCCCAGTTCGGCGACCCATCGGATGTTCTTCTTCGTCGTGACATCCCACTCGGTGGGCAGACCTTTGGCGTCGGAGACCATGTTCCGGTCGGGGCGGCCTCCCCACATCGGCCAGTCGGCGGCCTCAACGGCGGCCCCAAGACAGATCGCCATCGGTATGGCCCACGACGTCTGTTTCCTCAGGAAGACTCGGCCCGCACGTCTCGCAGGCGTGTGCCTCATGCTCTCACCTCGCCGTGGCATTGCGCGTCGCCAGGTAGCTGGTCAGCACCTTGTTGAGCGGTTTGGAGGTATCGACCACTTCATAGTCCGTGTGCAGGCTGCGGCAATGCGTCCGCAGTGCCGACGTGAATCGCTGCACCTCTTCCAGATAGCGGGTTCGCAGGGCCTTGGGTTCGACCAACAGTTCGCCCGTTGCCTCCAACCCTTCGAACAGGGTCATCGCGTGAAACGGAAACTCAAGCTCGGCATGATCCATGATGTGGAAGACGATCACCTCGTGCTTCGGGTATCGCAGACGCCTCAACCCGCGGACGATCGTGTCCAGGCTGTCGAACAGATCGCTCAGGACGATCAGCAGGACCCGTCGCGGCAGACGTTCGACGAGGTCCTCCATGATCGCACCGATGTCCGTCTTGCGGGCCCCGGCGCCGCCCTCCATCTCGTGGATCAGCGTCTTCCAGTGTCCGGGGTTGTTGCTCGGCCGCAGATACCGGGTGATTCGTTCATCAAACGTCGCCAGCCCGACCGCGTCCTGCTGCTGCAGCGCCAGATACGCCAGCGAGGCTCCGATGGCCGTGGCGTATTCCAGCTTGCTCAGCCCCCCGGAGTCGGATCGATACCCCATCGACTCACTGCAATCGAGCAGGAGGACGCAGTTCAGGTTCGTCTCCTCCTGATACTGCTTGACGTAGTATTTGTCGGTTCGGCCGAAGACCTTCCAATCCAGATGCTTCAGGTCGTCGCCCTGGGCGTATTCGCGGTGCTCGGCAAACTCGACGCTGAATCCGCGGTAGGGCGACCGGTGCATTCCGCTGACGTAGCCCTCAACGACCAGTCGGGCACGCAGGTCCAGACCGGCAATTTCTGCCAGCACCTTCGGGTCCAGGTATCGGCTGTAGTCGGTGTTGGGTTCGCTCATGGTCTTCCGCTTGGCATCTCCGGATCACCCGGATATGTTGATCTTATGGGACACGGCCGGACGGTTCCAGCCGCGGGGGCGGCGATCCGGTCTGCGGCATCCGAGTTTGCTTCGAATCGCCGTCGAGTGCGTGTGCCTGACAGGGGATACTGATCGCGTGGGTCAGAAGACAGATCATCCGGAGACAACCCGGGCCGTGGGGCATCACCCGTCGGGTGCCTACCTGCCTGTGAAGCGGCTGGCCGACATCGTGATTTCGCTGGTCGGCGTGGTGATTCTGTCGCCGGTGCTCGCCCTGTCTGCATTGGCGATCCGACTGACGGGACGCGGGTCCGTCTTCTTCACTCAGACGCGAATCGGCCTGGATGAGAAGCCGTTTCGGCTGTTCAAGTTCCGAACCATGCGGGCCGGCCGTACGCCGGACCCCAAGGAACTCGTTCCGTTGGATCACCCGGAAATCACCTGGATCGGACGCATTCTCCGCCGCACGAAGGTCGACGAACTGCCGCAGATCTTCAATGTCCTGCTGGGCGACATGTCGCTCATCGGCCCGCGCCCGACGTTGCCCGATCAGGTCGAACGCTACGACGATTTCGAGCGCCAGCGCCAATGGGTCCGTCCGGGGTGCACGGGGCTGGCCCAGGTTCACGGCGGAACGGCCATCTCATGGCCCGAGCGGATCGAATGGGACGTTTACTACGTCCGCCACCTCAATATCTGGCTCGATCTTCGGATCCTCTGCCGCACTCCCATGGTCATCATTTTCGGTGAAGATCGCTTCGCCTGTCGGCTGGGCGATCTCCAGAAGAATCCGGCGTCGGGGGCGTGAAATCCGCCCATGTTGGTCGCAGGACCGACGCCGCGGATAAGGTGTACCTTCTCCTCTCGCCCGCATTCGATCGGAACACACGCTTCCCCCGCATGCACTGGTCGAGCGTCGTTGCCTCGGGGAGGACGGGGCCGTATAGTGCGAACACCACAGTGCACAGGAGATCGGCATGGATCGCATATTCGTCAATCAGTTGCAGCCTGGATTGAACATCGAGGATCAGGTCTTTCGGGTCGCCGCCAAGGACCTGAGGACGACGAACCAGGGATCGCTGTACATCCATGCCGTGCTGGCCGACAGGACCGGCCAACTGGCGGCACGGATGTGGCAGGCCACCCAGAGTCTGTTCGATGGGAT
This sequence comes from uncultured Planctomycetales bacterium, assembly GCA_964446835.1. Taxonomy (GTDB): domain Bacteria; phylum Planctomycetota; class Phycisphaerae; order UBA1845; family JAFGLZ01; genus CAYUQT01. The sequence goes on along the minus strand of CAYUQT010000015.1, from coordinate 76,157 downwards.
TCCCGAGGGTGGCTTCATCCGCGTCAAGGGTCGGACCGAGAACTACAAGGGCAATCTCCAGTTCATTATCGAGGGGATCCGCCCCGTGGACGTCAAGGACGTCAATGTCGAGGACTTCCTGCCTCGAACCCCCAAAGACGTCGAGCAGATGTGGGGGCGGTTGCTCGAGATCCTCCGCTCAGTCAAGAACGAGCACCTGCTGGCGCTGATCGCCCAATTCGTGCGCGACGAGGCGTTCGTGCGGTCGTTCAAGCGGGCCCCGGCCGCTACGCAGAACCACCATGCCTATCTCGGCGGCCTGCTCGAACACACGCTCAGCCTGTTGGAGGTCGCGCTGGTCGTGCTACCCAAGTATCCCGATCTGAGCGCCGATCTGGTGCTCACCGGGATCTTCATGCACGACATGGGTAAGACCGCCGAACTGGCCTACGACACCAACTTCAACTACACCGACGATGGGCAACTGATCGGGCATCTGGTTCAGGCGGCCATCTGGGTCGATCGGCGTGCCGAGGCGGCTGCTCGGCAGACAGGCAAGCCCTTCCCGCCCGATCTGAAGGCGGTCCTTCAGCACATCGTCCTTTCTCACCACGGGGAATATGAATTTGGGAGCCCCAAGCTGCCGGCCGTGCCCGAGGCGTTCTTCATCCATCATCTGGACAACATCGATGCGAAGATGAACACGCTCTTCCGCGAAATTCGCGAGAGTCGGGATGATCAGAGCGACTGGACGCAGTTCATTCGGTCGCTCGACACGAGGGTCTACAAGCGCGACGTGACCGCCTGATCGGGCCGATGAGCAGCGCCACCAGCAACAGAGGCAGTGCGGCCATCGCCTCGCCGGTTCCGCAGGCGAAGACCGCCGTTACCACCCGATCCTGATCCATCACGAGGGTCAGCGGGTTGTCGAGATCATGGCCCACCGGTACGTCGCCCTGCCATTGTGAGAAGCGACGGTTCGGATTGGGCACGGCCAGGAGTGTCACCAGGGCGCCTGGTGCGAAGGTGTTCGAGTTCGGTTCGACCTGTACCCGTCCCAGTGAGCCGTTGACGTACTCAATACTCAGATGCCGCGAGCCGCACTGCACCACGCGGACGCCGGAGAAGTAGGAGTTGTTGTCGATGACGCGGTAGTGCCGCTGGCTGGCTGCCGGCGTGGCCCCGTCGTAATACTTCGTCCAGGTCGCGTGCCGTACCTTCGTGATCGAGTCGGAATAGTCCTGCCCCCATTCGTAGGCGTTGCCGCAGAGATCCTCGATCTGGTAGAAGTTGTTGTCGCTGTCGGCGAAGCTTCCCACGGGCAGCGTCGTGCGGGCACATCGAGGATCGACGCCGTCCGGGTAGTTTGCGTCGTAGACCAGGAAGTTCGATCGGGTCGGATCGATCACGTCGGACCCGTAGGCGTAGTACCAGTGGTAGGGGGGGATCGACTCGCCGTAGGCTCCTGTCCGCGTGGTGTTCGGGGCATTGGGGCTGTAAGCCATCGCCTTGTAAAACTCGTTGTAGGGATTCGGCTGACCGCTGACATACCCGCTCTGCAGGCCCATGTTGTCCATGGGCAATCGGTAGCCGACGTAGTTGGCCACCAGCGCCTGCCGTTCCGTCGCGTTCAGGTCGCGCGTCAGCCAGTTGGCCGCCGAAATCGTGACGGGATACCAGTCCCAGAAGGTGTTGCCTTCGGTGTAGCACCGCTGATCGATGCCGAGGCCGTGATCGATCGTCAGCCAGTTGCAGAACTTCACCGCACCGATCCAACTCACGCCGACGATCGGATGCTGGGCGATATTGGGATCGTACGTGTAACGGGTCCCCGCCGGCAGATTGGCATCGTAGGTGATGATGTAGTGAGGGGCATACACCCAGAGGGTGTTGCAGTCGTGGATATCAAAGATGTCGTCCGGCCAGTTGCCGTCGGGCAGGCCGACGTCGCCATTGTTGGGGTCAAAGACCATGTAGGCGCCCCGCTCATTGCCGGGGTTGGCCTCTGCATCGTTCAGAAAGGCGAGGTATTGGGCCACGGTGACTTCAAACCGGCCCATCCAGAAATCGTAGGCGGGTCCGTTGGGCTCTCCACCTCCGGGAACGAGCTGCATGGGCATGTCGAACAGCGGTTGCTGTGCCGATACGCTCGTGGCGAATCCGCACACGCTCAGAAGAGCCACGCTCAGCGCCAACGCGCGGGATACCCACATACCTCTCGTCCTCCGGTTAAAGCGGCGTGCCTTGCCAATCGATTGTATGCTTTATCACCGCTGGATCAAGCCGAATACGGAATGTGCATCCAATAGACTCATTATGGCGTATATGGGACGTCCCATTCCGGACGTTGTTGAGGGTCCGTTGAACGTGTCCTCGCGCGTAACCGTTGGGCGGGTGTGCCCCGGTGGCGTGCTTGAGAGTCAGGCCCCGACGCCGGTCGTGGGTTCGGGGGCAGCACGGAGCGATTCGCCGCCCTTGCGGAGGCCCGCGAGATATCGAAACAGGGGTCTTTGCCGGATCCGCCTTCCCAGCCACCATGCGTAATTCTTGGCATAGGTAAAGGCATCTCGGTCGTGCCGTCGGAAGAGCATTACCCCGTCGATCACGCGGATCAGCAGGTTGGCCGGCAGGTAGGGCAGAAGACGATTGACCTTGTGTCGGATCATCCATCGGCTCAGACGCGACGGCAGGAACGGAATCAGCCGGTACAGCAGCCGGTATCCGGTCAGGAACCGCAGCTTTGCGGTGTTCTTGCCGATCGATCCGGTCGAGAGGTAGTGTGCGTGCTCGCCTCCCTCCAGAGCGGCCACATCTTGTTCGGTGATCTCGCCGTGCTTCAGACCATGATGCACGATGTCGAGTCCGGGCAGATACTCCAGGAAGAACGGCGACACGCGATAGCACATCTTCCGATCGCAGAAAAACGCGGCAGCCGAGAGCAGTTCGTCTTCGGTCTGGGTAGGAATGCCCAGGATGTAGTCGATCGAGTAGGGCAGTTCGGCCTCGTCCATGGCCTCAACCGTTCGGAGGAGTTCGGCATTGGTTTCGTGCCGATTGAGGATGTCGTTCCGGACGCGTTCGCTGAATGACTCGACGCCCAATTGGATGCCGAAGCACCCAGCCTCCTTCATCTTGAAGGCCATTTCGCGGTCCATCGTCGAGGGGTGGGCGAAGGCCTTGAACGGCAGGGCCACTTCCTTGCGGTAGAGTTCAAGGAACTCCATGACCCATTTGCGGTTGGCCGTGAAGGTATTGTTCCGGAAGTCGACCCATTCGAAGCCGTAGCGCTCCCGCATGAGCTTCAGTTCCTGGACTACCGACTGCGGCGATCGCTCGCGAAGCCGCTTGCCGCCGAGCCGCGCGGCCTCCTTTGCCTGGAACGACAGCGAACAGTACGTGCAGGCGTACGGGCAGCCCCGCGACGTGACCGCCAGATAGTAGTTCTTGATCGGCACGTGAGGCGCGAACAGTTCCTTGTCGGGCAGCGGTAGACTGTCGAGGTCTTCGATCAGGGGGCGCTGCTCGTTGCGGATGATGCGGCCGTCCCGCTTGAACCAGATGTTGCGGATCGTTGTGTCGTCGCGGCCGGCCTGGAGGGCGTCGCACAGTTCCACAATGGCTTCGTCGCCCTCGCCGACGCACACCATGTCGACGGCGTCGTCTCGCAGCGTCTGTTCGGGCAGCGTGGTCGGATGCATTCCGCCGAAGATGATCGGCACATCAAGGCGCTGCTTGATCCGCCGGGCCATCTCCAGCGCCCAGCGGTACGTGGGTGTCATCACGGAAAAGCCGACCAGGTCGGGCTTGCTTTCGACCACGCGATCGACCACCGCGTCCTTCTGATCGAACCACCGTGCCATGCGGGGCATGCACAGGTAGTTCTTGTCGTCGAACAGTCCCTGATCGTACGCCAGATCGGTCTGGTGCCCGTGCTTCTTGAGCATCGCCGAGAGGGCTTGCAGGCTGATGTTTTCGGACCCGAGGGCCACAAACGTGCATTTCATAGTGTCGTCACGCTCCGTCGTGTCAGGAACACACCTCCGCCAGAACCGGGTGTTCCGCCCAGTTCTGCGGGAGCTGCCGGGCTTCATACGTCGGGCGGATGTAACGGTCGATGAAGCCGCGATCCTCGCCCGCCAGGCAGACCTGGTTGTATTGTGAGAGACGATCGAGTTTGAGCATCCGGCGGCGAATGGTGCCGAGCGACTCGGTTCGGACGTTGCCGAACGCAATATGGATGAACGGGCACGGGATGACGTCGCCGTAGGGGGTGACGTAGAGCTTCTCGGTTCCCGCCGAGCAGCCGAGCGTCGAGTAGTTCGAGTGGAAGTCGCGTCGCAGATGCGGGTAGCGTGTCTGAAGCTCGATCAGATAGGCGCGGTCTTCGTCGTCGAGTGTTTCGGAGAAGTTGCCTTTCCAGTTGCCGACGGGGCAGGGGATCGAAACGACCACCGGCACCCGGCGCTGGCGGCAGAAATCGAGCAAGGCCAGCGTTTCGCTCGATCGGATCGTGCTGTGCGTCAGCGTGGTGCTGAAGATCACCCGCAGACCCCGTCGCAGGGCCCTTTCGGTGTTGGCGATCGTCGTGCGAAAGGCCCCCGGCATCCGTCGGAAGTGGTCGTGGACCTCGGGATCGCCGGAATCGAGACTGATCTGCAGGCTGTCGAGCCCGGCCTTGTAGAGCGATTCCACCCGCCGATCGTCAAGCAGCACCGCGTTGGTCTGCAGCCCGATCAGATTCCGCGTGGGGGCATACAGGGCGACGACATCTTCCAGGTTGCGGTTCAGCAGCGGTTCGCCCCCCGTGAAGGCAAAGTAGATCGCGCCAAGTTCCATGGCCTCCCCCGCGAGGCGACGGTGATCGTCGGCGGTCAACTTCTCGGCTCCAGGACGTTTGAGTAGTTCGCATGAGCAGTGCTCGCACGTCATGTTGCAGGCATAACTCAGCGCAACGTCCACGTTGCGGAGCGGGCGACGCTGCGGGTCGCCGATCAGCCGGTGCCGAGCCATCGAACGGGCGACACGCCCCAGCAGATAAGGCTTTCGCCGCGGCTGGAAGACGAATCGCAGGTTGTCTCGAAGGCGATCGGACATGGGCTTCTCTATGCCTTTCGCATGACAAATTCAACCAGAGACGTTTTCGAAAATACCATCTGAGCCGTATTGATCGGCAACGACATCAGCAGCAGCGGCGTGAACAACCGGCTCCGACCGTTGCGAATCGTCGGGCTCCATCGCGCATTCTGAAGGCGATTCTGAACCGACAGGGCCCAGTGGGCCGGCTGGAGCATGTTGTCGATTCGCTCGACAGCGAAACCGGCTTCCGTCGCCAGGAGCTTCAGATTGTCCGTGTTGAAGAGATACAGGTGCCGGGGCGTGTGATATCCACCCCATTGGCGCCGGAAGACCGAGTAGTCCCAACTGTCGACGTTGGGTGTTTCGCCGACGATGAACCCGCCGGGAGCCAGCAGTTCGTGGCAACTCCGCAGCGTTTCGAGCGGATCGAACACGTGCTCGATGAAGTTCGTCATGACGATCAGGTCGAGGCTTTCCGGGGGTATCGGAGCGGCGGTCAACTCGCCCTCATACACCTCCAGGTCCTGCTGCCGGGCGCGGCGGACCACGTGGGGGTTGAAATCCACGCCCCGCAGGTTGGAGAAACCCAGCTCCCGCATCTCGATCAGGAAATCGCCCGATCCGCAACCGGCATCGAGTACGGCCGCCTCTCGGCCGACATACCGGGCGCATCGCCGCGCCTTCTTCCGCCAGTACCGACGCTTGAGGTATCGCGCCAGGGCATTGGGTTGCGGCAGATAGGCGTGGTAGGTGGGCGGATAGGCCTTGTCCAGGGCCGCCTCGTCCGGGATCGGGTCAATGTTGAGCAGACCGCAGGCCTCGCATCGCCAATAGCTGTACGACCCGGGAGAGCGGTACTCGTAGTCGAGTACATCTCGATCCACGGGCGTCAGGTGGGTGGATGGGCACAGCCGGCACTGCATGACATTCACTCCGCCGTGGCCAGGACGCCGGGCAACACCAGCCCGTCGGCGGCATCGACCGTCTGATCTCTCGCTTCGCCTCTCCGCGAAACCATCCGACCCGCCTCCGCGGGCACCGTCTGGGGGACACGTCCGTCCTCGGCGATCCGGTCGATCACATAGGCCGGCCGCCGCTTGACCTCGTCGTAGATCCGCACGACATACTCGCCGATGACGCCGATCCCCAGCAGATTGATCCCGCCGAAGAAGGTCATGGTGATGAACTGCGACAGCCAGGCCTTGACCGCCTGTCCGCTCACCTTGCCGTAACAGGCGTATCCGATCAGCACGGTGGACAGCACGATGGCCACGAGTCCCAACGTTCTGAAGAGGGTCAGCGGCATGTGCGAGAATGAGAAGATGGCGTTGTTGGCCAGCCGCCAGAGCCCCTTGATGCCGACCCGCGTGCTGTCGTCATACCGGGCGCGGCGCGGGACGGGCACGCCGATCTGGTGATGTCCGATCCACGCCCGCAGTCCGGGCAGATAGCGATTGCGTTCGGGCAGTTCGCTCAGCTCACTCACCACGCGCCGGTCCATCAGAGAGAAGTTGCCCGCATCCAGAGGCATCTTGATCTCGGCCACCCGGTTGAGCGTGCGGTAGAACAGTTGGAAGAGCATGGGCAGGCCGAGGCCTTCCTGTCTCGATGTGCGAACGGCGTAGACCACGTCGTAGCCCTCGCGCCACTTCTCGATGAACGCATGAAACGCGACGGGATCGTCCTGAAGGTCGCCGTCCATGAGAATGATCGCGTCGCCCCGGGCCTGATCGAGACCGGCTCGGACCGCAGCCGTATGGCCGAAGTTTCGGGCCAGATGGACAACACGCACCTGTCCCGCGTAACGCTGCGAAAGGAAATCGAGGTGATCGGAACTGCCGTCGGAACTGCCGTCGTCGACGAGCACCAGTTCGTACCGCCCCGGGTAGTCCATGAGGTCGAACGTTCGACGGATCTCGCTGACGAGGGTGTCGAGCACGTCGCTCTCGTTGTAGATAGGCACTACCACGGATACCAGGGTGTGTGCGTCGATCGGGCGCATTCGGACTACTCCTGGCTCTTGGACAACAGAGCCGCAAAGGACAAGCCACCTCGCAGGTCCACCTTCCGGCACAGGCGGGCCTCAATTCGCCCCCAGAACTTCAGCGCCGCGTTCACCATGGGATGAACCGGCGGAAACTCCGCGAAAGCCCGCGGGGAACCCACCAGGCGATCCCGCGTGCGCAACACCAATGCCGGCGGAAGGCTGACGAGGTTCCAGGCGCTCAGCCGTCGGATGCTCAGACCCGCGTCGAGGACCGCACGCGTCAGATCACCTCGCGAATACCGGCGACGGTGTCCTACCATCGAGTCCCACTGCGAAAAGAGGCATGCGTGCGCGGGAACGCTCACCATCGCCACTCCGCCGGGGCGAAGGACTCTCCGAGCCTCCATCAGCGGCGGGCGATCGTCGTCGAGGTGTTCCAGGACATCGAGCATGAAGACGGCGTCGAAACTGTTCGGAGCGAAAGGCCAGGTCTCTTCGGCATCGAAAACCAGGGCGCTTCGGGCTCCCCGCTCCCGGGCGAACCGTGCCGCCTGCGGACTGATGTCCGCCGCCACCGTCTGATAGCCCGTATCGGTCAGCATCGCTGCCAGAAGTCCCCCGCCGCAGCCCACCTCCAACACCGAGGCGCCGCGGGCGAGTCTCCCATCGAGCAAGGCCATGACCGTCTGCCGCTTGTTGACGTGCCACCAGTAGGTGGCTTCCTTCTCTCGCAGTTCGATCAGATGCTGGGGATCCATTGCTTCCGAGCCGGAGGACCTGACGCGGTCGACGGGTGAGGCGATGGCGCCGGATGCCAATGCGCCCTGGCTCCACGGACGGACATCGCGCGATCGAACCGTCTGCGGAGGCAGCAGCTCCTCGTCCTGAGTCAGCCGCAGCGTGCCGAACAGGTTGAACCACCGGCATTCCGGATAATGGGCCATGGTCAATGACATGCAACGAACCCTATAGAGAAACCGTGAAGGACTCCGCCAGTCCCTCGCTTGAGTTATCGGCATCAGCAGGGGGCGACTTGCCTAACAAATCGCAGGCGGAGTGACTTGCGCAAGTGTATTATGGGCCTGAAGTTGGCGACGCCCGATATATCGGCGAGTTATCGGATGTCGCCGGTGTCTACGGACCGACTCCGGCAGAGGCCGATGCCAGCACCTCAGAGCGGTGAATCCGGTACACGGCGGCACGGCCCTGTCGGTAGACCTCGGTCAGGAAGGGGGAGTAGGCGGCGAAGCCTTGTGGAGATGGTTCGGCCATCACATAGTCCACCCGGTATCGCTTCAGGACCTGATACGCGGTCTCGGCCGTCGTGCCCGCGTAGAACTGCTCGACGTCGTTGAGGATCGGACCGACATCCCGCACCTTGTTCCAGCAGTCGCCGAAATCCATGGCAAACCGCCGTTGGATGAGAAGCGAGGGGGCATGATGCGGTCCTCGGAACAGCGGGTGAAGGATGACGGCATCGGGTGGGGCGGTGGCGTTGAGGTGCAGGCAGCAGGCGTAGAAGTCGCGGCTGACAGGCCGGCCGGTGCCGCGAACATACGGCATGACCTTCGTCCAGAGCATGAACGCATTCACGCCGGCCAGCAAGATCAGTACCGTGCAGCCGACGACCGCCACACGGCGCCGTTGGCGGGTCAGTCGGGTCACCATGTCTACCAGGATCACGCCTGCCAGCCCGAGGAGCATGGCATCCACCAGCAGGAACAGGTGTTTGGGGACGTTCCAGACCGCCCTCGGCATGACCGGAGCCGCGATCAGACACGCTGCGGAGATCAGCAGAATCGCAAGGGCCAGTACGTCAAAGGCGTGCGTTCGAACGGTTCCCCGGCCGAATCGCAATCGAACAACGGCGTAAGGTACCACCAAGAGAATCAGCGGAAACCGCCGGACCATCAGCAGCACGAATCGTGCAGGCCACGCGACCCACGAGGGCAATGTATCGATGGCCGGAAAGACCGTGTGGTTGAACAGATCGGTCAGCCCGGATGTTCCCCACCACATCTGACCGATCATGCCCCAGTACCACTGAAGAAAGGCCAACGGTGCGAAGATGACGGAATCGCGGAGGTCGGCCGAGGCGTTGTCGGCCAGACGAAGGAGTCCGCACGCAACCTGGATGCTCAGGCAGAGCATCAACCCAAGATAGTCCCGTCTTCGCCCCAGGATCCAAACGGAAAACAGGGCCATCGCCGGTACCACGGCCAGGGCAAAATTGGCCTTGTACCACAGCAGCAGGCCCGACAGGAACGACGCCAGCAGCAGTGGGTTCCGATGGCCTTGTGCCAGGGGCAGCGAGACATAGAACAGGATCAGGAAGACCGTGATCAACCCGAACGCCGCCGGATAGGCGTGGAAGATCAGATCGGGGAACTGGCTCTCCACCCAGATCCGTTCGGGCAGGCCGACAAGGCAGAACATGCACAGGACGGCTGCAACCCCCGCATTCCGGCCGAATCGCTTGCTGATGGCCAGGTAGGCGGCCAGGCTCAGCAGGACGTAGCGCAGGGGCAGTGCCAGGAAGAAGTATGCCGTTCTCGCGTCGGTGCCGGCCGCTCTCCGCATCAGGTCGCACCACACGTCAGGCATCTGATGGTAGGCCCATTTGTGAACGCCGGAGAGGAACGGAAATGCCGCCGCGGGAACGCCCCTGGCCAACTCGCCCACCAATCCCACGTGCAGGATATGGTCGGTGTACGGCATGACGAGGACTTCATCGCCCCGGGGTTCCACCAGCCCGATGGGGCAACTCCATAGGATGGCGATTCCCAAGGAGACCCACAGGATGACCGCCTCGCCACGAGAGGCGAACCCTTGCCAGTCGTTGTTTGGGTTGCGTCGGATCAACACGGGGACCGCTGCGGCGGATGCGATGACCAGAACGACGAACACCCAAGGCAATCCTGCCCAGCACAGCAGGTACCATACGGGCGGCGTGATCAGCATGCCCAGAAGGAACGAAGATAGCAGCATCTCGAACCTGCTGCCTGTAACGATTCGAATGAAATACCGCTGAATCAGGTAGCCTGGGGCGATGCCCAGAACGTAGAGCGCCGCCATGGCGCGAAGCCCCGTCATGAGGGGCAGCCCATGATAGGCTGTCAGGAATCCCGCCAGCAGCACGGGGCAGGCGATCAGAGAGGCGATACCCGCGCGGTCTCGCACCCTTCCGATGACACCTTCGGCAGACGGACGGTTCACAGGGAATCCTCGATGAGAAGGCACGCTCTCGGGTAATGCCTTCATGAAAGTTATCGGTTCTAGAGGGGGGTGACTTTGGCTGGCAGGCCTTCTGATACCCGGCCTCCCCGCGCTTCGTCCGTGTACGTTTGGCAAATGTACCCAGATGGGGTCGTCTGTTGGGGGATAGAGCCCAACCTTGTGATGACGGCAGCGACCTCACCGGCCGTCTTGGGCCCGTCCGAGCCGATCTTCGTCTCCACACCATGGCTGGCACGCTCTTTGCATCACACATCCAGTGAATGCCCGGGACCCCTGGCGATTTCGGAGGGATGGGCAGAGGCAAGTCGGACCTGACCAATGAGAGTTGTACCGGCAAGAGGACGCCCGAGCCGGTTGGACAAATATGGGTGGCAAGTTGATTCGGGCGGGGAGCTCCCGGCGGCTCATTGAGGCTGTCGGGAGCTTTTCTCTTTGTTGGGGAGTCGGCCCTTTCGTCATGCGGATCGGACAGCGGCAGATTACTCAAACCGCTCATCCTGGATTCGCTGCCATAGCGCCATCGCCTGCGAGGCCTCATCGCCCCGAAGCTCCGGAGTGAAGATCATGCCGGCCCGGGTCGAATAGGGGGCCAGGGCGCGACGGAAGTAGCACTCAAGGGATTCACCCTCCTCACGAGGCAGCGTACCGAGGTGGACCAGGTGCAGCTCATTGAGCTTGCGCATCTCCGCCAGCCAGTTGCCGGCGGTGCTCCAGTTCAGTCCCCGCGCGCCCCCAATCTCGGCGATAAGACGGTGGAGGTGAATCCCCTCGGCCCGCTGATAGCCCTTGATGCCTCCGCAGTAGTGGAGCCATCCGCCCTCGAAGGCCGACATCGCCTTTCTCACGTACGGCGCGATGAACTCGCGGTAGAGGTCCTCGCCGACGAGGATGTCACAGTCGGCACACATCCGCACGCCGCCATTAGCCATCCAGTAGCCGACCGCATTGCCTCCGTTGATTGGTTCTCCGCTGAGCCCCTTGCACAGCTTCGAGACCGCGATGTAGACGGTCGTGGCCTTGTCCATCAGTTCATGCACGAAGCGAGGGTCTTCGTACATGTCCGTGAAGATGTCGTCGCCTCTCACCTGGGCTGCAATGTCGAATGGGCCCTGCTGATCGCAGTGGTAGACACTGATGCTCTGGTCCAGATCGTGCTTGCCCAGTACCTCCATGTGATGCTCCATGTGTTCGATCACCCGGGGCATCGTCCCCTGGAATTCGATGTCGGCCGGCACGTCGAATTCCCGCAAGACATCCTTCGGGACGTGCTCGTCCACGATCGGCGGGGTGAGTTCGGGGATCGAATAACCCGCCCCGAAGATGCTCGGGCAGTTGATCACCCCCGTGTCAGCCCTCACGCCCGGAACGGCGTCACAGGGGACGGCCAGTTGAGGCAGGACGTGATCCTTGAGCTGCATATACAGGCTCTTGGTCGGATCGTAGAACTGCTCGGCCCGATTGAAGCTCGGCAAGTCGACTGTCTCGTCGGGTGGCGTGTTGATAATCAGCGGGAGGTAATCCGTGGTCTGCCCCGACAAGACCTCCGCGTGACGACGACGGGCAACGGCAATGCGATGAGCATCCACTCGTGCCGTCACAAGATCACATGCGCGTTCCAATAGCAGTTGGGGGTTCCACTCCATAGCCTGTCCCTGCCCTTCTCCGTGCAGCAGGAAGTCGCCCCGGACGATCGGGCTTCGCAGGCTGCCGGATCGCGCGGCCGGTGGTTGTGGCCGACAGTAGAATTGTCAAATCATAGTATACACTCCAGGAAGAAAAACTCGACACCGCGAAGGCCTCTTCATCCTTACGGCTCGGGCCTGTACGCTTCCGACGGAATCAACGGCGGGTGGGGTCCGCCCTACTCAGGAATCGCCCGCTTGCCCGGCACATGGCGGAACGGCTACTCTCCCCGGAGGTTAGGGCTCTCTTGCCCGCGTTGTCGAACCCGATTCTTGTCTCGTCCGCGTGTCTTGTCAGGAGACTCAGCGTGCCACGGTATATGGCCAACCCCGGCGATGCGCGTCCGATCTTCCTGCTCTCGCTAGTGGTACTCGCTCAACACGCGATGCCGGCGCGTGCAAGCGAGGACGGTCCCCGGTCCCGCCTCGACCTCAACGGAATCTGGGAGTTCCGAATGGATCCGAGCGACGAGGGGATCCGGCAGCAGTGGTTTACCCCGAGCATTCCCTACCCCGACAGAATACGGGTTCCGGGTAACTGGCAGGCGCAGGGGTTCGGCCCGGCTCGCGGACACCTGCGGCACGACTACCAAGGCAAGGCATGGTATCGACGATCCGTCCGCGTTCCGGCCGACTGGAGCGGCAAGCGTATCTGGCTCCATCTGGGAGGCGTCACCAATACGGCTGAGGTCTACGTCAATGGGCGAAAAGTCGGGTTCGTCGACGGGTTCCTCACTCCGTATGAGTTCGATGTCACCGAGGCGATCAAGCCGAACACTGAGGCCGTCATCGCCTGCCGTGTCGACAGCACCGGCCCGGCGCCTGTTGGCATGTTCAACTTCATCGGCCGATGGGGAGGACTCTACCGCGGCGCGTTTCTGGAGTCTCGGTCTGATCCGGCCATCGACGACGTCTTCGTTGTCCCGGACGTGAAGAGCAAAACGGCGAGAGTGCACATCACTGTGCGGCGCCGGTCATCCGATGGTGAATGGCAAGGTCGGGTTACGGCAGAAGCAGCCCCGCTGGCAGGAGGAACGGCGAGCCGGACCCATGTTCCGGTGCGTTTCCATTCAGGACAGACTGACAGCGAACCTGCGGTCCTGGACCTTCGGATCGAAGACATGCACCCCTGGTCCCCTGAAGATCCGTTCTTGTATGCCCTGACCGTTACGCTCATGAAGGAAGACATGCTGCTCGATGTCGTCCGCGACCGATTCGGCATGCGGCAGTTCGAGGTGGCTCCCGGCGGTCGCCTCCTGCTCAACGGCAAGCCGTATTTCGTACGAGGCATCGGCGACGACAGCGTGGAGGTCATCACCGGGACTCCGCACCCGGACAAGCAAGTCTTCATCGACCGTATCCGACACATCAAACAGTACGGATTCAATGGCACACGGTTCCTCGCGCATACACCCATCAAGGAGTACTTCGAGGCCGCCGATGAGGTCGGATTCCTGGTGATGGGTGAGGGTGAGATCTACAACAGAGACGCGGCCAGACAGGTACTGCCGCTCTTGCGAAAACAGGTCTCGCTGATCGCCAAGGCCTGCCGGAATCACCCTTCCTGGTACGTCTGGAGCGCCGGCAATGAGTTCTTCGAGTGCCAGGGCCCGACGCCGGAACGCACCCTCATGGACTACGTCCTCGACGCCCACGCGACGTTCAAGAAGCTCGATCCCACCCGATTTTTCGTGGCCTCCGACGGGACCGACATCTTCCCCACCGACATCATCACGCAACGCGCCAAGTTCGACACCGGTCCTGTGCCGGAGCAACCGTTCGACGGATGGATCGATGAGGTCGCATACTTCAAACGGGCACTCAGTGAGGCGGAACTGGCGGTCCTGGCCTGTGCGGAGGGCCATCCTGCGGCCGAGGAGTACGTGGCCCGGGTCAAGTCGCTGCAGCCCTCGGCTTGCTGGCGGCTTGACGAAACCTCTCCCGGCAAGGCGGCGGACACCTCCGGCCACGGACTCGACGGGGCCTACGACCCAACAATGACGGCGAGCGAACTGAATCAACCGGGATCGCTGGAACGAGCCGCAGGCAACAAGGCCATTCGCGTCAACGCGCAGCGAACGGGCGTCAGTCTCAAGACCGCGGCGCCATCGGCATTCGCCAAAGGAAACGAGCCGTTCAGCGTTTCCCTCTGGGTCAGACCCGCCGCCTTCCGCAAGGGCGACTGGGGCACACCGTTCTCTTGTGGAGCGGCCGCCGAACGATCCGGGTTCATCATCGCCCTCGACGGTCTCGATGGAACAGGCCACATCTGCCTTGGCCAGTACGGCCGCAACTTCCTCAAGTCCACGTCTCCACTCAAGGCGGGCCAATGGAACCACATCGGCGTGAGCCACGACGGCCGGATCACCCGGCTGTTTCTGGATGGCAAACCGGCGGGACAGGCCGCCGTGAATCTGGCCACCGTGGTCGTCGACGGTCGTATCGGCGGGCTCATTCGATTCGGTCCGGAGGCCTCGGAATACCAGAAACGTCCGCACATCTGGCATGAGTTTCCGAACACCTATGTGGGCACGCTGCCCGACCTGACGATCGCGGACAAATGGACCGGTGTCTTTCAGGACGACCGCTGCATTTCATTTCATCGGCAGCAGGTTGCCGACCTCGGCATCGCCGATCGATACGTCTACGCGCGGCAACGGTCGATCGATCTCTTTTATCTCTATCTGAAGGGAACGTTTGAGCAGGCCAGGCACTCCCAGACGATGGACGGCTACGCCTACTGGTGCCTGACCGATTTCCCCGGCGGGCCAGAGGGCGACATGCCTTTCTACGGCATCTTCAGCACCGTCTATGAACCGGAGAAGTTTCCCGATCCGCGGCCTGTCCTCCGATTCAACCGGGACACCGTACTGCTCATCGATGCCCCGGCCGAACAACGCATCCTCGCCGCCGATGAGTCACGAAGCGTCACCGTCACCCTCTCACACTACGGAGAGAAGCCGATATCCGACGGCCGTCTCTCCTGGCGAGTCGATGCTTCCGACGTGGTGCGCCAACAGGGAACCATCGATCTGCCCTGCGTGGCCACAGGCGAGGTCAGACCGATCGGCACCGTCACCCTGGGGCCCTATCGGCCGGAGATCGGCGAGCGGCTTCGCCTTCGGGTGGAACTGACGTCTTCGTCCTGCCGACAGGAAAACGAGTGGGACTTCTGGGTCTTCCCGGCCAGAAAGCGCGGCTTGGCCGGCGGGTCGATCGTGAACCTGACCGCTTCCCGTGCGATCGACGAACGATACACCGCAGGTCCGGCCTTGTCGCAACAGACTCAGCTTGTCGTGACGAATCGGTTGTCCGCGCAGGCCCTGGACTATCTGAAGCAAGGCGGCACGGTGATCCTCTTGGCGGAGAAGGGCGCCTTGGCCTGTCCAAAGGCTTTCTCGTTCTGGCCACAATGGATCCGCAGCACAGGTACGTTCGTCGAGAAGCATCCCGCCTTGGACGGCTTTCCGCACGAGGGGTTCTGCGCGTTCCAGTTCTATCGGCTTTTTGGCGACGGACTGGAGGCTCTCAATATAACGGAGAAAGGATCAACCGAACGGGAGAAGCTCACCGCCATCGTCTGGGGCCTCAATCAGGACGCCAACCCGAGACAGGGAACCGATTGGGCGAACGTCGCAAACCGGTGGAAGTTGTTCCGCTACGGCCTTGTCAGCGAGGGACGCATCGGCTCGGGACGGATCCTGATATGCTCTCTTCGAGCCCTGGCGGGCATGGAACTTCGCCATCCGGAAGCGGGCTACCTATTGGACTGCCTCATCAGCTATGCAATGTCGCCCACGTTCGCCCCAACCTCGCCTGCCATGAGCGTTGAAGAGTGCGAACGCATCATTACAGTAAAGTAATCTGGATTGTAATGCGTTATTGTATAAAGGGTTGTATTGTATCGCCTCCGTATTCGGGCTTCCTCCCGCACGGACTGCCGAACCATTCGCTCGTCAGAGACCTCCGAGTCTGCTAACATGATGCTCACATTTCCGCCAAGGCATCGGTGTGCGCAAACCAGACTGTGGCCGCGCGGACGCACAACCCATGCGAAATGAGCGCGGTTTGAGTCTTAGGACGCCCGAGGGCGTGAGAGTAAGGCGGAAGAACGCATTGCGATGCCGAAGGACGGCGGCGAGGACCTACCTCGCGAGGCGTCCGGCATCTGCGAAGGGAGTCTACGTGCCGAGTACCAAGAAATCCAGTACACG
This sequence comes from uncultured Planctomycetales bacterium, assembly GCA_964446835.1. Classification (GTDB taxonomy): domain Bacteria; phylum Planctomycetota; class Phycisphaerae; order UBA1845; family JAFGLZ01; genus CAYUQT01. The sequence goes on along the minus strand of CAYUQT010000015.1, from coordinate 59,982 downwards.
ATGGATCATCGTGGCAGGCGTGGTAGCCATCGTGGTCATTGCGGCTCTGGCGATCCGTCGTCGTCCGGTAGATGACAAAACACTGGCATCGGGTCTCGTCGGTCGGTGGCAAGCGGTCGACCCCACCAATGCGGCACTTCACCGGATGCCCGAGGGGATCGACACAGAAATTGTGACCTTTGAGGACGGCGGCAAGCTGACCTATATTCTGGAATCCAAGTCCAACCCCAAGGCTGCCCGCAAGGAGCCTTGGCGATGGAAAGTGGAGAAGGGTAAGCTCCACCTGCAATTCGCGGGTGAGGGGAGCGATCAGGAATGGCTCGGGCCAATCCGGTTTGTCACGACGGCATCGTCGATTTCCATTCGGCGTAAGGGCTATCCAAACAAGGAATTCAATCGGCTGGCGGGCTGAGTCACTCCGGCACGAGGATCATATCGATGTCTTCAATGACCGAACGGGGAACTATTGCGCGGACGGTCTGGCAGTACTGGCTGGTCAGTTATGTGGTTCTGCTGGTCAACGCGGCATCCTACCTGCGCATGGTCAGTTACGAGGGGTGGATCACTCCTTTCTTCGCCGGCACGGTGTGTCTGTCCTATGCGGCCATCTACCTCTTGCCCGCCCTGCTGATTCCCATGGCGGTTCTCGGCATACTGTCGATCCCGGCGATCGGTCGTTTGATGGGTCGCATGGGGCTTCGCCTTTCATGGGTTGTCCTATTCGTGGCCGTGGTCATGGCGGCACTGATTCAGGTGCTCCTGTTGGCCGACAAGTGGATCTTCCATCTCTTCGGCTTCCACCTGAACGGATTCGTCTGGAATCTGGTGACCACCAAAGGCGGGGTCGAGTCCATGGGCGGGGATGCCGAGAGCAACCTCACATTCGCCTTGATCATTGCGTCGCTGGTGGTGGTCCAGGTGGTCTTGTTGGTGGTCGTGCTCAAGGTCGGCCGGGTCCGCCGATTTCTCGATGTTCTGTCACATCGCTGGGTGATCATTGCCTTTGCGGTGATCGTGGGGCTGTCGGGCACCTTTGAACGGGTGACCTACGGCGTCAGCCATTTTCGGGCCTACTCGCCCGTGCTGCTCGCCTCACAGGCGTTCCCGTTCTATCAGCCGACCCGGTTTTCCGGCCTGGCCAGGTCCCTCGGGTTCAAGGTCAAGCGGGAACCTTCGATCAGTGTGAATGTGCGTTCCAGCGATCTGAGGTATCCTCTGAACCCCATCCATCGCCAACCTCAGGCCAAACCACTGAACATCATCATGCTGGTGGCCGAATCCTGGCGAGGTGACATGCTTGACCCTCGCATCATGCCCAAGACGTGGGCACTGGCCCAGAAGTCCAACTGGTTCCTGCATCACTACAGTGGCGGGAATGGAACGCGAATGGCCATGTTCTCGATGTTCTACGGGCTGTACGGCCCCTATTGGTTCTCGTTCCTCGAACAGAATCGTGGACCCGTGCTGATGGACACTCTGGTTGATGCCGGCTACCAGATCAAGGCCCTGACGAGTGCGAAGTTCACGTATCCCGAATTCGATCGCACGATCTTTGCCCGGCTCAGCGCCAAGCAGATGCACGAGGGGACGCTGCATCCCAAGTGGCGTCGCGACCGCGAAAACGTGGACCTCATGCTCGACTTCATTGAGCGGCGCGACCCGGCGCGTCCGTTCATGACATTCCTCTTCTTCGAGTCGACACATGCCAAGTACTACTTCCCGCCCGAGGCCGTCATCGAGACCTCCTATGCCGAGGATCTGAACTACGCCACGATGGACCTTCAGAAGAACATGGCCGGCATCAAGGCCCGTTATATCAATGCCTCGCGGCACCTCGACATTCTCTTCGACCAGATCGTGCGATATCTCACTGAGAAGAAGCTGCTCGACTCCACGGTCCTCCTGATCACCGGGGACCATGGCGAAGAATTCATGGAGAAGGGCCACTGGGGGCACGCCTCCACCTTCAACGACTACCAGACGATCACGCCGCTTGTGCTTTGGGTGCCGGGAAGGCCTCCGATCAAGGTCGAGTATATGACCAGCCACATGGACATACCGCCCACCCTGATGTCGCTGCTCGGCGTGACCAATCCGCCGCAGGACTATTCGATGGGGTATGACCTGCTGAGCAGTTACACGCGCGATTTCATCCTGATGAGCGAGTGGAACAGCGTGGTCTACGTGGATAAGAACTACAAGGCCGAGTTTCCGGTCAGCTCCTACGACTTCTCGCGAGTTCGCATCACGACACGCGACGATCAGCCCGTTCAGGATCGCAGTGCCTTCTACGAGCGGAACACCCAGCGGATCGGCTCGATCATGCGAAACGCCCAGGTGTTCGGCCGCCGCGGAAACGCACCCCGATCCGCCTCATGACGGAACAGGTTCCGCTTCAAGGCGGCTGTCCGTTGAAGACGCTTTCTCGCGGCACGTTGAGGCTCCACCCGGGAACCCCCGCGCGGGCGATCAGTTACCCCCCAACCGCTTGTAGACCACCACGGACGCACCCGGGCGCGTGGCTATTTCTATTCTGGGTCCGAGGTCCATCGCCTCTTTGCCGGTCATCTGGAAGGACTGTTCCATGCTTAGATTCCGGAACTCATACCGGGCACCGGCGTCCAGACCACAGAGCGGCATGCGGCCGACCTCGAAGATACTGCGATCGCGGCGGAATGCCTGCACCATGCCCTCACCCTTGTCGGGGCAGTCGAACTGCCAGACCATCCAGTCGCGGTTGTCTCGCGTCCAGGTGGTGAGGGGATAGAAGTCGCCGTAGTAGTACGATCCGATGGATCTCCATTGCTGGAGAAGCTTCCGGAGGGCGGCGTAGTCGATGTCCTTCACGCGGATGTCGACCCCGGACCCCAGGCTCGGTGCGGCGTTGCTCCAGAAGGCATAGGGTTCGACCGGCGTCCACCCGCCCCCGTAATACCCCACCTTCGTGCTGGCGACCGTCCCGGTGCCGTGGAAGGGGATCCAATAGGACAGGCCGTAGGTCATGCACTGGTGGCCGATCGGCTCATAGGCGTAGTCGCTTCGCCACAGCGGGACAGCCCGGCGCATCGTCTCCAGATCGTTCCGCCGCCCGCCCGAGGCGCACGAGTCGATCAGCATGTTCGGGTGACGGCGGAGCAATTCGTCCCAGTAGGCCAGGTAGCCGGTGACGTGCCTGATCTCCGTGATTCCCTGGCGGTCGGGTGCGTCGTTTCCGCGCCAGAAGCTCAGCGGGTCCATGTTGAAATCCTGGCGGTACAGGTCGATGCCCTGTTCGGTGATCAGCTTGTCGATGTGATTGACCAGCCACTCCCACGCCTGGGGGTTGCCCAGGTTGAGCAGACCGCCGTTGCGCCCGCCCAGGATCCACTCGGGGTGGTTCTTCGTCAGCCAGGTGTCCGAATGCACACGCTCCGGTTCGAACCAGACGAGGATCTTGACGTCCTTGGCGTGGGCGTGGTCGCTGATCGGTCTGAGGCCCTTGGGGAATCGCTTGGGATCGACCTCCCAGGTGCCGACCTGCGGCCACCCCTTCTCTTGAACGTACCAGCCGGCGTCCATCCACCAGTAATCGAGCTTGAGACCTTCCTCGAGATAGCGGTTGATGTGCATGATCTGGTTCTGCTCGTTGGCGCCGATCATCTCTTCGTACGCCCGCGAACTGGAGGCGAGGAACTGTGGTTGGGGCAGCTTCCCGCCCGGCTTGGGCATGCCATAGGCCATCATCCATCGACGCCAGATGTTCTGCGACCGCACCCAGTCGCCCCGCCAGAACTGCAGGACGATCATCGGCGATCGCACCTCTTCGCCGGGCAAGAGCTTGAACCGCGTGAGTTCCTGACCGGCTCGAATCTGCACGCCATCGGCGGCGTCGCGCTGGAACTCGGCGGCCCATTGCCCGGGCCAGCCGACGACGATGATCGTGCCCTCGCCGGAGGATTCCAGGTTGACGTAGGACATATCCGAGTTGGTCGGGCGTCCGCCGGCGGCCGCTATGCGTTTCTTCACGCCACTGCCCAGGGGCGTCTCGAGCGGACCATAGTCCGACCCGTTGGCCGGCGAGCCGATCGCGTGATGAAGGAGAAAATCGCCGACGCCGCCGCGACGGATACGAAGGTCCAATGCCTGAATGTTCTCGATGATCGGCGTGTCGGACGTTCCGGTGTTCTTGAAGTACACCGTCCACTCAACCGTCGGGAAGTCATGGTACTGGATGCCGGTGCAGCGGACGTTCAAACCAGTCTGGGGGTCTTGCCAGAGGGCCGTATGGCGCGTGCGCCCTGCATCGAGCTTCTCAGTCGTCCGCGTGAGCTTCCATTCCTTCAGGAGCGAGGCAGAGGGCTTGCCCCCGTAGACAAAGGAGAACGGCGGCTCGCCGGTGAGCGGGCCCCTGTTCTGCATCAGCATCGGCAGATCGGCCAGCCACAGTTCCTTCCCGTCGGCCAGCGTGATCTTGGCATCGGCCCAATCGGCCTGATCGCAGCCGATGCCGTCACCGCCGTCTCCGACCTCCAGTGTGAATTCCGTGGCGCCGCGGAGGTCCGCCTTGACGGGCACCGGCGGCATCCCCTCCTTGATCACGCCCGAACGAAAGGCGTCTTGCCCGCCCACACGGACGGCGAAGACCACGCTGCCACGCCCCCCGGAGGTCTGCTCATTGCTGTCCACGCCTGCGACGGCACTGAATGTCTGGCCGGCGGACGGCAGGCGAACGACGATCGTGCTGATGGCGTGGCAGAAGATCCCACGTGAGAATGCCGTCTTGCCCAGCGTCAGAGGGGTGGTGCCCCGGGTGTTCTTCCGGGGCGTATCGTTGTTGGCCTGCACGGTCAGCCCTGGCGAGATTATGGGTGTGTTGGCGTCTCCGGCCAGCCGCGAGGCCGCCCATTGGTTCGCCTCGATCTGTTCGTCGGGCGAGACCGTCACGGCCAGACCCGCTCCGCAGAAACTCAATAACAAAGAGGCGACGATCACAGTATGGCGAGTGTTCATGGGAGTGCTCCGTTCAGGGAAGACGATTCGTGACACATTCTCGACGGCGCCGCATGGTAGCGTGCGGATCGATCGAATGCCATTGGGTTGATCGCTTCGAGGCCCGCGAGGTACGCGGGAATCGTCTCGGGGGTTTGATTCTGCCCGCGGATCCCTTAACATTACAGGGTTTACACAACAGCCGGGGAGGTTCTCTCCTGCCCCAGAGAACGGGCGGATGAGAATCGTCGGCGGTTCATGGGTTCGAAAATATGCGGATCCTGCAGTGGTATATCTTTCGCGATCTGGCCAAGGCCATGGCCCTCACCAGCATCGGCATGACGCTGCTGTTCACGTTGGGCGGCGGCGTCGCCAACATGGTCAAGGGTGTCTCTGTGACCGCGATGGAGCTGTTCCAGCTCCTGGGGTTCATGCTGCCGATCGCATGCACGCTGACGCTGCCCGTGGCGGCACTGCTCAGCACGACCAACGTCTACGGACGTTTCAGTGCCGACAACGAGTTCAACGCCTGCCGGGCCAGCGGCATCAATATCCATCGGTTGCTGGCCTCGGCCTTGTGGGTGGCGTTGGGCGTGGGGGCGTTCACTTTCTACTTCAGCAACTATGTCATCCCGAGTTTCATCCGTCAGATCGATGTGAAAGCCCGCAAGAGCGTGGATCAGGTCGTCAGCCGTCAGCTCGAGTCGCAGAAGTACATCGATTTGGGCAACTACGTCTTCCACGCCGACCGTGTCCAGCACGTCAGTGGAGCATCGGTGGCCGATGCCAACGCGTCGGGCAAGGACTATCTTCGCATTACCGGCGCCGCGTTCGTCGAGTTGTCGGAAGATGATGCGGTACGGTTGGGCACGGCGCCGGAGGCCATTATTGAGTTCGACAAGCTGAGCAGTCCGCCGATGGTGCGGGCGCAGTTGATCAACGTCAGCACCTTCGACCGCCAGCGCCTTCAGTACTACCAGTTCGAGAATCAGCCGTTCGGCCCCATGCCGCTGCCGATCCCCATCCAGATGAAGGCCAAGTGGCTGAATCTGGACGAGCTGTTCCACTACCGGAAGCATCCTGCGGAATTGCCCGAGATCGAGCATCGGCTCAAAGGCGTTCGGCGGAAGATCCGCGAGCGGATTTGTTATGACGAGATCATGCGCGTGCTCTCGGCGGGGCAGAATTGGCGAGGGGTCGGCGACCGATATGCCTACGAAATCAAGGGCGACTGTGCGTTTCGAAGAAACGTTGAGGACGGACGTCCGTTGTTTAAGGACGTGACCGTCATACAGGACGGCCCCGAGGGACGTCGGACGCACAAGGCGGCGGCCGGAACCCTTCGAGCCCGGACCAGTTTCGGCGAGGCAATTCCGCTGATCGGCATCGTCTTGTCGGAAGGGGTGAGGGTCTTCACGGGCGACGCCTCAGAACCGCCGATCGACAAGACCGTCATCGACCTGCCGCCGATCCCCATTCCCAATGCCTATATCCGCCTCGCCGATAGCTGCACCGACGAGCTGATTCGTAATCCGGAGGCCGACCTGAATCTCGGCCAGCACATCCTGGAAGAACGTGAAGCCGTGACCGATGAACTGGCCCAACAGGTCCGGAATATCAACAGCATCATCCATATGCGTGCGGCCTTCAGCGCGGGGTGCGTCCTGCTCATTGTGTTGGGGGCGGGTTTGGGCATCGTCGCTCGCGGTGGACAGGCACTCGTGAGTTTCGGACTGAGCTGTATTCCGTTTGTCGTCGTCGTGGTGACCATCACGATGGGGCGCCAACTGTCGCAGAACAAGGGGACCGAGGTTCCCGGTCTGGTCGTCATCTGGGTCGGAGTGGGCCTGGCTCTGGTGGCCAACCTCGTCGTGCTCTTCAGGTGGCTTCGCCGTTAGCGAAAAGGATCGAACGAAAGATCGTGCTGTCGATACTCGACCGATATGTGATCCGCTCGTTCCTGGTCAACTACCTGATCAGTCTGGGCGTACTGATTTCGCTGTACGTCCTGATTGATATGTTCGTCAACCTCGACGAGTTCACCAAGGACCCGCTTCCGACCGTCGAGGTGGCGGCCAACATCGGGAGCTACTACGGTTACAACCTCTTTCTGTATTTCTCCCAGTTGTCCGGTGTGATCATCCTGGTGGCCTCGACGTTTACGCTCGCGAAGCTTCAGCGGTCGAACGAGCTGACCGCCATCCTCGCCTCCGGCACCAGCCTCTACCGGGTCGCCACCCCGCTCGTGGCGTGCGGGCTGCTGCTGAATACGCTGTGGATCATCGATCAGGAAGTGATCATCCCCAAGATCGGTCACAAGCTGGCCCGCCAGCACAACGATGTGGAAGGCCGTCGGCCCTTGGCCATCTGGTTCCTCAACGACCGTGACAATGCGCTGGTGTCGGCCGTCCGATTCTTTCCGACCACGAAGCGCATGAGGCGGGTCGTCATCCTTCAGAGAGACCAGAGCAACATGGTCACGGGCATCATCATGGCCGATTGGGCGACGTGGAACGAACGTCAGAGACTCTGGATGCTCGATCGGGGCATCCTCGTCGGCGGACGCGAGGAGCAGAACGGCGGATTCGGCCAGGACCTTGAGCTGGGCAAGAACACTGTCGAGGTGTACAAAAGCGATCTGACGCCGAACGAACTCGTCCTGCGTCAGGCGGCACAGTGGATCAACTTCATGAGCCTGGCCCAGCTCAATGCGCTGGAACGCCGTGAGGTCTCTCGGCGCCATATCATCGCTCAGGTCAAGCACAATCGCTTCACCCAACCCTTCGTCAACATGATCCTGCTGCTGCTGGGTATGCCCTTCTTCCTGAATCGGGAACCGCGCAACCTGTGGCGCAATGCCGCCTATGCGCTGGCACTGTGCAGCGGGTGCTTCGTGTTCAGTTTCGCCGCTCAGAATGCCTTGGGGACGACTGTGAATCCGGCTCTGCCGGCCTGGATGCCGTTGATCATCTTCGGCCCGGTGGCCGTCGCGTTGCTGGACAGAATCAAGACATAACTGCCTTACGAAAGGAACAAAGACAATGGCAAAGATAGGGTACGACGTGACCGACATGAAACTTGCCGATCTCGGCAAGAAACGGATTCTGTGGGCCGACCATGACATGCCGGTGCTCCAGTTGGTTCGCGAGCGGTTCGCCAAGGAGAAGCCGCTCCGTGGAATTCGGATGAGCTGTTGCCTGCACATCACGGCCGAGACGGCGAATCTGGCGCGGACGCTTCAGGCGGGTGGCGCCGAAGTTGTTCTGTGCGCCTCGAACCCCCTGAGCACTCAGGACGATGTGGCCGCCAGCCTCGTGCGAGATTTCCGCATGAGCACCTATGCCCGGCGCGGCGAGAGCGTCAAGGTCTTCTATCAACACCTCGATGCCACCATCGACCGCAGGCCCAATATTACGATGGACGACGGTGCCGACCTCGTGAATCGCCTCCACGGCGCCCGTCAGGCCGAGGGCAAGAACGTCGTCTGCTCGATGGAAGAGACCACCACCGGCGTCATTCGCCTCCGGGCGATGGCGAAGGAAGGGCGGCTGCGGTTCCCGGTGATCGCGGTGAACGATGCGGCCACCAAGCACCTCTTCGACAATCGCTACGGCACGGGCCAGAGCACCGTGGATGGTATCGTTCGTGCGACCGATGTGTTGATCGCGGGCAAGAAGGTCGTGGTGGCAGGCTATGGCTGGTGCGGACGCGGTGTGGCGTCGAGGGCCCGCGGCATGGGCGCCAACGTCCTCGTCACCGAAATCGATCCGCTGAAGGCCCTTGAGGCGGTCATGGACGGCTTCGAGGTCGCCCCGATGGCCGAGGCCGCCCAGGACGGCGAGATCTTCATTACCGTCACGGGCAACAAACACGTCATTCGTCGCGAACACTTCACCAAGATGCGGGACGGTGCAATCGTCTGCAACAGCGGGCACTTCGATGTCGAGCTCGACATCGTCGCGCTGACCAAGCTGGCCAAAAAGATCAACCGCGGCGTGCGGAACAATGTCGACGAATTCGTTCTCCGCAACGGGCGGCGAATCTTCCTGCTGGCCGAAGGGCGGCTGGTCAACCTCGGCTGTGCCGAGGGGCATCCGGCCAGCGTTATGGACATGAGCTTCGCCACGCAGGCGCTGGCCAGCGAGTATGGCGTGAAGAAGGGCAAGAAGCTCCACGTCGGAGTACATGACGTGCCCGTGGCGATCGAACAGTGGGTGTCCAAACTGAAGCTTCGCTCGATGGGCATCCAAATCGACACCCTGACCCCCGACCAGAAGCGATATCTCAGTTCGAGCGGCGAAGGGACGTAGTCGACGGATCCTAAGACATCGGTCGGGTGGTCCGGGTCGCTGCGGCGCGGGCCACCCCCCTCAGAAGCGGCAGACGGTCTGTGGCTGGGAGCGGCGAACATATGTCGACGAATTGGACAGCCCAGTCGGTTCTGGAGATGGCCAGGTCTTTTCAACTGAGCCAGCCCCTTCTGGCCGCGGCCGAACTCCGACTGTTCGAGGCCTTGGGTTCGGCTCCTCGGACGGCGGCTGAAACGGCGGGCCTCCTGCACGCCGACCCTCGCGCAACGGAAATCCTGCTGAATGCCCTGGCGGCCCTCGGTCTGCTGCACAAGGCTCAGGACGCCTATCGACTGCCCGATGCCCTCGTGCCGCTGCTGGCGGGTTCCAGCGAGACCAGCATCGCCGCGATGCTGCGACACACCGCTCATTGCGCTCATCAATGGGACAAGCTCGTTGAGGTGGCCCGAGCGGGGCACCCGACCGGCGCCCTGGAGGACATGCTGGGCAGCGACGACAAGTGCGGCTCGTTCATCGAGGCGATGCACGTTATCGGCCGGCATCTGGCCGACGACACCGTCTCGGCGATTCGGCCGCAACGGTTCACGCGGCTTCTGGATGTGGGTGGAGCCTCCGGCACCTACACGCTGTCGTTTCTGCGCCAGGCCCCGTTGCTTCGCGTGACCCTGTTCGATCTTCCACCGGTGGTCGAGATGGCTCGTCGCCGTCTCACAGCCGCCGGCGTGATGGATCGCGTGACGCTCGCGGCAGGAGATTTCTACAAAGACCCTTTGCCGCCTGGGCACGATCTGGTGCTGCTCTCGGCGATTATCCACCAGAATTCGCCGGCGCAGAACCGGGCGCTCTATGCCAAATGCCACGACGCGCTGGTCTCCGGCGGGATGATCGTTATTCGCGATTTTGTTATGGACGAATTGCGAACTTGTCCGGTTGGAGGGGCTCTATTTGCCGTGAACATGTTGGTGAACACCGAGGGGGGGAATACGTACAGTCTGTCGGAGATCAAAGCCGATCTTGAATCAGCGGGATTCGGCGACGTGGGACTGGCGCGCCCCGCTGCGAGCATGGACGCCCTGGTGATGGCTCGCCGACCGTAGCGCGTCGTGAACCTGTTCGCCGTGGCATTGAATCGAACGCGTCGATGGCGTACTCTGTCAGTAAGTGCCGGTTGAGAACCATGTCCCGGCAAACGGATGAGACTTCATGAGTAGTGGGATATGGCTGCCGCTTATGGCCATTCGCAGCGAAGGGGGTCCCCTTCTGCGACCCGAAGGGGTCACGCACCTCATCTCCGATTATATGTGGGTCTTCCTGGTGGCGATGGCGATCTCGCTCGTGACGACCCCATTGTTCGGTCGGGTCGCGTCGATGTTGGGTATTGTGGATCGCCCCGTCGGTCGTAAGGTTCACAAGACGCCCACCCCCTATCTCGGCGGGCTGGCGATGCTTGCGGGTTGGCTGGTCGCTGCCGTGCTGGGTAGCCTGGCCTTCCTGGACGAACCGTCCCAGAAGACGCCGATCATCGGGATCGTCATCGGCGCTACCATCGCCACGGGCATCGGCCTGCTGGATGATCTGACGGACGTCAAGCCGATCATCAAGATCTGCGGTCAGCTTCTGGCCGCGTACGCCCTGATCTTTTCGGGGGTGGGGCTTCAGATCGGTCAGGTCATCCTGGGACCCCTGGGCATCGTTCTTCCGCCCAAGGTCAACGCGGCCGTATCGGCCGTCTTTACCGTGGTGTTCGTAATCGCTGTCTGCAACTCGGTCAATCTGCTCGACGGGTTGGACGGACTGTGCTCCGGCGTGATCGTCATCACCATTTCTACGCTCACTGTTCTGGCGCTGACACTGGCGCGGGCAGGGTATGACAACATCTATGACCCAACCCGCCTGATCGTGTGCCTGGCCATTCTGGGCGCGATTCTGGGGTTCATGCCCTTCAACTTCAATCCGGCCAGTATCTTCATGGGAGATGCCGGCAGCATGCTGCTGGGGTTCATCTCGGCATCGCTGTTTCTGATTCTGGGTGAGAATGCTCCCAACACGCGATGGTTCTATGCGGCACTGCTTGTTTTTGGACTGCCCGCCATGGACACCACCCTGGCGATTGTCCGGCGTGTGGCTGCGGGAAAGAGTCCCATGGCACCCGACGCGCATCATCTTCACCATCAGCTCATTCGTCAGGGGCTGACGGTTCGCCAGGCCGTGGCGATTCTGTACGTGCTGGCCTCGGTGTTCGCGCTGTCGGGGCTGATGTTGATCATGGTGCGCCTCCGGTACGGGGCGGTCCTGATCATCTTTGTCTTCGGCATCATGACGCTGGTCACGACGAGTTTCCAACTGCACCGGATGGGTCCCGTCGATCGCCTGACGGACGAGACGATTCGCCAGCTTCCCAAGAGCGGCCTTTCCGAACAAGACAGCGGTGAGTTCGACGATCGGGAGAAGACCGGTTCGGGCGAATGAGCCCCACCCGTGGAGTGATCCCGGGATCCAGAGAGGAAGAAGGCTTTGCGGTCAGCAGCCCGACGAACTCGCCACACCAACGGATTTGACGCCATCGGCATCGGCCTGACCTGCTACGATCTGGCCGCCGTCATCGCCAGATGGCCCGAAGGCGACCGGGGCGACCTCATCGAATACACCCCCGCGGGCGGCGGAATGGCCTCCAACGCCGTGATCACCATGCAGCGGCTGGGGGCTCGATGTGCGATGGCGACCTGCGTGGGACAGGACGACCCCGGCCGCTTCCTCCGCGAGGACATTCTTCGCGAGGGTGTCGACGCCCGTTTCGTCCGTCTGGCTCGAGGGGGGCAGACGCAGATCAGCCTCAACATTTCGGTGTCGGGTACCGATCGCAAGACCCTGCTGGCCCGACGGCAACAGCGGCTCAAGCTCGGTCCTCAGCACGTGGGCCACGAATTCTGGGACGTGCTGCAGACGGCCCGCCTGCTCCACGTCGACGGCTTCTTTCCCGAACTGGCCCTGCCGGCGCTTCGTCGTGCCCGGCGTAACGGTCTGATCACCTCGCTGGATATCACCTATCCCGACCGCCGCGCCGAGGAGTTCATCCGGGGCTGCGACATCGTCTTTGCCCCGGTCGAGTTCGTCGAGGTGTTCTTCGGCCACCGCCGCTTTGAGCAGGCGGCATTCGAACTCGCCAAGATGGGGCCTCGTTGGGCGGGCGTCACCCTGGGGGAATACGGATCGATCGGTGTCTCCGACGGGCGGATTCACCGGCAGCCCGCGTTCAATGTTGACGTCGTGGATACCGTCGGCGCCGGCGACGCCTATCACGGCGCGATCGCGTTTGCGGCCTTGCGGGGCTGGTCGCTGCCGCGCGCCATGCGGTTCGCCTCCGCCGTGGCGGCTCTCTGTTGTACGGCCCTCACATGCCGTGCCCCTCTGCCCACGCTACGCCAGGCCAATCGCTTTCTTCGGCATCGCACAACGCCATTCCTGGCCAGTTGATACCGTCATTGGCGCAGGCGATAATTGTTCTGCCGCGTCTCCTGTATCGAGGGGCGGCGACATTCGACCAAAGGTGGCGATGGCAGTTTGACGATGAATGGTTTGGGGTAGTCAACCGTGAAACAACTGAAGACCATCTTGATCATCGTCGTGGCGGGTGCCTTTGCCGGTCTGGGGTATTGGTGGGGAGACCGAACCGCGCCTCGCCCCTGGGTCGATGAGCGCAAAGGGCTCTACGACAAGCGGTGGAAACTGGCCAAAGAGGTCAACGAAATGCGCGACGTGGTCCGGGGCTATGAGCAATTCAAGCCGACCAAGCCGTATGCGTTCCCGACAACCACGCAGCGCAAGTAGACCGGCGCCCGCTTCGGCGGCGGACGGCCTCGGATCGATACCGATCGCCAAGGGGTCGCGCCGGTGGGCGTAACAAGCAACAGATGTCCGTCGATTTCGGACCACGGGGTCACGGAGTCTTGCAGACACCCATGAACAATGCACGCACGATCGTCGTCTGTGTCGTCATCGCCGCCGTATCCGCCGCCCTCGGGTTTGGAATGGCCCGACACATGGTCCAGCGCCAATGGGAGGACGAACGGAGCGATCAAAACGCCGAGATCCAGAAGATGTCTGCCGAGCTGGACCGGCTCAAGGACATCGTGCGGAAGACCCGCGCTGCGGGCAACGAACTGCGGGCCAAGGTGAATCCCCTGACGACCCGCCCGAAAGCCAAGGCGGATCACCTGCCTCCTCCTCCATGGGCACTGCCGAAGAACCGTCGTCCGCCGGCCGGCCCTCCTTCCACGTCATCGGCACCCGTGCCGCCGCTTCGATGGCAGGACGAACAGCCGAAAGCTGGCCAGTAGTCAACGGTATTGACACGCTCCGTGCTCCACATATCGCGAGCCCCTCGCCCGCGACAACACTATCGATCCATCACTCTGCCCTCTGCCTCCAGGCCGTCGTAACGCATGGCGCTGTGGCCATCAAAGCCCTGTATGGCTTTGCTCCGGAATACGGTTCAACAAGAACGATCGCCCCTCGCGTCGCTACTCGGAAGTCTTGTGACATTGTCGCCCAAAGAAGCATCCCACGGCTCACCAGCTTCGGTGAACCGTGGGATGTTGATATTCCTTGATCCGTACGGCCGATAATGAAGACTATCCGCCCCACGGGGGAATCTTCGTCCCGCCGTTAAGCAAGACCGCATCCACGCCACGTTGGGCGTACATGAGATGCGACATATACCCTGTAACCGCCCTCTCCTCCCTGCCGGCGAGGTTAAGGGCCACTCCCTTCATGCGGAATGGCGTGCTTCGGTAGTACGAGTTGGGGCCGCTTCCCAGTACGTAGGTTGGCCACGGGTCGCGATCCAGTTCAGAATGCCCGTCCCAGTAGAAGGCACCGCCTCGCTTCCACAAGTACGGAGGGAGCTTGGACGGCGCCCCACCCGCACCACCCAACGAAGACGTTATGTCCTCTTTGTGGTATCGGCTGGTGGTCTTTTCACCATGGGCCTGGGCGATGTTGTCGTCGGCGAAGAACATACAATCATGCCCGAGCCAGCCCGATCCGTTGTAGGACGGACTCGACGACGCCGACTCGCTGGCGTTTCCGACGAAACGTTCCCAGTTGTTGTCCAGGATCACGGGGAATTGGCTGGGGTTGTAAACGCGACTCGGCTTCATGATGGGTCCCGATACATCGCCCCATGTGGCCGCCGAACCCGGCATCTCGATCGCCAGCTTCCAGTAGCGGGCCCATACCGCGCGTGTGTAGTTGAAAACACGCTGCTGAGCACGAGTTTCTCGCTCGAACTCGGGGCATCGATAGAGCGTCTCGAAACGGGCGTAGTTCCAGAGTGTTCCCGTCTTGGGCACTCGATCCTTCATGATGCCCCACTGATCCTCGGGGTTGGCGTAGACCAACTGAATGTTGGACCTTGCCTCCGCACTGCCCGGGACGCCCCAGTCGGCCAGCCAGTTCTCGATCGTATTGGGGCCCATTGAGCTGTCTTCATGTCCGGTCGCAAGGAAGGGCGGCGTTTCCTGATAATCCTCGGAATACATTAAAAAGGCCTTCCCGAACTGGGACATTCGGCTGAGGCACAATGATGTCCTCGCCTGTGAGCGCGCCTTGCCCAGCGACGGCATGAGGATGGCGATCAGAAGCCCGATGATGGCCACCACCACCAACAACTCGATCAGCGTGAACCCCTCACGCCAACCGCTACCAGAACGTCTGCGGCATCGCATGAATCAATTCCTCCTCTGAAAGTTGACGGACATGACCTGACTGCCCACCCTTTAGGTCCGACATACAGATGGGGAGAGTCGGACGCACCTTGGGACGATGTGTATTATGACACCTGCCCTCGCTTCTCTCAGACCGGTGCCAAAGCTCACGCCCACTAGTTCCATACTAGCGGTGCCCCCCTCGCAATACAACCAGAATTCCGGCCCACTTGCGAAAAATGCCTTAGTCTCTCGACACTTTCTGTTGAGGAAACCCTTCCTTAAGTATGTTAGCCCATACTTTATTGGACTACATACCAGCTTCAACAGCTACTATCTCCTTCTCTGCCAAGTAATAGCGAGAAAGAGTTTTTGCTTTTTCGCTTGCAGGCCACCAGATAGATGACTATAGTATTGGTACAAGTGGGGAGAGGCAGACCAGGGAAAGAGGTCATTTCTCATCCCAATTGGGCCTCTCGCAACAGTTCAAGAGTAGGCGTTCATGTCAGAAGCGGAGCTAAAGGAGAAAGCCATGAACAGGTGTTGGGCAGTATGCGCTGTGCTGGCGCTGGCGATCCTGCCAGCGGTGTCGTACGCTGATTTCTATGATGATTTCAGTGACGGGTCTTACACGGAGTCAACTTGGCAGATCGACAACCCGCAGTGGTGGTGGTACCCGTTGTACGGGGCCGGCCACTCTGCAACCGTGGTTAACGGTGCCGTCCGGCTGGTAGCCGACATCAATCCGTACTTCCCCATCTTCGCAATGGGTGCCTTGGCGGTGGACGATTTGAACTACGATCCGACCACAAGCGCAACGTGGTGGGACGACAGTACCTCACACTATATCGTGTGCAAGGTGTACTACCCCGGCTACTACACGGATACCAACGACCCCAACCTCGATCGCGGCCAGTGCGCCATCGTCATGCACGGCGATCCGGATACCTGGACCTCGCTGCTGGTGAACATGGCGTTCCACAACTGTGCCTACCGTAAGGCAGACGAGTCGTATCACTATGAGCTCGAGAACTTCTGGAACCAGCACATCAACCTGCAGGTTACGCGGGTCCCTCCGCCGGGTGAGTCCGACTTTGCCCTGAACATCCAGCGTTTGTGGTGTGACCCCAACGGCCGGCGCCCCGATGACGATCTGGACCCGAACCATTCCGACCCGAACGACACGACGAAGCTGACGCCGCCCGAGGGCAGGTTCGGCAATCCCTATCGCATGCCCAGCCTTGACAACACCAAGTATCTGGGATGGGATTTCGACCAGATGGAACGCGATGGGTTCTGGCTCATCCTGCAGTTCGAGATCGATCCCAACTACCCGCCGGGCAGTCCACAGGGTAAGTGGATGCGGAGCGCCTTCTGGACGGGCGACAAGTACGACTGGGACGGTACGTGGTGTCTCTCGTATCAGCTCAGCGAGCCTTATTGGTCCGGCGGCGATCCCAATGTTCTTTATGCTCCCTGCACCGTGGGCCGCAGTGCCGTGATGGCGTGGACCGGCGCATTCAATTACTGGGGTGCTGGATTCCCGGCCGACGTCGTCTACGACGATTTTGAGGGTCGCATCGGCATATGGAACGGTGTCGCCCGGAGCCTGAAGCTCAACGTGGTCAAGCCGCAGTATGGCTCTGTCGCGGTCCATCCGCGAGTCGTCGACCCCAGCGATCCGAACACGGTTGACGAGCGGCTCTTCCGCTACACCGACGGAACGAAAATCGTAATGCAGGCCACGCCGATCAGCGGCAAGGCATTCGACGCCTGGACGATCTGGGAAGACCCGAACAAGTATCCCGACTCCGCATTTTCCGTGACCGACTCGAACGCGACGCTCTATCTGACGATGGACAAGAGCTACGTGGTCGAGGCGGCGTTCAAGTGCGGCAGTGGGCTGCCGCCGTTCATCGCGGCCGTCTTCCTGGCCCTGGGTGCGGGGATCGTTCTCCGTCGCCTCTGGTAGCAGTCTCTGGGTGGGTCACGTGACCTGCCCTGCACGTGACGTTTTTGAAACGGCGGTCGGCCACTCAAGCCGGCCGCCGTTTTCTTTGTGACAAGCCACACCGATGGATGTCTGGTGTCTCCAAGCCGGACGAATTGCGGTCGATGAACGAATCGATTCTGTGTCACTCGCGTGACGCGTTCAGGAGGGCAACGGCAACGATTCTATCGTCTGGAGGTCGTCACTTCAGTTCCACAGACCAGTACGCATGGTCGAGAAACTGTTTCCAGCTCGAGTATCGCGTGTCGGAAAGCTTGAACTGGACCACCGGCGAGCGACGAGGCTGGACGGGCTTGGTCACGAGTTTCATGCCGGCCTCGATGGGAGTCCGGCCGCCCTTGCGGACATTGCACTTCAGGCAGCAGCAGACAACGTTGTCCCACGTCGTTGCCCCGCCGCGGCTCCGCGGCACGATGTGGTCGATGGACAGTTCCGACGTGGGGTGCTTCTTGCCGCAATACTGGCAGCGGTTCTGGTCGCGGGCATACAGGTTTCGGCGATTCAACTTGACTTCGGCCCGAGGCAGCCGATCGTAGACGAGCAGACGGATGATCTTCGGAACGGCAATGCTGAACCGGACGGTCTTGACCCAATCGAATTGTTCCGGCTCGAACTGCCTCTGGAATTCGCTGATCTCGCGCCACGACTCGAAATCGTAGCTGACGTACTGCCCATCCTCGATATGAACCACTTCGGCGATCTGGCGATAGAGAAGGGAGAAGGCCTGGCGGGCGTCGGTAATACGCAACGCCAGATAGTGCTTGTTGAGCACAAGCACATTCGCATCAAGGGCGGAGATCTGGGCGATCATCTGAGACTCCCCTTCCGCCGAAACAGCACGCAACAACCCTATACCAAACCCCCGCCAATAATGGCCAACAGGTTCGTACCAAATTCTAAGCGTTGCGACGGACATCCGCAAGGCGGCAACGGTGCATTCGAACCAGCGATGGGATGTCGGCCGCTTACCTCCGGCGAGACACAGGCCGTTACATCAACCGCCCCGCACCCTCGATCGGCCAGACGTCCTCGATGATCCCCCGCCGATGGACCACGTAGTGTCGATACAGGTTGCACGTCGTGCAGCCGTGGGATGGGATCATTCGAAGCCTCTGACCGAGCCGAACGGGCGTGTCGCCGCCCAGCCGGATGCAGACGTGTTCCTCGGACCCCAGAAACGGGATATCATCGCCCGGGCGGTCCACCAGCTTGGGCGGGCCGAACTCACTGGCCAGGCCCTTAAGGCCGACATCGAGCACCGCGCGGTCTGCCACTGGGTTCGAGATCACCTGTGCAAGCACCGTCATTGCGTTGCCGAATTCCGGTCGGATCTTCACGTAAGAGCAGTCCATCAGGGCATAGCTGCCGACCTGGACCTCGTCGACACCATCCATGACCCCGGTCATGTCGTACGTGCCCGTGCCGCATCCCGAGAGGATGTGAACGGGAAGGCCGCTCCGTTCGATCAGCCGGCGGGTATCGATTGCCTGCTGCATGTCATTGCGGGCGCCCGCCTCACGTTCGGCGCGATCGGGTTTGCAGACCAGATGCCCCTCGTAGGCCTGGAGGCCGTCGAATCTCAGGTGCGGCGATTGGGCGATCCGGCGCGCCAGCTCCAGGGCCGGTTCACCCGCTGCGACGCCACATCGCTTCATGCCGATGTCGATCTCGATCAGTACGCCGATCTCCACGCGGCCGGCGGTGGCGGCTTCGGACAGCCCGCGCACGTTCTCCGGGCTGTCCACCGCCACGCGGAGGCAGCATTTCCTCGCCACCTCGACCATGCGGGCCATCTTCAGCGGTCCGACGATCTGGTTGGCGATCAGGATGTCGCTGACACCCGCGTCGGCCAGCACCTCGGCCTCGCCGAGTTTGGCGCACGTGATACCGACGGCACAACCGGCGGCGACTTGTCGCCTCGCCAGCGTCGTGCACTTGTGACTCTTGAAGTGCGGTCTCAATTTCGCCGGGCGATTCTTGAAAAAGGCAGCCATCTTCGCCAGATTCGCCTCGGCCACATCGAGATCCAACAGCAGGGCGGGTGTGTCCACCGCGTCGACCGGCTGCCCTCGAAGCTCCTTCGCCTGTGCCATGTGCATCGTCTCCCGATTCAAGGGCCGGCGGCGATTCGGTTACGAACACGTTGGATGCAAGATCGCCTTCTCCCGATCCGGCCGAGGTTCATTCTACAGCAAGATGCTCTCGCCCGCGCGGACAGGGCCGCAGCCCTTGCCCCGAAGGGCGTTCGATCGTACAACTAGGTTCATCGATGGGTTCGACGCGTGGTTGTGGCCCTGATCGTCTCTCTTCGAGGAAGT
Source organism: uncultured Planctomycetales bacterium (assembly GCA_964446835.1). Classification (GTDB taxonomy): domain Bacteria; phylum Planctomycetota; class Phycisphaerae; order UBA1845; family JAFGLZ01; genus CAYUQT01. The sequence goes on along the minus strand of CAYUQT010000015.1, from coordinate 40,670 downwards.
GAAATATGCTTCGTGAGTCCCTCGACTTTCTGGTTCAGATCCTGGAAACGCCCTCACCTTCAGGTTTCGAGCAGCCGGTGCAGCGGATCGTCCGTCATCGGATGAAGTCTGTGGCCGACGATATCCGGTGTGATGTCCACGGCAACACCATCGTGGCGATCAATCCCAAGGGTTCGCCACGCGTCATGCTGGCCGGCCACTGCGACCAGATCGGCTTCATGGTGCGGTACATCACCGACGACGGGTTCATCCACTTCGCCCAGATCGGCGGTATCGATGCCTCGGTTGTGCCCGGCCTGCGTCTGGTGGTTCACTCGGCCAAGGGGCCCGTCGATGGCGTCGTCGGGCGCAAGGCCGTTCATCTGATGAAGCAGGAGGAACGCGGCAGCGGCAAAATCGAGCTGACCGATCTCTGGCTCGACATCGGGGCCAAGAACCGCAAGGACGCCGAGAAACGCGTCTCCCTCGGTGATCCGATCAGTTACAAGCTCGGCGTGATCCGCCTCGGCAATGATCTGATGGCCTCACCCGGCATGGACGACAAGACGGGCACGTTCGTCGTGATGGAGGCACTGAGGCTGTTGAAGGCGTCCGGACGGTGCAAGGCGGCCGTCTTTGCGGTCAGTACGGTTCAGGAGGAGATAGGCCTCCGCGGGGCCAGGACCTCCTGCTTCGGAATCGACCCGCAGGTCGGCATCGCCGTCGATGTGACCCATACGGCCGACTATCCCGGCGGCGACAAAAAGATCACCGGCGATCTGTCCGTCGGTAAGGGGCCCGTCGTGTCGATCGGTCCGAACATCAATCCCATCCTGAGCGATCTGCTGATGACCACGGCTCGCAAGAAGAGGATTCCCTTTCAGCGTGAAGGCGAACCCTCCGCAACGGGAACCGATGCCAACGCCATTCAGATTACCCGCGCGGGGGTGGCGGCCGGCCTCGTGAGCGTTCCGAATCGATACATGCATACGCCCGTCGAGGTCGTCAGCACGGTCGATCTGGAGAACGCCGCCCGTCTGATTGCCGAGACAGTCAGCCAGATCACGCCGAAGACAGACTTTATTCCCAGGTAGGATACGCCGGTTAGGACATCTTGCCGCTCTTGGCGATGGCGATCAGCAGCCCCAGTCCCATGAGGAAGGCCGCGAAGTAGCCCAGGAACCCCAGGTATCGCAGGTTGATCAGCCCTCCGAAGATGGCCTCCTGAGCCGCCTTCTCCATCGTGACCAGCATCGAGCTGCCCATGATCAGTGCCGCGATGATGATGCTGAACGCCAGGCGGTTACTGCTCCGATCCATCTCCCGCGACAGGTTGTCGATGTTCTCGTGAACGACCTTCACGACCATCTGCCCGCGCGAGACCCGCCGCATCACATCGCGCATCTGGGCGGGGGCGTTCTTGAAGATGTTCAGTGTGTGCCAGAGCCCCGTTGCCACCGCGCGAGAGACCTTCGCGGGTCCGAACCGGTTCATCGCCATCGCGTAGATCTTCGGCTGGATCACCTCCAGTAGGTTCAGATCGGGATCGAGTTGAAGGGCCACACCGGCGGCCGTGACGATGCTCTTGCCCAGCAGGACAAAGTCGCGCGGCACCTGCACGTCGTGCCGGCGGAGAAGGTCGGTCACTTCGACGAAGATCGTCTGGAGATCGAGACGCTTCAGCGGCAGCCCATAGTACTTCTCGAGCAGCTCGCGCAGTCCCCGGCGAAGCTGCCCGCGATCGGTGCTCGGTCCGATGGCGCCGATGTCGGCCATCACGTCGATCACGACGTCCACTTCCTTTCGGACGGCCGCGATCAGGGCGATCGCCAGTTGCCCGGCCAGCTCGTCGTCGACCTGTCCCACCAGCCCGAAATCGACCAGGCCGATCTGCGTGTCCGATCGGAGCAGCAGGTTGCCCGGGTGCGGGTCGGCGTGGAACATCTGGAGTTCGAAGTACTGTTTCAGAAATGCATCGGTCAGCGTGCGGGCGATGGCCCGTCGGTCGAACTGCCCCTGCGTGTCGGTCAAGACGTCCTGAAGCGTGGATCCCTCGATCCACTCCAGGGCCAGAACGTGCGAGCCGGTCAGCTCCCAACGAACGCGCGGGATGATCACCGTCCGATCGTCCCGAAAGGCCTCCCAGAAGCGGTTGGTCGCGGCGGCCTCATTGACGAAGTCCAACTCGCGATGGATCGTCCGGTCGAATTCGTCGACGATCATCCCCAGGTGATAGACATTCAATTCGGGCATGAACCGCTCGGCCAGAAGGGCCAGCCGGCGCAGAATGTGCATGTCGAGCTGAATGGTCTGCTCGATGTCCGGCCGCTTGACCTTCACGACGATGCGTTTGTGATCCTGGGTGACCGCGTGATACGCCTGGCCGATGGAGCCGCTGGCGAACGGTTCCGGATCAATCTGTTCGAAGAGTTCGGCCGGCGGGCGCCCGAGGTCCGTCTCGATAGTCTTCCATGCGTCGGCCGAGGGAAACGGCGTCACCCGGTCCTGCAGTCGTCGCAGCTCATTGATGATCGGCGCGGGCAGGATGTCCGGGCGGGTACTGAGCATCTGGCCCAGCTTGACGAACGTGGGCCCCAGTTCCAGAAAGACGGCCACCATCCGCTGGCCGATCAGGCTGGGGGGCGCCTCGGCCCCCACGGGCTCGGCGGCCCCGAACCGTCCACCCAGCGGTGCGAATCGACGCAGATTCAGCCGGTCGACCAGGTAGCCGAATCCCTGCTGACTCAGCGCGCGAACGATCGCCCGCAGGCGGTTCATCGTCCGAACGGTTTGGGGTAACGTGGACAGGGGCATCGTCTCAGGTCCTTTCGACCCGGGCTTCCCGCGATCACAGCGGCGCCATTCTAACGACGACACCCCTCGTCTGCCACGCCGACAGACGTCCACCTGATCTCACAGGGAATCACCCGGGCCTCGCCGAGGTGGTCCAACATCCTCACCGCGTCAGCTCATACCACACGGCCATGTGTGAGGGGTCGAGCGCCATGCGGACCGTGGGCCCCTCGCGAACCAGCGGAACCTGCCGGGCCCGGGCGCCCGCGGCATCCAGCGCAAAGGCAGCCGTCGCCCCGCTGCGAATCGTCACCTCTCCGGGCACGATCTCAACCAGTGGCGGCGAAATGCCCCATCGATCGTCCACGCTGTTCCGCTTCTCATTCCAGATCGCCCCGCTGTTCTGGGCATGGGCGATCGTCGTGATCAGCAGACGTTTCGATTCATTGACAGCGGCGCCGTCCATGCTCGTGACGGCCACCGCCCCGAACCCCAGCCCGATCCGACCCGTCTTGAGCGTCACCTCGCCGAGCCGCACCGTGTCCAGGGCGATAAAGCCGCAGGCCAACTTGCTTCGGGGCGTATCCAGCAGGAATCTCGCCTTGTCCGGATCGCGCCGGTCCCATGTAAACTCACCGGTATCGCTGACCACGAGGTCGGGTGCCGAGACGGCGGGTGCCCCAACCCCCTGGGCCGGTCCGAGGCGAAGGTCGGTACCCAACCGGTGTTGCCAGGCCTGCCAGGCCGAGGGTCGATCTCCCAGCCGATACGCGGTCGTTTCGTTGCAGGGTGAGACATCGCCGCGACGGTACATCATCGCCGCCGCCGGCAATAGCGCCATGACCAGCGGGTTACCGTTGATATCGAAGAACGGTTGGATCCGCCTTCCGTGCCACGCCTGGTTGCCGTGCTGGAACGAATAGATGAACGCTCCATCCCAGTCCTGCAGGGCCGAGAGAATCGCGAAGCTCGGCGCCATCTCCACCTGATAGTCGCTGGGCGCGGGCTGGTTGTACTCGCTGACTGTGTATGGCATGCCGAGGACGCGGTCGGGCGCCAGGCCCGTCAGCGAACCGCCCTGGCGCGACCGCACCGTCGGCGTGTTGCCGATCGTCCAACCGCGAGGAGTCCAGGCCTTCCCTATCCAGTGCGGGTGCTCCCAGTACGCGTGGGCATCGATGTAGTCGAGCACCGCCAGCGATCGCAGGTCCACATAATCGATCTGCGTCCCGGAGATCGGGGCCGTTACCTTCAGCTCCTGCTTGAGGAATCGCCCCGTGTCCTCGAAGAACTCACGCTCCACGCTGATCAGGAAATCCCGAACGTCCTGCTGGCAGGCCTTCGTGGATTGGGCGATCGGCAGCCGGAGCGACCCGTCTTCAAACCGCTGGTTGGCGGGCAGGCAGCGGACCTCGCCGCCGGTCCGCAGGTGCGGGTCCGACAGCCACAGCGTCGCATCGCTCTGACCGATCTTAAAGATGAAGCGCACCTGCTCTCGCACCGTCTCGTCGGCGATGAACGTTCGGACGAATTGCCGCCATGTCTTATCCACCGTGATCCGCTCGACGTATCCCAGCGCATTCCACGGCGGTGCGGCCCGCGCCACCTGAACCTCAACCTCCCGCGTGTCTGCGGCTTTCATCCAGAACGACAGCGTGTACACGTGCCCCTTCTCCAGCGACAGGCCGCCACGATCCAGTTCGAGGTGCCACGTGGTCCCGTCAACCCGATCGATGCCGATCCGGATGGCGGACTGGCCCTCCTTCGGCCCCGACCGGTCGGGGCGGATGACGGCCTTGGTGCTGCCATGATCCGCCAGGTGCCAGGGGGCATGGCTTCGCGAAAAATCGCCGAAGTCGGCCAGGTCCGCCCCCTGGGGTTCGGCGACCTCCCCCCATGCCTTTCGCATTGCCTCGGTCGAGGGGTATCGCTTCTTCAGCCAGAGGTTCCACCGCTCCGTCAGCGGCTTGTGATAGGCTTCGGGGATCGTCGCCAGCGGATTCAGCATCCACCGGCTGAAGTCGTTCTCATTGGTTATCTCCACCATGGCGACACTGGATTCGTCGACCAGCCGCTTCCCCGTGTGCGGGTTGGTATAGGTCAGAAGGTCGCGGGCATACTGCTTCCACAGTTCACGCATCTTGGGGATGAAGTAGAGGGTGTACTTGTTGTACTGGCAGAGCCGATCGGCCTGCTGGAAGCCTTCAGCCTCCGTGAAGGTCCGCGAGACGTGGATGTTGAGGTCGCTGTACACCCCACGTTTGCCCAACTGGGTGATCAGATACGCCAGCCGCTCGAGCTTCTCCGGGTCGAGGTTGCGGGTGCCGTCCGGAGGGTTCTTCCAGATGTCGTGCGAGTCCATGTGGTGATGGCGCACGGCATTGATGCCGAACTTGGCCAGGTGGGCCGCCAGGGCCTCGGCGTCTGCGTGTGTCGGGAAGTTTGCGCCGAACGACAGATTCACCCCCAACAGCCGTACGCGCCGGCTCTCGGCGTCGACGAAGTGCCCGTTGCGAATGTGCACCCGATCCGACGGTCCCAGCGGGTGGCCCAGCGAGCTGACATCGATGGCGCTGCGGGTCGAATCAAGCCCGGGCATGGCGAAGGGGAAACTCGTCTCACCATTCGAGGGCTCGGCTTGAGCAACGGTTAGCAGTGAAAGGCATACAATCGATGTCACGAGCATGGGTGGGCTCCTTCAACAAACACCCGATCATACCGCCATTGCGCCAGTCGGCCCAGGTGCGCGGTTACAGTTGCAGCCGTCGTGATCGAACCTCTTCTCAGCCGTCCGTCCGCCGCCCAGCGCCCGGCTCGTGGTCATTGGGGGACGCGCCCGGCGGTGATATGATCACCCCATCGGAAACCTACGTTCAGGTCCGAGGGCAAGCGCATGGTTCGGCAGACACTTCATCGGATCGACTGTCTTGCGGTGGTCTGTGTCCTGACACCGTGGGCCGCTCTGGCGGCCACGGACAAGCCGGGCGGCATCTCCGGCACCGTCGCGCCGGCGGACAAGGCGAAATCCATTGTGGCGGTGCCGAGGATCCTCGACGTCACCTGCGCCGGTTGTGGAAAACGGTTCGCCGCGAGGGCCAACACGCCCGGCGGAGCAATCAAGTGCCGATCGTGCGGCAAGTCGTTTGCCGTACCCGTCTACGAGGCGAAGGTCGACCGGCAGCAGGGGCGGTTCCAGATCACCGGTCTGACCGCGGGGCAACGATACGATCTGATCGTCGAGACGACGGCAGGACGCATTGAGGGCATCGACCTGTCGCCGCTGGAGACCGATCTGGAGCGGCTCCGCCGCAAGAACGTCACGGCCAACCCCCGCGCCTTCGACGACGAAGATCGGGCCGCCGTTGTCGAACTGATCACCAAGGTCAAGCAGTTCGAGAATTTCGTCCGGCCACTCTACATCGTCGGACACGGCGACAAGGCCACCGTCCTGCTCGAAAAGGCCCGCATTCAAGACGAGAAGACCGCTGCATTTCACAGCGAACAGGGCAACGAGGCCATCTGGCGGGTCGAGGTGTGGTACTTCCGCAAGTGGTACGGCGGTTGGGAGCGGGTCAGCAATGTGGAGGGTGTGCTCTACCGCAAGCGGATGACGCGATCGGAATACGACGCCATGAACTGGGTCTTCAGTGCGTCGCTCGGCGGCATCGTGGCGGCGGAAGGCGATGCCGGCAAACCGGTTGCCATCGAAATCCCCGATCGGCTCGACCCCAAGCTGGGACGCACGGCCGCTTCGAAGCCGGCGGGTGAATGACATGACCACCAACCGTATCATCCCCGTCATGGTGGCCGTATGGTTGGCCGTCATGGGCGTGTTGCTCTTCTGCACGCCGGTACGGGCGCGATACTTCGGATGGCGGCTGGGCCACACCTCCGACAAGTCATGGCGGGCCCACTATGCCGAACGACTGTCCGCGTGCGGGGATGCCGCCGGGGCGGCCACTCGAAGACTTCAGGGCCATCCAGACCCCAACGTTCGTTTCTGGGCGTCGCAGGTAGCGGGCGCTGCCTCCGGGCCGTGGGGTGAGGATTGCCTTCTCGTGTCACTTTCGGATTCCGACGAGAAGGTTCGTGATGTCGCCGCCCTGGCGCTGGGGCGCCGTTCGGGCGATGGATGGGTCCCTCGCGCGATCGATTTGGCGATGGGGCCGAACGAGACAACCGCTGCCGCTGCCGTCTTTGCCCTGCAGCGCAACACCGGCCAGAAGGCCATTGCCGGTATTTGCCGCGTGCTGAGCGAGTCGGCATCAGTGCAGGTATGTGCTCAGGCGATCGAGTCGCTCGGCCTGTTGGGCTTTCGAGGGGGTCGTGATGTCATAACGGCCAGACTGAAGGATCAGCGTCTGGTGCCGCGCATGCCGGCCAACGAACGTCTCGTTCGGGAGGCGCTGATTCGCGAGGGGATACGCGTTCCGGTGCAGAGGGGCATGCCCGGTCCGGTAACGACCGCCGTGGCCCCGATCACGCCACGAATCCTGGCGGACTACGCTGCCGAAGCCCTCCGGCGGCTCGAACGGGAACACACTCAAACATCCCAACCGACATCGAAGCCATCGGACGGCTGACCGCACGCCGTCTCGGTGCAACGGCGGCTGCCTACGGTTTGGAGGCGTTCAGCGGCTTCAGCTTGATATTCTTGAACCAGCAGGGCGAGCCGTGGTCCTGCAGGCCGATGTAGCCCTTGCGATGATGGTCTTTCCATGCCGTGTCGAATTTGTGTTTGGTACCGTCGGGGCGTTTGAATGGCTGGGTCCACTCATCCAGGTCCATCCGAGAGACCTTCTCGCCGTTGAGTTCGATCTCGATGATGTTCTTGTTGCAGGTGATGACCGCGTGGTTCCATTCGCCCACGGGTTTCATCGCGTTCTTCGTCGGCTTGACCATGTCGTAAATGGCACCCGTATCCTGCATCGTCGCGCCGGTCGTGTCATCGATGGCCATCTCGATCCCGTTGTAACCGAGGCTCTTGCCGGGCCGCGCCTTCAGCGGGAACTCCCGCAGAAAGATGCCGCTGTTGCAGCCCTTGCTGATCTTGAAGTCTACGGACAGGACGAAATCGCCCCATTGCTTCTCATGAATCAGCATGTAGCCGCCGCACTTGTGCGGATTGAGGCAGCCGTCCTCGACGGGTGTGCGACTGGGCTTCTCGCTGCTGGTCATCCAGCCGTTCAGCGTCTTGCCGTCGAACAGGAGGATCCAGCCGTCCTTCTTCTCCTGGTCGGTCAGTTCGTTGTCCGCCGCAAAGATCGGTGCAACCAGACATGCCACCGCCACCATCCACAACCGCATTGACATCGGATCGGCTCCTTGCACGTGTAGGAACGACATGGGGATACCTGAACGTGACTCCACATCTTACCGCCAAAGGGGTGGGGTCGCCCAGCCCCCAGGGCTTCTCCCTTCGCTTCCATCGCACACCGGTCCTCGCTGAACTCGCGGATCTGAGGTTCCCTTGGTTGCTTCATATTGCTAGCATGGCACCAAGGCTCTTTCATCGGTCCGCGAGCGACGCCCGTCTGATGCTTCGCTCCATGCAGAGGGGTTTGAACATGTCCAGGATTTCTCGACGGCGTTTTCTAAAGGGGGGTCTGGCCGGTGGAGCGGGGCTCTGCGCCTCGGCCGCAGGGATGTCCGGTTGTGGTGTCGAGGTGCCCTATATTCCACTCCCGACGGACCAGCCCGTGACGAAGGCTTCGCGTGTTGCCGCGGTGCGCGGGTTGGACCTTATTGCCATGACGCGCGAGGCGCTCGAGGGCGTCGGTGGCATCCCCTCGATCGTTCACCCGGGTGAAACCGTCTTCATCAAACCCAACTACGGGGGGCTGGGCTTCGTCAAGCAGAACTGCATCACCAGCGGCGAAAGCGTCAAGCCGGAGATCGTCGTCACCGTGGCCGAGGAGTGCCTCAAGGCCGGCGCGGCGAAGGTCACCATCGGCGATGCCGGCCAGGCGCGAGTGCTGCCCTGGAACGAGGCCACCTTCCTCGACGGCTCCACGAACCTGCTGGCCGAGGTGCAGCGGCTCAACGCGGCCTATCCCGGTCGGATCGAGCTGATGTCCCTGGTTACTCAATCGCCGGGTTGGGAGGGAATCCCTTCACCGCACACGACGCTGGGTAAGGTCTACATCTCCAACCTCGTCACAAACGCCGATCGGATCATCTCCATTGCCGTCATCAAGGCCCACCGGTGGACACAGATCACCGGTTCGATGAAGAACTTTGTGGGCACCACCTCCTTCGATCGATATGGAATGGGCATCCAGTGGCGATTCAAGCTGCACGACACCGCCGGCGGCGTGGCCCAGGCGTTTCTCGATATCGTTGCCGGGATCAAGCCCGATCTGGGGATCATCGACGGTTCCATCATCTGTGAGGGCAATGGTCCCCATGTTCTGCCGGGCTACTGGGGCGAGACCCTGAATGTCCGCGATCGCCTGGGCGACTGGTTCCTTCTGGCCGGAACCGACTTGGCGGCCGTCGACGCAACCGCCGCCAGGATCCTCTCTCTGGACATCGCCGGCATCGACCAGCTCCAGATGGCCTACCAACAGGGCATCGGTCAGATCCAGGAAGATCAGATCGAGGTCGTTGGTGCCGATCTGAGCCAGATGCACATAACGTTCAAACAGGCCGAGCATACCGTGGGTTTCGCAGAAGTCCTCCTTCCGGGGATTGCCCTGCTGATGTAGAATCCCCGTGAATGAACGCTGCCTGGCGCGATCGTGATACCCCTCGGCTGCTCCTGATCGGCCTGGACGGAGTGCCTTTCAAGAGGCTCTCGGCCTGGGCCGGCGACGGCACGCTGCCGAACGTCGCCGAGTTGTTGCGCGAAAGCACGTGCGGTCCGCTCGAAAGCACGATCCCTCCCGCCACCGCCCCCGCGTGGCAGGTATGCTACACCGGCAAGAATCCCGGAAAGATCGGCGTCTACGGTTTTGCCGAGATGCGGCCCTTCGAACTCCCGCCCGGTCCGATCGTACCGCTCGATTCCCGCCCCATCGCAGGGCAAACCTTCTTCGATCTGCTCGGGCGGGCCGGCAAGCGGGTCATCGCGCGGCAGGTCCGCTGCTGTTATCCGGCCTGGGACATCAACGGTCTGATGCAGACCGGTTTTCCCACACCATCCCAGACCGACCCTCGGCGATTCTGGCCGCCCACGGCCGGCACGCTGCGTCGAATGCTCGATCATCCCCGCGAGAAGCGGCGGGACACCGGCATGCCCTGGGGATGGTTCAGTCTCGAGCAGAGCATGGATGCCTACCTCCGGGCCCTCCGCAACGAGTGCGACGTTCTCATCGACGACCTTCAGCGGATGGACTTCGACTGCTACGTCAATGTCGTTGGCGCCACCGATGGGCTGCACCATCTGTTCTGGCTCTTCAGCGACCCCTTCATTCCGATCACACCGACTGAGCGCCGCATGTTCGGCGATGCCATTCGTCGAGCCTACCTCATCGTCGATCGGATGATCTCGCGGCTGCTGGACATCGTGCCGATGGACGTCCCGGTTCTGTTCGTCAGCGACCATGGGGCGGGTCCCGAGGCCACTCGATCGTTTCGGGCAAATCACTGGCTCCTTCGGGAAGGCCTGCTGACGTCGCTTAACCCGGCCGATGTCTCGGAACGTCCCGTTCCGCCGCCGTTGAGTCAGTTGCCCGATACGCAGGATCGCCGCGCCGCCAGGGCACGTCGCCTGTGGGACAACCGCCTGGGCGCCTGGCGCCGGCAGGTCCTGCCGCTGGCTACCAGCTACGCTCGGGCGATGCTGCCGAGCAGCCTCGTCGATTGGATCCGCAAGGTCTCGTGGCGACCGTACCGCGTGCCCGAACTGGGCAAGGCCAAGCCGCTGCCCTTCAAACCCGAACAGACGAAGGCCTATGCCTGCCATTTCGGCGAGTGTTGCGGCGGTATCGCGATCCACCTTAAGGGGCGGACGCCCGGCGGTATCGTCGAACCGGGCACGGACTACGACGCCCTCTGCGATCGCATTGTCGAGGCCCTGCGGCATCTGAAAGACCCGGTCACCCAATCGCCCGTGTGCGAGGCCGTCTGGCGACGCGAGGAACTCTTCGAGGGACCCTATCTGGAACAGGCGCCGGACATCGTGTTCCTGCTGAACGCTGACTACAAGCTGGAGCTGAGCGTCGCCGGCCCGTTCATCGCCAATCGCGACGAGTCGCAGCTCTTCCTGCGGTCGGGCGAGCACACGCGATGGGGAACCTGCATCGCCCGCGGACGCGCCTTCCCGCATCAGGGCGTCCGCCTCGACGGGGCGAGGCTCATCGACATTGCCCCGACGGTCCTGGCGCTGATGCAGGTGCCAATCCCCGACGACTTCGACGGACGCGTCCTCGATGAATGGCTTGCCCCCGAGGTGCACTATCAAACACATGCCGGCCAGACCGGCCCGGCGCCCGCGGGAACCAACAGCGGTCTGAACGATCAGGAAATGGCCGAGGTGCTCCAACGCCTCAAGGATCTCGGCTATGTTGAGTGAATCTCCTTCGGCCTACATCGCCGCGGCCATCACGCGCTCCTGCGTCGCTTGGTCGCGGGTCAATTCGGCCGTGATCCGACCGCGGCTCATCACCAGGATGCGATCGCTCATTGCCAGAAGTTCGGGCAGTTCGCTCGTGATCAATACGATGCCGATCCCGGCGGCGGCGAGCTGATTCATCTGTTCGTAGAGATCATGCTTGGCTCCGACGTCGATGCCTCGGGTCGGCTCGTCCAGCAGCAGGACCTTCGGCTGCGTCATGAGCCATTTCGCCAGAACCACCTTCTGCTGGTTCCCGCCGCTGAGCGTACCGACCGAGTCTCCCATCGTTCGCAGACGGATGCTGAGCTGCTTGACGAAGGGCACGGCCAGCTCCCGCTCGATGGAGGCCTGAAGCCACTCCCCCGGCGCCGCCCGTTTCAGGGCGGCCAGCGTCATGTTTTGCTGAATCGACATCGGCATCACCAGGCCGGTCACCTTGCGGTCGTTGGTCAGCAGGGCCATGCCGGCCCGGATGGCGTCCTTCGGCGAACCGGGTCTCAGCTCCTGCCCGTCCAGCCATATCCGCCCCTGAGGTTGGCTGCCGTATCGTCCGAAGATCGCCCCGAGCAGTTCACTGTGCCCGCAGCCCATCAGCCCCCCAAGGCCGACAATCTCGCCCCGCCGCACGCTGAACGACGCATCGTCGACGAGCCGCTTGCCCGTCCGCCCCTGACGCAGCGACATATGCTCGACGCGAAGGACCTCATCTCCCGCCGACGCGACCACCTTCGGAAAGAACTGGTCGATCTTCCGCCCGACCATCCAGGTGATCATCTGTTCGGTCGGCAGGTCCTTGGCCGGGGCCGTGCCGATGTGTTCCCCGTCGCGCAGAACCGTAATGCGATCGGCCAGCCGGTAGATCTCCTCCATCTTGTGCGAAATGTAGACGATCCCGACCCCGTCGGCCTTGAGTTGGGCAATCACGGCGAACAATCGTTCGGCCTCGGCATCGGCCAGGGCGCTCGTCGGCTCATCCATCACCAGAACCCTGGCGCGACGCGACAGGGCCTTGGCAATCTCGGCAAGCTGCTGGACGGCGATCGGCATCTCGCCCATCCGCCGGGTCACGTCGACCCGCAGACCCAGCCGGTCGCCCAGCACCTGGCCGGCCTCGCGACGCATCAGCCCGTGATCCACCGTTCCGAGTCGAGTCAGGGGCTCGCGACCCAGAAAGATGTTCTCGGCGACGGTCATGTCCGGCACCAGCGAGAGTTCCTGGTGGATGATCGCCACCCCCGCCGCCTCCGCATCCCGCGGCGATCGGAACTGGGCGTGCCGCCCGTTGAGCTGAATCGTCCCCTGGTACTCGCTGTGAACCCCGCACAGGATCTTCATCAGCGTGCTCTTACCCGCTCCGTTCTCGCCGACCAGGGCATGGACCTCACCGGCCAGAAGGTCGAAATCCACTCCGTGCAGAACCTCCACACCCCCGAAGGCCTTGCTCATGCCCCGCAGTTCGAGCAGGGGGGCGCCTGGGGTTGAAGGTTCACTGTGCGGCATCGAAGGCCTCCTCGGCAGATCGGGTCATATCATAATGGCATTCACCCCAGCCGGGACAGATCGACAAGCCGAAGCGTCGCCCGGCCACCCGATCCGTCGACATGAAGCAGCCAACGCCCCGTTCTCGACAGACACGGGTGGGGGTGAAGCAACCCCTGAGGAACCATCCGTCCCTCCGGCATCCAGGCCGGTGTGATGGGGCGGTACTTCCCTGTGTCCCGCTCGACGAGGCGGACCTCGCCCTCATAGAGGTCCGCGGCGATGAGATGCGCATCCGGGCTGGGGCACGCGTGCCAGTAGCGTCCTGCATCGACACGGCGGGCGTCGCTGCCGTCGGTGCGGATGATGTGCAACCCCTTGTCCGGCTGGGCGACGGTAAACGTCACCCACTGTCCGTCGCGGCTGAAACACTCGTGAGTCACCCATTCTCCGACCCGCTGGTGATAGAAGGGAAAGTGCTCGCGACCGTTCGTCTTGACGGTGTACATCCGCTGCCAGTTGTCCGGGTCGTGCTGATCGGCATACATGATCCGATCGCGGCGGGCGGGGTTCATCTGGAGATGCCCCAGGCGGTTGTGCCCCTCGAAGCATACAGTCAGTGCCTTCGTCTTCAGGTCGACATAGGCGATACGGCGGAGCAGCCCGCCGTGGTCCATCATGATCGCCATCCCCGAGTCATCGCCGTTCGGGCTGATTTCGCAGGGGCGCCACGGGGCCTCGACGTCATACAGCACCTCGGGCGAGCCGTCACCGACCAGCGGCATCACGCACACCTGCTGCCCCCGTACGAAGTACACCCGTTTGCCGTCTCGGGAAACATGCGGGGCCCCGATGCCCTTCTGCCACGCGGACAGTTCGCGGTCTCGATGAGACCCGATGTCGAAGTATCGGTACTGTCCGCCCGCGTTGAGAATGAACCCCGCATCGTCGGCCGACCAACTCTCAACGTGGAAGTAGGGGTGATACACATCGGCGGTGGCCGCGGCGATTCGCAGATACGCCACGCCGGTCTTGTTGTCTTGCCGCGGTTCGATCTGAAGACTTACGGGCATCGCAGCTTTTCCTTCTCTGCAGGGCCACAACGGTCCGTTCCGGGCCTCGTGACATCATTTCGCACTATCCAATTCGCGTTTATCATGTCCTATATAGTCGAGGGGCGAAAGGATTCACAGCGATGATGATCTGCATTTTGCGGGTCTTGATGCCGGTCCTCGCTGCCGCGTCGGCCGACGCCGCTGGGGTGGGCGAACGGCCCGCCCGGGAAATGACCAACTCCATCGGCATGGAGTTCGTACGCATCGAACCCGCTCAGGCAGGGGGGCAGCCCTTCTATTTGGGCAAGACCGAAGTGACCTTCGCCCAGTACCGCCGCTTTCGGCCCGACCACGACAACGGCAAGACAGAGTGGGGGCGCGTCCTGGATTCCCCCGACCTGCCCGTCCTCCGCGTCTCTCCCCTCGATGCCGGGTCGTTCTGCCAATGGCTGAATCAGAGGGATGGCGGCGAGTATCGCCTCCCGACGACCCTCGAATGGCAGCAGGCGTGCCAAGCGGGCCGAAAGGCGCGCTACGTTTTCGGTGACAGCCCCTTCTCGCTGAAATACCACGCCTGGTACAACGACAATGCCATGGGGCTGATGGTTGCCAAGGGAGAGCGGGGGCCGCGATGGGTGGGGCAGAAGCTTCCCACCGAACGGGGGCTGTTCGACGTCCACGGAAACGTCTGGGAATGGTGCGCCGATTCGGGCGGTCAGTACCTGGCCAAGGGCGGCGCATGGAATTCCTCGGCCGATCAGTGCAGCCTGTCGACCTCCTATCGCCCGCCCATGACCGGCGACATCTCCACGGGCTTTCGGCTGGTGATGGTCAAACCGTCCACGTCGGGCCTCTACGGCCACGCCAAATGGGAAAGGCTGGGGACGACACTGTTCGATGCACTGCTGGCCCGCGCCGATGCCGACACCCTGCCGCCGAAAGGCTCCCGTGTCGCCGTGATGCCTCTGGGCTCGGATGGAAGAGCGACCTCTGAACTCGGCCTCATGATCGCCGGCGGAATCGAATCTGCCGTGATGGGCGCAGGCAAGTACCGCGTGGTCGACCGACGCACCATCGATACGGTCCTGACCGAAAAAGACCTCGCCTATGCCGACCTGACCGATCTGTCCAAGACCGCCCAGGCCTCCAAGGCGATGGCAGCCGATGTCCTGATCACCGGCCATCTGACCGATGGGGCGTCGGAGGTTCAGGGGGACGTGCGACTGGTGAAGGTGTCGAGCGGTCAGGTTCTGGCCGGCCACAGCTTCTCGCTGCCCAAAGATGAAGACGTTCGATCGCTGATGGTCTGGGTCCAGCGTCCGCAAGATAGAAAACGACCCGGAGGCGAACTCCCGCCGCTGATACTGAGCTACGACGTGTTGGCACAGCGAGCGGTATCGTCGGGCGGCTTTGAGGAGGTGCTCGTTCGCGAGGGCGCAACCTTGCGGAGCGGCGATCAGTATCGCATCCGCGTTCAGGTCAGCAGCGACTGTCATTTCTACATCCTCACCCGCGATTCGCGAGGTGAGGTCTACGTCCTGTTTCCCCGTCCCGAGATTCGGCAGGGCGGCGCCATCCGTGGCGGCGTAACCTACAGGATTCCCGGCGAACAGGACCCCTGGTACACGCTCGACGAGAACACCGGCAACGAGACGCTCATCTTCATCGCCGCCTACGAACCGCTGGACAATCTTGACACTATCGTGCGGCAGATGCAGGCGGCCGGCGGGCCTTCGGCGACGGCCTCCGCCGCCCTGGACAAGGAAGTGGAACGGCTTTCGACCGACAAGGCCACTGGCGAGACCGCGGCCGGATTCGTCATCAGCCGCACACGCGGCACCGTGCTGAGCCGACCCAAGGCGGCCTACACCCTGGGCAACGGTCGGCAGATCGAGAACATTATGGCCGTCGCGGAGGGCCGAACCCGTGTGGTACAGATCATCAGCTTCAAACATGAGTAGCGAACGTTTGGAACACACACCCGCCGTCGGCACGGCCGGAAGACTTGTGGCGACAGTGGTTCTGATCCTGAGCCCGCTGTGGCTACCTGTGTCTCAGGGCGCGCCTCCTCCCGATGTGTTCGACGCCGACAACGCCGAAGGGCAGATGCTGGAACAGGGCGACCTCGACCGGGCCATCCAGCATCGCGTCGACCTCGTCGAGAAGGCCCGGAAGAAGAAAGACTATGCGCGCGTGCACCTGCACCTGCGATTCCTCATGCAGTTGCAAGGCGCGGTCGGCGATTGGGAGAGTGTCCTTCAGTCGGCCCTGGAGATGGAACGAACTCGAAGCCGTCCGGGCGGTCAGGGAATCCCCGATGCCATGGAATACCTCTTTCTGGCGGAGGCCTCCCGCCGGCTCGGTGACTACGAGAAGGCGATCGCCTATGCCGATCAGGCACAGACGAAGCGGCAGCAGTTCCTCAAGTCGCTTGCCGCCAAGACGCCACTCGATCCGGCGGAGCGAACCACGTTGGAAGTCGGGGCGCTTCAGGCCTACTGCCTGCATATGCTCGGACGCGACGATGAGGCCCGTAAGGCGTATCAGCGCCACCGGCGGGTCGTTCTGAAGGTGCCGCGCGACAGTGAGCCGGTGCTCTACCTGATGGGTTTCGAACCGACGGACCTCCTCTATCGAGACGTCGAGGTGCTCGAGTTCAAGGCATCGCTGGCGAAGGACTTCTGCTTTGCCCTGGGGCGGCAGGCGGTGCAGACCCTCCGGGAGGCCGGCAAGACATTCGCCAATGCCTCCGTGCCGAAGGAGGTGAAGGACCAGCAGAACCGCCTTGAGGCCCACATGGCGGCCGTGGTGCCTCGATGGGAACGCGACGTCCGCAGCATGGCGCCGTGGTATGCCGGTATGGCCGCCCTGTTTCGCTCAGACCCGCAGGCGGCCCGACGCTTCTTTGAACCGTGGCTGGAGGATCCTGCCCATCGGTCGAACGCCAACGCCTATTGGCTGGCCTCCGATCGGCTTGGGGCGTGTCTGGAAAAGACCGGCGACGCTCAGGCGGGCATCGCCCGATATCGGGCGGCGGTCGACGTTCTCGAGCAGCAGCGATCGTTCCTGTCGAAAGACGACCATCGGCGCAGGTTCCTGCTCGGTCGAGACCATCCCTACGATCGTCTGGTGCTGCTGCTGTCGGGGCAGGGGCAGGCGCCGGCGGCCTTCGAAATTGCCGAACGGGCCAAGGCCCGTGCGATGCTCGACCTGCTGGCCTCCCGCCGAATGGGTCGAACGTCGGAGGCACAGGGAGGCTTCGAGTCCATCGTTCGCCTGAGTCGTCGATCTACCGCGGCCGAGGAAGGTCGCGTCGTCACCGGCGCCACGGGGCTGCCCCAGGAAATCAACTACCAGGCGATTCGTGAGCGAAACACCCGCGAACTCGACAAGACCTTCGCCCGCTTCGAACAGACTGATCCCGAACTGAGCTCGATGATCCACTCGCGATCGCTCGGCTATTCACAGGTTGCTCGCGCTCTACCGCCCGGGGCGGTGCTCGTCGAGTTCTATCTGACCGACGAGGGGGGCTGCGTGTTTCGCGGTGATGGCACAAGTGTGACTGTCAATCCTATCGCCCAGCCCGAGAAGGAACTGCGGAAGATGGTGCAAACGCTCCGTGAGCGAATCCTCAGCGGGGAGCCGGGCTTCGAAACGCTCAGCAGAAGCCTCTACGATCTATTACTTCGGCGTGTGTTGGGTGATCGGCCGCCCTCTCATATCTACATCGTGCCGCACGGTCCGCTTCATTATCTCCCCTTCGCCGCCCTCCACGACGGCAAGCAGTATCTGATCGAGCGATCCGCCCTGGCGGTGCTGCCCAGCGCGTCCGCGCTGCCCTTCTGCGTGGACAAACGGCGAACCCGATGGAATACGTTGGTGGCCCTCGGCAACCCGAAACTGCCGCAGCCGGGTTTCGATCTCCCTTCGGCAGAACGGGAAGTGGCGGCCGTGGCGCCGCTCTTTCGGAAGAAGTCCGTCTGGGTCCGCGAGGCCGCCACAGAGTCGACCCTGATCAAGCATATTGGCAAGGCCGACGTGGTCCATCTGGCGTGCCATGCGCATTTCGACCCGCAATGGCCGAACCAGTCGGGCCTGCTGCTCGCCCCCGATAAGTCGCACGACGGCTACCTGCGAGCCGCCGAATTCTTCGCATTGTCCCTGAACGCCTCCCTCGTAACCCTCAGCGCCTGTGAGACAGGGTTGGGCGGGCTCAGCGAGGGCGACGACGTCGTCGGACTGTGTCGGGCCATTCTCTATGCCGGGTCCCCGTCGGTCCTTTCGACCCTCTGGGCCGTCGACGATGCGGCCACCTCCGATTTCATGGTGGCCTTCTACAAGACCCTCCGATCGGGACGCGGCAAGGCGGTCGCGGTTCAAGAGGCCCAATGGGCGATGCTGCATCGCTCAGGACAGGCGACGGTGCATCGCGGCACCGTCCTCGCACGCCCAGGGGAGCGTCCCCGCCCCGTCAGCTATGCCCATCCATTCTTCTGGGCTCCCTTTGTCGTGATAGGTGATGGGGAGTAATCAGGGTTCCATTCTCCTTACAGAAACAGCGAGGCATAAATCAGTGGTATCCTCCTTGACGCCGGGGCCCGCTGCGGTTAATTAAGAGGTTGGCGGGGCCCAAGAAATAGGCTTCTGGCGGCAGCCCGAGGTCTGCTTGCGCGGTGGGTCTCGCTCAGTCGTTTGCGACAATCCGAGTATCGTGGTCCTCAGACCAGGGTCTCCGACGTGCCCTGCTTCGGGCATGGAGCGTGTGGGTATGGCATACTACCTGAACAGTGCTGCAATCCTCTGCTTGTGTCTGGTCCAATCGGCTCGGGCACAACAAGTGAGCGTCGTCACACGGGAGGCCCCTGAAGCCAGGCTCGAGCGCCTCGAGAAGATGGCTGCCGATCAGGCTCAGCGCATCGAGAAGCTCGAAGTGGGCGTTCAGCGGGTTGCCGTTCGCGCTCCCGACGAGGTTCGAGTGGCAGAGGTCCGCAAGGTGGTGGCAGAGCTGATGGCCGACACCAGCTTCCGCGAGTCGCTCTATCCGGCGGGCACGACGAGCGTCGGTTACGCGCCCATGCGTGGGTTCTACATCGATACCGCCGACGAGGCCTTTAGCCTGACCGTCAAGGGCGCCCTGATCCTCCGCTACAACGGAATCAACCGCCAGACCGACAATCGGAACATGGTCGGCAAGCAGAAACAGGACGACGTCAATGCCTTCGAAGTCGAGTCGCTGTACCTGGCCTTCTTCGGGCACATTCAGAGCAAGCGGGTCAAATACTGGATCGCGGTGGACGGCGGATACGCCACACTCGAGGACGGCCAGTGGCGGACCTTCTACGCCACGATCGACTTCGAGTACGTGCCCGAACAGTACATCACGGCAGGGCTCATGCGGTTGCCGTTCGGTTCCCAGGCGATGACCTTTGATCCCCTTCTGCAGATGGCCGACCGGTCGCTGGCCACCTACGCCTTTGCCCCCGATCGCTCGATCGGCGTGATGGCACACGGTAATCTGCTGAAACGCCGAATGACCTATTTCGCCGCGATTACCAACGGAGTTTTGAATTCCGGCGACAGCCCGAGCAACGATCAACTCGACACGAACTTCGCCTACCTGGCTCGCGTGTGCGCCTATGCCCTCGGTCAGGGCGACAGTCTGATCGAGAGCCGCTTCGGCTACAACGAGTCGGACATCGGCTACTCGAAGGACCCGTTGCTCCGCTTCGGGACGAGCTTCCTGTTCAATGACAACAACGGCGACGCCGGCGTCGGCGGCCCCCCGGGGCTCTGGGCAGCCGTCCCGGATAAGATCCGCAGCGGTCGTGGCATCGGCGGTTCGGAGATGATCGATGACATCGGCACGCAGATCTGGACGGTCGGGGCCGATGCGACCTTCAAGTATCGCGGGCTCAGCGTCAACGCCGAGTACTTCCTCCGCGGCGTCGACGGCGAGAGCGAGTGGAGCCAGTGGGAACTCATGACCGGCTCCTCCGGCTCGGTGCATCAGCAGGGCGGCTATGTACAGGTCGGCTACTTCATCGTGCCCCACAAGTTTGAAGTCACCGGTCGCCTCGGCGGCGTCTGGGACAATGGGGGCGACAACACCTGGGAATACGCCGTGGGCTGCAACTACTATCCGTTCGGGAGCTACAACTTCAGGGTGGCAGCCGACTTCGTCCGGATCGACGAGGTCGTCGGCGGTGCCAGTTTCTCACCCAACTACAGCCTCAACGACGAGATCAACATGATCCGCGTCGTGCTGCAGGTCGGGTTCTGATCGGATCAAGCGAAACATCAGATGGGCGAGCTCATCGGGAGAGTTGTACCTCTCTCGATGAGTCCGCCTCTGCGCCCCACGAACCCTTCCGTCACAATGGGGTCCGCTGTCTCAAGAGGCGGCTCGAAGCCACCACGGCACGTCGCTCAGTGTTCCTGAGCAATGACTCTTCAGCATGAAGCCGTTGATCATTCCTGAGGGGGGTACAGGTCGGTCCGCTTGTGCGGGGGAATCGGCATCTCCGGCGGGACCTCCGGCTTGACCTGATCGGCCTGACGGGCGTCCTGCACGATCAGCCAGACGCGTTCGAGCATGGCCTGCAACCCAATACCCGTCGCGGCGCTGATGGCCAAAACGTCCTTCCCCAACGCCTCGCGAAGATCGCCCAGGGCCTCCGACGAGTCCGTCAGGTCCATCTTGTTCGCGATGATCAGCTCGGGTTTGTCGGCCAGCGTGGCCGAATACTTCGCCAGCTCACCGCGGATGACGTGGTAGTTCTCGACCGGGCTGCCCTCCGGCGGACAGATGTCCAGCAGATGTACCAGCACACGCGTTCGCTCGATGTGCCGCAGAAAGGCATCGCCGAGGCCCTTGCCCTCGTGGGCCCCTTCGATCAGGCCGGGGATGTCGGCCATCACGAACCGTCGAAAGCCCGCCATCTCCACGATACCGAGCTGTGGCTCCAGCGTCGTAAACGGATAGTCGGCAATCTTCGGGCGGGCACGGCTGAGCCGCGAGAGCAGCGTGCTCTTTCCGGCATTCGGCAGACCCACCAGCCCTACGTCGGCAATCAGCTTGAGCTGAAGCTTCAACCACCGCGTCTGGCCCGTGCCACCCTTCTGAGCCTCGCGAGGGGCCTGGTTGGTCGGCGTGGCGAAGACCTTGTTGCCCGCCCCGCCTCGTCCTCCTTCGGCTACGCACACCGGCTGATCGATTTCGATCAGGTCCTTCAGCAGGATGCCCGAGTCGCGATCGTGAATCAGCGTGCCCGGCGGCACCCGAATCACCAGGTCCTGCCCCTTGCGACCGTGCATGTTCTTGCCCTGACCGTGCTGACCCCGGTCGGCTCGCCAGTGATGGCGCCCCTTGAAGTCGAGCAGCGTGTCGAGCCCCTCGACCGCAACGAAGTGCACACTGCCCCCGTCACCGCCGTTGCCCCCGTCGGGCCCGCCATGTGGCACGTACTTCTCGCGCCGGAAGCTCACGCAGCCGTTGCCTCCGTCGCCGGCGATCACCTGGATTTCAGCTTCGTCTATGAACATGCCGAATGAAAAAGGGTGGCTCGACTGCGCCACCCTCTGTCTCATAACCTCGTCGGACGATGGATCAGTTTACGCTCGGAACTACTGACACGCGACGACCGCTGAACTGGACCGTCCCGGCCACCAGTGAGAACAGTGAATCGTCCCGGCCTCGGCGTACGTTCAGTCCCGGCTTGAACGGCGTGCCGCACTGACGCACGATAATCGAACCGGCCTTGACCACCTCGCCGCCGTAGACCTTCACACCGCGATAATGCGGGTTGCTGTCTCGCCCGTTCTTCGTTGAACCTTGTCCCTTTTTGTGTGCCATACTGACAACTCCAATCTTTTACAAATCAACCCATTCTCATGAAGGAGGCTTCATCTCATCAACCATTCGGTGCCCAGACGCCCCACCCGTGCCTGGGCCCGACTCTGCTCGTCACCGGGCAGTATGCACTTGATCGCCAGTGTCTTGCGAAGCGTGAAAAACTTCGGGTTCACCGCGACCTCAACGTCGCTGCCGTCCGGAAGCTTCTTCGTCTGATATTCCGGCTGGCCTTTCTTGTAGTTCGGATTCGGCTCCAATACCGACTCGCCCGACAAACCCGCGACATACACCGTGAACTGGTTGGCACGGATGTCGAACTGCGGCCAGATCACCACGCTGCTCCGGGCATGATCCGACCCCTGCAGCAGTTTGCCCAACGCCTTGACCGGCTCCACCAGCAGGGGATGCGTCGGCAGATGCCGCTTCCGGATCGCCTCGAACACCGTCGGGTGAATCCCCGGGTCTCCGGGAAGAACCTGCATCGTGTTCGTCATCAGCTCGAAACGCGGGAAAAACTGCACATCCTGACCCGATTCGTTGGTCACCGTGTACAGCATATACCAGAACGTCTGCGGCTTCTCCTGGCCAGGCAACAGAAGCGTCATGCTCTGAAGGTCTGTGAAGTCGAAGCCCAGTTGCCACGACTTGCTCACCACCTCGGGCACCGGCGCAGCGCAGACTTCCTGCGATACGGCTCCAACGGCCAGAACCAAACCCATCCATGCGATAATCTGTCTGGTCATTCGCGAGCCTCGGCGCGACGAACGATGCGCATAACCAAACCATCTTCCATGGGTGAACCATCGGCAGCGACAACTCCCTCCATCCACAAGGAACTCCCCTGGAACAGAGGATGCGCCTCCACCGACCCGTGTTCACATACCAGACCGTGGCTTCTATTCTAGCCATAACCGCTTCCTTGTCAACGGGTTGTTAGGAAGGAATGGCTCCGATCGGGCGCGAGAAGCATGAAACGCGGGACAGTCACCAGTTTATTGACAAGCTGTGCCCTCGGCGGTAGATTACGCACATGCCTCGCGTTGCCCGAATCGTGTTGCCCGGTGTGCCGCATCATGTCACTCAGCGCGGCAACAACCACCAGGACGTTTTCTTCGTCGACGCCGATCGAGAAGTCTACCTCAACCTCCTGCGGGATCAGTCGGACCGATTCGGTCTGAAGATCGTCGGCTATTGCCTGATGACCAACCATGTCCACCTGGTGGCCACGCCGTCGGATGAGTTGTCGCTGGCGAAGGCCGTTGGCCGGACGGACTTTCTGTACACACAGTACGTCAACCGCCTTCATCGGCGAAGCGGGCATCTCTGGCAGAATCGGTTCTACTCGTGCGCGTTGGACGAGGTTCACCTGTGGCGTGCCCTGTGCTACGTAGAAAGGAATCCGGTGCGGGCCAGGTTGGTTCGTCTGGCCTGGGATTACCCGTGGTCCAGCGCAGGCGCTCACACGGGCGCCGCAGACCCGAGCGGACTGTTGGATTGGGCCGAATGGACCGATCTGTGGACGCCGGACAAGTGGCGAGCCGAATTGCGAAGTCCTGAGGACGCCGAGGGCCTCTCGCGAATTCGCTTGAGCACGCATCGGGGCCGTCCGCTGGGCAGCGACAGCTTCATCAGCAAGTTGGAGCGCCGCCTGGGCTGCCGATTGCGTCCGCTGCCGGTCGGGCGGCCGAAGAAGGCGACAAAGAAGGAACGTGCCCGACGTAAGCCGACGCGCAATGGGTGACCGTCTTCCCATTATCTTTCGGACCTGGGGGGAGGCGCAAGTGCGCATTTCGTTGACAAAGTGGCAGAAGTACCTCGCTATCACGTTGCTGCTTGCCTGGGGCGCGGTTGAAGTCCTTTGCTATCTGGCGATTCACTATACCCCCGTAGGTGCCGTGTACTTTTACAGGCCTGTGGCCGCGGACCGCTCTGTGTATGCCGAGTATGCCAAGGTGCGACATCCTCTCCTTGGCTGGGACTCCGCGACATTGTCGCGCGACGGGCTCGACGACATCGGGGCACGCGTTACGCCGGCGTTTCCGGCACCGAGGGCTCAGGCCCCCCTGATTTCGGTTTACGGGGATTCGTGGACATTCTCCGACGGCGTGGATGCGGAGCACTCGTACGCAAACGTCCTGTCGAAACTCGTGGGCCGGCGAGTCAACAACTTCGGGGTGGACGGCTATGGCACGGCCCAGGCATATCTCCGGTTCAAGACCCAGACAGAGGATTCGGCCAGGATCGTGGTCCTGGGACACCTGTCGCAGAACATCCTGCGAAACGTCAATCAGTTCTACGATCTCCTCGCCCAGGTCTCGGCGTTTCCCTTTACGTTCAAACCTCGCTTCCTGGTCGATGGTCATGGCCGCCTGGAACTCGTTCCCCTTCCGACGGCTTGCTTCAGCCCGGAACAGTACGCTGACTGCGTCCGAAATCCGGAGAAATACCTGATGCACGACTTCTTCGTGCCGGGGGGGCCGGCGGGCGTTCAGAAGCCCGGTTTTCCAAACCTGCTGTCGGTGTTGCGGATTCGCCACCACTTCCGCTTTCAAGCATCCATCAGGGACGATGTGGCATGGAGTGCCTTCTACCGACCGGACCACCCTTCAAGGGGATTGGAGGTCACAACAGCGATAATCCGTGCCTTCTTCCGGGATGCCCAAACCATGGGGAAGACACCTGTGCTCGCCTTGTTCGGAGAGCAATCGGATATCGAGCGCTTTCAGAAAGGGAAGGGATGGGCGTACCAGCCCTTGTTGGACAACCTGAGGCTCCTTGGCATTCCGTACGTCAACGTCAGCGCCTTTCTTCTCGACAAGGTGCCGAGTGATCAGGTGTCGACGTTGTTCTTGTCAGACGACGGCCATCCCTCCATAGAGGGATGCCGGTTGCAGGCGTTGGCGGTGTACCAGCATCTGGTTGACCGCGGCTTGGTGAAGCACGACGATAGAGGGGCACGCCCGACCAGCACTGGGAGAAACGGGTCAGGCACTTCTTGCCCCGCCACTCAGCGCGGGCCATAGCGTGTTGTGCTCAAAGACATCCCTGACTCAATCCGAATACTATCCCCTATTACTGGGACATGACAGTATCAGACCGTGATCGAATCTTGTCATAACATCATTCGGGGTCACTCCATCACGCGGGGTCTTCCCATCGGCTCGTCCGTGTACCGAATTCCCATCTTCATAGATTTGCTTCCCCTTTCGCCAGTAGCCGGTCCCATAGATGCGAATGACGCCTTGCATCCGCGCGCCCCAGCCTCGGCATCCATGCCGAGGGTATCCAGTCGAGAAAATATATATTAGGTCTTGTTTGACGTTGCCGCAATTTCGAGAAATATAACGCCTCAACGCGTGACTACACCAGTGGATACTCGGGTTGTCATTAGGACAGGCTGAATGCGTAACTCAATAAAATAAGGAGTTTTACAATGATCCTGAGAATGGTGAAGTATGGTGTGATGGCAACGGCGGGCGTCTGTTTGATCGGCGGGCTTCTGTTTGGTACCGACGTGGCAAGCTACCTGACCAGTTCGGCCAGATCGGTTCAGACGGCCGTCAAAGACTCCGTGCCGATCGAGTTCGAGCTTCGCCGAGCCCGGGACCTCCTCGACGGCATCATTCCCGAGATGCAGGCCAACGTGCGAATGATCGCCCAGGAAGAGGTCGAGGTCGCCCAGATTAAGTCGGAGATCGAGCAGCAGAACAAGTCGGTCGGCCAGGAGAAGATGGCGGTGGCCAGACTCCGTGAATCGCTCGGCGCCGATCAGGTCCAATACACCTTCGCCGGACAGCAGTACAGCCGCCAGCAGGTCAAGGAAGAGCTGGCTCGGCGGTTCGACCGGTTCAAAGAGGCCGAGGTCGTGCTCGCCGGCAAAGAGCGTCTGCTGACCGCCCGCGAGAAATCGCTCCAGGCGGCCATGGACATGCTCGAACGGTCGCGATCGCAGAAGGCCCGGCTTGAAGACCAGATTTCCTCGCTCGAAGCCAAGCACCGGCTCGTCAAGGCCGCCGCGGTGGGCTCTCGCGTTCAGGTCGACAACAGCAAGCTGGCACAAACAGAGAAACTGATCGGCGACATCCGCAAGCGTCTGGACGTGGCCGAGAAGGTCCTGGCTCACGAGTCGAAGTTCGTAGACTGCATCCCCGTCGATACGATCAGCGAGAAGGATCTTCTGGCGCAAGTCGACGATCACCTGGTTCCAAGGAAAGACCCTGGGCTTTCTCCTAGCGCCGGAACCATGGCTCTTGGCAGCAGGCCATAGTGCGGCGCCGGTTTCATGGGGGCCTGCGTCGGATCGTGCGTCTTGCGACCCGAACCGGCAAAGGCCCCGCCCGGTCGATCGGCGAGCATTCGAGTGTACGTTGCCGGTATACTGAGACATGCTTCACACGCCATTCAGGAGCGGCCGCCGTGTTGATCCTGCGAATCCGACAAGCTGAAACGGCGATGGCCGACGGACGGCTGGACGAAGCCTTCGAGATCGTCCGAGGCCGTGATGTGCGATCGCATCGTCGCGCTCAAGACCTGATCGGCCGGCTCGTTCGAGCCTTCGTCGATCGCGCTCGCGAGCACCTCCGCGAAGGCCGCCTCCCGCAGGCGGCCCTCGACGGCGAGAAGGCCACAGACCTCGGCGGCAATCTGCCCGAGGTCGCGTCACTGCGTGCGGCCATTGCCAATGCCATGTCGTGCGATCAGCACTCCCGGCGGCGAAAGACCGATGCCGTCGCCGCCGCCAGGCGGCATGTCGACGAAGGGCGTCTCTCGATCGGACAGGGCTTCCTCGAACACCTTCCCGATGATGCAAAAGAGGCTCGTGGACTGGCCCAGGAAATCGACGCCCGCCGAGACCTTGCCGTTGCTGCCCTCGGACGCGGCCAGGCGGCCATCGCCCGACAGGACTGGCCCGCGGCGATCGACGCCATGATCGAGGCCCGGCAGGCGCACGCCTCCAACGAGCAGGTTGTGCAGGGCATCGCCGGCCTCACCGAAGCCGTCAATCGCCAGATTCGAACCGACATCCAACGGGGCCGGCTCGATCTGGCCGAGCTGCTGCTGAACAAGCTGATGTCCCTGTCCGACCAGGCGATCGAGACTCAGGAGCATCGTCGTATCCTCGCCGACTGCCGCCGCGCCGGCGCCGATGTGGCGGGTGGCCGGGTGGCAGAGGCGCTCGGGACCCTGAATCGCCTGGCCACGATTCTGCCGGAATGCGATTGGGTGCGGAAGTCGCTCGCTGCGGCCCAGCAGGTCCACGACGGGTTCTCGCAACTGACGGGTGGCCCGCTGGGTATGCTCTCCGGCGCTCGCGTGGAGCTCGGATGCACGCTGCCGATCGATGCATTGCAGGCCCCGGCCCCATCGCCGCATGCGGCGGCCGATCCGGTGGGCCCGGTGGATCGATTGCCCCGGCGGTTCCTGATCCATATCGACGGCGTCGGAAGCTACCTCGTTCTCCGCGATCGCCAGATCACGATCGGACCGGCGAGTTCTTCCCAACAGCCTGATCTGACGCTCATGGCCCGTTCCGAACTCCCTCCGATCTCCATCGAACGGATCGACGAGGACTACTTCCTCTCGTCGCGCAGCGGGGTTCGGATCAATGACAAATCCGTAACGCGGGGTCTGCTCAATCACGGAGACACGATCTCCCTGTCGGAGCGGGCGCGATTGCGTTTTGAGCAGCCCCATCCGGCCAGCACATCGGCCGTCCTCGATCTGTTGGGGACACGGCTGCCGACGGGCGATGTGCGGCGCGTGATCCTCATGGACAAGGACATCGTCATCGGCCCGGCGGCCTCGGCTCACATCCGCGCGAGCCAGCTCGCCGAGCCCGTCGTTCTCAGCATTCGCAACGATCGGCTGTGTTGCGGCGGCGGTGCGGCCCGGACGGCCCTTCCGTTGGGCCGGCAGGTCCGCCTGGATTCGATGGCGTTTGTAGTGACGACGGCATGACGGGGTCGTCAGACCCGGCGGACAGGTGGCGCGACCGTCCGTAGCAACTGGTGTGGCAGGGGGCCCCACAGGGGCAGAACCATGCACGATTTTCAGTACAAATTCGGCGACCGTCCGCTGGAGGGCTATACCATCCAGCGGGGCGTGGGGCACGGCGGGTTCGGTGAGGTCTACTACGCCCTCAGCGACAGCGGGCGCGAAGTCGCGCTCAAGGTGGTTCAGAGCCACGAGCAGATCGAACTGCGCGGCATTCGGCAGTGCATGAACCTCAAAAGCCCGCACCTCGTGACCGTCTTCGACGTCAAACACAGCGAGTCGGGCAAGCCGTTCGTCATCATGGAGTACGTGGCGGGCCCGTCGCTTCGCGATCTGCTGGACCAGTCGCCCGGCGGAATGGGCGCTCAGAAGGCCGCCTTCCTGCTCCGCGAGATCGCCAAAGGGCTCACCTATCTCCACGATCGAGGCATCGTTCATCGCGACCTGAAGCCCGGAAACATCTTCTACGAAGACGGATACGTCAAGATCGGCGACTACGGGCTCAGCAAGGCCATCTCGGCCAGTCAGCACAGCGGGCAGACCATCACCGTCGGCACCGTTCACTACATGGCCCCGGAAATCGGGCAGGGCCGATACGACCGCGAGATCGACATCTACGCCCTCGGCGTCATCCTCTACGAAATGCTCGCGGGACGGGTGCCGTTCTTCGGCGCCACACCCGGCGAAGTCCTGATGAAGCATATGGCCGGCGAACTCGACCTCTCCGGTATCGATGAGTCCTTCGCACCCATCATCCGCCGCGCCATGGAAAAGGATCCCGACAAACGGTTCCAGTCTGCACAGGAGATGGTCGAGGCCATCTTCGGAACCGAACACATCCGCGAATCCGTGTCCCACTTCCGGCCCGAAAGCCTGTCCGTCGCGGCCGAACGCGCCACCGAGAAGGTCGGCGTTGCGGCAGGTACGGCTCGTCCGGCCGGACTGCCCGGCTCTTCCGCCGATCAGGCCATCACCCCCGGCGTCAGCCAGGCCGGCGGTGCCGGCAGCAGCAACGCCTGGGAAGACAATGCCGGTGACTGGAGCGATGTCGGAAAGCGTTGGGGACAATGGGGATGGGACTACGGCCAGCGCATGGGCGACTGGGGCCGGCGCATGGGCGAATGGGGCCGACGCATCGGCCAGCAGGGCTCCCAGGCAGCCGGGCCGATGCCCCCGATGCCCGGTCTCCGCGTTCCGACCCCGCCTGACGAAGAGTGCGATGAGGCCATCGCCGACGCCAAACGCGATCCCCTCGGTCGAGGACAGCGACGCGCACTGGGCCTCCTCACCGCCGCCATGGTGGCCGTGGGCATCGGTACGATCTGGCCCATCCGACGACCTCCGGGCGCCGGCGTCCTCACAGCCTTCATGGCGTTCTGGGCGATCTTCGGGGCCGTCTGCGGAATCGCCTTCGCCCGCTACCGATTGAAGGTGAAATCAGAGTCCTCACTGATCGACCGTCTGGCCTACGGAGGCTCCGCCAGCGTCTTCTTGTTGCTGCTCGCTGCGCCGGTGGCGTTGCTCAACGGCATGGTGTCTGGCTTCCCGCGCGCTCTCAACGACTCCATACTGCCGATCCTCGTGTCCGTCTTCCTGGTGAACTGGCGCAAGCGATCGTCACCGGCCCGCGCCGAACGCATATCTCTCGGCTCGGCGTTCACGGCGGGCCTGATGGGGTTCATCATCGCCGCAATATGCGACGGGTCGATGGAGCTGACCGCTGCACTGCTCGCCGGCATTTCGCTGGCCGCCCAGATCAGCTTCCCCTTCGATCCGGAGGCCTTCCCCCGATGGCGGAGCCTGCATCCAAAACCGCAGGCACCTCCGCAGAGGCCGGCCGCCGGCGCCGCCGGTGCCCAACCTCCTCCCCCTCCGCCACCGCCGCCTCCGCCCGTCGGCGATGCTCGAACGCCCATCTCACCCGAGCGCTGGTACGCAGCGGCGGTTCGATCAACGTCGTCCTCGCGTGGCGATCTTCCGGTACCTGGTTTCGTACGAGGCTTGGCCCTCGCGGCCTTCTCGCTCCTGTTGGGGGGTGGCTTGGCCACGCTGATCTGGGGTGGAATGGCTCGCCTCAGCAACGATGACACGGCCATCGCTATCAGCCTGGGATGCGGCTTTCTGCTCCTGTCCTTCTTCTGTATGCTGAAGGCTATCCAGACCACCTATCGAAGCTGGTGGAGCAGCCTCGTCAAACCGCTGCTGATGCTGGGCTGCATCGAGACGGTCATCGCCTCGTCCATGTGTCTCGGCTTCATGCGGCTCAGTTCGGACGAGGAACTGGCGGCGATTCTCCTGATTGTCCTGCCGGCCATCTTCTTCATCGTGATCGCGGCCATCCCGAATAGCTTCATCCATCACGTCACCGGAAGTGTCGCACGCCTCACGCCGCCTCGGCCCAATCAGCCGGCAGACACTCCGGGGCAGTCTCCGCTCACATGGCCGGCAGGCGTGTCGGCCAGGAGCCGTTCGGTCGCCCTCATCACCGCGTGCCTCGGCTTCATCGGTTTTGCCGGCATCCACCGCTTCTATGTGGGCAAGATCGGCACGGGGATCCTGTGGCTATGCACCGGCGGATTGCTCTACATCGGAACGATCTGCGACGTCGTCAAGATCGCCGTGGGGCGGTTTCGAGATCGTCACGGCCTGTCGCTGCTCGTATGGGACCCCGAAGAGGAACTCTGGCGGCGATCCGCAACCCACACGCAGCCGGCCGCAAACCAGCCGCCTTCCGTCACGCCGACGCAACCGATGTACGAACCCTTCCGTCCGGCAGCGATGCTCCTCTCGGCCATGGGTGGGCTCGCCCTGCTCGTGGCCATACTGTTGGGGCTGGCCCTCGCCCTGCGCCTCCCTGAGGCCGCTGTCGCCGGCCTGCCCGATCCGGGCCTGGCCCGCGAACTGGAGAAGGAGTTCGGATACCCCCAATGGCCCGGCCTCGTCGAACGGATCGGGGTCTTGTTGATGGGCACTTTTGCCTTCATCTCGGCCGCGATGCTTGTCGCCGCCCGTCGTCACGATGGGGCAAAGCATGTATCTCGGGCGATCGTCGGGATCATCGGCGTTGTGGTTGCGGTGTGTCCGCTCCTGCACGAGACCTTCGCGAACGTCTGTTGGCAGACCGTGGCGGCACTCGTCAATGATCGCAAGGGCGCCATGGCGCTGGAGAGCGTGCTCAACAGCGTGAACACAACGGGTGCGGTCATAGGCGGCATGGTCCTTCTGATTTCCATCATTCTGCTGAGCTGGCCGGCACACCGTCATCAGGACCTGCCGACGACTCCCGTGCTCTAGGAAACGCCAAGGGCGAAGGAGCCCCAAACATGGTTGTCAATCAATCGATACTGCCGACGGTGCTGGGTTTGCTTGCTTCGTTTGCGGTGGTCGTCGCCATTGCGGTCATTCTCATGCGGATCTTCAAGTGGAACCGCTCATGGCAGGTGTACCTGGTATTGGCCCCGATGGTCGCCGTCGCTCTCCTGGTCTTCACACGCACCAGCAGAAACGGACCTCGCGTCTATATCACCGAAAACCAAGCGGCCTTCGAAGAACCCGTCGCCGAACGCCCAGTGTCCTTCGACGAGTTTCTTGCCCAACGCCCCAGGGCCGCCGTCTCGAAATCACCACCCGCACCTTTGGTCCTCCCGGCCGCGCCCCAACGTCCAACCGCTCCCGTGAAAGTACGGAGTTCGTTTCCTCCTCTCGCCGCCGCGTTGCGAACCGAGACCACCGCCTGGACGACCCCCGATCTGCCGGGATTCAAGGCGGATCTCTATCCCTCGGCTCAGGCGGCGGTCCGGGGCCTGGCAGCCGACGCACTCTGCGCCTTGGGCGAGGTCCTCGATAGCCAGAAGCCCTCCGAATCCATCGACGTGTGCGGAGACGTCCCGGCGGACATCCTGACGGCGGTTGCCGGCGTGTTGGGCGGCCACAATCGGTCCGCAAAAGTCAACGTGTTCGGCGATCCCAGGCAGGTGCCGAAGGCCGCGTCTCCTGAGGCCCCTCACGTCCTCGTTCACGTGCGAATCGACCTCTCACGGCCCGAGACCGGGTCCTCGACACATCAACACAGTCTGCCCTCGCACCGCGTGCAACTGGCCGTCCAGGGGCCCAAAGGTGAAAGGCTTTACACCGCCGACTTCGTCGACAAGCCCTGGTTCGACAACTTCGCCAAGTTCACCGCCGGCCACCCGCAAGATCGATGGCTGCTCGCACAGTCGCACAATGCCTGCACATCCCCCGGCGAGGCCGAAAGCAGTGCAAGCCAGGATGCCGCAAAGAAACTGGCGCTGCGCGTTCTCGACAAGCTCAATCGCAGCCATGGAAACCCGTGGTCCTCGATGTCTCCGCCGAGACTGGACAGGATCGAGAAGATCGTCCTGAGCGACGTCGACGCCTGCGTCTCCGATCGATTCATCCAGAGCTACTCCCGACCCTACGGCCAGGTCTGGCGGGCGGCATTCCTCGTCAATACCTCCGACAGAAACATCAACTCATTAGCTTCCTCCTGCGAACGTCTGTTGCGGTCCGATCGACGGACGTGGGTCGCGACATTCGCATCGATCGGCGGCCTGGTGGCCCTGATCTGCCTGATCTATGTCTTCCTCAACGTCATGACCAGGGGGTACTATACGCGGTTGCTGCGGGCGACCGCCGCGGGCGTGGTTCTGGTGGGAATCGCCGCGACGCTGTTCTTCGTGTGGCGGTTCATGTAGTCTCCGAACGGCGAGTCGGATGAGTGAACTGACCGAGGCTGAAGGGTATCTGATCGAGCAGATCCGTCGAGGAGATGCCGAGGGCTGGCGCCAGCTCGTCTCGCGCTACCAGGGCCGGCTCCTCGCCTTCGCCCGAAACCGGCTCCGCAGGCCCGCAGATGCCGAAGACCTCGTTCAGGACACCTTTCTCGGCTTCCTCAACGGCCTGCCCAACTATCGAGGCCAGGCCGGTATCGAGACCTATCTCTTCACCATCCTCCGGCACAAGATCATCAACTGGGGACGCGGACAACACGCCGACCTCCGCCCTCTCGATGGCGACACGACAAACCGTGCCGGAACGGGCACGCCGGTGCCGAGCCCCGACATCCTCTTCGGACTGGCCTCTGACGACCCCACCGCCAGTTGGTATGTCCGACGCGACGAAGCCCATGAACACCAGCGCACGCTTCTGACCGCGGCCATTCGCCGCTTCGCCGGTGATCTCAAGGAGTCCGGCAACCTCCGGGACCTCCAGGTCGTCGAGATGCTCTTCTATTGCGGACTGCCGAACAAGGACGTTGCCGCCGCCCTCTCGCTCAACGAGGGGCACATCGCCCTGATCAAACACCGCGCGATCCGGCGCATCCGCACCCTGGTCGCCCCGGGCCCGTCCGAAGGCGACGGCCCACCCGACGAGCCGCCATCCGAACCCGACGCCGACGATTTCTCGCTCGTCGACACCACAATATCCGACATCTGGAAGATTCTGCGTCCAAGCTGCCCCAAGCGGAGCACCCTCGGCGCCCATCTGTTGGGCACCCTGGATGCCCCCTGGCACGAGTATGTCTCCTTTCACCTCGACCGATTGAGCTGCGAATTCTGCCGCGCCAACTATCAGGACCTTCAGCGTCAGACGGCCGAGGGCGATACCCAGGTCCAGGTCCTCCGCGATCGCATCGTCCAGTCCACCGTCGGCTTCCTCAGCAACCCCTCAGCCGATGCCTCCCACCGCTGAACCCCCCGCGACAGGGAAGAACGAAGGGGACGGAACGGGACGCAGGTCTTCTTGGGGTTCGCGAAGAGCTGTGTCCCCTTCTTCCTCCTGTATGAGTGCGATCAGCCCCAGCCCGGGATCAATCCACAGCGGAACCTGCGGTTTACAAAACCGACCACGAAGAGCGGTAACAGACTTTCAAATAAAGAGTTGCGCATCATCTTGGAAGCACCTTTCCGCTGTGCTTTCCGGCTACCCGGAACTGAGGGCCGTCATTGGTGTTTGGCCGTCGCTCTCGCTCATGATGCGTGCCGGGATTCTCGCTATCTTGCGGGAGGTGATCGCCATACCCACATCGCCCGACTCACCTCCCCCGGAGACACAGGCAGAGTGACAGGCTTGACGTGGGGGCACAGTTTACTAAAATAGACATGTTTAATGCGTTGTCAACTAGCCGATTTTAATGATGATGGTCACCGAAGACGACATCCTGGAACGGCTTCCCGATCTCCTGGCTGAACTGGCTAACCTGCCGGTCAAGAGTGTCAAGCCGGAGGAGAACGCCGATCTCCTGCTGCGTCTCGGGTCGCACCTGCTGGTCGTCCAGGTCAAGGCCAACTCCCGAGCCGGCATGGTTGCCCAGGCGGCCGAGAACGCTCGGCAGGCAGCCAGGAAAGGTAAGGCGACGGCGATTCCCTTAGTCGTCGTCCCCTTCATGGGGGAGGTCGGCCGCAAGATCTGCCAGGAACAGGGTGTGAGTTTCGTGGACCTGTCCGGGAACGCGGATATCAATGCACCCGGTCTGCGCGTTCGTGTCACCGGCAAGCCCAACCTGTTTGTGCAGCGGGGTCGGCCGTCTTCCGTGTTCGCCCCGAAGAGTTCCCGCCTCACTCGTATCCTGCTCACCGAGCCCAAGCGATGGTGGCGCCAGGCAGAACTCACCCGCGCGGGACAGCTTGGCGCCGGTTATGTCAGCCGAATCTGCCGCCGCCTGGAAGAAGACCACTTGATCGAACGGGATTCTCAGGGCAGCGTGCGACCTCGCGATCCGAACCTGCTGCTGGAAGCATGGCGAGCTCAGTATGACCTCCGTCGCCACGATATCCGCCAGGGCCATGTCGCGGCCCGGTCAGGGGAGGACCTCGCACGGCAGGTCGCCGACGCGTGCCAGGGACTCGGCTTCGAGTACGCACTGACCGGCCTGGCCGCGGCCTGGCTGCTCGCTCCGTTCGCGGGATACCGGCTGGTCACTGTTTACCTTCGTAAGTCGGCGAACGACAAGCTGCTCCAGCGGCTCAAGTGGCACGAGGAGAAGCGGGGGGCAAACCTCTGGCTTATCCGGCCTAACGACGAGGGCGTGTTCTACGATGCCCAGATTGTCAAGAGCATGGTGTGTGTGAGCCCCCTCCAGACCTATCTGGATCTCCGCAACCTGCCGGAACGAGCTGAGGAAGCGGCAGAGCACCTTCGGAAGGAGCGGCTGAAATGGCTATGAGCAAAGAACCTCGCGTGGCCGCCGACTATGCACCCGGTTGCAGTGAACTTGGAACAGGGTGGGGTCAACTCTTGACACTTGACATCCCGAAGTGTCCGGCGTGGGTTCGCGGGGCATGGCACAGCCAATTCGCGTCGAGCACCCGCTGCTCCTGCCTTCTATCTCCCAACTCCTAACTCCTAACTCCTAACTCCTAACTCCTGCCCCCCAGTGATGCCGAAAGGCGATGAGCAAAGAACCTCGCGTGCCCGCCGATTATGCACCCGGCCGCAGTGGACTTGTACTCATGGACGATGGGAAGAAACTTGACTTTATATTCCTCGCCCTTTTATAAATAGGTCATTATGTACGATCGGTGGTATGGGTCTGTG
This sequence comes from uncultured Planctomycetales bacterium, assembly GCA_964446835.1. GTDB lineage: Bacteria > Planctomycetota > Phycisphaerae > UBA1845 > JAFGLZ01 > CAYUQT01. The sequence goes on along the minus strand of CAYUQT010000015.1, from coordinate 5,404 downwards.
TTGCGGAAGAAGCTGACTCGCCCGTACGTCCACCTCCTGTTCGGGGCGCGACAGACGGGCAAATCAACGCTGCTGCGCGCCCTGTTACCTCCGGAGACGTTGGTGGTGGACCTGTCCGATCCCGCGGAGCGGACCCGGCACCTGGCCGATCCCGGGGCGTTCCTCAAGGAGTGCCGCGCCCTGCCCACGGGCAGGCGAGATCAATTTGTGTTCGTCGACGAGGCCCAGGCGGTCCCGAGCATCTTCGACGCCGTCCAGCATCTCTACGACGGGGACAAGAGGCGCTGGCGGTTCGTACTCTGCGGGAGTTCGGCCCGCAAACTCCGCCGTACTGGCACAAACCTGTTGCCCGGCAGAAGCATCCTGCACCGATTGTACCCGCTGACCCTCCCAGAGCACCCCGCGGATCAACCCAACATGCCCCGCGCGGCCTCACCGTTTCCCTTCGAATGGCCCACGCAGGATCCCCCGGAGAACCCGTTTCCCTCGTCGGATCTGATTGGGCGTCTGGCCTACGGCGAACTGCCGGGCGTGGTGGCGGCGGAGGAGGAGGACCGGGCGGACCTTCTCCGGACGTTCGCCTACGTGCATCTCGAGGAGGAAATCCGTCGCGAGGCCATGGTCAAGGACTGGGGCGCCTTTGCGAGGTTCCTCCAGTTCGCGGCAGCCGAATCGGGCCAGCTTCTGAACTACGCCTCGGTTTCGCAGGAGAGCGGCGTGTCTCAGCCGACGGTGAAATCGTACTACCAGTTGCTCGAGGACATGTTCGTTGGCTTCCGAATTCCCGCCTTCTCCAAGAGCCCGCGCAAGAACCTGCTCTCGACGCCGAAGTTTCTCTTCTTCGATCTGGGGGTTCGGCACGCCGCCGCCGGCCTGCCCCCCTCTCCCGACGTCGTCAAGGTCAATCCGGGCCCCTTTTTTGAACAATGGGTGGGTATCGAGTTGTGGAAGCGGCTTCAATACCTGGAATACGCCCGGCTCCACCATTTTCGTACCAAAGATGGTGCCGAAGTGGACTACATCATCGAGCGAGGAAGCACCCTGATCCCCGTCGAGGTGAAGTGGACGGAGCGACCCACTGCTAAGGACGCGCGCCATCTGCTGACGTTCCTGGACGAACATCGCGGCAAGGGCGAGCAAGGCTTCGTAGTGTGCCGGTGTCGACGCCCGATGCAACTCCACGAGAAGGTGACCGCTCTTCCCTGGCATTGCCTATAACATGGCCGTGGGGAAATGCGGAAAAGGAAACATGGGGTCAACTCTTGACACGTGACATCCCGAAGCGTCCGGCCTAGGTTCGCGGGGCATGGCACGCCCAATTCGCGTGGAGCACCCGCTGCTCCCACCTTCTACCTCCCAACTCCCAGCCTGCCCCCCCAGTGATGCCGAAAGGCGTCGAGCACGACGAGGGCGTATTCTACGGTGCGGAAATCGTCAAGAGCATAGCGTGTGTGGGCCCCCTCCAGGCCTATCTGGATCTGCGCAACCTGCCGGAGCGAGCCGAGGAAGCCGCAGAGCACCTTCGGAAGGAGCGACTGAAGTGGCTATGAGAGTTCATCCCACTCACAAAGAGGCCGGATCAATAAGCGTGACGGAGAAGCGCCCGAAGTCATCTGCGTTGAAGGTAAGCAGTCGCGTGATCCCGTAAGTCTGCATGGCGGCGACGAGCCGGGCATCATACGACCGGAGGCCCTTGATCCCCAGGGTCTGGACCAGGGCATGCCAACGCGCAAACAGATCCTCGCGATCGGGCAGAAGCGTGAATCGCCGCTGGAAGAATCGCAGCCACTGGCTGGCCTGCTCTGGCGTCATGCCCAGACCGTTCTGCCCGCCGGGAGGCCGCCCCGGACTGCGTGTGCCGACGGCCCAGAACTCATAGAGGTTCTGAGGAACGATAATAAGCCGTTCACCCCTCGCCCGCAGAGCATGAATGGCCCGACGCGCCAGGGCGCACATTGGATCCGCTGAATCCGTCATACGCCCAAGCAAGTTGGTGTCCAGGAGAATCACTCGCCTTCCATCCGGCCGTAAAGCGCCTCACGGGAGTAATCCGCACCGCCTGCGTTCACCGTAAACGGCTCCATCTCGGCGAAGATGTCCTCCCCGGATGCCTCGGCCGCCCGGTCCGACGGCTCCTCCACGAAGATGATCGCCTCGCGGACTTCGCCGCTGATGTGGACCACCGTCTCGGCGATCTCGTGCTTGGAACCTGTCAGGATTTGCGCCTTCATCGTTCGCTCCATGGCGCTTGGCCACTTGAGGATCATAACGCAGTACAAACCTTCATAATCATACCACTGTCGTCCCTGGATTGCCCACACCGCAGATGCGAAGTCATCCCGAAGCGTCTGGCGTGGGTTCGCGGGGCATGGCACGGCCAATTCGCGTCGAGCACCCGCTGCTCCTGCCTTCTATCTCCCAACTCCCACTAGGAACCTGATGCGGGCGTACCTGCTACACCTGCAACACAGGCTCCTTCATGCAAACGGCTGGTTGGCCGTTCACGTGGATGTCGCTGGCGTACCGCACAACGAAATGGGCGATTGGCCATGGCTTAGGCACCGTGTGGCCGAGTCCATGGGTGAGAGCCTCACGGTCAGTAATTGGGAAGAGACGCTGCAGGATGCGAAGAGCTGCAGAAGGCTTGCATTCATTGTCGACTTATCGCATTGCGCGAATGGAGATGCACAGTACTACTCACGGATCATGGAAGCGTTCAGCCGATTCCCACCAGACCTGCGGATAATCATCGGGGGAGCGACGCCCAAAACTGGGATCATAAGGATGCATCCCTGTTTCGCGCTGCTGCGTCTAGAACCATTCGATGAAGCCGTGGCCCGGAGGGTGTTCGGGGATTCGTGGTGGGCTGCGCATCGCAAGGATGTTTTTGTAGCCGCTGCGTCGGCAGGAGTGTCCGCGCTGATCATGCGGGTTTGGCTGGTCCCAAAGATAGATGAGCTGCGAATCAAAGTGCAGAGGGAATCTGATCCCACGAGCCAGAAGACTGGTCATCTGCACAAGACACCTGGCGCGGGGAAAGGTACTGGCCCGGGTGTTCGGCGCCGCGACGTACAGACTGAGCTGGCGGAGTTGGTGAAAACCGGGCCGCGCTGTTGGGAGCGGAGGGTGAGGGAGTGGGGCTCCGCTCCGGCTTCTCGTGGAATACCGCGCGGAAATCGAACGAGCCATCAGAAACGTGAAGCGGTCCGACTGGGACAAGTGGTTCCGGAAGCAATGGCACAGGGCTGGAGCCATGCGGCGCCGGTCTGAGTCTGGAAGGGGAACGAAAAGAGGCCATGGTGTTCAATCGCGGCGCCCTGGCTCCGTCCCGCCCTTTACAAGCGGTACGGAGCTGCAGAGGTGGTGAAGATGAATGAAGAGCAACGTGAGGAATGGCTGGATGAGCTGAGGTTTGATGCGGGCATGGAGGCCTACCACGAGAGTGTCTGCCGAAAGGAGCATGAGGCCCATCTAAGGGAGGTGATTCGCGATGAGCTTTCACGACGCCCTGCGAGAGCTCGGGTTTGAGTTCGACAACGAGATCGGCGACCCGGAGGAGCGAATCGAGACGTGGATCAACAAAAGCACTGGGATGGGTGTGACCATCCAGTGGTTTCATCTGCAGGGGTGATGACTATGGAGGAGGAAAAAGCACGGGAGCTGGCGTTTGCCATTCTGACGGAGTTCGAAGAGGTCCTTGATGAGTACGACGTCAGGATCCCTTCGGCGGATCGGGAGGGCAGGGAAGAGGAGGCCAGGCTCTGCGGAACGGAGTACTACGTGCTGGTGGACGCCATCACCGAGATCCTTCGGAAGAACGGCAGCAGGCGCATCAGCTTGCGAGATGCCCGGCGTGTGTCGTTCCTGATTTTGGAGGAGATCGAGGAGACCTTGCGCGATGGCGGCGTGAGTTTACCTCCGGGACTCGTTGCTGGTCCCTATGGCTACCCGCGTATCGGAGAGAAGGAGTGGGACCGGCTGAGGGAGATTATCATTGGGGTGCTGACCGGCCGGGGGGGACCGGCCCAAAGCCGGCCGACGTCTCCGCCTTCAAACCTGCCCGCTCGTCGCTGATCTTGTTTCCAGAGGCGATCCTGGGTAGGTTTGAAGTCAAGGTGAATAGGAGGGAGAGGGTCTCAGCCACTTCAAGAGGGCCTTCGGGACGCATCTCCCCAGGTCAAACAACTGTCAGTGGAGGTGGAACCATGACGCGATGGGCAAGTGTCGTTGTCACGGTGGGCATTGTTGCTGTGCCGACGTCGGCCGACGTATTCAACATGCCCTCGGGGCTGACCAGTCTTGAAACGGTCACGGTGGGCAATCCGGGGAATGCGGGTGAACTGTCCGGCACCGGCCTTGTCCCCAACCGGATCTGCGGTGCGGTCGATTACTTTTACCGAATGGGCAAGTACGAGATCACGGCAGGTCAGTATACGGAGTTTCTGAACGCCGTGGCCGATACGGACACTTACGGGCTGTACAACACGAGCATGTGGTCGGGCAGCTACAGCTGTAAGATTCAGCGAACCGGCACGTCGGGCAGCTATACGTACAGCGTGGCTTCGGATTGGGCGAACCGCCCGGTGAACTACGTCTCCTGGGGCGACGCGGCACGGTTCTGCAACTGGCTGCACAACGGTCAGCCTACGGGCCCGCAGGGTCTGAACACTACCGAGGACGGTTCCTACTGTCTGAACGGTGCCATGGATGATGCCAGTCTGATGGCGGTGACGCGCAAGGCGAACGCCACATGGGTGCTCCCAAGCGAGGATGAGTGGTACAAGGCGGCGTACCACAGGAACGACGGGGTCACCGGGAACTATTGGAACTATCCGACGGGTACCGACAGCTTTCCGAGCAATGACCTGATCGACCCCGACCCGGGAAACAACGCGAACTTCGGGCAGGACCCCTACACGATTGGCAGCCCGTACTGGCGGACGCCTGTGGGCGAGTTCGAGAACAGTGAAAGTCCCTATGGCACGTTTGACCAGGGCGGAAACGTGATAGAGTGGAATGAAGCCATACCTTACGAGTCGTATTCTTGTCGCGGCTTGCGGGGCGGGTCGTTCCTCAACGACGGCAGCGCTCTGCACGCGTCGGGTCGCGGCTGCTACTACCCGTCGTACGAGAGCTACGCCTACGGCTTCCGCGTCGCCCTGGTCCCCGAACCCGCCACCTTGTTCGTGCTGGCTTTGGGCGGGTTGACGTTGTCGCGAAGACGGCGGTAGGGCAAGAAGGCGTAGATAATTAGGGATAGTCACGAATGGCACTGCCGTAATGAATCCTTTCCGTGTGAAGAGTTTATGATTTCATAAGTTTGGCCCTCAGTTGGTTTCGAGGTTGTTGCGGGTCAATGCCATTCTCAGTTGAAAATCGAGCGGCTCCGGTCATTCATGCCACC
>CAYUQT010000014.1:0-167309 GCA_964446835.1 uncultured Planctomycetales bacterium | reverse complement strand
CCGCGCAAGTCCTAAATATGGATTCTTTGGAAAAAACTTTTGGCAACCGCTCTAATCCGCCCAGTCTTTGACCTGTTCGATCAGGGCCGTCATCTGGCTGCGTTTCTTCTCGAAGAGAGCGAATATGGTGATGATGGCCGCGCCGAGGGCGATGCCTGCGACGTACCATACCCAAGTCCAGCCGAGATTCGCGGCGGCGTGCCAGATCATCGTCAGGAGAGACAGCGACAGGAAACCGGTGCCCAACAGCAGAAACGAACGGACGCGAGAGGCGATACCGACGAAGATGCCAACCACCGACAGCCCCCCGAGCACCAGTGGCAGCCACGGGGCCCTGGCGACACCGATGAGGAACACGTCGGCGGTTGAAGACATGTAGATGGCGAACAGGCCGGCGTAGTGTACGGTCCTTCGCTGAAGATCGGAGAGCCGAGACCGATTCAAGTGTCCTGCCGCCAAGACCGCCAGTGAGGGCGGGATGAACCACAATTGCGGGTGTTCGAGAATACCGAGCCCCTGGGTGTGTCCCAGCAGATACCACAGGCTGCCGCAGAGCGATAGCCCCGAGAGGCCAGCGAGGACGATCGAACGTCGGAAGCGTGCCAGTACGCCGTACAGAACGCCGATCGTCAGCAGCACCACGGAGTAGTGGACCCGCGACGAGGCGATGAACAGCTCGGGCAGGGCGAGCAAGGGCAGGAAGAGCCCCGTTCTGCCAAACGGACGGGCCAGCACACGCCGGCCGTATCTGTCGCACACCTCCCCTGCCGTTACGGCGGCGAAGGCCAGGAAGATCAGAAGGATCGGCCAGTAGTGCATCAGCAGTCCGGAGAACAGATGCGGCATCGTTGCTCGGACGTGGAGCCCCAGCAGACCGGCGAGCACTTCGGCCGCGTAGACGTACAGTTCCTTGTTGCGGGGATTGAGGCGAAGCGGATCCAGCCGCTCTCGTGTGGCGAAGAGTATGCAGCATACGATCACCAGGACGATGGCGACGATCAGGGCCGTGATGGTGGTTCCGGCCAGTGGCACCGTCTGGTGGTTCAGAAGGCATCGCACCTCGCTGCCTGCCGTATAGAGCAGGCCCGCACCGACCATCACCTGCACGCCGACCACGCACTGTGCGATGGCCGTCGCCCATGATTGCCCCGGAGCGGCGAGGAGGCCGGCCAGGGCAAACACGACGGTCATCCCTGCCAAAGCTGTCACAAGCCCCACCGCACGATGGAGGACACCGGCGGGATCATTCGGCGGCACGAACGACCAGGCAAGGAGCACGGCCGCCACGGCCCACATCGCCGCCGCAGACGTCTGCATGAGGGTCTGCCGCCTGCCCGCAACGAGCAAGACTGCGGAGGCACCGCACACCGCCGGCGAAAGGACGACCAGCATCCGGTAGATGATGTCCGGCTGAGTCACGCTGGCGAACAGAGCGACACCCACGGAAACGATCGCAAGCACGCTATTGGCAAAGAGCAGCCACGAGGCCGTTTCGCCCTGAGCGGGTTCGCGGCGAACGATCCTTGGCCAGTACCTCGACACCAGGGTGGTCACGAGCACATGGCCAGCCAGTCCGAGCGACATCGCCCAGGCCAGCGTGCGAGGTGTCACGCCCGTATGTGCCATGATCCGCCCGAACCCCGCGAGCCCCAGAACATACAGGCCGGCGGACGCCTGACGGATGCCCCGCTCGGTGCTGCAGGCCAGAAGCAGAACGAGGGCCATGCCCCAGGCCAGCCAACTCCAGAGCACCGTTGGATGAAGCGACTCCCCTTCCGCCGCCCAAAGCAACAGCACTCCCGTCAGGAACATCACCAATGCCGTGGAGATGGCGGCGGCCACATGATGAAAAGCCGTTGTGAGCCCCACCCCTTCGGCGGTCGATCGCCAGCGAATGGCGTAGCGATCGATCAGGAACCAGATGATACCGGCGAGCGAGAGGGCCACGATATTGACGTGGATCAGGTTCATCGGACCGAAGATGAAGGAATCCGCGGCTATCAGTCGATGTCCCGTGATCCACCAGACATCGGCAGCCATACAGAGCTCGACGCCACCGAGATAGGCCAGGATTCCGCGCGGGGCCCAACCGGCCAGCGCCATGCACAGCAGGGACAGAGCGGCCATGACGGCCGTCGACCACCAGGGACGTTGGGGATCGTCGAAGACGGCCCTCATGGCGAACACCGTACCGAGCAGCGTGCAGGCGAGGACCGCCCGGATCGTCAGAGACCGCGTATGAGCGGACAGACTGGCCCACTGAGGTGTCAGACGCGAGACGGCCGCCTCAATGGAGGCGCCGATGGTCGTACCGCATTCGGGGCACTTCCCCGACGGTTCGAGCCCCCGAAGGTTGTAGCCGCACTGCGTGCATGAGACGTCATGTTCGATGCGTCCGGCCTGGCCGCCGGCTCGGGCAGAGGCGGCGTCGAACGTCTCTTGCCAGCCGGCACCCAGCAACTGTCGGACCTGTCGATGGCCCGCGTACAGCGCCGCCCAACCTGCGACCACGAAGCCCACCATCAGGGCGTGGAAGCACAGCCAGTTGCCCGTATCGAACCGCCTGAGGGCGCAGGCCAGCAGGACCATGCCGAAGGCCGCCCACACGCCCTCGCGATGGTCGTGCCGCCCTGCCGCCGGGGGTTGGCAACTCGTCAGCAAGGCGCATTCGACCAGCAACACGGCCAGGAAGCCCCAGATGGCCCCCACTGTGTCGACGAGGGCCGGCACAGTCCTCGGCTGAATGCCAATGGCTACGATGGCCGCGAAGAGGGTCACCCCTATCGCCACTCGGCAGATCGTGAGGAGCCTCCTCGGATAGTCCCGCCCCGCACTGCCGGGCCAGACCATGAACTGAACAACTCGCCGGAGGATGGGAACCACGGACATCACGATGGCATTCAGTTGTGCCAGGTAGACCAAGAGCTCCAGAGTGACCCATCGGCCGGTTCGACCGACAACCGACAGCACCGTGCCCGTCGTGGCGATGGAGGCGAGAACCGCCGCTGCAATGGCGTAGTCAGGGCGCTGCTCAACGAGGCTGTAGCCCATGAGGGAGATGATCAGAACAATCATCGGGCCAAGCAACGAGATGCACAGCCAGGCATCGGAGAGACCGACGCGAGGCATCGCGCCGGCGTGACAGATGGCCGTCATCAGGGTGATCGACAGGAGAACGACCGGCAGGGCAAACAACGCCATCAGGAGCAGCCGCACAAGATCAGGCGTCAGGACTTCACGCACCGGCCGGAGACGGGCGAGGCGACTGACGCGATCAGACCACCATGGCCGGGTCCAGAATGCGGCGGAAAGGCCGAGGAAGACGGAGGCCGCACACCATCGCACTATGCTGAGTGTATGGCCCTGCCCCCCGAATCTCCCTGCCAGCAGGGATACGCCGCCTGCTGTGGCGATGAGGAGTCCGGCAACGGCCGTGATGTGAAATCCTTCCCACATGTGAAGCGACAGTGTCGCGATCAGCATCAACAGCAGGCACCAGGAACCTATTCCGACGGCGTGGGACAGCTCTCGACTCAGTGCGGTCGAGGACGGCCTGGCGTGTTCGGCCACGATGCCCGGGCCCACGCCCCAAATCGCGAGCATGACCAGGGCATACAGGGCCACGATCAGCATGTAGCGATCCGTGGCGATTCGACGGGCGCCGGGATCCAGAAACCGCGTGAGGCGAAGCCGTATCTCGCGGCCGCCCGACGGACGCTCGCCCTCCACGGAATCGGCTGCGGGTGCCGACGACCATCGGCTCATCGCGATGCGAATGAGCGTCCAGACCAGGCAGAGGGCGTTGATGACACTCGCATGCGCCTGCCATGTCCGCGGGTCGCGAAACGACGACAGGAAGGAGGCGTACCACGGCAGTCCGCTGAGATACTGTTGAACCGCGGCACACGCCGCCACCGCCAGGGCCACCTGCGATGCTGTGAAGACAGGAGCTGACTCGCGTGCAACCGCCAGAGCGCCCCACAGGACGGCTACCCACAGCATCCGCGGCGATAGTGCGGCGATTGAGGACCAGGGTGCGGTGATCAGCATCCAGACAGCGGCGAGCAACGGGAGGAAGATGGCCATTCGTGCCAACGGGCTGAAGTGGTTCGATATCCGCTGCTGTCCCTGTCGGAGGAGGCTCATGGCGACGGTGGCGAGGGCACACGCGGTGGCACCGACGAGAAGTGCCGTCGGCCAGGCATACTGTCGAAGCGGCCAGGTATAGACCAGCCCCTGAACGATGGCGATCTGAACCAGGAGGCCGCCCGCCCAGCAGACATGCGGGGATCTCAGACGCTCGGCAGCCACAAATGCGGCCAGTCCGTAGAGGAGGTAGACCCACGTCACGTTCGGGGCCTCGACTCTCGCTCCGAATCCGAGCAAGGTGACCAGGACCAGGCTGATCGCGGCCAGGACGAGTGCGCCCATGCCGTATCCGGCGCCCAGCACATATCGCCGCCGGTGGTGAAGCCAAGCCGCACTGGCTGCCGATGCCAGGACGGCGGCCACCAGTGCCTGTCCGGTCCCAGCCGACAGCAATGCACGGCGGACGATCTCAGACACGTCGGTGTGCCAGGCGACATGACCGCAGAGCAGTTGAACGGCCAGGACCCACGCCGCCGACAACCACAATACCGCAGCTCCGTGAATAGCCGGATGACGGATGACCCGGGTTGCCGCGATCATGACGGCGGCATTCACCAGCACGGCCGTCATCAGACGGGACGGAACGGGCCAAGCAAGCCCCACCCCCAAGACCAGCAGTCCCGCCGCAACCATGCTGATGCTTGTAGCCGTCAGGCGTGTGGAGGAGGGCGCCCGCCTCTCCAGACGCCGCGAGAGGAGCAAACCGGTGACCAGTGAGGGTCCGACCATTGCACACAGCAGCGGGGAGAGCAGGTGAAATGTCCTGATCGTATGCCCCGCCCCGTAGAACAGCAGCCCGATCGGGGCCAGACACGCGAAGGTGTGAACCCCCAACTGGAGGAACAACTGTCGGGCCAGCTCCTCGGTCACAGATCGGAGGCGCGATGCCGACCACAACGACATTCCCATGAGGATCACAAGGGGACCGACGGGCAATAACCCAACCCAGGCGATCCTGGCATCGGCAAGCGGCGATAGGAAGCGGATCAGCAGCGAAGCGGCCGAGAGAATCACGACACCACCGGCGAATCGAACGGGCGCCATGGGAATGACAACACGTCCTGCCAACCACGTCAGCAAGCCAAAGAGGCCCACGGCCACCAGTTCGACGGAGAGCATCCCACCGCCGACGGCTCGACCCGGTGGAGACAGGGCGGCGAACACCAGAAGGTTCAACGGGACCAGCAGGGATGCGATGACCAGGATCGCCCGCCCCGTGGTAGGAAGCCTCCAACGGTGGTGAACGAACAGCCCCGTGCCGAACAGGGCTGCGGTGACGGCCGTGAAGATCAGAAACCTCATGACGGGGATCGCTTCGATCCGCGACCACAGGCTGATCACCAGCGCCGTGGAGCAGCAGAGGATCAGCAACCCTCCGATCAGTTCGCCCCAACGGATGTTCTTCTCGGCCATGAAGGTGAGAAGCACCGAGGCGAGGGGCCGGCGGGGTTCCGAAGGCAGCGATTCGGGTTCTGCGGGAGAAAGGAAAGTCGTGCTCGGGGGAGCCTCTGCCTCTACCTCCGCCAAGGGTTGCCGCACCCTCGCGACGGGTTTGAAGAGAGATGTCGCTTCCATCAGTACGAAGGGCTCTTCAGGACTGCGATCGACTTCACGGACCTGCGTCTCTGTTCTTTCTGCCGGGGCGAGGCCTCGATCGTCATACGGAAGCTCCCCATCAAGGCGCACGTCTTCGGCGATGAGGTTCATCAGACGGCCGTGCATGGCCTGGTCGATCCGTTCGGATGTCCGCAGGTGTTCCAGGTAGCGAGCGGTGGCGGCGCGATCGTCGCTCAACGTCGGTTCGGCGGCCCGAGTATCGCGAGGACGTCCGCCGCGCAGAACCCAGGCAATCGCCACCCACAGGCCGTGCCCCACGACGGAGATGATGATCAATCCCAGGAGCAGATAAATGAGGTACCCCATCGACGACTCCAGGACGGCGCAGGTCTTCGAAGCGGGAATCGACAAAGCGTCTTGTACCACGCCCGCCGACGGGCAGAAAGCCCCCACGGCAAGAATCGTGGGGGGAGCGAGAACGAGCATGGCGTGGGGATTCCCGCCACCCTTTCGGGGATTCTATGACTACGGAGATGTCCTGGAAGACCGAAGGTGAATGATCGCCTCGTCCGCCTCAATGGGTTCAAAGCCCCCATCGCCACGTCGGGTGACCAGACGAATTTCGCCCTCTGCACCCTTCGTGGCGGCGAGGATCGGAAACGCCGTCTGGAATGACTTCGTTCTCAGGATCAGGGTCAGACCGACGAGCGTGGAAGGGTCGACGGGAGCGGCCTGGATGACGACGCACGACTCGTCGGGACCGCGCTCGATCTTTGCGATCCTGGCCGCGATCGATGGGGCGTGGCGTATCTCGACACCGCCGGCCTTGGCGACTGTTCCGCCGAGCAGGAAGAGGCGCCTATTCGTCTGGTCGCGCTGGTAGACCGTGACCAGACCGTCGGTCTGGAGCGAATCGCCCTCGATGAGCAGGGCCTGGGGTGCCGGCTGCGTCTGAGAGACAACCCACCACTGGAACTGCGGCGTCGTGATCCACATCCCCACGCCATCGCCGGCCAGCGAGACGCGCCGTGCATTGATCGCCGGAGCGTTTGCGTCGGCGGGCACGTACAACGACGTGAAGCACGAGGCACCGCCGGGCGTCGCAAGGGTTCGGCGACGAACAACGTACGTGGTCAGCGTCTTGGAGTCGGCTCGATCGCGCGAGCCCCAGCCCTTGGCCAGATAGCACTTCTCATCGGCTTGCGGCAGATTGACCGCTGCGAACCGCACCTTCTTGCCCGCGTCCCACGCGGCCGTCCAGAATTCGGCGGGGTTCACGCTCTGGATATCGGTCAGATCATAGAGCTTGTCCGCCGCTGAGGTCGCCGGCGAACTGAGCTTCACCGCTTCGTTGGGACCGTGATAGATCAGATCGTGTGTCTTGCCGCCTGCGACACGGAAGAAGTCGGCCACGACGTAGCCGTTGCCGTCGGGCAGCGGCAGTGTGACGGTCGTTCGACGATAGACCGAGGCACCCGAACAAGCCGTATTGGACATCTCGACGACCTGAACGGGGCCAGTCCCATCGTAGAGATGGATCGAGCCGAGGCGGCCGGCGGCCTGTTGCTCCTTGTCGTCGATGATCGCGAGATTGTGCGCCAGGGTCCGCCGCGTGCGATGGGCGTTAGGGGAATCCCACAAGTAGCCGAAGTCGGTCAGGCACTCGCGGTTTCGCCAGAAGAGATGGAGGTTCAGGGCATCGTGATGGTGGTGATTGCCCCAGTCGCTGCTGCTGACGATGGCCGTACCGTCCATGCCGCGAGGGCCGATTCGCAGGTAGGCCGTCTTCCACGCCGGCCAGCACGTGCTCGACAGGGCGAACGCCTGGGGATTCGGTTTGAGCGAAGGATCACGCCGAAAGAGGGCATACTCATTGCCCTTGTCATCCAGCTTGCCCCCATAAGTCGCCTGAAGGATGGCAGCGGTATGGCCGCTCGGATAGCGCGTGGCCGCGATTTCGGCGAACTCGCTCGAAAGGTGCGTACTGAAATACGAGTCGGCCCACGCGGGGTACCGAAGGTCGGGCAGGATTGTGTCCACCAATGCCCGGAAGACCGCCCGATAGGCGGGTCCAGCGTAGAGATTCAGGGCGTCAATCCGCCGGCCGTTAAGGCTGAAGCCCGGCGGATCGCTGTAACCGACGAGCCCTTCCGACATGGGGACAATCCCGTTCAGCGTCATGTGGCCGTAGGCGGGTGTCTCGCCGGGATTGCCGTCGTACAGATACCACTCGTTCACCATGTGGTTGAAGCCTTCGAGGCCGAAGCGAACTCGCATCGGATCGCCCACACAGGCGCCGACCAGGGCAGCGCCGCGGCGATTGGAGATTGACTTGTTGTTGAACGCAGCGTCGGCCATCAGCAGGTACGTGCTCTCGAGCAGGACATCTCGCTCGATCCGCATCCGTTCCTCATCGGTGTAGATCGGTGTGCCGTTTTCATCCGCGGCGGTACAGGTCAGGTCATAGGCGATCGCCATGTGGGCCGAGTACACGCCTTCCATGCCGGTGTCCTCGGCGCGGCCGGTCATCCAGTAACCCGGGTGCAACTGCCTGTTCGGCTTGTTCGGCGGCAGTGTGAGTTCGTCGACCGGCAGCTTGTTGAGCGAGATGGCGGCGACCTTTGGAGGCAGATCGGCGTATTCGCCATAGCCCGATTTGACGAGGTAGTTGGGATAGACGTCTGCGAATCGGAGCAGGATCTTGCGAACGATGCGGGCGTACTCGGGCTTGCCGGTCAGGGCGTAGGCGGTGGCGAACCGCGACGCCTGGGTGACCATGTATTCGACCTTGCGGGCGCGAACCTGTCCCGTCCAACTGCTGCGAATGTGAAAACCGTAGAAGTGCCAGCTCTTGCCGCCGTAGTAGGTGAATCGCTGCGGGCCGGTTGCCTTGGCCTCAAGCACCATATCCTCGGGATAGTTGCTGTTCGGATAGACCATGCCGCAGCCCACGCACTTCAGAACGTCGGGGTTGGTCGGCTGCCACTGGTACTGGCCGTGGACCGGTGAGTATTCGCAGTGGGGGCACATGGTCATGATCACCGCGCCGGGGGTCGTGGCGGGAATCATCTTTTCGAAGAACGCCGCATCCTGCGGCCACCAGTGCGGCAGCGCATCTTCAATGGCCTTGAGTTGTCTTCGAGCCCATTCGTGCTGCTGGATATTCTGTCTGGCTCGGGCGATGTCGGCAGCCTTGTACAGGGTGGCCGGATGGTTGACGGTCTTTCGATGCTTGGCCCAGAGGCTCAGATCGAAGATGTCCACTCGGCTGGAATCGATGGCGATCTCGTGGCAGACATCGCCGGCGGAGGGGCCGGCCGGAACGGACAGGAACACCAGGAGAACAGGCCGAAGGATATTCACGGTAACCTCCCGGAAGAGACGGTGGCACCACTCGACACCGCGATGTACCAGGCAGCCTGCCCTACTGGGCCTTCTGCGTGGCCTTGGAACTCTTGGAGGAAGCCTTATCTTCTCCCTCTGAGGGGCTTTCGTCCGTGGCGTCCTTGTCCTGGCCGTCCTGCCCTGCCGGGCGGGTCGCGGCGTTCTCTTTGGCGCGGACGGTTGCCTTTACCACATCTGCGGCCGGCAGGATGGCGGCGCCCGTGTTCATCAGGCTCGATGCCCTGCTGAAGAGGGCCGAGGGATTGCCTTCCAGGTCCTCGGCATCCGGCATCTCCATGATGCAGACGCCCACGACGTCACCCGATGCGGTGAACACCGGCAGCCCCATGGCCTCGGCGAGGTCGCGGCTTGGGATATAGAGGTCTCTCGGCTTTCGGGCAATACCACCCACACGCCCCTCGGCGACCACCGGCAGACGGTCGAAATGCTTGCCGAGGCGGTGAATCGCGAACAGGGGGTCACCGATCCTGGGTACGACCCCCTTACTCAGGTCTACATAGGGGAACGTGCGAGTCCCGGGATTCTTGACTCGAATCCAGGCCAGGTCCAGTTCGGTGTCTCGCGCCACCGATTCGGCGTCCAACCCCTCGGTGTCGTCTCCCACGAGGATCTTCAGATTGCTGATGTTGGTGGACATCCCCTTGGCCGACGATCCCATCACGCGTCGCATCAGCCCGACGATGCCGCCCAACTGCACATTCGAGCAAAGAACCAGGCCCTTCGGATCGATCATGACGCCGGTGACCTCGCTCTCACTTTCCGAGTCGCCCATTCCGCCCATCTTCGCCTTGAGCATGAACTTCACGGTCACCAGGGCCGGCGACTTCTCGGCCAAGAGCCGGGCGAATTCCGCAGGTCGATCGGCCTCGGAGGCGATGCTCGCCCCCCACGGGGCAGCAACGATCGACAGAAGCAGAATCAGGGAGGTCGGACAACGTTCAATCATCCTTGGGCTCCTTGCTGGGATGAGTCATCGTTGACGGGTTCGACGCAGGTTTCCATGTGGGTTCCAGGAACTGGTAATGCGTTCGGGCGCCTCGAAGCACCACGAAGACTACGCGGGCCGATCGGGTACGTCTCACCTCTTTCATGGCCTTCCGGTAGGCCGCCAGATCACCGATCGGATGACCATCGATGCTCTGAATGAGGTCGCCAGTCACGATGCCGGCCAGCCCGGCCCATCCAGCCGCTTCGACCTGTTCGACGAGAACACCTGTCACATCGTCTCCCCATCGGTTCTCGTCATGGTCGAAGAATGTCACCTCACGAACGACGAGATCGAAGTCTCGATTGCGGTCGCGATGGGCCTCTTCTACCGTGATCTTCGTGGGTTCCAGGGTGACGGGAACGTCTATCTTCTGCTTGCCCCGGAAGATCGTCAGCTTGGCCACGTCACCGATCTTGAGCCTGTTGACTCTGCGTGTGAAGAGGCCGGTATCCTCCATACCCACGGGCGCAATCTTCTCGCCGTTCAGGGCCACGATGATATCGCCGACCTTCAGATCGGTCTTGGCGGCCTGGGTCTTGGGATAGACGCGCGTGATCCGATAGCCGCGAGCCTGCGGCTGTTCCAACTTGTCGGCGAGCTTCTGAATGACCGCCTGAGTGGAGATGCCGATCCATGCCTTGCGAACCTCTCGGGGCAGTTCTTCCTCTTCGTCGGGCTTGGACTTCAGCAGCGTGATGTGATTCCGGCCCCGCCGATCAAACTCGACGATGAGATAGTCGGGCAGCGGCGGCTTACCCATGATCTGTTCATAGCGCTGGGAGAGATCGGACAGCGTGCCGACCTTGGTACCACCGATCGCGCGAATCACATCGCCGTCGACCAGCGGAGGCTCGGCCAGTTGGGCAGCCCCCCCTTCGCGAACACCGGCCACCAGGACACCCTCGGTGCTGTCCAGTCTCCGGTCACGGGCCATCTCCGAAGTGATCTCCTGCCCCGTGAATCCCCAGGCGGAAAAGGCCCGTTCGTCACCCAGATCGCGATCGAGCAACTCGGTGGTCACCGTAACGTCGACGATCGCGCCACCCCGGGAGAAGGCCAGTTTCACTCTGGAGCCAATCGGCAGATCGCTGATCCGCTTCATGAGTCCGGGAACCTCTTCAGGAAACCGAACGGTAATCGGCTGACCGTCCATCCGAACCAGAACATCACCGGCCTGAACACCGGCCCGACCTGCCGGTCCGTCCTTGACGACCGAATCGACCAGCACACCCTCCTTCAGGCCGGTCTTGGCGATGGACTTGAGACCCATCCCAATCCAGCTCCGCCGGACCTCTCCCTGACGAATGAGGGCCTCGACGACGGGGCGAACCAGACTGGCAGGAATCGCAAAGCCCATGGACGACCCGCCCAGCTCATTGACGCCGACCACCTCGCCTTTGAGGTTGACCAGCGGCCCCCCGCTGTTGCCGGGGTTTATCGAAGCGTCGTGCTGGATCCACTGCGTGAACAGGCCGGTCCGCTGGCCCTCGCTGAGTTCCATGTCTTCGTCTTCTTCATCGCCGGCCATTCCGGAGAACACCCGCTCGGTGTTGGAGACGATGCCGAGCGTCACCGATCGCGACAAGGCGAAGGGCGACCCCATGGCCAGCACATAGTCGCCGATCTGCAACTCGTCCGAGTTGCCGAACGAGGCGAAGGGCAGCGGAGGAGCCCCCTTCTTCTGTTCCGGGAGATCGAGCCTCAACACAGCCAGGTCGGTCAGGGGATCCTCTCCGATCAGGGTGGCGTTGACCTCCTGCCGATCCGACAATGTGCACTTGAACTGGGTGCCCTTGTCGGTAACGTGCTGGTTGGTCACCACGTAGCCTTCCGCGGAGATGATGGTGCCGCTACCGACCGATTGGCTCTTGTTCTCCTTGCCGCCCGTGTAGTCCACGGTGACCACCCGGATATGCACCAATGCCGGAAAAACGCGGTCGCGGGCCAGGCCCACCATCTTCCGGATGTCGCGCCGGAGACGATCCGCCTGAGCCAATGCTGCCCCCGATGGGCCCGACGTCCCGAGAGAAGCGCAGCCGCTGCCCCAAACGCACGCCCAAAGGATGATCATTGCGGTGGTGAACGATCGCGGGAACCCTCGCCGAGGGATTACCCGAATGAACATAATGGTCTCCAAAGATGCCGCGACCACCTGCCCCTTCGCAGGCGGATCCGTCGCACAGACTTCATGAAATCCTCACGAAACTCCTGAAGCTACTTTGACCGACACCGCCGGAATAATCAACTGGGCATGCGGTGCTGGAGGGGTATCCTTCCCGCACGGCAGGCCGGGGCCAAGACGAGAGGATGGAGGGGCCCGCCGGTCACGGCGCCGACTACCCCAAAGCCGGCACCTCCCAGCCCTTGCGGTAGTGGCGTCGAAGGAGGGCGTTCGCCTCAGAACTGTTGGTGGCCTTGCAGTCCCTGCCGTTCCATTCGATCTTCTTACCCGTATAGAGGGCCACGTTGCCCAGCAACACGGCTTCGCTCAGCGTGCCGGCGAAATCGAAGTTGGACAGGCACACCTTCCTGGAATCCTTGCAGGCTGCGATCCACTCATCGGTGTGATGCTGATCGCAGTCGCCCGGCCCCCAGCGCAGGAACTTCTGTGTACCCCGCTTCCACCCCTCGAAGTCCTTCCGGGGCAGGAGCGAGGCATCGGCATCGCGATCGTCGTCACGATAGAGAAGGCCCTTGCTACCGACCGCGATGGTGCCGTTGCGACCGAGGTTCTCGCCCTGAATCATGCCCTTGAGTTTGGCAACAACTCGCGCCGGCATGTTCTTGCCGCCGTCATACCAGAACAGCTTCAGTGGCGGCTGCTTGCCCCGTGCGGGAAACTCGTAGGTGACGATGCTCCAGGTCGGGAAGCTGTCTTTGTCGAAGCCGGAGGATTCGGCCTCGACGGTGGTGGGCCACTTCAGGTCGAGCCCCAGGAACACGAGGTTCATCGTGTGGCAGGCGATGTCGCCCAGGGCACCGGTACCGAAATCCCACCAGCCCCGCCAGGCGAACGGGTGATAGCAGTCCTGCTTGAAGGGACGCATGGGGGCCGTTCCGACCCACAGATCCCAGTCGACGTCCTCGGGAATGGAATCGCTACCCGACGGACGCGACTTGCCCTGCGGCCAGATCGGACGATCCGTCCAGAAGTGCGCCTCGGTGACGTCTCCGATGAAGCCGGCCTGAAGTTTCTCGGCGACCAGGCGAAACTCGTCATCGGCCATGGCCTGGTTGCCCATCTGCGTGGCGACGCGGTGCTCACGGGCCGTGGCGGCCATCACCCGCGCCTCTCCGACGTCATGCGTGAGGGGTTTCTGGCAATACACGTGCTTGCCCATCCGCATGGCCGTGACGCAGATCGGGGCGTGCATGTGATCGGGCGTCGAGCAGGTGATCGCGTCGATGCCCTTCCACATCTCATCGAACAAGACCCGCCAATCGTGGAACTTTCGGGCATTGGGGAAACGCTTGACCGCCCCGGCCATGCGGTTGAAATCGACGTCACAGAGGGCCACCACGTTCTCGTTGCGGCACTTGGCGATGTCCGAGTAGCCCTTGCCGCCACACCCGATGCCGGCGATGTTCAACCTGCCATTGCGTTTGTAGGTACCTTTGGCCCGGTGAGATTGCGCGACGGAGCCGCCGAATCCGGGGTCAGCGCAACCGGAGCCACCGGCCAGCCCGATACCGGTACCGGCCAGGAGGCCGCTCTTCAGAAAGCCACGACGGGTACTCTGGCTCATGCACAGGTCTCCTCACGGTGTGTATTCGGCCCCTCGGCCTCACGGACTGTCGCGGCATTATAGCGTGAAACAGATTCGGTCTGCTGTGGTCCCACGAGCTATTCACGCCCCGACCAACGATTGTCATAATGGGCGTCGGTGCTGAAACATCCGGACCAAGGAGTATGTCATGCCAAGAACGTTGTACCGAGGGGTGGGTTGGGTAGTGGTTTGCGCGTGTGCTGCCGTGTCGGCCGAGGTCGACCGAAGCAGCCCACCGAGGAATATCATTTTGATCGGATGGGACGGCGCCCAACGAGAACACGTCAAGGAATGTCTGTCGCGCAATGAACTGCCGAACATCAAGGCCCTTGCCGACGAGGGCAAGATGGTGGACATCGACATTCACAACGTTACCGACACCAAGGCGGGCTGGAGCCAGATCCTGACGGGCTACGATCCGAATGTAACCGGAGTGTTCAGCGACCTGAAATATCAGCCCATTCCCAAGGGGTTGAGCGTGTTTGAGCGACTCAAGGAGCACTTCGGGCCGGAGAAGTTCGTGGCCGTCGCGGTGATCGGCAAGCGCAAGAACTGCGGCGAGAACGACCCTCCAAAGAAGGAATCGCTGGCCGAAGTGGCCAAGGCGCAGGCTGCCGGCGGAGAACGCCGAGGCTTCGACCTGGGCAGCTACACCGTGGAAGAGAACGGCGTGAAGTATCGCATCACGCCCGGCAAGCCCTATCTGCATACCTCGAAGGCCTGCGACGTCTGGGTCTTTGGACTGCTCGAGAATGGGAAGGTGGCGGACAAGACGCTCGAGATGCTGGACACGTACAAGGACAGGCCGTTCTTCTTCTTCGTGCACTTTGGCGAGGGCGACGAGAAGGGGCACCGATTCGGCGAGAACTCAAAGGAGTACAACAACGCCCTCATCTCCTGTGACGCCTGCACCGGCAAGATCGTCCGGAAGGTCCGGGATCTCAAGCTGTACGACAACACGCTGATCTACGTCACGGCCGACCACGGGTTCGACGAAGGCCGAACCAGTCATTTGAGGGCGCCGCATGTCTTCCTGGTGACCAATGACCCGAAGGTGTGCCGCAACGGCGACCGGGCCGACATTACCCCGACGATTCTCGATCGGTTCGGTGTGGATCTGAACGACCTGCGACAGAAGGAGGTCACCGCGACGAGACCCAACGAAAAGGACCCACCGCTGGCCGGCCATTCGCTCTTGCGGCCGCTGGAGAGTGCGAAGTAGTTGCGAAGCGAGAGGATGGAACAAGACAGGGGACGCGGCACCCCGAGAACGGGAGTCGCGTCCCCTTTTTCAGCCATTCGGCCTTCTTGCCGTTAACCCAACCCCGGCACCTCCCAGCCCTTGCGGTACTGGCGACGGATGACGTCGTTGGCCTTCGGACAATTGGTGACCTTGCAGTTCTTGCCGTCCCACTCGATCTTGGTGCCGGCAAACAGGGCCACGTTGCCGAGCATCAGGGCCTCGGTCAGCGTTCCGCCGTACTCGAAGTTGGACAGGCACTTCTTCTTGGGGTCCTTACAGGCCGCGACCCACTCGTCGGTCTGCTGTTGATCGTTGTTGCCCGGCCCCCAGCGCGGGTACTTCTGGGGTCCCGGCTTGTACCCCTCGAAGTCCTTCTTGGGCAGCAGCGTGGAGGCGGCACCGTAGTCGCTGGGTGAATAGAGGATGCCCTTGTCTCCGATCAGGACGGAACCGCTCTTGGAATAAGGCTCGCCCTGGATCAGACCCTTGATCTTGTCATGCACCTTCTGCGGTTTGTCGTTCCCGCCGTCATACCAGGTCCACTTCAGAGGAGGCAGCTTGCCGCGAGCGGGGAATTGATAGGTGATGATGCTCCACGTCGGGAAGCTGTCCTTGTCGAAGCCGGAGCTTTCGGCCTCGATGGTGGTCGGCCACTTCAGGTCGAGTGCCATGAACGCCATGTTCGCCGTGTGGCACCCCATATCGCCCAGGGCGCCGGTGCCGAAATCCCACCAGCCTCGCCATGAGAACGGGTGGTAGCATTTCTCCTTGTAGGGCCGCATCGGGGCGGTACCGATCCAGAGGTCCCAATCCAGGTTCTCGGGGATGGCGTCGCTGCCGGCCGGCCGCGACTTGCCCTGCGGCCACACGGGGCGATTCGTCCAGATATGTGCCTCGGTGACGTTGCCGATGGCCCCCGCCTGAATCGACTCGACCGCGGTGCGGAATCCGTCGAGGGCGGTGCCCTGGTTCCCCATCTGGGTGGCCACGTTGCATTCCTTCGACGTTTCGGCCATGACCCGCGCCTCCCACACATCGTGGGTCAGCGGCTTCTGGCAATACACGTGCTTGCCCATCCGCATCGCCGTGACACAGATCGCGGCGTGCATATGGTCGGTTGTCGAGCAGGTGATCGCATCGATCCCCTTGCCCATCTCGTCCAGCAGGACGCGCCAGTCGTGGTACTTCTTGGCATTGGGGTAGCTGCCGATGGCGCCGGCCATCCGCTTGAAATCGACGTCGCACAGGGCGACGACGTTTTCCTTTCGGCACTTCTGGATGTCGCTGCCACCCTTGCCGCCGCACCCGATGCCGGCGATGTTCAGCTTCTCGTTCAGCTTGTATGTCCCCTTCACCTTGGGAACCTGAACGACAGGGGTCGCGGCCTTGGGCTGGGCGCATCCGGCATTGCCCACCAGCCAGGCGCCGGCCCCGGCGACGGCCGTCCCCTTCAGAAAGTCTCTACGGGTGTGTCTACTCATCCCACGGTCTCCTTCTTCGATAGCCGGCCGTTGATCGGCCGTGCGGATATGAAAAGGCGGTCGTCCTCCAACCAGCACCCCCAGGTTACACACCTGAATGACGACTCAAAACACCCGAAGGATATCGTAGTTTGGATCATTGTCAAACGGTTCGCCCGGAAAAGGGGTGAGGAAACTGACCTTGAGTCCGGGCTGGGTGGTGGATTCGGCCCATCGCACGGGTGGATCATCACCTCCCCTTTCGGAGTATGATCGGAAACCACAACCGGCCTCTTGGGGCGCCAGGAAAATGGGCGGCACGCCCTTTTCCCAGGGGGGGGACACGTGATAGACTGCCGCCGTTTGCCGACTCTATTGCGATGCGGTCACGCGGTCGGCACGATTCCTGGCGACCGTGTGGAGGTACTTCATCATGCTTCAAGTGGCCTGGATTGCCGGACTGCTGGTCTGCGGCATGGGCGCGGCGCTGCTCGGCAGCGTGAAGGTGCCGCTGGCGCGACGACTCAATATGGACGAGGTGAAGGTGGGCGGGCTGGTATCGATGTTCGGCTTCGCCATGATCCCCGTCATGCTGGTGATGGGCTTCCTGACCGACCTGCTCAACAAGCAGATCGTGGTCATCGCCGGGTCTTTCCTGGTGGTGATCAGCCTGATCATTCTCTCGCAGGCCCGTAAGTACTGGGCGGCCTTACTGGCGGTGCTGTTTCTCAGTGCCGGCTGGTCGGGGCTGGTGAACGTGCTCAACGTGCTCATGCAGGCTGCTTTCGGAGGAAGCCCCACCTACGCCATGAATCTGGGCAACTTCTTCTTTGGGTTAGGGGCATTTCTGACACCACTGCTCTTTGCCCTCTTGCTTCGGACCGCCGGTTTTGTGGCAGCCGCCCTGGTATTGGCTGTCGTCGCCCTGATACCGGGCGTTCTGGCGTTCGGACTCGACTTCGCCAAGCTGGTCGCACCGACGACTCAGCAGGCCGCCGCCACGGCCGGCCCCGGCATCGAGGTGCTTCTGAAAGACCCGATCATGTGGCTGACGGCCCTGGCGTTGCTCTTCTACGCCCCGATGGAGGCCACGATGGGCGCCTGGACGACGACCTACCTGGGTGACAAGGGCGTCTCCGAAACCCGATCGTCGGCGATGCTTTCGGGCTTCTGGCTGGCCTTCATGGTGGCCAGGCTGTTCACCGCCCTGTGTGTCAGCCCGATGGTCAAGACCGCAAGCCAAACGAACATCATGATCATCGTGCTGTCGTTGTTCTGTGTGGTCGTGTGGGCGGGAGCCGTCTTCAGCCCGAGCCGGGGGATGGCATGCCTCATGGTGATTCTGGCGGGTCTGGCGTTCGGCCCCACGTTCCCGACGATCATCGGCGTGCTGACCGGCCACGTGGACCCGAAAGTGGCAGGCCGTGCGGTCGGCCTGTTCTTCATGATCGGCGGCGTGGGCTGGTCGGTGATCCCGATTCTCATCGGGACCTTTGCCCAAAAGGCCGGTGTCCAGAAGGCCTTCCTGATCGCTGTGGCCTCTGCCGTCGGGCTGACGATCACGTCGGTCGTTCTCCGACCCTTCATGCAGTAGACGGAAGACCGCAACCGCTGTTGCGCATGACACAGCCCCATGTCCTCAATGACATGGGGCTTTTTCTTGCTACGGGGAGCAGGCGCTCTGTTGAGAGACAAAAGGACGGTGGGGTTCCTTTCCCGCACGCTGGGCGAGACCGAAACCCCACCGGACCGGTGAGACAGGAGACTCGCGAGGCGTCAGTACGGGTCGCCGCGTCACTCCTGCCGGGTGGAGAGACTAGAAATCGCTGAGACCGCCCCCCTGGATCGCCTCATGGGTGTCGGAGGAACGGCCCATGGACGCCCCCTTCGGCCTGGACACCTGGCCGGCCGCCATGACCACCGTGGTATCCGAAGATGCCTTCGAGGCTTTCGAACCGGCATGTGCTTTTTTCGATGTGTCTTGTTTTCGGCTGCTGCCGACCAAGGCGACCAGTTCGTCTACCATGGCACGGACATTCTCTGCCTGAGCCGAGAGTTCCTCTGAAGCACTGGCCGATTCCTCGGCATTGGCGGCCGTCTGCTGAGTCACTTTGTCCATCTGTGAGACGGCGGTGTTGACTTGATCGACGCCCTGGGCCTGTTCGGCCGAGGCTCGGGTGATCTGGGCGACGAGGTCCGCCACCTTCCCTGCCGCCGACTCGATCTTGCCGAAGCTGGATACCGTGCTCTGATTCAGTTCGACGCCGCGGCCGACCCGGCTGACGGTGTGCTCGATCAGGTCGCCGGTCTCGCGGGCGGCCTGCGCGGCCCGCTGAGCGAGGTTCCGCACCTCGTCGGCCACCACCGCGAAGCCCTTGCCGTGCTCGCCGGCACGAGCGGCCTCCACTGCCGCATTCAGGGCCAGCAGGTTCGTCTGGAACGCGATTTCCTCGATCACCTTGATGATCTTGCTGATCTTGTCGGAGGCATCGGCGATCTGCGTCATCGCGTCCGTCGCCTCCTTCATCGCACTGTCGCCTTCGGCAATGACGGCCTTGGCCTCGGCCATGAATTCGTTCGCCTGCTTGCTGTTGTCGGCGTTCTGACGAGCCATGCCGGCCATCTCTTCCAGGGCACTGGAGGTCTCCTCCAGACTGCTGGCCTGCTCGCTGGATCCCTCGGCGAGCTGCTGGCTCGACTTGGAAACCTGCATGGCCGCGTCATTGACCTGGGCGGCACCGTCGTTGAGACCTTGGATGATGCGGTGCAGGGGTCCGGTGATCCCTCGCGTAATCACGGTGGCCAGAACCACACCGACAACGAGGGCCACCGCCACACCGATCAGTACGATCATCGAAGCCATGGACAACGACTTGGCCGCCTCTTCCGATCGAGCGGTTGTCTCGGCAATACCCTTGGCGCTGGCACCGCCCGTGGCCTCAACCACCTTGAGGGCGATGGGGACCCGCCCCTTGCCGATTTCTTCCGCCTTGGCCGTCAAGACAGCCAGTTCGGTCATCGACGTCCGATAGGCGTTCACGAGCGTGGCCATCTCCCGAACCAGCTTCTGGTTGGCCTCTTCCTGAGTGACCTTCTGAAGTTCTTCGAGTTTCTTCGCGATGGGATCGAAGAGTTTCTCGGCCTCCATGGCAATCTTGGAGTCTCGCTTGGCCTGAGCTTTCCAGTAACCCAGGCGAACGTCACCCATGAGGTTGATCACATCGTTGACCAGAGCCACCTGCCGCATACGAGCGGCGATCTTGTCGGGTTTGGCACCCTCGGCCAGTTCCTTCTTGAGCATTTCCTGCTGACTGTTGAAGAACTCACCGTTCTTCTTGACGTAGCCGGCGGCAACCTCGTCGAGCTTCTTACGTTCAACGGCCATGCCTTCGTACTTGGCCACGGTCTGGTTGCAGAGGTCTTCATACGAATTGGCCTGACCTTCAAGGGTCTCGACGGCCCCTCTGAGCGCCGTCAGGTGCGGTGACTTGTCGGCCAGAGCTTTGGCGTCTTTCAAGTTGGTCCGCAATTCGGCGAACTGCTTGCGGACGGTCTCCAGGAACGCCGGCTGTTCAGAGTAGTTGTAGGCCCGCATGTCGAAGACGATCTTGTTCCACGTCCGCTCGATGTCGGTCATGGCCGTCACTTCCGGGACGTACTCCTGAGCCAGAATCACCGACTGCGCCTGAACGCCGCGCATCTTGTAGACCGCAATTCCGCCGATGACGACCATCAGTACGAGCACCGAGGTGAATCCAGCAGCGATCTTACGACCCAACGTCATGTTTTTGAACATCCGCGAACTCCTTGAAATGAAGACCCCCGTGATGAGAGCGTTTGCACCGTCCCTTGAAGCCAATCACTCTGTCCTACTGCGGTGCCACATCTCACGTGAACAGCTCATTCATCGTCTGCCAGGGAGATGCCACACATAGGCAGTTTGTCCTACAAGAATGTAGAGCGCGATGACGCAACGCCCTCGGCCAGAGTGAGTCTGTTGGCGAAGCAGAGGATGGGCGAAACCCGCCATCTTGATCTGGAAAGGCAGATATCCTCTCGAATCTGTAGTAGATCAACGGTCTCGCAAGGAGGTCCGGCAGGAACGAGCGTTCGCGGATATGGAACTCACTACCTGATGGGGACTGATCCCGTGCCTGTGCGACTCGTGGAGAATGTGCGGTCTTTCGTTCCATCGAACTCGGTATGGACCGCCAGGTTGACCAGTTCTGCCACGGATCTCGACTCGGTCTTCTCCATGACCCTGGCGCGGTGGATGGCTACCGTCTTCAGGCTGATCCCCAGTTCTGAGGCGATGGTTTTGCTGGGCTTGCCCTGAACCACGAGTCCGAGAACCTCTCTCTCGCGCCGAGTGAGACGGGTGAACCGCCGAGAGATTTCGCTGCGGCAGGCCTGCTCGCATCGAGCCGCGATGTCGTTGGCAATCGCCAACTCAATCCGGTCAAACAACTCTTCGGGCACGACCGGCTTCTCCAGCAGGTCCATCGCCCCTGCCTTGATGGCACGGACAGCCGCCGAAACATCTGCGTAGGAGGTCAAGAAGATGATCGGAATATGAATCCCTCTGGTCGAGAGCAATTGCTGGAGTTCCAGACCCGTCATACCCGGCATCCGCATGTCGAGCACCAGGCACCCCGGACGGGCAGAATCGTACAACTCGAGGAATTCCGAGGCAGTGGCATACGTCTCTACGTCGAACCCCCTGGACCGAACCAAGAGCAGGAGTGAAGACCGAACGGCTGAATCGTCATCTACAATATAGACCTTTGGACCAGCAGCCATACGAACGCCCTTATCGAATGATCTGAAGCATGAGGGTCATCGTGCGCTCCCGATCGAGCGTTAGATCGCAGCCGATGATCTCCGCCAACGACGTCGACAGTTGACCTGCACCACGACACGCAACGGCGGTGGAACGGAGCACCGGTTCATCCCCCCAACAACCGTCCTCATGTGTTGAATTCGACATCTGATGGGTATGGGCCATATTGCTCATTCCTACTAGCATATCGGTCGATTGCGATTGAAGCATTGAGTTGCTCACGAGAGAATGTGTGCAATACAGAATGAGGATTTATTTATTCAAGCAGTACTCAAAAAGAGGTGGGTTGCGGAAGGATACTCCGGCCGCTCTGCCCTGGACAGATATGCCGATGCCGCATGGGAGGCCAGCAGAGAAGTGCCCCGCCGTTCGGTCGATTGCTGCGGCCGATCGGCACGAACTAGGGTGACGCCTGGATCTGCAAAAAGGCGTCCCACACCGGTTTGGCGGTTCCGTCGCTGTTCCTCAATCCGGTGGTCGCCAGATCCTCCCCCATCAATGACGTGGGAACGTCGTGCAGAAGCGACCAGGACAGGACGTCGATCTCCATGCCTGCGAACAACTCGCTGAGTCGGTCGACGAACTGAACCTGCTCATCAGCCGACCCGCTGCCACCCGACGGCCAGCCGATCTCCATCATGATCAGAGACTCGTCCTGGCCGCGATAGTCAGAGATGGACGTGTAGAGGTTGTCGGGAATCGCACTGGGAGAGGGCCAATGATTCGCCGGATAGCTGGACAGAACGAAGGCGTCCAGTTGGGGGCGGAACGCATCGATGATCTCTCTCGGAGCCGGCACGGCGCTGCTCGGGTTCTGAATCCTGAGATAGGCTGCATCCCAATAGAACGAGGTGAAGATCTGCGTTTTCGAGTATACCACTTTGGCGGCTTTGTATGCGGCCGCGTAGAGCGTAACGAAGTCTTCGAACTCTGCAGGAGCCCCCTCGGCCAACAGGTTCACTTCGGTGCCCAGACAGAGTCCCCACGGACGAAGTCTGGCGAACTTGCGAACCTGTTCCACGAAGGCGTCACGCACGAGTTGATTGGAGAAAGAGGGCTTGCCGCCGACCCGCAGGGCCAGCTCTTGAGGCACGACCAATTGATGCCTCGGCTGAATGGCCGTTGGCGAGAGGGCGAGGATCATCGGTATCCCGCGGGCCTTCGACCACGTCATGAGCAACTGCGCGGTCTGATCGAGATTCGGCTCATCCCAGGAGAGAATGACCACGGCCATTCCCACCTGAGCGGTCAGATTCAGCCCCTGATCCAGATCGCTCGCCGAGAAGTATGGGAACCGGGGTGGCGTGAAGACCACCGCCGGCATGTGAACCAGCCATGACGTGAGCGGATTCGAGGTGTTGGGCTCCGCAGGCTGGTTCGGCTCGGACGAGGCATTGGGCTCGGGTATACCCTCTGAACTGTTGGGCTCATTGGGTTGGATCTGTTCCGAGGGATCCGAGGTATCTGAGGACGCGTTCGGATCATCCGAGGGATCGTTTTGAATGGAACCGTTCGGATCGGGATCCGTTTGTGTCGACGAATCCTCTATGCGATCGGTCTTGGGATCGGGGTCGGACGACGTGACCACGACACCAGCCACGACGCCGTTCTGCGACACAGGAGTTATCGGAGTTGGAAGAACGCTTGCGAGAGGCGACGGTGCCCCCGCAGGGCTACAGGCGAGCCCCAGGATTCCGAGAAACAGAAGCAACGTGCAGGACAACAGCTTCGGAGCTGAGCCATCCAACTCAGCACGCATTGCGACCCCCCACAGATGATCGTACGTCGCGGGCAGAGAGTTCCTCGTGGAACCCATCCTCTGACGGCCCTATTTGCCCATCTTCCCCAAACCAACGGTACGATACAGGGGGGTCAGGGGCAAATCAATCGGGGGGGCATGGGGGGCAAAACGATGCCGATTTCAGTCCCACCACTCCTCGTAATATTCCTCCTCTACCACCACAGTGCGTCCACAACACCGATCCCCTCTGACGCAGCCACCACACGTATAGCCTTCCACCGCACCAACAATACGATCTATGGCCCGGTTCAGATCGAAGTCTTCCAACCATTCGTCCTCACAGCCGGAGTTGCCGGCCAGAACCAAGAACGAGACGATTGTCACCAGGAACCATCCTGCCAATGGAGCCCTTGCGGACATTAGACATCTCCTATTCTACGCACTATCGGGCGAAGCTGCGATGGGGCGTGCGGACCGACTCACTGAGGAGCTAAGGGACATTGGGATACCTCATCGGCGACTGCGCCCTGCCATCTCGATAGACATCACTGCGGGGTCGACGGTTAGGCCGATAATGCCTGCTGCCGCAGAATGGACCCTGGACCATCGCCCGGCATCCCGTGGACCGCAGGACAGAGTCTGAATTGACAGGATCGCGGCCAGGCAACAGGCGGAGCGGGGTCGAGCAGATCGGACAGAAGCCTGATCCTCCGATCTCGGGGGCGAGTGACCGTTTCTGGACCTCACCGTGTGGTGGAAGTATCATGACGGACTTGTCGTTTGTTCAAAGGGAGGTTCCATTCGATGGGTAAGTTTTCGGGTATCGTTCCGCCGGTGTTGACGCCGTTCACGAAGGATGGGGAGTTGGATGAGGCTGCATTGAGGGCCGTTCTGGACTGGTTCTGCCAGAGGCCGATCAGCGGGCTCTTCATGATGGGCGGCCTGGGAGAGTGGCGATTTCTGAGCTGGCAGGAACGCGACCGGATCATTCGCATTACCGCCGAGGTGGCAGGCGGACGCAAGCCGATAGTCCCTCACATTGCGGGCGTCAGTCAGTTCGATGAGATTGTCAAACTGGCCAAGACGGCTGCCCAGGTCGGCGCCTATGCCGTCGCCCTGATCAGCCCCGAGGATATCCCCGAAGGTCCCGAGGCGCTCTATCACCACATCAGCACTGTGGCCCGATCCGTTGATCTGCCGATCATGCTCTACGATCCGCACGGAAGCGGTCCTCGAAGTGTGACCCCGGCACTGATGCGCCGGATGCTCGACGAGGGCATCCGAATTATTGCCATCAAGTACCGCAGTCTGCGTGGCGACGACATGCTGGCGATGGTTGAAGCGGTTGAGGATCGCGTGGCCGTCCTCGCCGGTGCCGAGACGGTCTTCCTGCCGACGCTGGCGGTCGGCGGAGTCGGCGTGGTCGGAGGCGGCTGCAATATCTACCCCGGTCTTCTGGCCCGCATGCAGAAGGACTTCGCCGCAGGTCGCAACGACCTGGCCCTGGCTGCGCAGAGACGCGTGAACCATCTGCTGGACGAGACCGAACGCGTGAGCTGGCCGCTGTCCGGAAAGGTCGTCATGGCATCGTGGGGCTTGCCGTACGAGTTGATCTCACGGGCCCCGGCCGAGCGGAAGTCTCCGGAGGCGATCAGGAAGCTGCAGGAGATCTTCGCACCGCTACGGGATCTGGCCGACTGAAGACCGAGCGAAATCCTGGAAAACGTACGGGGCACAGAAAGGGTCGGCCGATGAAGGTCCGACTCTCTCTGTGCCCCATGTATGTTGGTTAGGCGGCCGTCTCAGCACCCGGCGACATCAGGCCGCCACAATACTCTCCTCAAGGGCCGCACGAAGTTTGCGTAAGGCCTTGTTCTGAATCTGCCGGACCCGCTCCTTCGTAACGCCGATGATGGCACCGACCTCTTCGAGGGTCTTGGGGGCGGGTTTCTCGCCCACAACGGTGTCCAGGGCGAAGCGTGAGTTGATCACCTTCCACTCGATATCACTGAGTCCGGCAAGGTTCTGGTTGAGCACGCTGCGAAGCTCATCCATGCAGCGCCCCTGTTCCGTCTCTCGCTTGGTATCGAGGAAGTCGCTCTTCTCGAGAGTCGGATCGAACTCGGTCGGGAAGTGACCTCGATAGCGGGTCGTCCGAAGGGCAACGCGGCTGAAGCTCTTGAGAATGGCCCGGCACGCGTACGTACTGAACTTGAATCCCCGAGAGCAGTCGAACTTCTCGACGCTGCGCAGCAGGGCCATATTTCCCTCGCTGATCAGCTCGTTGAAATCCACACTGTTCAGTTTGGTTCGCTTGGCCATCGCCAAGACGAGCGGCAGGTTCGCCTGAACGATGGTGCTTCGGGCCGACAGAGCCCTGCGCGACCAGAGGATCAGGTCTCGCGAGGCGGTCAGGCCCAGGCGACGAAGCTGGTGCTGCTTGACGATGAGATAGACTCGATAGCGAGCGTAGTTGTAGCGACGAAACGCCAGACGCTCTTCTTCGGTGGACATGGTCGACAGAGCCGTCTGGACCTTGTCGTTATCGGCCAGAAAATCCTCGACGGTCCTTCTCTTCTGTTGCTCAACCGGAAACAGAGCTGCCTCGACACCTGTCTTCTTGAACGAAGAGTGAGGCACAAACTCCGGCGGATTCTCAACAGTCTTGAGCAGCAATTCTCGATCGCGAACGGAGAACCGCTGCATCACCGAGTGCGGGGGGGCGTAGGCCCGAGGAGGCGCTGCCCCCAAGGACGTCTGCCTGAGTGTTGTGGCTTCCATGGTATTGGTCTCCATGTCGGTCCGCTCAGTTGCCTCTGTCATGTCAGCCGCCGCTAAGCCAATGGAAGTCATGCCATAGTTCCTGGATACGCCCGAATGTCCAGAATGCCAGACCGACAGTAACACTGATGCTAAAGGTCTGACGTTCCAGCGAGTTACCGCAAGTGGGGAGAACTATGCGGGGGAGTCATCCACTACCACCTTCAATATACCACTCCCCAAACACGCAGGCAAGGCCATTATCTTACAAAGATTTCCATCTTTTTTGCCCTGGGCCGATATTCTTGTTGTTGCACGGCATCCCAGGC
The DNA here is from genome assembly GCA_964446835.1 of uncultured Planctomycetales bacterium. GTDB lineage: Bacteria > Planctomycetota > Phycisphaerae > UBA1845 > JAFGLZ01 > CAYUQT01. The sequence goes on along the minus strand of CAYUQT010000014.1, from coordinate 141,070 downwards.
TGATAGCCTCGCCTAACTCCACTTCGGTAACCCCGTTACCCTATGGTCATGAGCCCTGTCTCCATTGACCACGCGCTTTGCTGAGTCTGCTATATTAGATGCGCCACGCCGTCCCAATAACCGCACTTTCTATTTCGCCCCAGTGTATTACGTTCCGATGCAGGCCATGGTTCAATCCTTATAGTATGGCCGTAGCTCCTCGAAGTTCACGGTGATCTCTGGCTTTGACAGGGACCAACCCTTTCGCTTCAGGTTAGCACCCTACGGGCGCGCCAACCGACGCGATTCAGACCGCTCGGCTGGCTCTAAGCAGGAGTCAAATCCGCACTTGGGAGACGTCGGAGAACAGGGTGGGGCTTTACTGAACCAATCGGCACTTATACCCCTCTGTTGTCGCAAGTTCCGTACCGCCCCTCGGAACCTGCTGCTGCTTGTCGGCCGCCTACTAACAGAAAACGTAATCGCCAAGGACTGCCGACAGGCTCAAGCCCGACAGCGTAAACGGCAATGAGGGGCTACTCGTGCCTCAGGGCCTCGATGGGATCGAGTTTCGAGGCCGAAATCGCCGGATACATCCCGAAGAATACGCCGATCAGGACGCTCAATCCGAAACTGGCAACCATTGCCCAAGGCTGAAGGACGGTGGGCCACTCGAACACGGCCGGGATGATCCGCGAGCCGCCCCAACCGACGAACAACCCCATCATTCCGCCCCCCATCGACAGCACCAGCGTCTCGATGAGGAACTGGACGGCAACATGCCGCTGTTTGGCCCCCAGGGCGCGACGAATGCCGATTTCCCGAGTGCGATCGGTCACGTTGGCCAACATGATGTTCATGATTCCAATGCCGCCGACCAGGAGCGACACGAATGCGATCGTCCCCATGAGAAGCTGCCGATCCCGCTTTTCCTCTTGTGCCATTCGCAGTTGCTCGAGTGGAACATTAACCTTGTAGTCTTCCTGCTCGCCATGATTGTGCTGCATCACCCGAATGATCATCTCGCTGGCCGATTGGACGTGATCGAGGGTGTCGACCTCGATGTAGGCGTCACTGAAGGCCACCTCTCGGGCATCGAAGCTCATCCGCCCTCGACGAATCACGATGGAGCCGTAGCGTTCGTCGGCCGTCGAGAAGGGGATATAGATGTCCATGTTGACGTCGCGTCCCCCGACGCCCCGTGCCGGAGCACCGGCGGTCTCAGCACGATCCAGGACACCCACGATCGTGTACGGCGCCACGACGAAGGCTGCGTTCACGTTCAGTTTCTGACCGATGGGATCGACCGTCGGGAACAGGCGTTTGCGTACGTCGTCCCCGATCACGCACACGGTCGCCTTCGTGCGGTGCTCGAAGGGCGTGATTGCCCGCCCGTCGGCCAACTGGAGGTGAACCACCTCGAAGTAGCCGTCTTCTGCCCCGACGACCGTAGCCCCTGTCCGGGCCTCTGTGTAGGACACCTCAAATGCCACTTCTCGCAGAGCCACGACCCTGGAGATGTTGGGAACCGTCTTCTGGATCATCGCCAGATCGTTCTTGTTGATCCCATAGCGTCGAAGGCCCTTCTCCTGTTGCCCCACCTGGCTGCCCTTGACGGGCTCCACCGAGGTGATGATCACGTTGCGCGTGCCCAACCGCTGGATGATCTGAAGCATCTTTTCGCCGGCCGCTTCTGTGATCGACAGCATGCACACAACCGCCGCCACGCCGAACATCATCCCCAGCGCAGTGAGCAACGACCTCAGACGATGCAGCCAAAGGTTCTTGATGCCCAACCGGAATGTCTCGAGCGCAAAGCCGGAATACATCACGACAGAGTCTACAAAAAAACGTAGCCTCTTGCGAGGCTACGTTTGATGTCACCGCCCTGGAAACGCTCGCCCGTTGTCGGCGTTCCTCTTCAGAAACGCCTGCCGGCGAGGTCCTGTCGACTCGAACTAGGTCCCAGGCCACTTGAAATCATCATCGTCCTTGGGTTTGTCGGACTTCGGTTTCTCCTCCAGGTCGACCGGCAGCTCGAAGGGTGAAACATCGCCGCCCCGTTCGTCGATCTCAGGCGGCTTGAACTCCTGATCCGCTACAGAGGAGGCCTTGTCCGCATCCTTCGACCGAACCGGAGGCAGGGCCTCGACGCTCTGTTCGGCCGCCACGTCTTCCGGAGAACGCTCCTGGTAGTCGTAGAACTCTCGGTAGTACTTGCGGAAGTACCCGCCGCGTGTGGTCTCCACGGCGTTGAGGATGGCACCGATGATCCTGGCGTTGACCAGTCCCAATTGCGACTTGGCTCTCTGCACCATGCCGCGTCCGGTGCGTGCCCTGCAAACGAGCACGACGCCGTCCACCAGTGTCGCCAGAACCAGCGAATCGCTGACCAGAAGCACGGGGGGACCGTCGAACAGCACCTGATCGTAGGTCTCGACGGCCTGCGTGAGTACTTCGCGCAGGTAGTTGCTCGCCAGGAGTTCGGCCGGATTCGGCGGACACGGCCCCGTAGCCAACACGTCGAGATTGGGCAGATCGGTGTGCGAGACAAAGTCGCACAGCCGGCCCTGGCCGACGAGAAGGTTGCTCAACCCTGTCTGGTTGGATATGGAGAACGCCCTGTGCAGCCCAGGGCGGCGGAAGTTCGCGTCGACCAGGAGTATGCGGCGGCCCCCTTGTGCCAGCGTCACACCCAGGTTGATCGTTACGCATGTCTTGCCTTCGCTGGCCGAAGCGCTCGTGATCAGAAGCCCCCTCTGCTGCTCCATGGGAGAGCTGAAGAGCAGATTGGCCCGAATCTGCCTGAAGCACTCGGCGACCAGCGAGTGAGGCGCCACGCGTGCGGCCGTCTCGATCTCTTCCACGGCGGCCTCCTCATCGTCCAGAACCGGAACGCTGCCCAAGAGGGACATTCCGGCGTGACGGACAATATCGGCCGGCGTGCGAATACTCGTATCCAGCAGACTCAGCGCCAGCGCCAAGCCCACGGCGAGAAAGAGGCTGATACCCGTCCCGACGGGAATCCAGAGTTTCGGTTTCGGACGGCTCGGCTCCAGGGGCACCGTCGCCTTCCGAAAGATCGAGATACGAGCCGGTTCAGACGTACGAGCCACCATCTCGAGGTTCTGGTTGTGCTGGGCAATCCGTTCGCGTTCGCGTTCGAGGCTTTCACGTTGTCGCAGGAGTTCGTCGTATCGACGAAGTTTGCGGTCCAGATCCAACTGGGCGTTGGTGGCCTCGGCCGCGGACTCCTTCAGCTCAGCCACTGCCTGTAGGGTGCTGTAATAGGCCATCCGATACTGCTCCATCAACGAACCCCGCTGTTCGTTCAGCAGAATCTGACGGGTCTGAGCCAGCTCCTCCTCGGCCGACGCGATGCGATTGTCTCGTTCCCGAATCTCCTGATGTTGCGGGCCGAAACGGAGTAAGAGCGCTTCCTTCTCTTGCTTGAGGTCACGGATGAAACGAACGCTATTCTGGATCTTCGGATTCTCTTCGACGTTGGCCATCAGCTCGGGGTTGGACTGCATGCCCTCGGCCCCCGACTCGGAATAGGCCCGATACCGAGCCCGCAGAAGCTCCATCTCCGATTCCTTCTGAACCAGCTCCTGTTGGAGTCGATCCAGTCGGGTGGTGATTGTGGGAGCCCCGCGAAGCATGGCCGGAATACCGCCTTCGGCCTCGAGTTCACGAATCTGGGAGTTCACAACCGACAGTTCGTTATCTTTCCGGGCCAACTCGCCCTTGAACGCATCGATGTCCCCGCTGAACATACGCGAGGACCACCCGTGAACCCTCTTGATGTAGACGTCTACGACCTTGTTGACGATCTTGGGCGAATCTTTCGGATTGCGCGTCGGCATGGAGACTTGCAGAAGGCTCGATCCCCTGACGGGATTGCTGGACAGGTTCTTATCGAGGTCATCGAGGGCCCGATCGATATTGTCGGCGAACTGACGGAACCACTCCGTATCGTTGCGGATTTCCGGACTGGTGAGAACCTCACGCAGCATCTCGGGATCGCGGATCATCGCCGCCTGATCCTGGATGTTTCGATCGATCGTATCGCGGTCCAGGCGGACCCCCCAAGGATTGAAGGGATCCTCGGGCGTGGGCGAAATGACGCGAATCAGCGACGCGGCGGTCCACTCCGGGAAGTATCGTTGTGTGAGGATCGTAACGCCGACGGTCAGCGCCGAGCCCATGATCCACACGAGCAGAATCAGCAACAGCCGCTGCCGGATGATCCTGAAGACATCCGATCCGGTGATGCCCGCCGCAACGGGCACCCTCGGCGCCGCCGCAGCATGTCCCATCAGTCCCAACGGTTGCTTGACGGTAGTCGTCAGGGTCGTCATGACTCACTCCATCCCTTGTAGGGTCATGATGAAGGATTTCTGCGCACCGTCCAATGGCGCGCCCATGCCAGGGATGCTAGGGATTGATTCCCAGATCCTTCATCACTTTGGCTATACGATCCTTTGAGCCCTGATCGCCGGAATCGGTTGCGATCTTCATCGCGGCACGCAGTGCCCCGTCCGCCTCGGCCTTTCGGCCTTCCTTGGCCAGAACCTCCGCCAAGTGGATCCTCGGGTCCAGAAGGGTCGTGCCCTTGTCGATGGCCTCGCCGAGAATGCCGACGGCGTCCTGACTCCGCCCCGCCAGGAACAGGCACCACCCAAGAGTGTCGAGAACCGAGGGGTCGTTCGGTGCCAGCGTCCTGGCCCGCTCGGCATAGGGCAGGGCCTCCTTGGCGCGTTTCAGATCGTCTGCCAGGGCGTAGGCCAGATTGTTCAGAACGGTCAGATCATCCCCGCCCTTCAGGCGAAGTGCTTCGCTGTAGGCGGCGGCGGCCTCTTCCTTCTTGCCCAACTCGTAGAGGATGATGCCCTGGTTCGTCAGGCTGATCGCCTTCCGAACCGGGTCCGTTGCAGCCGCGACGGCCTGGGTGGCCAGTTCCAGCGACGCCGCCTTCTGGTTGTCATAGGCCAACAAGGTCGACAGCATCAGCGCCGGTAGTTCCGTCTTGTCGGTCTTCTTCTCAAGTTGCTGGCGAAGCAGATCGATCCCGGGCTTCAGACCGAACGCCTCGCCCAACTGACGCATGATCCGGGAGTGATCGTCGAACATTCGAATCGTCGTCAGAGCCTTGCGGTACTGCGCGAGGGCCTCGTCCTTCTTTCCTGTCTTGGCCAGTGCACCGGCGTAGTAGCTCAAGGTTTCGCCGGTTTGGACTTCCTTAGGAACCTTGGTCGTGAAGAGTTCGATCAGGTCCTTGTTGTTCCCTGTCTTGGCAAGAACACTCAGCAGCAGCCGCAGGACCTGAACCGTTCCATTGTCTTCGGTCACGCGGTACTGAAGCATTTCGCACGCCTTCTTCAGCGGAGCAATGGCCTCTGCCGATTGCCCCCGCTGGTCCAACTGTGTCCCCAAGACATAGGGCCAGTACCAGTCCTCCGGGAACAGGTTCATCTGCTGACGGATCAGAGTCTCCTGGTTCTGCCATCGCTTCTGATGCGCGTAGACACGGACGAGTTCTCGAGCCGCCGCCGTTGCCTTGGGCTGTTTGGCCAGGATTCCATTCAGCTCGCGGACGGCATCATCCGGTTGCCCCATCAGCTCATACACCTCGGCCAGCGCGATTCGCGGCGCCAGGTTCTGGCTTTCTTCGCCCTCTGTTCCTTTGGCCCTCTTGAGGTCCCGTTCGGCGAGACGGAGCAACTCGCTTCGATTGGAGTAGGTCGTTCTCGCCCGTCGGAGGTACATCTGCCCCCTCAGGAAGTGTCCTTCCATCAGACGCGATTCCCGCGTCTGGGCCTTGGTCTCGCGGCCGACCTGGTCCAGATAGGCCGTGTATTCTTCGATGGCCGACTCGGGCTGCCCCTGAACGGCAAACAGCTCACCCCGGAACAGCAGCCCCATCGGATCGTCCTTGAAACGATCGACATACTGGGCGATCTCTCCCTTGGTATCGACCGGCACCGGCCGGGTAGCCAACATGATCCGGATCAGACGGCGGCGCAGACTCGCCTCGTAGTCTTTCTCCTTCACGACTTCGAGTCCGTCCCGAATCCACTTGACCGCCCCAGGGGTTCGACCGGTGAGCAGACAGAACGTGGCCGCTTCAGCGTACACCTGAACCGGTGCTTTGAGCGCCACCGCCACCGCGTAGGCCTGATCGGCGGCCTGCTGCACCTTGATGAGTTCCTGATAGGAGGCTTTTTCGCTTCGCATCATCGAGAACAGGTTGGCGTAGTGGCGAGCCACCATGAGCTGGGCCTGTCCCTTCTCCTCGCCCTCGACGTCCTTGACGTAACCATGGAGGAGCTTCTCGGCCTTGGCCGCCTGTCCGTTTCGAGAGTAGTAGCGGGACGCATCCCAGACGAGATTGCGGTTCTTGGGTTCGGCCGCCAGGGCGTCCTCCACGCACTTCTCAGCCTTTGGTTTGTCCTTGCGTTGTTCGTAGAGCAGCGCCAGCCGCATCAGGTTGTAGATATCCTTCGGGTTCTTCTTCCGAGCCTCTTCGCGCTGGGCGATGGCCTTGGTCGGGTCTTTCTGCTCCTCTTCGCTCTCCACCTGCGCGCGAAGCCACGGGTCCAACGGCATTCCGTCGCGTCCCTTGGGAGTCAGCCGTATCGCCTCCTTGAGGTGACGATCGACGTCGCCGACGTTCTGATAGGTCTTGCCCATCCTGGCCATCGCACGATGGGCGGCCCCGTTGGTCGGATTGAGCTGCACCGCCTCGGTGTAGGCCTCACGGGCCTCGATCAGATTGCCCAATCCTTCCTCGGCCGTGCCAAGCCAGTAGTGAGCCATCGACGACTTGTCGTAGATCCCGATGCCCTCTCGGAGTTGTTTGGCGGATTCCGTGTAACAGGCTTTGGCCTTTGTCTCGAGGTCCTTGGCCTTCGAGAGGTCCTTGCCCTCGAGGCTCATGACTTGCTGCCGGAGGTCCTCAGCCTGGATCAGTGAGATGCGCCCCTTGTAGAATCTCCCTCCCGCACCGTCCAAGTCCAGTTTGACCGCCTGCTCCCAGCACTTATCCGCGAGTTTCCAGTCCTTCTGCTGCAGGGCAAGTGTGAACTCTCTCTCGATGAGCCCGCTGCTGTCGGGCTTCAGCTTCCGAGCGGCATCCAGATGCGCCATTGCCTGCGCCACGTTGTTCCGCTGCAGATAGAACTCGTGCAGGGCCACCTCTTTTGCCAGTGGATCGGCCACTTCGTTGATCAATGAGAGTTCCCGCTTCTCTCGTTCGTTCGGATCGAGCTTCTCGAAATCGTCCTGCAGATACAGATTGAGCCGCTTGAGACTCGAGTCGTCGGGCTTCTTAGCCAGCGCATCCTGAAGCAGCTTCTTTGCCTCCTCCTTCTGCTTGGTCAGCAGGAAGAACTGGATGGCCCGCTGGAGATTCACCCGATCATCGGGGTCTGCCTTGACGGCGGCCTTGTAGGCCTCCGCCGCCTTGGCATTATCGCCTTCCGCCTGGTACACAAGGGCCAGCCGCAATTTGTCATCGGCCGTCTTGTCTCCGAGTTTCGACTGGAGCTCCTTCAGCTGGTCGGTCTTGCCCAACTGGCGGTATCCCTCCATCGCCAGAAGCGTTGCCTCACGAATCAGCGGACTGTCCTCACCCAGATCCTTCGCATCGGCCAGAACGAGCTTCGCGTCGTCCACTCCCTCTTGATACTTGCCGATACGCAGATAGACGTTCGCTCGCATGAGACGCGCCGCGCGATGCCCCTTGGAGTACTCGAGCACCGAATCCAGCATGCGAAGCGCCTCGCCCGGAATGTTCTGGTTGACATAGAGCTGAGCCAGACGAAGGCGAATCTGCATCTTCTGGAAACGCTGCATCGGGATTTCCCAGCGAAGGATCTTGTCCGCAGCCTCGTAGGCTGCCTGCGCATCGCGAAGGTTCCCCTGGGCCTCTCGCAGTTCGCCTTCCACCTGTTTGGCCAGCCAGTTGTCCCCACCCCGTTCAGCCACGGCCTGGTTGAACCACTCCTCGGCCTTTGCGAGGTGCTCCTTAGCCTTGGCCTTGTCCTGCTCGGCACGGAACTGGGACAGCCTGATGTCGACACCGAGACACAGCGCCCGGAACCGGCGGGTCTTGTTCATTTCTCCCATGTAGCCCGCACGATCCACAGGTCGGGCCAGAGAGGCCTCCAGTACCTTCACGGCAGCGTCGAGCTGACCCTCGCGCTGGCGGCGTCCCGCCAGCTCGATGTAGGCGTCAAGGTAGTCCGGGACCGCCTGGATTGTCTTCTCCAGCGAAGCGAATAGCTTCTCCTTATCCCCCGTCAGATCGTAGTACTGCATCCACAGCATCCCCAGGTCGGGCGAATTGGGCTGCCGCTTTTCGGCCGCCTTCAGATTCTCATCGATCTGTTTAATCGCCGCATCTCTCTGTGCCGCCTCCATCTTCTTCTTCTGAGAGGATGCGACCTGTGTGTCCAGACGCAGGCGCTTCATCAGGAATTCCGCATACGACATGTAGGACGAGGCGGACTCCGGATCGGCCTTGATCATCCCCATGTAGACGTCCTCGGCCTTCTTGCGGAAATCGGCAGTCTCCTTGGCATTGTTCTTTCGCATGCGCTCGTAGCTGGAGAGCTCATACACGTTGGCCAGGCTCTTGGCGACCTCCTTATCGGACGGCGCCAGTTCATAGGCCTTCTCCATCTCGGCGATGCCCTTGGCCACGTTGTTCGGGTCTTCCTTCTCCAACCCCGTCAGAGCCAGACCCAATGCCAGGTGCGCCAATGGATGGTCTGACTTCTGCTTCAGGAGCGCCTCGGAGGCACCCCGCAGAGCAGCGCTCTGGGCATCCGATGCCGGCGAGGGAATCGATGCCAGCTCAAGACGCATTCGCACTCTGGCCTCGTGCGCCGCCAGCAGTCCGACGTCCTCGGTCACGGCATGGTCCCAACACTTCAAGGCCAGTGCCGCGTCGCCGGCGTCCTTGGCCGCCTGACCCTGTGCCACAAGCCAGTTCGGATCGCGCGTCCGCTTGAATGCCTGACCGTAGGCCTTCATCGCGGACTCATAGTTGCCGGCCTTATAGGCCTCCAAGGCCATCCGAAGGTACGGGCCCGCCTCCAGCTCCGGCCCCCGATAGGCCACCAGAAGGAAGACGACCCCCAGTGTCGACAGGACCATCAGGCCCAGGACCAACACAACGACCAGGTTCTTGTTCAAACGTCGCTGCGCCATGTTCTCACCGCTCTTTGTGACAACGTCTCTCTTGGGTTCTCTTCAACCATCAACGTCCGCCCGAGGAAGCCGGTTCTGTCGTGGGGCCTCCGGGCGGCCAATTCGGCCAATGATCTTCGACCAGTGCCGGAAGGACCTTGTTCAATAAACGCTCTGCAGCCTTCAGATTCTGCTGGCTGTCGCGTTGACCTTCCTGCTGACCATAAGACACCTCGACCTTACTGAAATATCCATAACGCTGAAGCGGGTTGCTCAGGGCCCACCGAACCGAATTACGAGATGCCACGAACTCTCCGTTCACGCTGAACAGATAGATCACCGTCGGTGCCCATGCCCCGCCGATGGCCGAATCCTTCTTGAATGTCAACATCCTGACAGGGACATTCGAACGACCGTCTCCAAGCGCCGGGACCTTAACGGCCGAATCGACGTTCGCCAGTTGCTGATACCCACCACCCAGGAAACACTCCTCTGGAACGTGAGGGACCTGGTCCGGCTGACCCGAGTAATACGTGACGAAGAGAGTCACCCAATGAAATGGATCGTCACGACTCACCGACGTGTCCTGCAGCCGCCAGCGGATGTACTCGTCGGTACCTAATGCCTCAACTTCCTCTTTCGGGATCCGATCACTGCCTACCAAACGATACGGCAGAAGACGCGTCTGGTTCAGTTCCGGCAACGGAGCTTTCAGGTCCAGCCGCTCCTTCTTGAACCTAAAACCTTTTGCCAGAAGAAGTTGCACCGACAAAACCCCGACAATCAGGATGATCACGCACGACAAGAAATACCGATCACCCGTGAACGCCAAACGAAGCCCTGCACTCAAACCCGGCCCGCGCTCACGACTACCACTGGGACGCTTTGACCCGGAGGTCTGTCCGCCAGCGTTCTGAGACGATGATTCTTGCATCAGGTGCCCGCCACTCCACTGGAACCCGGCCCGCTGCCGGCCTCTTTCACCTCTACGAACAGGTTGTTCAGGATATAGGATATTGTAAAGAACAACCCGAATGCTACAAGCAACATCGACAGACCCAGAATCGTGTGCGCCGACCCGCTGGCGTATTCCTTGCCCACGAACACATGAATGATGCTCGTGGTTGTTACGCGCAAGATATTGCAGAATAGGGCGATCGGGAAGCAAGACACCAAGAGCACGATCCGATGCCACAAGGGGCGGTCGCTCAGGAAACTGATGGCCGTACCCAATGCCAGGAACGCCATCATTAGACGCATTCCTGCACACGCCCGTTCCACGTTGAGTCGGAAGAGCTCGCCTTTGTACACGGCCAGGATGTTGACCCCATCGGCCTCTGCCGCTGATTGCGTCAGAAACTGCAGGACCATCGCTGCGGCACGACTGGCAATCTGCCGCATGGGGAGGGTCACACGAAACATCACTTGCTCGGGCAATGGTATGGCAAACAACAGAAAGACGATGGGAAACCAGGCTACTGCAAAGACGCGCCATCCCCCGATCGTCAGCACGACGCCCGCGATCATTACCGGGAGCGACAGCGAACGGCCATATCCGATGTAGGGTGGAAACACGCTCACGAGGTACAGCATGATCGCCAGGCCTATCACCAGAAAACCGGCGGATGAGCCCGCGGGGGCAACACCCACCAGGCGACTCCGCCGACTGTGGAGGAAATACAGGCTGTAGACCGGCACAAGAAGCCCATGAGACCAGTCGCCGTTGTGGGTCCAAATGAAGAACATCCGGCCGATTTCCTGCCGGTATATGAGGGCGATGAGGGCCGAGATGATACCGATCTTCCACCAGCCTACGGTTCCGATCAGGTCCATCCAATAGACCTGGAGACGTTTTGGACGCACCGATACCGAGGCCTTATATACCGCAGTTGTGGAGCCTCTTGGCGAATCCATCCTCATCCTCTCATTTGCCCAGGCGCTCGCTCAACCCCATAAACTGACAGCCGACCCACCACTACAGACCGGGGAAGGTCGCCTTGAGCGACGTGTTCCGGACCGCCTCTTCTGCCCGCCTGCGATCCTTGGGATTGGCCTGACCGCCGAAGGAGTCGATGTCTCCGAAGTTGCGATCATACACGAACCCAAAGCCATAGGTCGTTCGGAAGCCGTTGGCGATCGTGACCATGAACGGGCTCAGCGGACTCGTACCGATGTTGACCACATCGCCCGGCTTCAATTTGATGTCCGGGTCCTTCATCGTGTAGATGCGATCCAAATCGATCTGATGCAATTCCTGCTGATCCCCGGCGATCCGCCGTGAGATCTCACAACGACTCGGCCAGGCGTAGGGGTCCAAACCGCCCGCCGCCGCAATCGCGCCTCTCAGAGTAATCCCTTCCGTGGGGATCATATAGGCCCCCGGCCCACGAACGTGCCCCATGACATAGTAACGCTTCCCGGCATCCGGCATCGGCAGGCTGATCACGTCACCCGCCTGTACCACGATGTTGTACCGCGCCTCGCCCGATCGAAGTTGCTTCAGGGGGATAGAGATCACACGGGTGTCCTCCGCCCCGGTCGTGTCCGTCCCCCAATCGGTGGAAGGTTCAGACGAGGGTTCGCTCGGTCGGGTCGGCTGCGCCACGCCCGTGGAGGGCGCTGGTGCAGGAGCCGAAGGCGTGACGGCCCCGGTGGAGACCGGCCCTTGCCTGGCCGCCTCACCCCGAAGCTCAACCCATTCCCCATTCAGCCAGATCCACTTGCTCAGTTCCTTTGACGACTCCGCCGAACTCGTTGTTCCCTGTGTCGCAGATGCCTTGGGTGCCTTCGCCCGATTGGTTGGCATGCTCCCCGGCAACAAGGCCTGAAGCATCTCCTCGCGTTCCTCGGGTGTCGCCTGCGAACGACGTGAGGCAGGACGACTCACGGTTGAGGTACTCGATGGGGTTGACGTGGAGGAGGTAGACACGCGACGGGACGCTGTCGTAGCACTTCCGGTGGCACCACCGCCCAGATCGCTCATCAGGATGTCGACGCTCTCGTGCAGTTTTGTGGCCTTCTGAATTGAAGATGCGCCGGAAGCGTCTGCAGGCGCCGTAGCGGGGGGCCCTGCCGGCTCGCCGGGCGGCTGGGAGGGTGTGGTTATTGCGTCGCCCCCTTCGACCGCCTGTTTGTGAATCCGTCGAATCACATAGGCTGTTTCAACCTCTTCCGGAAGCTGCCCCGCGTAGGATATGGCTTCCAGCATTCGGAAATCAGCCCGTGGAATCGCCTGGGGACCAGGACGATACGCGTAGCCGACGATGACGAACTGTCGCTGCTGCTCGGTGCGAACCACGACGCTCACGATCGGATCGGAAAGGATGTCTGGCTTCAGCTTCGCTCTCAACACATCCTCTGCCTGACGTTCGGTCAACCCACCAATCTTCACAGCGCCCAGTATCGGCAAGCTGATGTAGCCCAAATCGCTAACTTTTCGCGTTTCGGTGGTTGTACTCCCCGCGCGAATCAACTCCTGAATTGTAATCTCCACCCAATCGCTCGGGCCGATCTGATACTCCTTCAGAATAGGTACGATGTCCTCCGGCAACGGTTCGGAGGCCGCCGAAAACTCTGTGTCCTCATCCTGAAGTCCCAAAGTGGTTCTGATTTCTGACGTTACAGGCCTTCCGTAGAACCGTCCAACCTCGCTCGGATCAAGAAAATCGTTCCAAAGCGACCGCATGCAACCCAAGCTGAAAGCCGAACAGAGTCCTGCAAGAACCAGTAATCCCCACCGGAAACGGCTCGGTGGGATGGCTCGCAAGTGACTCCCGCGAGTGACCCGGCCTTCAGACGAGGTCTGCACATTGGCCCTTCGGCGTCCATCCCAACGCAGAGAGGTATCCATACCAATTACCCCGACATAGGACTCTGATGATGTCCAGGCGACGGAGGAACGCAGGACTCCCCGAGAAGACAACCGCGCCCTCAGGAGAACGCGTCCCTTTGCTGCGTAACGGGTTAGGCATGACCCAGTCCACCAGAAGACTGCATGCCGAACGGCAGTCCGACGGTGCGCAAAGCACATAACGCGCAACCGTAGGGCATACCCGTAGCGCCGTACTTCCGATAACTCATCGGCTGACGATCAGTCTTTCCTTTCGCAAATCCTCTGGTCAGAAGCAGATGGACGTATTTCCAATGAATAACAGCGTTGGCAACACTTTTAACTCCGAGTTTTCCTTAATATCATCATTTAATTCTGTGTGATCCACAGGTATACAAATCACCTTCACAGTGCTAGTGTTCTTATAGGACCAACACCACGGGCCAATGGGAGTCAAGGGATGGCTTGGAGACGGTTCGTTCCGGACTGCCTGGCGGCAGTGGCGCTGTGCTTCGTTCCTTCCTGTTGCTTGATAGGTGATCTGGGGCTGCTGGCCAAGACGGCCATGCCCACATTCAGCATCGGCCCCGGCACCTACTCAGAAGGCATACAGGTCCGGATACTCTGCCTGACCCCGGGGGCGGTCATCCGATACACGACGGACGGCTCGCAGCCAGATGGGAATTCACCCGTCTATACCGGTACCGCCATCCGGATAGACAATCATGTGGCCGGAAACGACGACCCAGACCCCAACGACAATCACAAGCCCCTGGCCACCGTATCGATGACCCTCAAGGCGTTTGCCGTCGGCACCGGACTGGCCCCCAGCGAGACCGCATCAAGCGACTACACGATCGACAAGGTGGACAGCACATTCAACATCGCGTTCGACGCCCCGCCCGCCGCCGGCGGAGACAAACACAAGCTCGACGTCTATCACCCCCATGGCCAGAGCAGCACCAAGGTACTCTTCTTCATTCATGGCGGTGCCTGGAGACAAGGCGACAAGAATATCTATCTTGAGCTCGGCAACACGTTCGCCGGCTACTACGGGCTGACCACCGTCATCACAAACTACGAGCTGTCCGCCGAACCCTGGAACGCCGTTCACCCCGCACACGTTCAGGATGCGGCCAAAGCGTTCGCCTGGGTACACGACCACATCGCAGAATACGGGGGAGACCCGAATCAGATTTACGTCTTCGGACACTCCGCCGGCGCTCATACCGCCTCGCTGCTGGCCACCGACTCGCGATATCTCGAAGCCCACGGGCTTGGCACAGGCGACATCCGAGGCGTGATCAGCATGAGCGGACCGTATGACCTGTACGATCTCGTCGAGCATCCCGACAATCCGCTGGGGATGACGACTGTGGAAGTGACGGTGTCTCGGCTGATGATCAACAAGGCCTTCGGGGGATATGACCAGGCGATTCTGGATGCGGCCTCGCCGGCATCCTTCGTAACCGCCTCTCGCCCGCCGTTTCATATTGTCCATGCCTGGGACGACATGGCCGGGCTCAACCAGGAGGCGACAAACTTCTGCCAGCAGTTGACGAGCGTCGGCGGGCCCTTCGTGGACATCCTCCAGCTTCAGGAATCGGACATTCCCCCCGAAATCCTTGCGATTGACTTCGGGGGCTACTTCGACGGGCACTACGAAGAGGTTTACGCCATCAACACGAGGAACTGGAATAGTCTCTCGACGACAACCGTCGTTGACTTCATCCAGGCCCACTGACCGCCAAAGGCAATGTTGGGTCTTCTCGCAACCGTTGCGAACCGCGTTCACTTGACGCGGATCACGCGTATTTCGTCGATTGCCAGTTCTTCAGCCTTCTGCATGTTTCGCACGATCAGGTTGAGGCGTCCGCCCGTAGGCCCTCCAAAGCGAAGCGTGTGCTCCTTCCACTCGTCGGACACGGTTCCGTGTTCGAGATAGGAAAACGACTCATTCCCCCACCGATCGGAGCAGACGCCGATCACGCCCCCGGTGCCTTCTACCCCTCGTCCGCGCATCCAGCACCGAATCTCGTAGTCCTCGCCCGGCCGAACCTCGCCCAGAGGGCGAACCAGGTTCCGATAGACACTGGGTTTCGTCCCCTCCGAATTTCTGAGAACCAGCGCCTTCGACCCGCCCCGACCCGCACCGGCCACAACGCGCGAATCCGGCACCGGCGGGAGGTGAACCACGCTGTCCCACGCATCGGGAACCGTACCGGCGGGGTATTCTTCAAAGTCTTCGACCAGGACCGTCGTGGCCTTCTCCGCTGGTTGACTCGCAACACCGGTCTGACTGAGCAGTGTCAGGTACCCGAACTTCGCAGCATCCTTGTCGTGCGCGATTCCGCCGTACCGCTCCAGGAACCGCCGTCCCATGATGGCATCGTCATCGTTGACCAGAACCGAAAACCGTACGGTCTGGCCGGCCCGTGGGGCCTCCAATCCCTTGATCACCTTCCACGGAATCGCCGCCTCGTAGGTCGCCCCGCCCTGATAGACCTTGACCTTCAGTCGGGCACCTGGCACCCACGGAGAGGACGCCGGAGCAGCATAGTCCACGACCTCGTCGCCCTTTGGGGTCATCGCTAATCCGAGTTGTGTCTGCGGCTGGTCCGCCTCTCGAGCCAGCGAGAACTGGATGCTGTCCTGTACCCACGCGCTGGTCCCCGCCAGGTTCTGGTTGAAGGTCTGATCCACGACCCGAGCCGCGAAATACAGGCACTGGTCGTCCCACATGACATATGTCACGGCCGAGAGGTCCGTAGAGCTCCACTTGCCTCCGAACGATCCCTTGCCGTACTCCTCGCGATCCAGATGCAAGGGTGCCGCTCCCGACCATTCGGCGAGATCACCGTCAATCGTCGGCGGCGACGATGTCCGAACCGCACAAGCGAAGTCGACCACTTCCAACCGCTCTACACGGCGGCCGTTTCTCAGCACGAATTCGGCGACGAGTGGCCACTCGTTGAAAGGAAGCGGCGGAATGGGGCGCAGCATGAGTTCCGAGGTCACCGGCTTGTCGGGCACCAGTTCCTCGAAGCCCAGGCGGGCCAATGCGCGCCCATCACCGCGACGCGTCAGGCGAACCAACCCCGACAGCGGCGCCGAGGCCATGTTCCTCACCGTCAGCTCGAGCGGCGTCTGAGGCAGCAGTCCTCGCGCCGGGGCGATCGTCACCCGCAAGGGCGCCTCAACCACGATGTCGTCGAACGGAACCGTGCGAGCCGGCAAGTCTCCGCTCCGCAGCACAGCATGGAGAATCACCTTCTCCATGGACGCACCGGCCGGACAGATCACTCGGAGTGTCCCCTCCGCCGAACCACCCGCCGGGACCTCCAATCGCACGGCCTCGGGTGAGGTTTTCCATTCCTGCGGCATGGCCAGCCGAACGTCGACCTGACGTGCCGCCCCACTGTAGCTGGTCACGCGAACTCGCACGGCGGTCTGTTCGCCCGGAACGAAGCGCAACCGTTCTACCAGCGTGCCATCTGCGGCGGTTGTATAGAGGTACGGCCACATACTGAAGAACACACGCTCGCCCACATCCGCAAGCTTTCGAGCCGCCGCCGCAAAGACCTCCTGCATGTTCAGCAGACGCCTTGCATGCCCATCGGCCTTCAGCTCGGCCGCCACGCGATACTCGTCCACGAGGCGATCCCATCGCTCCAGCACGTAGCGAAGCGACGGAATATCCCGATCGGCTGCCACCGACGCCGCCAGCCGTTCGCGAAGGGTTCGCCGCTCTTCGTCCCAACGCTCGGACGAGGAAGCACTCTGCTCCGACGCCCCAAACCGGCCCGCCGTCCAGTACCACCGAAGTGCCTGGGCGATCACCGCCTGCTCGCCCCGTTTCACGAACTCGGCAGCGGCCCCCGCTGTCCCGTCCGGGCGAGCGTCGCCCTTGGATGCAGCCTCCAGGGCCGCCATCAGCACCGCACGAAGGTCGTTACCGGAAGCGTTGGGCTTGCCGGACAGTCCGAGCCAGATGCTCTGTGGAGGGAGCCCCGATGCCTCGACGCACTTGACGAACCGGGCATGCTGACGGAGGCATTCGTTCTTCACCGCCGCATCCAGTACCGAAGGTGCAATGCCGGTCACGTACACCGGCGAGAAGCCGACTTGAAGGGCCCATCGCCCGGAAGGAGTGCCGGCGGTAATGGGATTTCCGAAGAGATCGAAGGCTCGCCCCTGGGGTGTCACGTCAACCTGCCAGTCGCATCCGCCCTTGGGAGACCAGGCGATCGCCAGAGGGACGCCGGCCCGTTCGAAGACGCAGGCCCATAACGTATCGTCGTGCCGCAGGAGCCCGGCGAAACGGTGCCCCTCGATCATCTTCATCAGCGCATGAACGGAAACCGCCGACGGCTGCGCCGTCCCCTGAAAGACGCCGAAGTCCCGCTCCCAGGTGTACAGGCCGTGCCGGTCAATCCCCGCGATGGCCCCGATGATGTGGTGACGCGGAATCCACTCGGCACGCCGCTGCGGGTTGAAATCGTGGTGCCAGCCGAATTCGGTCGTCCACTGGATCTTCATGCCGCCGAGCCGATCCATCAGGGCGTCCACCTGCCCGAGCCGCTCGAGAATCGTCCACGACTCGGGGCTGCCGTCGGAGGTATAGGGGTGCGTGCAAAGCACGTCGATCACGTCGTAGACCCCCCGGCCGGCCTGCATCTCCAGCCACCCCAGGTCGATGTACGCCGTTCCGCTGTTGGCGATCAGGGCATCCGGCTGAACCGAACGGATGCCCGAGGCCGCCTGCCGAGCGACCTCGGCGTAGAGCATCTTGGTGGGCCCGTTGTCCTCGTTGCCCAACTCGAAGCAGTTGGCCAACCCTCGAGCGGTTATTGCCGCCTGGCGCATCACCTGTCCGTAGGCCGGCGCGAAGTCCGGACGATCCGGGTTGCGGAATTCCGGTCGCTGATAGAGCGTCTGGAAGACGATCGACTCGATCCCAACCGACTTCCACACCTTGAGCCGCTGCACCAGCGAGGCCATTTCGTACTTGCCGGGCTGCCGCTCGTATCCGGACCAAACCGTGTCCTCGTATCGGTTCCACCGCGTCCCCATGTCGCTTGCCAGTTCGGGGGCATAGAACCCGAAGACGCCGCCGAACAGACCCCAGCGCCGTTCGTAGGCGCGCACCGACTCGGGCGAGTTTCGATAGCAGACGGGCATCATCTTGGATATGTCGAACGTGCCGTGCTTGAGTTCATTTCCGCGGCACATCAGCCTCCAATGAACCCGAAACGCGCCGTAAGGAATCTCACGAATAGTGTATGACTGCTCGGCCGATGCTCCCGCAGCCGTAGCCAGAATCGACACGTGGTCCGACCAGACCTCCCTCCCGTAATACAGGTCTTCGACACGAAACTGCCAGTCCAACCCATCGAGCTGCGACGTCCCCCGATTCACGGTGCAAAGAAAGAGCACAGGCGAGGAGTCCCAGAAGAGGTTCTTGTTGACCTTCGTCCCGCAGGTGAATTCAACCGTGCCCTCGGCCGCCATCACCCCGGTGACCTGCCCCAGCGTCCACAGCGAGATTCGAAGCACGCAAGCCCATGTCGATCTGCCCATGCCGTGTCTGTCCATGTGGGTCAGCCTCCGAAAGTCGACGCATTATCCGGCAGGAACTCGACACAATCCACACCGTGAATGTCGACCCAAGAAAAAGGGCCACGACCTGCGCCGCGGCCCTTGCTTCTGCGTGATGATTCTCCGGGGCCTATGCCTCTTGAACGATCTTCCAGCCCAGTGCAGCCGCCAGCCCGAACGCCGGTTCCTTCAGGTCGCCGTAGAAGGTCACACGGTGCCAGCCCCACTGGTCCCACATCGTGTAGAGCTTCTCGATATCGCCCACCGGATCGGCACCCAGCTTGGTGCGGCAGGCACGATCATCCGGATCGTTCTCGATCGCCTTGGCCTGGTGGAAGATGATCTCCTTTCGGTCCGGCGCGATCTCCATCGTTGTCGTCATGTACCCCACTGGAAGGATCGATCGTACCGAAGCCCCCTGTCGATCCTCGGAATGCGTCAGGATCTGGAAGGGGTTCGCCTCGCCCTTGGGTCCGAAGGCGCGATTCGACGCCACGCAATGGGCATAGATGATCTGACGCTTGGAGGTGTCGATGACGGGATCGGAGATATATCCCGGCCGCCCCTGCGTCATCGTCGTGAAGGCGACCATCGTCGCCGTCGATCGCACGTCACACTCGCACGCCCCCACCAGCCCTTCGTTCGACAGTTCGTGGAATCCCAGGCACGGATACGCGTGGATGTGCCCACCGTAGAAACCACCCAGACAGTTGATGGTGATCGCGTTGGCGTTATGCTTCTTCATCACCGCCTTCTGTCCGAGGTACATCGCCGCGGACGTCTCGAGCGTCTCACGCGACACGCCCTGAACCACCGACGCCGACTTGTTCCAGCGATCCGCGACGGCCCGTGCCTCTTCCCGGTCGGCGTTCTTCCAGGCTTCGTTCACCTCGGCGAACGAGACGTACTCCAGAGGAATCTCCATGATCGACGGGCGAACGCCGGACTCCTGGCTGGCCACGGCCAGAATCTTCGACTCCTTCATGCGACGCAGGCACTCCTCCGGCGAGAGCGGCTTCAGCGCATCCGCCTTGCAGGCCATGTCGCTGGGCTTGGGCGTCCGACCCAGCCGCACGCGGGCGGTGGCGGCCACGAAATCGGCCGGCGATCCGCCCTTGCGCACCACATCGAAGCACTTCACGGCCGCGATCAGGTCCTCCATCTTCGAGGAGGCGACAAACCCCACGTTCGGTCCCTTGCCCCGCAGCATCGAAGCGTTGTACACCAGGAAGCCCCCGCTGCCGCCGAACTGGAAGTCGACGTACAGCACAGGCTTGCCCAGCGGCTGAATGCTCTGTATCACCGGATTCCAACAGTTCAACTGGAAGACGATGTAGCCGTCGAAGGGTGTGGCTTTGTCCTTCTCGATGATCTTCTTGGCCGCCTCGGCCCCGTTGGCCATTTCCGGACAGAACTCATGGTCCGGACACGCCTTGGTCATCGCCGTGTTGAACCGCTCCATCACCGGAGCGAAGTCGAACCCCACGTTGGGCCAGTCAGGCCCCGGCTGTTTGACGGCGTGGACCGAATACAGCACTCGGATGCGGAATTTCTTGTCGCCTTCCGCCGCACGAACCAGACTCGGCGCCGCCAACACCCCCCCGGCACATGCCGCACACCCCGAGGCCAGGAACTGCCGGCGACTCACTCCACAACATGCACAACCCGACAACATCGGACCCTTCGTCATCATCGCATCCTTTCTCGTTGAGGAATTGCCTCTCACGAACCCCGCCTCGCCACCGGTCATTCTACCGAAACCCGCAAGGCCGGTCATGCCCCTGCCCTTCTACACTCGGGTGAAGCTCTCCCACTCCATCCCGACCTTCTTCAGTACGTATCCGACCTCACGCAGATAGTCGCCGTAGCACACGACGGTGTGGAACCCCTGCAGGTCGCGAAGCATCTTCTGCCAATCGCCGTCGACCCGAACGTCCATCTGCGAACGACACATGTCGAAGGCGGGGCTGTCGAGGATTTCAGCCCGATAGCCGAACCACTTGGTACAGTGGAAGTTCGGCATGAGATTCGTGGTGATCTGCCCCTTGGTGTACTGCACCTTCGTTGCGGCACCATAGTCCGACTCGTAATGCGTCATGATCTTCGTCGGCTCGCAGTCCTTGCCGTTCATCTTCCGAGGCGCCGCGCAATGGGCCAGCGTCATCATGCCATGGTGGGGATAGTGTGAATTACAGACGAACGACGGCTTGCCCGATATCCGGTGCAGCAGAACACCGGGGGGCGTGTGGGTCAGGTCCACGTGACAATAGGCCGGATAGCCCTCGTCGTTGAGCAGGCTCAGCACCAGACACGGCGGCGTATCCAGCACGCGAATCAGGCTGGTCATGCAGTTGGCCACACCGATGCACGTCGCCCCGCCCACCTCGGCCATCAACTCTTTGAAGACCCGCAGCGCCAGGAAGGTGTTCACGACGTACTTCCGGTCGACCTCCAGCGTTACGCCGGGCTGTCCCAGGAGCTCGGCCGTCTGCCGTTCGGCGTCTGCCATCACCTTCTCATTGGCGCGTGCCTTCTTCAGGTGATCGGCCACCTGCTCGGCGGTTGCGGTCTGGACATCCATCTTCCACATGTTCTTGGCATAGGCCGGTGCGAGTTGCGTGCCGGTCTGGCTGTAGTGCTGCAGACCGCCGATGCCCAGCACCTTCGTCCCCAGCGTGTTCTTGAGCCCACGGAGGGCTCGCAGCCGCCAGAGCACCTCGTCGTAATCGTCAACGACGACGTCGTCGACCGTCATGTTGGGTTCGGTGATCTTGTCGTCGCTCTTGCGGAGGAAGCGATAGTGGGCAATCTCATACCACAGATATACCGGGCCCGATCGATGCCGCAGGAACATGATGTTCGGCTTCTTCGAGGCCGCCAGGACCTCCAACCATGATGACGGTCCGCTGGCCGCGTAGACCAGAATCACGTCGCAATCGGTCGCGGCGGCGGCGGCCGCATCCGCATCGCGGTTCACCAGTGACAGCGGCAGGATATCGATAGCAAAGTCGGCCTTCGCCGATAGGGCCTTGAGCTCCTCTTCGATCCGTGCGGCCTCTTTCGGAATGTCCTCCTGAGCCCTCAGCCCGCCGTAGGCACGCCAGCTCGTGAACTCTCTCCTTACGTCGATCGAATAGGCCAGGACAGGCTTGACCCTCAGGGCCGAACCCGTCGGCGAAGGCAAGACCGGTGCGACTCCCGCCGATTCGGCCGCCATGGCACAGGACGCCGCCATCGCCATGCCCCCCAGGACGGCCGTTCCCCCGACCCCGCCCAGGAACTCGCGACGGCTGATGCCCGAACCCGGCAGTTCCGTCTGGTGATGACAACACGGACAGTCATGACCGGCTTCGTTTGGCCGAACCTCGTGGTGATGGGACCCCATGGGCAAATCCTCCTGAAAGGGTCATGAGGAAACACGCTGGAAAGTACGGACATCTAACCGCAAGAACCCCTGCAAGACAAGAGCGACGCCCGTGTTCCACCGATGAGAATCGCGACACCGCACCCACCACCCGAATATCCGACGAACCCGACGGTTTACAGAGGCGGGAGGGACGGATAGTCTCACCCACATATCCCGGAGGCCTGACGTGCTGATCATACGATGGATGTTCCTCGCGAGTATCTTCGAGGGTGCCATGTGGGCATCGGCGCAGACGATGCCCGCCACGACTGCCCCCGAGCTGCCGGGGCTGGACCAGGTCGTTACCGCCTTCGAAGCGACCGACAAGGCCTGCAACGACGGCAAGGGGCTGTCGGAATCGGCCGATTCCGGCAGCCTGGGTTGGGGCGAGTCCAGGTGGCTCCGCAACTACTGGGAGATGTACGAACTCACAGGCCAGACCCGCTGGTGGGACAAGATGATCGAGCACTTCGGCCGCATGCTCGCCAACATGACCGATCACGACAACGACGGCTACCTGTCGTGGCAAACCAGAACCTACAGCGTCGCCCTGATTCGTGCCGAACCGCTGCACAACCGGGGCACCACCACCTGCGAGGTCGCCCGATCCAGAATCCCCCTGAACAAGGATGCCCGTCAGGTCACCGGCCACCGCTATCTCATCGAGTTCAACAAGGACACCACCTTCAGCATTCGCGATGCGACAGCAGGCAAGACCCTTGCGACGAATCAACGCTATCAGAGTGGCAAGGCCATCACGGTGGAGCCTCATGTTCAAGTCAAGCTGACCGGACAACCCTGCCCAGGTGACACCTTCTGTATCTGGACCACCGCCCCACAGCTCGTGGAGTACGTCGTCCACCAGGGCATGGTCCTGACTCCGATGGCTCGCTTTATCGAGGTGGCTCTGAAACGTCCCCCTGATGATCGTTACCACGCCAAGGCTCGCGAGTTTCTGTCGGTCATCGAGAAGCACTTCCTGGAAGGCAACGAGAAGTACTGGATCGACTCGGAAGATGGCGCCGGCGCCTACCGGTTCACAAAGGACCCGACCGAGCGATTCCCCAACCGGATCCTACCCCACAATCAATACCTGGCTCTGGCCCACACATGGCTCATCCTCGCCGATGCGACGGGAAAGGAGTTGTATCGGCGGCGGGCCACGGCCATGGCGAAGAACTTCAAGCACGCGCTGCGGATCGTCGAAAACGCCTACGAATGGAACTACTGGGATTGGATCGAGAACGGCAAGCCCGATCACAGCGGCATCGAGGACACATCGCACGGCTCGATCGACGTGGGATTCCTGGTCGAAGCCGCCCGACGGCACGTCGTGTTCGATGATGAGGACGCCCGACGCCTGACCCGCACCCTGCTCCGTCGCATGTGGAACGGTTCGACGACCGACCCGCGGTTCGGCCGTAACGTCAACACCACACAGGGCGACGCCGTGCCGATACGATCATGGATTGAACTGGGGCAGTGGGACCCTGCTGCCTTCAATATCATTGCCCGATCCGTGATGACCCATCGCAGCGAGGAGGATCGTGCCACGGCGATGCCGACAGTCCTTGCGGCGAGGAAACGGATGCAGAACCCGCCGACCACCCGGGCGCTCTGACGGTTTGACGTGCCACCGGGGTATGCCTACATTCACAAGGCAACCCGACGCGGGATGGAAGCCTCGTCGCAGACATCGATCCACGAAACTGACGGCCACCACAAGGAGGCCCTTCCGCCATGAATCTCATCTTCGCATGCCTCTGTGGATTGCTGAGCCGTCCGATCGTCGCCACGTCGGGACCGCTTGTGCTTCACGAGTGGACGTTCGACAAAGGACTCCAGGGCTGGGCAAGCGTCAACACGACACCGCTGGAGATCCACCGGGGTGTCCTGCGTTTTGCCACAAACGGTGGCGACGCACACATCGCGAGCCCTCTGTTCGAGCTGCGGCCAACACCCGACGACATCATTGAGATCCGCATCCGCTCCACAACCGCGGGCATGGGCGAGTGGTTCTGGCGAGAGACCACTGAGGGACACTATGGGGGATTCGAACCGAACCGGCGGCGATCGGTGTTCGTGGAGGCTTCCGGGGAGTTTCGGATTCTCCGCTCCCGGCCATTCTGGCATGAGTGTAAGAAGATCATCGGCCTGCGGTTCGATGTGCCGGAAGGCACCCCGGGTACGTACGAGGTGGCGTCCGTGCGTATCCTTCGGTTGGGCCCGGGCGGTATCGCGGCGTCGCTGCCGTCGTCTTCGACCACCGCACCGGCCACCGGGTTTGAATTCCAGACGCATCCCTGGCGGAGCGAATATCGGCTGGTGTCGGCTCCGCCTCGAATCGACATCGCAACGCAGACCCCTCCGCCAACACGCCCTGTTCCCAGCGATTTCACCATCGCGATGTGGTATTTCGCCGCATGGGAACCCGAGTACACGTGGGACGGCTGGAAACAGGTGGCCGAGCGATCGCCGTGGCGCATTCCACTGCTGTACGATTCCAAGGACCCGGCCATGAGCTTCAACGGCATCCAGTTCTATCGTTCGAGCCATCCACGAGCGATCGACTGGCACGTACACTGGATGCGCGAACACGCGATCAACCTGATGCTGTGGGACTGGTATCCCTGCGTGCGAAAGGACGGGAGCTTCGACCCTACAAGCTTCACCAACAGGGCCCTGGAGGTGGGCTTTCTGGGGAAGGCCCAATGCGGCGGTCCCCCGGTCGCGAGCAATCGCTTTGCCGATACGATCCGATTCGCCGTGATGTGGACGAACCATTCGCCGCATCACCGGCTCTGCGCCGGCCTGGGAGACTACCTCGTCAGACAGTTCTTCGTTCAACCCAACTACTACCGAGTGGACGACAAGCCGCTTTTGATCCTTTGGTCGGTGGACTTGCTGGTCCAGGAGGCCGGCGGTGTGACGCAGGCACGTGACGTGCTCGATCGCATCCGAACCCTGGCGAGCGATCAGGGGCTTGCTGGGCTGTACATTACGGCCATCGGCGAGACGCGTCCGGAACTGCTCCGACGGCTCGCCATCGATGGTGTCATGGGCTACAACTACATCGGCAGCGGAGGCACGCAGGTGGAGATGCGACCTCTGGGCAACCGCGTGGTCGAGGATCACATCGAGGACTTCCCCTCACAAACCATCCCCGGACACGTCCGGACGTGGACACGATGCGCCGAATCCTTCGGCCGCGACTATCTCCTGGCCACCACGCCCATGCAGAACTGGGAACCCACCTTCCGCCCGGCCAATCCCACCATGGTGCACCATACTCCCGACACCTACCGTGAGCTGCTCCGCCGTGCGAAGCTCTTCATCGAACAGCGAGGCCTGCGCCGCTTTGTCAGTATCGAGGCGTGGAACGAATGGCTCGAGGGCAGCTATGTCGAACCCAGCACCCAATGGGGCCTGTCGTACCTCGAAGCCGTTCGAGACATATTCGGCCGAACCGGCAAGTAATCATCGCCTGTCCCGAATGCCCCCGAGGCGTTGTCAACCCATTCGCGGCCCGGTTAGTATGGTGTCGGTTAGGGTGAGGGAACGCCCTGCTGAACACATCCTTTCGGGAGACCATACAAATCATGGCCAATGGTGGTGACGCCCAGGCGATTTACGAGGCGATGCAGAGACTGTCCGGCAAGCTGGATTTCAAATCCCCAGCGATTGGCATTGTACTGGCCGCCGGTCACGGAAAACGCATCAAGAGCGAAACGTCCAAGATGCTTCACCAGATCTGGGGCGTCCCGACGGTACAGCGTGTCAGCCGGGCGGTCTGCGACGGGCTGAACACGGACAACCTCATCATCGTGACGGGCGTCAAGGCGCTCGACGTCGCCTCGGCGGTCGGCAAGCAGCCGCACACGCTCTATGCCTATCAGGCCGAGCAGAAGGGCACAGGCCACGCGGTTCAGGCCGCCATGCAGACCCTCAACGGCAAACGGTACCGTGGAAGCATTCTGGTCAGCGCCGGCGACCTGGGACTGCTGAACGCGGCCACCATCCGGGCGCTCCGCCGGACGTTCCGGCGTGAGAACGCCGACATGGTCGTTCTCACAGGCCGTTACGAGGGCGACCCGATGAAGAACTCCTTCGGGCGAATCGTTCGTGCCCCGAACGGCTCGACCAACCGCGGCAAGATCCTGGGCATCGTCGAATTCAAGGACATCCTCAAGATGAAGCCGCGGGACCGCTGGACATTCCACTATGGCGGGCGCGACTATCACTACACGCGAGAGGAGTTGCTTGAGAACCGCGAATTCAACGCCGGCGTATTCATCTACAAGGCCGGCCCGCTGCAGAGGTTTCTGTTCAAAATCGGAAGCGACAATGTCCAGGGCGAGATCTATCTGACGGACCTGATCAAGATCTTCGTCGATCACGGACTGACCGTGGCGGCCCACATCGCCGACGACAACGAGGTATCCCTGGGGTTCAACGACAAGACGGTCCTGAAGCAGATGGAAGCGATCGCCCGACGGCATGTCTACGACCGCCTTCGCGACATCATCACGATTCGCGATGAGGACAATTTCTTCATCGCCGAGGAGGTGGTCGAGGACCTGATTCGGATGGACCGCAAGGGCAAGCCCCTCGACATCATCGTCGAAACGGGCGCCCGCATTCATAAGGGGGCCAAGCTCAACTACGGCGTCGTGATCGGACGCGATGCCATCATCGACGGCAAGGTCGTTTTCGGACACAACGTCGAAATCGGCGACCGGGTGCTGCTGAGCTGCTATCCGAACCAGAAGATCAGTCTCGGCGACGACAGTGCCATCATGCGCGGCGACATGGTCAAAGGCAACGTATCGATCGGCAAGAGAGTCCGCATCGAATCCAACGTCATCATCACGGGGAGCCAGGAGTGGCCTGTGGTCATCGGCGACAATGTGGTGGTCAAAGGCACGACCTACATCTTTGGCTGCGTCGTCGAACCCGATGTGAACATCCTGCACTCGGTTCTGATTCGCAAGCGAATCGAACGGACCGTCCGAAAGGATGGAACCATTCAGGCGGTTCGCTTCTTCCTGCCCCTGGCCGATGGAATCGATTCGATCGTATCGTTGGCGGAGCAGACAACCGAACCCATGGAAGAAGTATGATATCTCGAGGGGTCTGACAGTATTCGCTTGTTTATCGGTCGAAACGGTGCTGCCGGATCACAACATTTGTTGTTTTGCGGCAACATTGTTTTAACATCATATATAACAATGAGTTGCATCACTTCTTTTTTGGCTAGGATTGTGGCGAACCCCGACGAAAACATCCTGCCCGCACAAACGTTACAGGTTCCGAGTCGGTCTAGCTAGATGTGCGATCCTGCTATCTCTTATGAGAGAAGCACTTGCGAATTGACGGCGGACGCCCCCCACGATGGGTATGCAGGGTACGCGGCTTGCTGAAGAGAGGGGTGGCTGCTAAGTTGAAAACCCTTCGGGGCAAGAAACTGAAGCAGGACGGGCCTAGAATTCCATGAACCTCAGATGTCGGGCTCGCGTAGTGAGACCGAACACCTGAATAAGGGGGGAAGGAAGCGAACCATGGACGAGGATACTTTCCAGAAGAAACTGGCGGAACTGGTGGCGGAAATTGGAACCCTGCCGGCTGAAGAGCGGGCGAAGCTCGAGGTGCTGGCCGAACAGACCAAACAGCGCCACGCCGACCTCAAGAAGACCGTACACAGTCTCCAGGAGAGTCTGGACTTTCTGAGACTGTCCATTAAGTACCTGGTCTTCGATCTCGAGGCGACGCGCCGCGAGAACGCCTATCTGCGAAAGATGCTCGAACAGGATCACGAAGGCGAGACCTCATAGGGATCCGCTGAAGAGATACGCTGTCTGAGGCAACGAGTCACGGCCTGACCTGGGAACTGTAGTACTGTTCCGCCTGGCCCGGGAAACGAAGATTACTGGCCTCGGATGAGTGAGGCCCATAGCCGGTCTCATCAGTAAGCCCTGATGGGACCAAAGACAGGGGAACCGGAGGCGCGGGGACTTACGCTCTGCCGCATATGGTTAGCCCGACTCTCTCGCCGAGACGCGAGCGATTCTCAGGAAACGCTCGCGTCTTTTGTTGCGCCGAGCTGCACGGCACGCATCCGCCCTCGATCAACAGGGCCTTGCCTATCGTCCGTGCATCCATGCGGCGACACTATAGAAAACGATACAGACTGTCTCTCTGAATGGGAGTGTGTCCTGTCTCGAGAATCAGCCGTCTGATTTCGTCGACCGAAAGCGACTGCTGACCGGCTGAAGCACCGTCGCGATGCGTAATGTCGTATTGTTCGATGGTCCCGTCCAGATCGTCCGCGCCGAACGACAGTGCCACCTGCGCCAGCTTGGGTGAGAGCATCGGCCAGAAGGCCTTGACGTGGGCGACGTTGTCCAGCATCAGCCGACCGATGGCGATGGTCTTGAGAATGTCGAGTCCCGTCGGTGCGGGCAGGTCCGACCACTCGCCCCCGCCGGGAACGAACGGGAGCGGAACCCAACACTGAAAACACGCTCGGCGCCGGATCATCGACACATCCTGGTGCTCGCGAAGCTTGATCAGGTGCGCGACGCGGTCCTGGGGAGTCTCGATGTGCCCGAAGAGCATCGTGGCGTTTGAGGGAAGCCCCATATCGTGAGCGATGCCGTGGACGTCGAACCACTCGGCCTCACCCGCCTTGTGTTTGAAGGCCTCGTCCTGAACGCGGCGATCGAAGATCTCGGCCCCGCCTCCCGGCAAGCTGTCCAGGCCCGCTTCACGCAGCAACACGAGTATCTCCGACGGCGTCCGATGCGGACGGGCCATGCGCGCCATGTGGATAATCTCGACAGCGGTGAACGCCTTAATATGAAGGGTCGGGCAAGCCCGTCGCACGCCGCGGATCATGTCCTGGTAGTAGGTCAGGGGCAATCGGGGATGCAAACCGCCGACAATATGCACCTCGGTGGCACCGGCCTCATAGGCTGTCCGGGCCTGCTGGACAATCTGATCCACGGACAGCTCATAGCCCCCCTCCTCATCCTGCCCGTATCGACGATGAAAACCGCAAAACTTGCATCGGAGCACGCAGTAGTTCGTGTAGTTGATGTGGCGGTTCAGAACGTACCACGCCACTCGCCCGTTCTTGCGCCGGCGGACGAGATTCGCCAGGCGGCCGATCTCGTGGAGGTTGTGTGCGGCGAAAAGCCGAACCCCATCGGAGGAATCCAGCCGCCGCCCGGCCTCGACCTTCGCGGCGATGTCCGCGATTTCTCCAGCGCCACGATCGGCCGATCCTTCAGGATGCCAAGTGGGTTCTGTCACGCCGATGAGTCTATCGACGGCTGCCCCGCCCTTCCAGTTCCAGCATTCGGGCCTTGGTCTTCAGGCCACCCGACCCACTGAACCCGCACAGCCCTCCGCCACGAGCCAGAACCCGGTGACAGGGAATGATCAGCGGAATCGGATTCCGAGCCATCACCCCCCCGACCGCCCGGGCGGCACCGGTTCGACCCACGGCCTCGGCAAGTTGCCCGTAGGTGCAGGTCTCTCCGTAGGGAATCGCCTGGCACCGGCGCAGGACGGATTGGGCGAAATCGCTCAGCCCGCTCAGATCCAAAGGGGCTTCGAACACAACGCGTTCACCGGCGAAGTAGGCGACCGCCCGCTTTCGGATTTCGGGCATCAGACGATCGTGCCGTTCTGCCCCCGGCCACCTCCGTCCTATCTCCTGTTCAACGGCTTGCTGCGAGGTCATGGGCAGGATAAGACCACACACCCCCGCATCTGTGGCGGCGAACGCCAGGGGGCCCCATGCGGTCTCCAAACACGTGTACCGCACCATCGATCGTCCCTCCTGAGGACCTCCGCATGGAATCGGACGACTGGATGTCTTTCGACGGGCTGGGCTTCGACGACTCGTAGAGACGGCGAGGAGTCGCCACGTCCAACTCAACACAACCATAGACAAGACATGTGTTTAGGTCAACTGGCGACGGCGAGGCTGCGTGGATCGCTGAAGATGACTGACCGTTCGGGCCAGCCGGGCCAATGCCGTCGGTCCGTTTGCAGTGAGCTCGAGCCCGACGAACTGGAACCCCAGCGCCAGTCGGTCGGAATCGGTCGGTTCGGCATGTCGAAAGCACGCCTCGATCTCGATGCCCGGACTATTGGGATCGGGGCGAAGCTCGACGCCCACGACCTCGTCCTCACCGAACGCCGGGTCCTGTCCGCGTGGCAGTTCCACCCGCATCCCGCCGACCGACATGTCGAGTAGCCTCGCGGTGAACTGTTTCGAGGCTGACGGCGTCGGATCGGACGGACTGCCCCATCCGCCCCGATGGAGCTGCACCGCAACGGGTGTCTCACGCGGAATCTCGACGCGGTAGTAGGCCCGCCGCTGCAGTTGTTCGATCTTCTCGGGCCAGGTCAGGATGAACGATTCCGCCGTGCCACCCGGCAACGTGTGCCCGGACAGCCGGCGCGACGCCAGAAAGGTGGTGACAAACAGACATTTGTGGTTGCGATACCGAAAAGCCGCGGCAAGCTGCTCTCCGGGGACAAACGGGCCTCTGTGGTCGGAATCGTCGGCCGAATCCGAGGCGACGAAGACGCGAGCCGCAGTGGCCGCATCGAGCAGCACGGACTTCCGGCTGTGCCATCGCCCCCCCACCTTGTGCGTCAGCAGAAGGGGCATGCGCTGTCGGATCGCCTCGGCGAACACTCCGTCCAGACGATCGCCGGTCAGCACCTCCGGTCGGATCATACGGATGGCTCCCGAACGGCAGCGGACTGAGGAGATGCATACAGGAAGTCTGATAGACGCCTGCGGATGGACTGCCCGTCGGCATCGTTCTCTTTCACGAGAAACTGCACGCCCAGAATCAGACGCCCGAGCGTCCCAGCCTCGGTCTTGTTTCGCAGTATCGCCTCGAAGAGGAAGCCAAGTTCGGCTTGAGCAGGCTGAAACGCCACGTGGAGACGATCCCCTATCTTCAGTGAGCCGGCCCTGAGCTGGTCGACGCGACAGGCCAGGCCGTCAACGCTCAGATTCAGCAATTCGCCGGTGATCGGTTTGGGGCACGGATCATCCGGGCGTTCGAGATGAACCTGGCACCGCTGGCGAAATGTGACGCGACAGAAACGACGCCGTTGGGTCAGGTGCAAAACGGGCGGACGTGCGAGGAATAGAATCACCCCAGCGTCGGATGAATCCACATCGACGACGTGCGTGTCGCACACATACTGCGTCTGGCCGAGCTGCATCTGAACATCGAGATGCATGCCCACCAGCCCGTCCAGGAGGCGGTGTTCGTCCGGCGCTGCGATCTCCACGATCAGCAGGTCTTCCTGGTCGCCGCACAGGACTCCCGTCAGTGTCTCACCGAGCGGCCAGCCTCGAGGCTCGATAATCAGCTCGGTGCGATGATGGATCGCCTGTTGAAGAACCCGGCGGCTCTGTGGAGGTGATAGCTCTGAACTGAATTCCATCGTGGAACACCCCGCCGGCGGGCCCGGAAAGTCCTTACCCACGCAGACGCCGATGTACCTCGGCGAATTCCCGTATCTTTCGGACGGCCTTCTGGTTCGTCTGCCCGTCATCGTCGGGGATGAACTTCAATCCGACCAATCGGGCCTGCGTGTGAGTCATGGAACGAATGTGCCGAACGGTCACGGCCAGGTGAAACGACGTCGGACTTCCCGGCAGAAGAAAATCCACGAGGTAGTTCTGCCCGACATCCAGGCGGAAGTCATTCGACGGCCCGACCAGAGCCGCCACGCCGCCCACGGAGATGTTCTGGAGTTCCGCCTCGAACGGGCGGAATGACTCCTCTGCCCCCGCCCGCCCAATGGGCAACGGTTCGAAATGGGCGACAATCGGCGTCATGTTCCACAGCGGCACACGGTAGTCCCCGCGGCGCTGAACCTCATACACCCGGCTGGGCGCCGTCAGTTCCAGGGCATCGGCCATGGCCCCCTTGGCCAGAGAAATCGTCTTTGAGCCCCGGACCTGCGCCTCCAGACCGATCCGACGACCCTGCTGGTTGAAAATCAGGCTGACCCACTCACCCACCCCGGCTTCGACCGGACCGTCGGGCCCGTGGGGGCGTTCGACAAACAGGCCGTGAGGATCGTACGTCAGCAGTGTGGTGGTCAACACGACTGGAGAATCTTGACCGACACGAAGTCGAATCTCCGCAGACAGACGGGCACGGCAGGCCGCCGAGACGGCGTCCTGACCCTGTTGTCGATCCAGTGTGACGGTGATGGGCATAGGCAATCCCCGCGTTGTCGGCGGCGGAAAAGGGACGAACCGGTCCCCCGCAGATCATCGACGAATCCGGACGGTCACTTTAAACTCTCAGGAGACTCCGATAGAGGCACCAGCGGAAGACGGTGACGTTTGGGAAGTGGCCGAGGAATCGGACTCGTCCAGGAAATCCTTGGGCGGGAGTTCTTTGCCCGTGAGCAACACCAGAACCCCCGGAATAGCCCACAACAGGTCGAGCAGTCGAACCGCCAGTGCCAGCACCTGTACCTGTTGGGGTGTACCCATCAGCGAATCCACGAAAAACCTCTGATAGCAGTAGTCCATCGGGCCGGCCCCCTGGATACTCACCGGAATCGCCCGAACGACCATCCCCAAAGGCAGATAGACCAGGTAGGGCGTAATGGAGTCCGTCCGCATCCCCAGTGCCTTGGCTACGAGGACCAGAGAAACCAGCGCCGTCATCTGAAGGGTGGCCGTCAGAAGCGCCGCGATGACCACTCGTCGTTTCTGGTTGGAAAGGGTGAAGATCGCCTGATCGACGCGCTGCAACTGATGGCTGAGCGGCAAGCGCTGGAGAATGCGCTCGTAGCGGATAAGCCGTCTGAAGGTCCGCGAGAAGTACAGGGTGCCGCCAACGATCATGACCAGCAGAAGGGCCCCGATCGCCCGGGCGGCCCAGCCGATGTTCAGCCGGAAGGCCCAACCCACCAGGGACATGAATCCACCGATGATCATCAGGGAACCCAGTCCGATAACTCGATCGATGAAAACCGCTGTAACAGCTTCCGTCTTTCGATGGGTGTGCCGCGTGGCACAGTAAGCCCGATAGAGATCGCCGCCCGTCGCCCCGGGCATCGCGAAATTCAGGAAGGCCCCCGCATAGGTGATCTTGATCCCCTCCCAGATCGACAGGTGGATGCCCTGCGTCGCCATGATGACGACGAACCGCACCGAACAGATCATCAGCACGGGGATGAAGGTCAGGGCCGCCAGGAGGGTCATCCGGCCGTCCATATGTCGGATCATCGTGGGCAGACCGCGTTCGATCCCGATTTTGGGGTCGAGCTTGTCCTTGGAGATATCCTGAACCCGACCGTCGGGAGTTCTGTAGCTGACCCGATCCTCGTATTCGGCCACCAACGGGCAGCGAACCGCCTTGGCGTGGGGTGCCGCCGGATCGGTAATCCGCACGTAGTCGGACCAGGTAATCTGATAGCCGATGTAGAACAGGCCAGCGACGCAAACCACGATCCGCACGCCGTTCATCAGATGTTGTTTGACTTTCGCGGTCATGAGGACAGGGTATCCGATTGTTCCAGATCTGACTATAGATCGGCTCGCGGGCTTCAGGAATCCAGCCTCGGACGCCAGAATCTACGGAACGCTCAACTCAGCTGCCACCGTCGACGCAGAAGCCACTCGCCGGTGACCAATAGCACGAACAGCCCGAAACAAACACCCATCTTGAGATGCTTTCGAAGATGTGTCGAAGCCGAGAACAGAGCGTACTCCGTGGGCTGACGGGACCCGGCACCGCGCATTTCGTGTCGACGGATCAACCGATTCATCAAATCGCTCAGCCCGGGCAGCCTGAGGTACTCACCGCCGCCGGCACCGGCCATCTTCGTCAACCGATCAACATCGAGGCTGAGTTTCTCGAACTCGGCGCTGGGCCGCCCCAGGACGAAATCCGTCGTGTCCTTGCCCAACGGCGTGTTCTGTTTCTGGGCTGTCACCTCGATCTTGTACGCACCCGGCAGATTCGGTTCGTAGGTGACCTGGTACGCGCCCACCCGGTCGTCCCGCCGGGCCATCGGCAACTCGACCGTCTTGCCTTCGGGTGACCGGATGGTCGCCGCAACCGACGCGAAGTTGTAGGCCTGCCCTTCTTCGTCTCGAACCTTTGCAGAAACCTCCACCTTCTCGCCCGGATGGAAGAAGCTCTTGACCACCTGGACCTGGACCCCCGACTCGGGCCCCTTTTCCTTCAGCTCACTGTTGGCCAGCCACCGTATGAGCTGACCCCAGAAGCGGTGATACGGCGATTGCATTCCCAGCGCCCGGCGGAACATGTACCATTTCCACGTCGTGTCAGCCGTGAAGACCGCCGTGCGTCCCGACCCGTAGCTTTGGACCGCCAGAACGATCAAAGGACGTCCATCGCGGCGACTGGCGGGGTGCTCGGCCAGAACGGCCGCGCCGGCCTTGGCCCCATCGACCACCACACATCCCTGAAGAGGTGGCAGGGTGCTGCCGGCCGCACCCTGACTCGTCGCGGTCGTGGCGCCGCTGCCGAAGAAGTCGGCCAGCCCCTGAAACACCGGATGCGCCTTGCCCTCGGCCGTCAGCCGAGGCACGAACTCACGGGTCTCCTGCCGATCCTTCGATCGCGAGCCGACCGCCACGGGCAACATCCCCTCGATCGGCGTCCCCGCATAGCCGCCGGGCCCCAGGGTGGCAGCCCCGCCGATCATGAGAAATCCCTTGCCCGCACGAACGGCATCCACGAGCAGATCCATCTGTCCTTTCGAGAGGCAGGTGCGATCCAGATCGCCGATCAGGAAGACGTCAAACGCCTTGAATTCCTCGGCCGTCTTTGGAAACCCGCTGAGGGGTCTGCCACCCACCGTGCCTCCGGCGGTGAACAACGGCGGCTGAACCTGAATCAGCGTTGCCAGTTCAACACTCGGATCCGTGCTCAGATACCTCCGCAAGAACTTGTACTCCGGCCGAACCGCCCCCTCGATGTACAACACCTTGATCTGAGGATCGGTCACCAGCAGATGGACATCATGGGCGTTGTTCTCACTGATCAGCTCGGCCGGATCGACCGGCACACTGACGGTCAGCTTCTTGCGTCCGGTGGTCGTGGGCTTGTAGGTCAGCTCGACCACCTGAACCCGCTGCTTGTCGGAGAGCACAAGCGTCTGGCGATCGATCGGCTGAGGCCCATCCTTCAGAAGCACCTCGACGGTACGGTTGGGCAGCCCATCCGCCGCAATATGCGCCCGAATCTTGCAGACGCTGTGGGCCACCGTCTCTTCGGGGGCATCCACGGCGGCAATGCTGATATCCTGAAGCTTGTCCGACCGCATTTCCTCCGTGCCGACACCCACCGCATAGAGCGGCACCCCCAGCGATCGGGCGGCCGCCACCGGATCTCCCGGCGTATTGTGATTGCCGTCGGTGAGCGCGCACAGGGCGAACACCTCCGTCCCCGGATGACGGGCAACGGCCTCCCGCAAGGCCAGCGCCAGATTGGTCGCCTCGCCGTCCGGCGGCCGACTCGCCAGATCGTCCAGGTGTTCGACGGCCCGCAGCGAGGCGTCGAAGACGTAGTATTTCAGGTCCAGCGACTTCTCGACGCGGGACAACTCACTCTGAAAGGTCTGGACAACGTCCTCATAGCGTGTCGGTGAGTTCTTGGCATCCTGCACGCTCATGGATTTGGACGAATCGACGAGCATCAGTACGACCGGCCGGACGTTGCCCAACGGCACCACCGTCACGACCGGGCGGAACACCAACGCCAGCAGAACCAGAATCGCCAGGCACCGCAGCGCGATCAGGACGCCCACACGAGCCGCCCCGAGATATCCCAGGAGAGACCGATAGAACACCGCCACAGTCGCCAGGCAAAGGACGACTGCCGGAAGCACCAGGAACACGGGCTGACGAAGCCGTTCGATGAAGACCGCCGCATCCACCCCACCCAGGAACATCGTCGCCAGAACGATCGTCATCAGCGACTCCGTGTCCGTTCGGCGACAGGCGAGCACGATCGCCCAGGCCCAGAGCACGGAGGCGTTGACGAGCACAATACCCAGCGCGACACATCCGGTTCTCGCCCCGGCAGCCGCCCCGGCAATCCCGGCAACACCCAGAACGCCCCCCCCCACCCCCACGGCCAGACCGATCGCCAGACGCCGACTCAGTTGCCCCTCACGAATCGCCAGCCAGATCATGCGAGCGGCCAGCAACAGAACCACCGCCCCCAGGGCGATCAGAACCAGCTCACCATGGAAATCGCGCTGAAATGTGAAGCGATACTTGCCCATCGCTCTGCCATCAGGCCACAGGTCACCGAGGGGATCCGGGGAAGCGTCTCGCAGCGCGAGGCGGTTCTACGACCGGCTCGCCGATCACCTCGATCAGACAGCCGCTGCCCTTGAGCCGGGCCAACTCTGCCTGGGAAATGGAGACGTCCATCCGAACCGTCTGACCTTCATACGTGCGGGCCATCACATGAGCCGTTCGATCGATGCAGGCGAGGGTCCGCCCGTCCGCAGCGCTCAGGACCACCGTCACGCGCACGTCTCCGGAGCGAATATGCCGCCGCACCGATTCGACCAGACGATCGACCCCCAGCCCCGTGTGTGCCGAAATGCGAAGGCTGGGCTCCGGCCCGGTCTCCATCATCTGAACCATCGCCTCGTCCTGAGCGAGATCCATCTTGTTCAGCAGCAGCAGGGTCGGCTTGTCCTTCACCCCCAGTTCGGCGAGCACCTGACGCACCGCATCGACCTCCGCCTCGGCCCGGCCGCTCGATGCGTCGACGACGTGCAGCAGCAGATCGGCGTGAATCGCCTCTTCAAGCGTCGCCCGGAACGAGGCCACCAGGTGATGCGGCAGGTTCCGTACGAATCCCACGGTGTCGCTCAGCAGCGCCGCGACCCCGTCGCCGAGGTTCCACCGCCGCGTCGTCGTGGTCAGCGTCGCAAAGAGCTTGTCCTCGACCAGCACGCCGGCGTCCGTCAGGGCGTTCATCAACGTGCTCTTGCCCGCGTTGGTATACCCCACGAGCGATGCGGTAAACTGTCCTGCCCCGCGGCGGGCGCGAACCTCCTGAATCTTCCGACGATCGATCTTCGCGAGTTCTCGCTTGAGTTGCGTGATCCGGCGCCCCACCAGCCGCCGGTCGATCTCGATCTGACTTTCGCCGGGCCCGCGTGTTCCGATGCCGCCCACCATGCCGGCCCCCGTCGCGCCGCCGGCGCCGGCGATCCGTTCGAGGTGCGACCACATGCCCCGCAACCGGGGCGCCGTGTACTCCAACTGGGCCAGTTCAACCTGAAGCCTCGCCTCGGCCGTTTGAGCCCGCGTGGCAAAGATATCCAGAATAAGTTCGCTGCGGTCGACCACCTTGCGGTGAGTCACCTCCTCGATATCGCGAATCTGAGCCGGCGACAGGTCGTTGTCGAAAATGATCACATCGGCCTCGTGGGCCTCGACCCGCTCGGCAAGCTCTTCGACCTTGCCCCGCCCGATGTAGTAGGCCGAATCGATCCGATCGCGTTTCTGGATCAGTCGATCGACAACCTCGGCGCCCGCCGTCCCGGCCAGTGAGGCCAGTTCGCCCAGCGGATCCTGCGGATCGTGATGGCTCCCCGGCAGGATCGCCCCCACGAGAACGGCTCGCTCCTGACGGACGGACAACTCTGTTCGATTCATTTCGGCCAAGATTCACCTGGTATTCAGCGCTCCGCGAACAACCTCGGACCGTCCTGGATTTCGTCACCCCACTGAACCCAGCCCGGTCGGCGTCGGCGGGCAAAGAGTTCAAGATAAGGCCCCAGACTGCATGTCTCAATGATCCGGTACAGTTCTTCCGGCTTTCGCGAGTGTTCCTTCTTTCGATCGAGGATGATGTTTACCTGCCGCCGCCCCGGCGAGAGCGTTCGCTGCGATCCGCGGACACCGAACAGAATCAGTTCCGTTACGTTGCGGAAGTAGAAGCCCACGCCGCGCCCATCGGGCCCCCCGTCTCGCCGGATCTTGTACCACACGAGATTCGTCTTGTAGGTGAACCCCCATCGGCTCATCACCTCCAACCCTTCGGCGATCAGGGCGTTCGGCACCCACAGATACAGATGGCAACCCGGCAGGGCCAAAGGCTCGACCGGCAGGCTCTTGATCTCGTCCAACGTCATGGTCCCGTAGCGCGACAATCGTCGGTGTTCGGGCGCCATCTTGCCGGTCCGATTCGTGAAACGCCACGGAGGATCGGCCAGAATGGTTCCATATCGGTGGGTCTTCGCTGAGGGCAAATGCACTCCCAATTCCGGACCACAACCCGGATCGCCGCCCGCCCGTTCACGGGCGCCATGCGACGACCCGCTCGCTCACGTCCCGAGAAGCTTATACTCGATCCCGTCGGCCAATGCCGCCCACGACGCATCGATGATATTCTCGTTGACCCCCACCGTCCCGTATACCTCGTGCGTCTGGTCGTCGCGGAACTGGATCGTCACGCGGACCTTTGCCGCAGTGGCCTCCCGCGGATTGGTCACCCGAACCTTATAGTCCGTCAGCCGGATGTGATCCACATCCGGATAGTGGGTTCGCAGCGCCTTGAGCAGCGCATGTGCCAGGGCATCCACCGGACCGTCTCCCTCGGCCACCTGATGCTCCACCTCCCCTTTGATCCGCAGCTTCACGCTGGCCTCGGTCGACTGAACCTTCCCATGGATGTTCAGGATGACGGCGCGGTAGTGGTCCAGATCCCAGAAGGAGTGATAGAGGTTCATCTCCTTCCGACAGATCAGCTCGAAGCTCGCCTCGGCCGCCTCAAACGTGTAGCCCTGGTTCTCGAGGTCCTGAACCCGCTTGAGCAATCGACGCAGCAGGACACGGTTCCCTTCGATGCCGTACTTCTGCCCGATCTTGGCCGCCAGGTTGCTCGCACCGCTCAGTTCGCTGATCAGAACCTTCCGGCTGTTGCCCACCGTCTCCGGCGCCACGTGCTCGTAGCTTGACGACACCTTGCGCACGGCATGGACGTGCATGCCACCCTTGTGGGCAAACGCCCCGGAACCGACATATGGCTGATTCTCGCGCGGAACGATATTGCCGATTTCATAGACGTACCGGCTGACCTCGGTCAGACGCTTGAGCGACTTGGGGCTCAGGACATCGCAGCCGAGCTTGAGCGCCAGGTTGGCGGCCACCGTCGTCAGATCGACGTTGCCGCATCGTTCCCCAATGCCGTTGATCGTCCCCTGAACCTGCACCGCGCCGTGCTTGACGGCACTGATGCTGTTCGAGACCGCCAGACCGCAGTCGTTGTGCGGATGGATACCGATTCGAACGGACAGGTCCTTGCGAATCGCCTCAACGAACTCGACGACACGTTCGGGCAGGCAACCGCCGTTGGTGTCGCACAGGACGATGCACGCCGCCCCCGCCTCCTGTGCCGCCAGAACGGTGCGCCGGGCATACTCGGCATTGGCCGCATAGCCGTCGAAGAAGTGCTCGGCGTCGTAGATGACCTCTCGCCCCGCCGCGACGCCGTGAGCGACCGATTCGCGAATCATCGCCATGTTCTCGTCCAGCGACACACCCAGAACCTCCGTAACATGAAGGTCCCAGGTCTTGCCCACGATTGTGACGACGGGTGTCTCGGCAGCCAGGAGAACGTTCAGCCCCTCATCCGTCTCCGCCCGCTCGCCACGCCGGCGGGTCATACCGAAAGCAGCCAGCTTGGCATGGGCCAGCGGCGCCCGCCGCATCTCCTCGAAGAATGCCGCATCCTTGGGGTTGCTGAGAGGATATCCCCCTTCGACGTAGTCGACGCCCAAATCGTCGATCTTCCGCGCAATCAGCAGCTTGTCCGGCAGGGTGAGCGCTACCCCTTCGCCCTGCATGCCGTCGCGCAGTGTCGTGTCGTACAACTCAATTCGTGGTCGGGCTTCTGTAGACATTATGATAAGAGTGTAGCATCCGCCCACCACGGATCAACGCCAGGGACTCCAAACCGACACGCTATTGCCCGGCGGGTGCTGAACCTGCACTCCCCCCACCGGCCAGATGGAGACTGCCACGCTTGGCGCCCTCTACGATTGCCGTACCCAGCGTTCGCCCGTAAAAGCTGATGCTCGACTCGTATCCTCCCTTGTCATACTCCTCGGGAGAGAGGATGTAGCTGACCCACTCGTTCGCCAATCCGCCGATCACGGGGTGCTTGATGCCCGTGGCCTCCCCCGCGCTCTTCTTGATTTGAAGGCCCAAGCAGGTAGCGGCCTCTCCGGGAATACCGACGATCAGCAGATCGCCGAGCCGGAGGTAGCCGATCGACGCCTTCCGGGGAAACATGGTGCTCAGAATCGTGCTCATGAGATCCGGACTCAACCCGTACTCGCTGCCGCCGGTCTTCATGAAGTCCGGGTGAACCGCCGGCTGCGGCAGGTCCACCGGCTCAAGGTGATACGCCAGCGCAGCCGATGCCGACGTCGGCGTCTTCTCCCACAATCGCCAGGCAACGATCCCCAGCTCTCGTCCGTACCGTTCAGCCTTCTCCCAGTTGCTCACCATCCCGGCGCCAGGTGCCGTCGAGGCTGACGGAGCAGGGTCTGCCCGTTCGGTCGGCGATTGGTCCCCTTGGGCCCCGTTGAAGTACATGCTCATTACGCCGCCCCCAATCAGAGCGGTGAGCGTTCGCTGCATATGCCCCGGCCACCCGCCGGAGAACATCATCTCGCTGGCGTCCAGAAACGTCGGATGGGCCGTCCAGTTAACCAGTATGGCCAGGGGCTCGCCGGTGAGCCGATCAATCCGCGTCAAGGTCAGCTCCGGATCGACCAGCGAGTTGTCCTTACGACGATTGTGGTTCCAACCCTCCAGGCGGACGCGGGTCGTCCCGACCTTGACCGGCTTCAGGTCGCGGTCGGCATCACGGATGACTTTGACAATGTTCGCGATGGTCAGGTGATAGAGTTCCTTGTGAAACAGACCGATCTGCGGGATCTTCAACAGGTTGCGAGGGTAGATCGCATTCATGTCGATGCTGGCGTGCGAGTGAGTGGGCAGGAGCATCACCTGCTCGGGCTTCCAGGTCGTATCCGAAAGCCGGCTGAGTACCGTCGCCTTGAACCCGACGGGAAACGCCAGGATGTCCGCTGTAACGATCACGAATTTCCTGTCGCCGCTCGACAGGACCAGTGCCTTGGCGAATACGCGATCGTGGATTCCCTCGGCGGGTTTGTTCATCCGCTCACCGTAGCCGCCAAGCGCGGCCTTCATCGACAGCGGGGGCGTGAGGTCCACACGGGCGACACTCGCCAGCAACTCATCGGCCCCGGCAATGCCTGCAACCGCCGACAGGAAGAAACAGCAACCCAGTACGATTGGAAATGCTCTCATGGACGTGCTCCTGAACCCCGAAGGGAGTCCGTGCGAAAAGGGAGCGTTACGGCTATAGTCATGCCGGACATCGGCCATGACAGGAACACCGCAAACGACTGACGGGCTTGCCCACCCTGCTCCCGCCGGATGGGGTACCATCGTGTGGTCCACGATGATCGCGGCGTTCTGCACTCTCTATTTGTCGCTGTTCTGGGTGAATGTCAACCCATGGATGCCGCGATTCCTCGT
This sequence comes from uncultured Planctomycetales bacterium, assembly GCA_964446835.1. Taxonomy (GTDB): domain Bacteria; phylum Planctomycetota; class Phycisphaerae; order UBA1845; family JAFGLZ01; genus CAYUQT01. The sequence continues at coordinate 99,436 of CAYUQT010000014.1, read as the reverse complement.
GAAGGCCCGCAGGGAATTCCAGGCAGAAGCCACCGCACTGCTGCGACACGTCGTCGAACTCAACCCGCGACACATCGAGGATGCCCGATGGATATGGGCCATCGTCAGTGTGGTCATGGGCATCCTGGTTCCGTGGATTGTAATGGCTGCCTGCCGCAGAGGATCGCTTCGCGACATCGGTCTGCGACGCCCGAATCGCGTCGGATGGCGGCTCATGGCGATCTGCTATGTGGGCTCCCTGCCTTTTCTCCTGGGAATGGCCGTCACCCCCGCGATGAGAGCCTACTATCGGGCCGAGATCCTCAGGAGCTTCAACGGCAGGATGGCCTACATCTACCTGCTCGTGCTGCTGGCCGAACACTTCTTCTTTCACGGCGTGCTCCTGGCCGTCCTGCGACCTGGCCGGCGATGGCCCGACATCCCCCCATCGGCACCGATCGAAGGGCCGCCGTGGCACAAGGCCCTTCGCTGGGCCGGGCTGGCAATGCCCACCGGCGGTGTCGGCGGACTCCGCAGCGTCACGCGATGGCTGGGACTCCCGGACGCCTGCCTGTATGCCCTGATCCTCCAGGCCCTGATGTTCGGGCTGGTCCACATGGGCAAGGCGCCGGCCGAGCTGGCAGCATCCTTCCCGGGCGGGTTGGCGCTCGGCTACGTCGCCTACCGCTGCAACAGCCTCGTGGCGCCGATGCTGCTTCACCTGGCCACGGCCTTGACGACCCTGGCCATGATCCGCTGCCTGTAAGAACGCACCGCAAGCGGCCCGCACCGAGCCCACGCAGCGAGAAGCCCCCCCTCGCCGGAAAGGTATGCCCTCCGCCGGTTGAATGCGGCCGGTTCGATGAATCGGGCCTACTACCGCCGCTCGGGTGACGGCGGCTGGGTCGGCAGCGGCTCCTCGGTGGTGTGCCAGTCTTTATCCACCGGTTTGATGATCATCAGCGTGCTGTCGTCGACCTTCGGGTTGATGTCGATATCCTTGAACCCCACGGTCACGATTTCGTCTACCTCGCTCGACCCCGGACGGTGCTGATGGGCAACGACGCGCACCGGAAGATCGATCTTCTGATCGACGTAGAAGTGGATCTCCACGTAACGTTCGGCCATGCTGCTGCCCTTGTGGGGAATCAGCCTGAGGTGATCGGTGCCTGGTGGGTCCTTCGGCGAGCGAGGCGCCAAAGATACCGTGAAGTTCTCGATGATGTCCGCCTTCTTCTGACCGAAGGGCAGAGGAAACGGTCCCTTGCCGATCCGGAAGGGGTCGATCTTCTCGCCCTCGGCCACAATCTCGCGGTGAACCAGGCTCTTCGACTTGTCGTGTTTCTCGGTCAGCCATCGCCCGTCAAACAGATACTCGTGAACGTCGGCGACTTCGTAGTCTGCATAGATCGACTTGTCGTAGATCACCTTGAACTTGGGGTTCGGTTGGTCGCGCCGAAACCAGATTCGTCCTTGCTTGATCTGCTTGTCTTCGGCGATGACGTCGAAGAACTCGGCCTGCAGTTTCGAGGTCAGCGAGTTGACGCCGTCTCCTCGTTTCTCGAGCCGGTCGAGGATCTTCTCGACGGTCGGATCCACGGCGACCGGAGCGCCTTGCGTCGATGTCGGCTTACTGGCCGGTTGGTTCGACGCACCCACCGAGGCAGCCGCACACACCAGTCCAAGCAGAGTCACCATCAATCGCGTCTCCCTTATACACCGTATCCGCCCGCCGGAATCAGTCCGACAGGGCGGACGGTTCCGGAACCGCCGCCACGCCGTGGAGCGGAGCATCCGGATTCTTATGTTCATCATCATGGGCATGCAGGTTGCCCATGCGCCGCTGCTGTACCACTTGCTGAACGATCTTGGCCAGTGCCACCACCGCCAGAACGGTCTGAACGATCAGGATATGATACCAGCGGAATTGTCCCCAGATGGTCACGCCGGCCAACCCGGCGTACCGAACCCACCGCCCCAGATAGTACGCCATGAAGTAAGGAAACCGGGGATAGCGATAGGTGATCGCCAGCCAGCGAAGGATATCCACGGGAATGGGAATGAAGCTGAACAGCACGATCGTCCAGAACGGGCGATAGCCGAACCAACGCGCCGCTACGGCGTAGAACCGCGTCCGCCGAACCTTCGCGGCAGCTCCATACCTCAGAATGAAGGTGAAGATATGGTACTCATTGAGGTTCGCCATCGCGGTACCGAACGCCCCCACGCTGGCCACCACGATCATTCGCCCGACGGGATATGACAAGACTCCCAGTTCGTTGGCAACGTAGTTGCTCGCCAGCATCATGACCATCCAGGTGGTCGGTGCCGGAAAGAACGTGCAGCAGAGCGACATGTAGAAGATGTAGAGGCCGAAGAGCCAGAAGCCCATGCCCAGCGTGCTGCCCGACTCGTACGCCTTGAGCCCCATGCCTGAGGCGACGGCCAGCGTACCGAGCCACACCGAGAAGCCGACGAACCACGCCCGGAGGTTCAGACCATCGTCGCGGTGCGGCGGCGGGACAAACAACACACGCCCGATGTTACGCATCCTCAAATCGCCCATCTCTCATGTGGATCACACGGTCCGCGGAAGCGGCGCAGTGCTCGTTGTGCGTGATCATGACCACCGTCTGACCGTCACGGCGGTGCAGTTCGCTCAGGAGTTTCAGCACCTCCTGTGCCGTATCGGAATCCAGGTTGCCCGTCGGTTCGTCGGCCAGCAGAATCGCCGGATGGCACGCCACTGCCCGGGCGATCGCCACACGCTGTTGCTCGCCGATCGACAACGCGCCCGGTTTTCGGTCGGCCTTGCCCGCCAACCCGAACCGCTCGAAGATCGCGGCGACCGTCCCATCGGGCTTCATGCCCCGCAGCCGCATCGCCAGTCGAACGTTGTCGGCCGCCGAAATCACCGGAAGCAGGTTGAACCGCTGGAAGACGAAACCGATTTTCTCTCGCCGCAGACGGGTCCGCTGCGAATCCGAGAGAGCCATGGCATCGACGTCGTCGATCTGAAGCCCCTCGGCACGAGTCGGACGCATCATCAGCCCGAGAATGTTGAGCAGCGTGCTCTTGCCGCACCCGCTGGGCCCCATGATCAGCAGGAACTCGCCGCGCGAGACCTCCAGATTCAGCCCGTGCAGCACGGGAGTCACTACCGAACCGCTCCGATAGCTCAGATGCAGGTCCGCCGCCCGGACGATCACATCACTCACTCTTCCAGCTCCCGCGGACACGCACCCGCCCGCGCCCAAACACGCCTTGCGCCGCGATCACAACTGCCCCAGCATTTGCTTGAGATACCCCAAGACAACGGGGGGTGGCAAGTCGTCCACCACGCGGCCGGTCGGAGGATCGGCCATTATCTTGTCGATGGCCTGCGCCACCACCTTGCGCTTGCCCACCAGGGCCGCCACAATCTCGTCGCAGTCCGCCAGTCGCCCCGTCGCCATCCCACGGACGTACCGCAGCAGCATCTCCTTGAGCGGATCGCGCCGTCCCTCTCCTTCCGGAACGGCGGACTCCTCCGTCGGCTGCGGCGTTTCCTGGGCCCCTCCCTCCAGAATCCGAGCCTCATAGTCCTGGGCCTGGCGACGCTGTGCTCGAGAGCGGCGTTCCTCCTCCTCATCCAGCGGAGCCAGAGGAATCTCATCCGAGGCGGCGTCCGACACGGAAGGCACATATACCTTCTGATCGCAACGGGGACACTTGCCCCAACGCCCCTCGGCCTCTTTGGGTGCCCGAATCGCAGCACCGCAGTGATTGCAGTGTAGGTCCATGGTGAACCCCATCGTGTGGCAGAGCCGAGCGATCAGGCCCGCCCGCTCTTCTCTCCGTCCGCCGACTCACCGCGCCGGTGAGATCGAAACAGCAGACGGATCGGAACTTCCTGAAACGGCAGCGACTCTCGAAGGCGATTCAGCAGGAACCGCCGGTAGTCCTCTCGAATCAGCTCCGGATCGTTGACGAACAACACGATCGTCGGAGGTCGAACATCCACCTGAGTCGCATAATATACCTTCGGAAACTTCACGCCGCGCTTCGGGCTGGGCTTCCGAACGCCGATCACCTCGCGCAGCGCCTCGTTCAGGCGACCCGTTGCCACGCGGGTGTTTGCCTGTTTGAACAGCGTCTGAGCCAGATCGATGGTGGCCTGGATATTCTTGTCCGACTTGGCCGTCGTGAACGCCACGGGGGCGTAACTGAGCTCCGGAAGTGTCTTCTCGAGATACGTGCCGTAATCGTCGCTCGACGCCTTACCCCGCGCCAGGTCCCACTTGTTGATCACCAGGATCACCGGCTTGTCGTTCTCCGAGATGAACCGTCCGAGTTTCTTGTCCAACTGACTGACCGGACGCGTGGCGTCGATCAGAAACAGCACGACGTCGGCGCGTCGCACCGACCGCTCCGCCCGCACAAAACCGTAGAACTCGATGTCGCTCGACATCTTGCCCTTCTTGCGGACGCCGGCGGTGTCGATCGCAATGAAGGTCCGGCCGTCACGCTCGAACCGAACGTCGATCGAGTCGCGGGTCGTACCGGGAATCTCGCTGACGATCACCCGCGGACCACCCGCCAGCGAGTTGACAAACGTGCTCTTGCCCACGTTGCGTACGCCCACCAGGGCAATCTTCATGACCGGCTCGCCGGGCTGCGCCGACGCCGCCGACCGGACGTTCTCGACGATCCGGGCGATCAGCTCCGTTCGCCCGCGGCCGTGCTTGGCCGAGACGCACATCGGCTCGCCGAACCCCAGCGAGAAGAACTCCCCCGCCTGGGTGTCCTGTTTCGGCGTGTCGGCCTTGTTGACCGCCACAATCACCTTGCGCTCGAACTGCCTCAAAAGGCGCGTGACCTCCCGATCGAGCGGTGTGATCCCCTCGCGAACGTCCACCACGAACAGAATCAGGCTGGCCGCATCGATGGCGTAGACGATCTGCTGCTCGATGTCCTTGGTGAGTTGATCGCTGTCCTCGATGCCGTATCCGCCGGTATCGATCAGTTCGAAATAGACATCCTCGGACTGACAAATGGTGCTGACGCGATCGCGCGTCACCCCCGGCGTCGGATCGACGATGGAGATCATGCGCCCGCTCAACGAGTTGAGCAGCGAACTCTTGCCGACATTGGGGCGACCCACGATAGCCACAACGGGTAGTGCCATAGTGCCGGTATTGTAGCAGCTTGCAGGCCCACGCCCAACGCGCCGATCGGGACAGCCACCCTCATCTTCGTATCGGCGGTTGAGAGCGTGAACCGTCCTCCCGCTACGGAGCGTAACGCTGCTGGAAGGCCTTACGCATGTGCTCCAGGTTCTGATCCACGGTCTTCCGCGCGTCCTGGAACCGATCGGGGAAACATCGCCCAAGCCGCGACGAGACGTCCTGCACGTGGTTCAGATACAGCAGCGCCATGTAACGGCTGTGCGGAGCCCGCAGGAGTTCATTGAATCGCTGAAGCACGGGGTTCCAGTTGGTCCCTTTGTCGACGAGGAGCATTCCGGGATAGAGTTCGACCAGGTCGGCGAGCACCTGCCGCTGTTCGGTCCCGTCGGCCAGGTGAACGATCGCCTGACCGATGGAGCGGGCCGGATCGTACGCCGCCGGATGGGCGGTGTAGTCGGCAATCGTCAGCAGCGGAATGCGGTTGATCTCATTCTGCGGACACAGCGGGTTGGCCATGAAGCCGTCGACCACCTCGCACAGATCGGCGTCGCGTCCGGTGACCGGCCCCAGATGAAGCGTCGGATTGGAATCATTGACGGGATAGTTGTCCCAGATGATCAACCGGTGGCCGACGCACTTGCGGTAGGCCTCGGCGGCGGCACGCGGAATTCGCGGCGTGACCACCTTCGGGCCCGTCCAGAACACGTATACGTCCTTGTGCAAGTCCCTGGCCAGGATGCCCAGATAGGCCCGAGCCGCGGGATCCTCACCGACCCCCCAGTAGAAGGTCGGACAGAGAATCAGCTCCGCCTGAGGATCTCCAGCCCGCAGACGCCCCAGGAGTGCATTCATCAGTTTTGCCTGTCCCGCCGCGTCGATCCCCTTGGAAATATCATCGAGACAGACACAGAACCACTTCACGCCGAGGCCCTGCATCCACTGGTAGTGCTGCCAGAGGTCGTCGAGATCCTGTGGACGGTTGTAGTCGAGAATGCGAGGCGACAGGAGATTCGGATTCATGCAGAAGCAGAAGAGCAGGCCGTTGGACTGGCACGCCCGAACGACCTCCTCCCACGCCGCCTTCTTGGCCGGCGGCAGCGGCTCCCACCAGCGATTTGCCTTGCCCGTATTCCATCGCTGGTTCTCGATGTCATACATCGAACCATAGCAGTTCATCAGGAAGTTCATCTTGTATTTCGCCAGGACGGGGATTTCGCTCAGATACTGCTTCGGATGCCACACCCATCCCTTGGTCCCGCGAATCCGGAAGCCCTTCTGCCCTGACCCCTCAGCGATGGGTTCCGGCAGGGGACGCACCTCTCGGGGCAGGTCCACACGAAAATCCTCCTCGATCGGGCGCGGGCCGGCAGGGTTGAGGTTTCGCCCCCCCACGCATGCCGAGGCCACCATGAACCACGGCGGCTGGCCGAGCGGGCCCTCACGAACCGTGTTGCGGATCACCAGTTCGTTTCGCCCGCGAACCAACACCTGTGGCGAAAGGGCATAGCGATTCCATTTCCAGGCATCACCCGGAAAACCGCTCGGGCCGACGAAAACCGTCTTGCCGTTCAGCGTGACGGCAATGGGGCACGTGTCGGCGGCATCGTCGTCCCGGCCATGGAGGAACAGGAACACCTCTCCCGCCGGTACCGTATCCACCTGAAAGATCGCCCGCATCGAGGCATGCGACCCGGTGGATTCGGCGTAGACGTAGTTCACCCCGCTCATGCCATGTTGGGTGCCCCCGAAGACCTCGGCCGCCCCACCCCGAAAGTCCGAACCTCGAAGCCGAACGATCGCCCGTTCCGCCGCCATGACTGGACCTGCCCAGAAGGCGCAAAGGCATACGCACGAAACAAGGACTGGAATTCGTCTTCCGATCATGGCCTGCCTCCTCGACGGCAGAGACGCCCCCATGGGTCCGAACACATCGCCGCCACGGGGGATCGTCATCGAAGAAATCACCGGGGTCAAGGAGAGCACACGTGCCGGGTCCGTTGCGGCGTCCCCCCTCTGCCTCCGGGCATCTTTACCTTTCGCCCGCCCCACCGGATACTGGTCGCCCGTGACGGCCGAAACTCGCACGCACAACGGAGGTCGGCATCGAATGAACAGTTCGGACATCTGCCGGGTGTCAGCGATCAGCTTCATGCTCGCCATTAGCCTGGCCTCGGTTCAAACACAGGCCGCCGCCCCGGTGACCACCCTGCCATGTGACAAGTACATCGCCTTGCGCGGCGGGCTTCCCAATTGCCGCGTTCGCTTCGAACAAGATCGTCATGGACGCGTCGCCTTCCTGGGCGGATCGATCACCTGGGGCGAGGGATGGCGCACCTCCGTGTGCGAGATGCTCCGAAAACGCTTCCCACACACGCAGTTCGATTTCATCAACGCCGGCATCCCGTCGACCGATACGGCCTTCGCCCCCTTCCGCCTCGAAAGAGACGTCTTCTGCAAAGGGCCGGTCGACCTGTTATTCGTCGAGTTCGCCGTCAACGACGAGACCAACGGACGCACGGCCACCGAAAGCATCCGCGGCATGGAGGGAATCGTCCGCAAGGCTCGGACGATCAACCCGGCCATCGACCTCGTGATCATGTACTTCGTCGATCCGCAGAAGATGGAGGTCATTCGCAAGGGCGCTACGCCCGCTGTAATCGTCCATCACGACCGCGTGGCCCGCCATTACGACGTCCCGGCGATCGACCTGGCCCGAGAGGTTACCGAGCGAATCGACGCCGGTGAGTTCACGTGGGGCGACTTCCGCGACCTCCATCCTTCACCCTTCGGGCACGCCCTCTACGCCCGAAGCATCGCACGGCTGTTCGATATGTCGTGGAGTACAACCCTACCGACGAAACAGCGAACCGCCCCGTACCCCCTGCCCGCGCCCCTGGACCCCATGAACTACGGCCGGGCGAGCCTTGTGGACATCGACCGAGCCCAACTGATTGCAGGCTGGCGCCGCGATCCGGCCTGGCAACCCACTGAGGGTGGGACCCGTGACGGATTCGTCCGCGTGCCGATGCTGGTGACGGATCGGCCGGGGGCCGAACTGAGGTTGAAGTTCCAGGGTACGGCCGTCGGCATCCTTGTGGCAGCGGGGTTCGATGTTGGCATTCTCGACTATCGGATCGACGATCAACCGGCCCGCAGGCAAGACCTCTTCACGCAATGGAGCGGGCAGCTCCACATCCCCTGGGCCTACATTCTCGACGCAGACCTGAAGGACGGCCCACACGAGCTGGTCCTGAAGATGACCGACCAGAAGAACCCGCAAAGTCGCGGCCACGCGGCTCGGATCGTCAAGTTCCTGGTGAACGGAAAGGCCCCATGACGACACCGGCACACGATGACCGACTTCGAGCCAATGCCCTTGGATTGCTCAGTACGGCTGCCCTGACGGCGGCCTATATGGCGCCGGCCCTGTCGATCTACACCCTGCTCGGCGCCATGGTGCTCCATGTGGGCGTGGCCACCGGATTCGTCATGCTCATCGGAATGGCCATGACGCTCCCCTCGGCGATCAGCTTCGGGATGCTCACCGCCCAGATGCCCACCGCCGGCGGCATCTATGCCTGGACGCGCCGGGCCATGGGAGACTCCGTCGGTCTGTGGGTCGGCCTGTCGGCAGCCACCTACTACGTCCTCACGGTCTTCTTCCCCCCGATCGTGTTCGGGCAGTTCTTCAATGAAGTGCTGTCGATGTGTGGGGTTCAGCAGAGCACATGGACCTGGCTCGCCGGACTGGTACTGGCGCTCGTGATCGCAGCCGGCGTCACCTATCGAGGAATCGTCATCTCATCGGAAACGGCCTTCGCCATGCTGATGACGGAACTGGCCGTCGTGGTAGCGCTGGCCGTCACGTTTATCGGGGCCTCGATCGCCGCCGGCACGTTCACCTGGGCGCCGATCAATCCCCGGTCGTCCCCCACCGGCTGGTCGGGCATCTTCCTGGCCCTGCCGATGGCGTTGCTCGCCATGACCTGCGATGCCGTCACACCGGCCTCTGAGGAAACGCGAGACGCCTCTCGCACCATTCCTCTGGCGATGGTGCTGACCTGCATCCTGATCGGCCTCTGGTATGTCATCGGGTTCTCTGCGTTTTCCCTGGCCGCCTCGCCGACGGAGCTGGCCGACCTCTCCCGACAGGAATACGCCACGCCGATCACCCCGCTGGCCCAGCGTTATTGGGGAGCGTTCAAGATCCTGGTCACCCTGACCGGCATGACCGCCAGTATCGGCGCGCTGGTGCCCTGCACCACCGCGGCCTCACGCGTGCTCTATGCGATGGGACGCGACGGAACTTTGCCGCGATGGCTGGGACACATTGAGCCCAAATCCCAAGCCCCCTGGAACGCCCTGCACGTCGTGTTCATCGCCACAGCAATTGCCGTCATCCCCGTCTCGCTCAAGATCGGTGCCCCACGAACGGTCGCATGGTGGAGCAATGTGTTCGCCTGGTTCATCGCCATCGTCTATGTCTTCGCCAACGCCGCCAATACCGCCTACTACTGGCGATTTCGGCGAGAGCGGTTCCACCTCATCTGGAACCTGCTCGTGCCGCTGATCGGTCTGGGCGCCCAATGCCTGATCCTCTGGCGGGTCGTCGTCGTCGAACTCTGGAATCAGGGCTGGTTCGGCAGATCGTCGCAGGGATTCATCGCCCTGGCGGCTCTGGCCGGCGCGGGGTATGTCTGGGCCATCCGCCGACGAGTGTCCTGAGGCAGATTCCGAAGCATTGTCGGGCTTCTCCAAAAAGGTTAGAATTTTTGTTTCTGTCCATCATTGTTGGATGGAGTTGGATACCCCGCACGTCTATCGGGGGAGAGTTTCTTGACCCATGTGGGAGGGTTGTTGTGACCATCAAAGCGACCAACATCAAGTGGCATGAGGGACACGTTCAAAGGGCGGATCGCGAAAAGCTGCTGGGCCATCGCGGAGCGACCGTATGGTTCACCGGCCTGCCCTCCAGCGGCAAGAGCACCGTGGCCTTCACCGTCGAGCACGCACTCATGGAGCGAGGTCATCTGGCCTACGTGCTGGATGGCGACAACATCCGCCATGGGCTGAATAAGAACCTGGGCTTCAGCGCCGAGGACCGCGAGGAGAACATCCGGCGCATCGCCGAGGTGGCCAAGCTCTTCGCCGATGCCGGCGCCATCGTGATGACCAGCTTCATCAGCCCCTATCGAAAGGACCGTGACAACGCCCGCGCACTCCACAAGGAGGCGGGGTTGGATTTCCTGGAAATCCACATGTCCACGCCCGTCGAGGTCTGCGAACAGCGCGATCCGAAGGGGCTATACAAGAAGGCACGCGCCGGACAGATCAAGCAGTTCACCGGTGTGGACGACCCGTACGAAGCGCCCTTGAATGCGGAACTCCTGATCGATACCGGCAAGATGTCACCGGCAGAGGCGGCCTCGGCCGTCCTCGACCTGCTGGAGAAACGCGGCATCGCCCGGCTCAACAGCCGCGACGGGAAGTAGTCGAACCCGCAGGCGCAACCATCGGGTACCCGACGGTCCCTGATACGCCCCGCATCGCGCGGAGGGCTATCGGCCAGACAGCCTCCGGTGTCTGACGTGCCCTCCGACGGTGGGCACTCTGTCAGGCACCGACCGGTATTGCAGCAGATATCCCCTTCTCCGAGCAGGGTCGAGCCCATGGGCAATCTGGCCGTTCTTGGTATCGCCTTGGCGCTGGCGATGGACGCTTTCTCGGTGTCGCTCGTAGTCGGCTCCACCGTCAGTCCGCTGACGAGGCGGCACTTCTTCCGGCTGGCCTGGCATTTCGGCCTGTTCCAGTTCCTCATGCCCCTCATCGGCTGGCTGGCCGGCATCAGCGCCGAAAGATATATCGCCGGTTACGACCATTGGGTGGCCGCCAGCCTGCTCCTGATCGTCGGAGGACGCATGATCTGGTCCGTCCTTCGTCCCGAAGAGGAGAACCTCAAAGGCGACCCCACACGAGGCATGACGTTGGTAATGCTGTCGGTGGCCACCAGCATCGATGCCTTGGCGGTGGGCGTCAGCCTGGCGGCACTGCGGGTGAGCATCTGGCAACCGGCGGTGATCATCGGCATCGTCTGCGGCGTGCTCACACTCATCGGCATGAAGATCGGAGCCCGCCTGGGCCGGATGTTCGGGGGCATCATCCCTCTGATCGGCGGTCTCATCCTCTGTGGGATCGCGGTGAAGATCGTCGTGGAACATACGCGATAATCGCGAGGGTCTCCGCGCCCCGTCGGACGTCCCCGCCGATTCACACGCCCATCCTCATGGCTCGCTTGGTCCTGCACTTGGAAGAAGGACTCCCCGTGGACAATCATGAGCTGCAAGTGTCGGCGCAAGACCCCCTTTGCAGCCGGCTCGTCCCGCCCCGAACGACAATTGCCTCTCTCGCCCTGATGGGGTATACTGTTGGCTCGATTTTGCAGGGAGACTCGCCTCCAGGGGATTCGACGAACGGACACACCGATCCCCCTTCGTAATGCATTGGGAGGTAAACCACTGTGGAGTTGCCGGTTCGGCCAACCAACGATGTCTTCACCCAACCGGGCGGTTTTGTCGACCTCCGCGCCCGCGTTCGGCGACTGGCCGAAGGTCTGGACATCCCCTCGGTGGTGGTTTACGCCTTCGACTCTCGTACGCGTATGCTGCCCTTCATCTTTGCCGATCGGCTCATGGTGCCCGCCGGCGTCAGGGTGATCGGATCCACCCTGCACGATTGCGGGCTACCGAACACGCGTCTCGTCCTTCAGCAGTGGACGCCGAACGTCAAACCCTCTCAGGCCCGACTGGGCGGACGACCGCCGGAGATGCTCCTGATCAGCAGCATGCAGATCCACGCGGAGGCGGCCTACGATCTGGTGACGGATGCCTGCCGCCTGCCACCGGGGCATCGCCCCTTGATCATCGCGGGCGGACCCAAAGCAATCTACGAACCCTGGGACCTGTTCTCGGTCCGCGGTGACCAGCGTATCAGCATCGATGTGGCCGTCTGTGGCGAAGCCTTCGTCTTCGCCGAACTGCTCGAAGTCCTGACGGACTATCGCCGTCACACGGGCAGCATGCGAGAGGCATTCGAACATGCCCGGCGAGAGGGGGCCCTCGAATCGATCATGGGCCTGGTCTATAAGCCCGAAGCCCAGGTCAACGGTGCTCGCCAGCTCATCCGAACCGGAACGCAGCGAATCGTCCGTGACCTGGACGAACTGCCCTTCGCCCTCGACGGATTCCGATCGCTGGAGCCGCCCCACAAGCGAACCGAACTGAGCAGCACCCCCATCCCGCTCGATCGTGTGAGCCGCTATGCCCCGATCGCTCCGATCGTGATGACGCAAGGGTGCAAGTTTCACTGTGATTTCTGCCCCATTCCGGCGGTGAACCAGCGGACCTTCCGCAACAAAAGCGGCCAGCGACTGGCCGACGAGTGGAAGGCGATCCGCTTCCAGACCGGCATCCGTTACATGTTCGGCACGTGCGACAACTTCTTCAACGACCGCAAGCGGGCTGAGGAGATTCTCACGGTCCTGGCCCGCACCCAATGGGGACCCAAGGCCCTTCGGAGGTACATCCGCTGGGGAACAGAGTCCACACAGTTCGACGCCTACAAGAGCATGGACATCCTCAGGCTGGCGCGAAATGCCGGTATGAGGGCCGTCTGGTTCGGCATCGAAGACCTCACCGGAGCCCTGGTCCGCAAAGGACAGGGCGCCGAGCAGGCAAAGATCCTGTTCAAGCAACTCGACGAAATCGGCATCTGCCCGATGCCCATGATGGTCCACCATGACAATCAACCGCTGCTGAGCCGCGGCAGCCTTGCGGGGCTGTTGAACCAGGTCGTGTTCCTTCGGAATGCCGGTGCCATCAGCATGCAGATCACGATGTTGACGCCCTCGGCGGGTTCGCGGAGCTATGAGAAGGTCTATGAGGACGGCATGGTGATCCGCTCGGCGGGCGGTCACCCCCTACAGGAGTGGCAGATCGACGGCAACAACGTGGTCTCCACCCGCTCCAAGAGCCCCTGGCTCGTCCAACTGAGAATGCTGGCCGGCTACATCATGTTCTACAATCCCGTCCAGTGGTTGTGGGGCCTCGTGCATCCTCGGCGGAAGCTCTTTCTGGCCGACATCCTGGTGCAATCCGCCGGCATGTACGCCCTGGCGCGAACGGCCGCCAAACAACTGCGGTGGGCGCTGCGATTGTGGTGGGGACCGATCGTTCGATACACATCATCGCCCGAACAGAGCTACACGCTGGTCCCGCCGTCCGAGGTTTCCAGACCCGAGCCCCTCAGGGAGAAGGCTGAAGCTCGCAACCCCTCCCTGACCTCGTGAGTCTGTCCGGCGGTATTCGGCCCATGAGCGGCGGACAACCATCATCCCGATCGACAACCGAACCACCGAAGGAACTGTTGCCGTGGCACTTCGCCGGTCTGCTGACCACCTGGTGGTGTAACGCGCGGTGCGCCTTTTGCTACGTCTACGGCTCACCCGAACAAGGCGGACGCATGTCGCCCGAAGACGCCGTGGCGTTCTGGGAAGAGCTCGATCGTGTGGCCGGCCGCGCGGGGCGACGAATCCGAATCCACCTGGCCGGCGGCGAGCCGTTCGGCCACTGGGATAACCTCAAGGCGATCCTTCAGGCCGCCGCACAGGCCGACCTGCCACCGGTTCAGAAGATTGAGACCAATGCCTTCTGGGCCTCCGACGATACGACGACGCTCGGCAGGCTTCGCGACCTCTACGAACTCGGCGTCCGAAGGTTGGATGTCTCCACCGACATCTTCCATGACGAGTTCGTGGACACGGACTGCGTGCGACGATGCATACGGATCGGCGTGGAAGTCTTCGGTCACGACGGCGTTCGCGTGCGATGGCAGGACTATGCCCAAACCGCCTGTCCGCCCTCGGTCCGGGGTTTGGACACCACCGCCCGATCGCGATCCTTCGCCGAAGCCCTGGCCGTTCATCGCGAACGCATGACCGGCCGGGCGGCCCACGAGGTTGCCCCACTCCTGGAACCCCACCCGATCGAGTCGATCGTCGGCTGCCACTGCACCCGCGAGTTGCTCAGGGGCAAGCATGTCCACATCGGCCCCGACGGCGAAGTCTTCCCCGGCGTGTGCAGCGGAATTCTCTTGGGCAACGCCAAGAACGAACCGCCCGATGCGATGTGGGAACGATTGGCCAACCACTGGAGAGATGAGCCGATTCTGGCCCCGCTGATCCACGAGGGTCCGGTGGCACTACTGAGCATGGCCCGCACGCATGGCTATCAGCCCCTGCCGCAGGGCTACGCGGACAAGTGCCACCTGTGCACTCACGTCCGGCAGTTCCTGTTCAGTGCCGGCCTCTACCCGGAGCATCTTGGACCGGCCGCGTGCTACTCGAAGACATAGCCCAACCGGAGGCCTGCGAACCGGCGGACCCGCCGAAGCCCCTCAGACCCGCCCCGCGTGCTCGCGAATCACGCCCGTAATCACCGTCAGACTGTCCAGCACAACCTGCAAAGGGATGTCCTCGGTAATGCCGATCAGAAACCGCCTCCATCCGGACGCCTGGTCGAGGATCTCCCGGGTGGTCCCGAGAATTCTCTGTGGATCGGCCAGGTGGACCGATGACGGGAAGTTGATCCACAGCGTCTTGTCCGGCCAGGCGACACGGGCCTGGGCCACGCTCATGTCGCAGTCCGGCGGTGGAGTAAACGCCTCGATCAGGTCAATCCGGCTGCGGGCCACCGCCGGCGCAAAGACGAGGTTGTCCGCGTCCAGATGGACGCCCATGATCTTGCCCCTCGCATGAAGGACGTCCGCCGCCTCGTTATAGCATGGGATGATGTACTTCTCGAACCGCTCGATGCCCAGGATCTCCGGATGGACGTTGCCGCAGTAGAGCACCACCCGGCTGGGCGACTCGGCCGTCAGCTCGTAGAGCCGCCTGCGCCGCTGCCTGAGGAGTTCGTAAAGCCCGAAGAATTCATCGGGATGTTCGGCCATATCGATGCTGAAATGCTCCAACCCGAGATACGTTACAAGCATCTCCATGAGCGGCGAGTAGCCGATCTGGGTCATAACGTAGCCGTCCTGCCCGATCTCCTCGACCAGGCGGTTGAAACCCTCATAGGCCGGCTGATAGATCATGTCCTTCAGCCAATAGGCGATCACCTGGTAGTCTTCCGGACGCTTGATGTAGTGCTCAACGGTCACGGCGGTTCCGTAACCCCCTCCGCCCAGGATCCGCTTGGCGGTGACGTCGCCCACAGGGGTTCGAACGCGTTCCCATTGAACCTCGCGTCCGGCTTCGAAGGTGCCGCGCGTCTCGATTTCCACGTTTGGGGCGATGCGGGTCACCACGTCCGTGCGAACGCACAGCCCCAGGCCCATCTCGCGGAGCCGACGCTCACGCTGCCCCCGGGGCAGCATCTGCTGATAGATGGTGAAGGGCACCTGATCGACCGGCTGGCCGGACAACGCCGCCTCTACGCGTTCCCGTGGTGTCACACGCCACCTCCGTCTCTTGCAGACTCATGCCCCATGGCTAGAACAATGTAGGCTGATCGTTCGGAGCCGACGTGGCGGGCGGCTCCATACCCAGGTGCCTGTAGCCGTCGTGAGTGATCTGTCGCCCCTGGCGGGTCCGGATGATGAAGCCGATCTGAAGCAGATAGGGCTCGACGACGTCTTCAAGCGTGTCGCGCTCCTGCCCCATGCTCGCCGCAATGGCCTCGACACCGGCCGGACCGCCCTGATAGGCCCGAGCCAGCGTTCGAAGATAGGCGCGATCCAGTTCGTCCAGACCCAGGGCATCCACCTGTTGAATCTCCAGCGCCCGGGTGACCACCTCCACCGTCAGTCGTCCGTCCGATCGAACCTGCGCGTAGTCGCGAGACCTGCGGAGAAGCCGATTCGCCACTCGCGGCGTCCCGCGACTCCGGCGGGCAATCGCTTCCAGAGACCCCTCGTCCACCTGCAACTGAAGCAATCCCGCCGAACGCCGCAGGATCTCCGTCAGTTCGTCGGAGGAATAGAAGGCCAGATGGTACCGAAGGCCGAACCGATCCCGCATGGCGGCGGTCAACATACCCGCCCGTGTCGTCGCCCCGATCAGCGTGAACCGCTTGAGGGCGAAGTTGATCGTCCGACCGCCCAGTCCTCCCTCTACGGTGTAGTCGACACGGAAGTCCTCCATCGCAGGATAGAGAAACTCCTCGACCACCCGGGACAGGCGGTGAATCTCGTCAATGAACAGGATCTCGCCCTCTTCCATGTTGGTCAGGAGGGTCATCAGATCGCCCTGCTTGACGATGGCCGGCCCGCTGGTCACGCGAATGCCGACGTCCATCTCATGGGCGATGACGTGCGCCAGCGTGGTCTTGCCCAACCCCGGCGGACCATCCAGCAGCAGGTGCTCCAGCGGTTCGCCGCGAGCCCGAGCGGCCTCCAGGGCGATGACCAACTGGTCGATCAACTGGCGCTGCCCGATACACTCCGAGAGCCTCTGAGGACGCAGCGCCACATTGGTCTGCTCCTCGTCGGGCCCCGTCGAATCTGCCGAGATGACACGCTCGCGAGCCACGCTGACCCACCCATACTCACCGACGCCTCAGGACGTCGATCGAAAAGACTGCCTGCACCGCCGGAGAAGAACCTCCGGATCGGCTTGCCGTCGTCGAACAGCCCCCTATCCCTCGCTGCCCGCCTTGATCCGATACGCCACACGAATCCACTCGTCGGGCTGTGTGATGTCCGGGTGAAGCTGGGCGGCCCGCTGAAGCCACTGCTCTGCGTCGGCTCGCCGCTCGCCCCAGGCCACCAGCACCTCCAGAGCGTCCCGCTGACCAGACGACCATTCGACCTTGCCCACCGGGCGCTCGGCCGCCGCCGCCAGCGAGAAGGCGTCGAGCTTGCCCCGCAGCTCGGCGATGATCTGATCGGCAGCCCGCTTCCCGATACCGGGCAATTGCGTCAGGGCCCTGGCATCCCCCGCCTCGATGGCCGCAGCGATCCGGGATGCCGGCTGATCCAGGGCTCGCAGCGCCTTTCGGCTTCCGATGCCCTTGACCGTGATGAACAACTGGAAGAACGACCGATCTTCCGGATGCACGAAACCGATCAGCCGCGGGATCAGATTGCCGCCGACCGCCGCCCCCTCATAGTACTCCAACGTATAGAGCGTGACGACCTGTCCCTTCATCGCCGTCAGGTTGCCCAGGGCGTGGCCGGGGATCAGAACCTCGTAGCCCAATCCGTCGCGATCGATGACCACGGACTCTTCGGTAACGTCCAGGATAGTGCCGGTAATGCGAACGATCACTTTCGTGCTTCCGCCTTGAGCCTGACCGTATCACTCCGCCGCACAAGGCCCGCACACAGCGCGATCGCCAAGGCGTCCGCCACGTCCGGTGGCTCGGGAGGCCGTGGCAGCTTCAGGGTGTTCATGATCGCCTGCTGCATCTGGCGCTTGCTCGCCTGACCGTTGCCGGTCAACGCCTGTTTGACCTTCGCCGGCGGCAGACTGATGACCGGCACCCCGATTCGCTCCGCTGCGAGCATCAACACCCCCCTGGCATGCCCCATCAGAATCGCCGTCCGTGGATGGCGGTAGTGACTGTAGAGCTGTTCGAGCCCCACCAGTTCGGGGCGATGCTCCGCCAGAACCTGCTCCATCGCCTCGGCGAGTTCCGCCAGCCGCTTCTGGAGCGTCACGTTTGCGGACGTCCGGATGATGCCGGCCTCGATCAGCTTCACATCCCGAATATTCGACCCGGTCACGATCACCCCGTAACCGGTCTGGCGCAGGCTCGGATCAATGCCACAAATTCGCACGACGGTGGGAGCCTCTGTGTTTCAATCCGCCAACGTCGACACCGCCGGATGGGGCGGACCGCTGGCCTCGGTGGCCGTGAACATGTCGCTGCGCCCCGAAACCGGCGACAGGGCCTGGGCGTTGGTAAACGCGGCAACCACAAACTGCCCCTGCAACCGCTCCAACCCGTTGGAGAACCGGCCCATGATCTTGCCGTTGTTGGTAATCGAATAACCGACGAGCGTCCCCTGGGCCATGCCGTTCTGCGATACCACTGCCAGCGAAGGATTCCGACGGCTGCTGGCCTTCATCCGGTCGAGCTGAAGCATGAAGGTGAACGGTGAAGCCCCACCCGCACTCACCGACATGACCGTACTCTCCTGAATGTCGCCCGCCGAGTTGAACCAGAACGCCGACCTGGCCAACAGTGAACCGCTCTCCGAACCTTCCATGACATCAAACTGAAGCTGGGTGGTCGTGTTCGTCTTGTCGGCAACGATCACGGCCAGGTACAGCGTGATGGCTTCACCGGCGGCATTGCAGACGAGGAAGTTGGTACTGAGCTTCGAACCGACGGATACGTCCTCGGGATTGACGTTGCCTTCGAGCTGAGCGCGAGTGGTGGCCCAGGTCGGACTCGCCTTGCCCAAGACGATCTTCAGATCGCGCAGCTTGTCCTTCCGCAGCTCGCCCAGATCATCGGCCTTGAACCCCTGCACATACCACGCATTGTCGTAAACAATCTTCCCATCGATGTCCAGTGTGAAGTCGCCTCGCTGCGTGAACGCCGCCACGCCGTTTGCATCGCGCATGACATAGAACCAGTTTCCGATCTGATCGAGCATGGCAACCGCGCCCTGCTGGGCGGGAGCGACGCGAACGTTGGCCGTCGGAACCAGATCCGTGTCGGTTCGTGAGGGATCGCCCGTCGAAGAGTCCGTCAGCGCCGGAATACAGCCGACAAGCCCCGCCACCCACACACCCAGGACAACGCGAAGCGCACGAGCCAAGTCGTGGGACATGACACCGTTCCTCCTTGAACGCGGCTCCGTATATCGGAGGGGATCGCTTGGCACACCAAGCCACGGCACATCGCTTACCGCGTCGGGCGATGCGCAGCGTTTTGGACCGAGTACGTAGATAATGTATACCGCTTTGCGCACAATGACAAGGTATTCTTGTGCCGATCCGGCACCCGAACGTCTCCGCCCAGGCAAGACCCGGCCGGAGACTACCATTTCTGTCCGTGCTACATTCTCCGACCCCCTCAACTTGTGGTCTTGAGTTGGGCAGCCGATAGACGAAGATGACAGACAAGGAACTTTTGGTGCGGTACGTCGTCCAATGGGTAGAGGGCCGAGACAAGGCCGGCCCCGATAGCCGGGGAGTCTGAAATCCGGCCCCCCGCTTTTCTTACGGGTAAGGGCTCCTGTGTCTGGAAAATGCGAGAAGTGAATCTCGCCATAGCGATAGAACATGTGCGGACCCTGATGTCCGCCCGGAGGTCTTTCATGGAATCCCACGGCTCGATCCTGGTAATCATGGTACTTCTGGTGGTGGCCGGCGTGGTCGTACTGGGTGTGGTCAACGCCGGGGAGAAGGACCCTTACGCCGCCGCCAAGCAACAATTCGATCGCCACAACTACCGCGAGGCCCTCAAGCTGCTCGACGATTTCGTCAAGGGGCGAGAGGACACGCCCCCGATGATCGAGGCCCAGGCGCTTCGCGGCCAGTGCATGATCAAGCTCAACCGCTATCACGACGGCAAGAAACTGTTGGAAGACCTGTTCGATAAGAACCCCGGCCTGGCCAAACGCCCCGACCTGCATCGCGTCATCGGCGAATCGGCCCAGAGATACGGCGACATCGACGGAGGATACAAGCATCTGTCCGCAGCCGCAGACCTCTATGAGGCCGACCGAAGCAAGGCACAGGCGGCAGAGGTCCTCTTCAAACTCGCCGAACTCCTGCGACACGGGCAGCTCTCCCAGACGGCACAGGCCGGAAAGCCTGAAACCTGGGAAGAGAACCGCAAACGCCATGCCGAACTCGTCGGCAAGATCTACGACCGAATCGTCTCGTTCAAGGTGGATGACAAGACCACCTCCGAAGCGCTCTTTCGCAAGGGGACGGACCTTCGCGACCACTTCGTAAATGTCGTCTCGCCCGAGACGGCGATCGAAGTGTGGCGCAAGCTGGTCTCCGACTACCCCGGATCGGCGCGAGCCCCCGAGGCGGCCTTCCAGATCGGGCTGACCCTCGAACAGCGCCTCAATCGCTTCGTCGATGCCGTCAAGGCCTACGAACAGGTCGCCAAGCAGTTCCCCGACAGTAAGTGGGCCAAGAATGCCTCGGCTCAGGCCAGGGTCATCCGAAGCCCCCAGCTCTCGATGCGGATAGAAGGCCCCACGCTGCCCGGAAAGAAGGCCGAGATCCACTGGCGATCGCGAAACCTCAAGGCGGTCGAACTGAAGGCATACAAGGTTGAACTCTTCGAACTGATCCGAAAACTGCACATGCCCGAGCAGTTCGACAAATGGTCGCCCAGGGGCAACCCCGCCGCCGAGTGGAGGCTGGACATCCCCGATACCGGCGAACACCGCCACTACGCCAGCGGAAAGAAGGACCTTGAGCCGAGCCGAATGCCCGCAACCGATCCCGGCGCCTACGTGGTGGTGGGCACCGGCCAGTCCGTCGGAAAGGAGGGCGTCCGCGGCGTGATCCTCATTCTGGTCTCCCAACTGGGAATGATCGCCAAGACCGCCAAGAGCGACGGACTCATCTATGCCGTAGACAGCCTCTCCGGACAGCCCAAACCCGGCACCGAGGTCATGGTCCAGAGCATGAGGCGCGACGCCCCCCTCGCGGGCAACTTCGAGTACCAGCAGGGAACCGTCGACGACGCCGGCCTGTACCAGGCCAAGTACCCCGTCGGCAAAGGCACCGATTCCATCAATCGGCAGCTCGCCTTCTTCGTCCGGTCGGGCGATCACTATGCCATCTGTCGCGACCTGTACAACTGGGGCTGGTGGGGACAGCGCGAGGCCTTCCGGGTGTACGCGTTCACCGAACGCCCCGTCTACCGCCCCAAACAAGCGGTGCGCTTCAAGGAGACTCTCCGCCGCTATGACATGGGGCGATATGAGAATGCCCCGAATCAGGAGGTGAAGGTCCGCATCAACGACCCGCGCGGCAACGTCGTTCTCGAACAATCCTACACCAGCAACGCCGAGGGCTCGTTCAGCGGTGAATTCGTACTGGGGGCCGAACCGCCCCTCGGTGTGTACAACATCGACATCGAGATCCAGGGCCAGCACTACGGCCCGTGGCACTCCCAGGGCAATCAGTTCCGCGTCGAGGAGTACAAGAAGCCGGAATTCAAGGTCGAGGTGACGCCGGCCAAGTCGGCCTATCGAGTCGGAGACGATATTCAGATTCAGATCAAGGCCGACTACTACTTCGGCCAACCCGTCGCAGGGGCCCAAGTCGAATACGAGATCTGGCGGGACGAATTCCACAGCACGTGGAACCCGCCTCACCCGTTCCCCTGGTATTACGAGGAACGGGCCGGCGGGTGGTCCTATGGTGGGCGAGGGCGGCGATGGACGATGGCCCGTCCCTACCCGGGCAGTTACGGCGGCCGGCGAGAACTCGTCAAACGCGGCACCGCTACCACTGATGCCAAGGGCATTGCCACGGTCGGACCGATCAAGTCCACCCCCTACCAGAACACGCCTGAGGCCGACCTCCGTTATGACGTCAGCGCCCGCGTAGTCGACAAGAGCCGCCGCGAGATCCGTGGTTCGGGCTCGGTCAAGGTGACGCATGCCCCCTTCTTCATCCATTTGAACCCGCAGCAACACCTGTACAAACCCGGTGACAATGCCCACATCGATGTCACCGCCATGGGACCCAATGATGACCCCATCGCCATGGAGGGCACCGCCGCCATCCACCGGCTTTCGAGCAAGATCGTTAAGAAGGACGACCAGGAGTATACCGAGTACGAACTGGGCGACCGGGTCGGACAGGTGCCTGTCAAGACCGACACCGCCGGTCGCGGCTCATTCCGATTCACCTTCGACGAGGAGGGGCTGTTCCGGATGATCGTCTCGACCCAGACGCCGGCCGGCGACAAGGTCACCGGGCAGTGCGACATCTGGATCGCCCAACGAGGCGGCGAGTACGCCCACTATGCCTACCGCGACATCGAGATGCTGCCCGACCGCGACACCTACGAAACCGGGCAGACGATGCGCCTCTTGATCAACACGCGGCACGCCGACAGCGCCGTACTGCTCACAGGCGAAACCGACGAAATGATCTTGCGCCAGGTCGTCTTCATCAAAGGCAAAAGCAAGGTCGTCGAGCTGCCGATCAACGTCGGGCACACGCCCAACTTCCACCTCGTCGTTGCCCTGCTGCGCGACAACCAGCTCTACCAGGACCAAAGGCAGATCATCGTGCCGCCCAAACACCAGTTCCTCTCCGTCGAGGTCAAACCCTCCAAGACGAGCTACCAGCCACGAGAGAAGGGACAACTCGTGGTGTCGGTGCGTGACAGCGCGGGCAAGCCGGTGAGCACCGAACTGGCCATGATGATGGTCGATGCCAGTATCTACTACATCCAGCCGGAATTCCGGGACGACATCCGAAAGGCCTTCTTCGGGCAGCTCCGGCCACTGATGGTCAGCACGCAAAGCAGCTTTGGATACCGACAATATGAGAACGGGGACCGCCGCAGCGGTGGCTATGGAGGAGCAGCTCCGCGTGCCGAGATGGCCCAGGACTCCATGGCCGTGGGGCTAGCCGTCCCCGCCTCGCCCGCCCCCATGATGGCCAAGGGCGCCAGCCGGGCCAAGATGGCGGAGGCGCCGGGCAAGGCCGAACCCGCACTTGCAGAACCCATGGTTCGCAAGGAGTTCGCCGACGCCGTGCTCTGGAAGGCCCACCTCCGCACCGACGCCGACGGACACGCTACTGTCGATGTCACGCTGCCCGACAATCTGACCGGCTGGAAGCTCCACGCCATCGCCTGTGACACGCAGACCCGCGTCGGCGAACAGTCGATCGATCTGGTCACCAAGAAGGACCTGATCGTCCGCCTGGAATCGCCCCGATTCCTGGTAGAGAAGGACATGGTGTACATCTCGGCCATCGTTCACAACTACCTCAAGACCGCCAAGAAGGTGCAGGTCGAGTTGAAGGTCACGCCGCAACTCAAGATCACCGACGCCCGAAGCGTCGCAGCCGACCTGGGCATCGGTGAACCCATCAAGGGACCCCAGGTCTATCGCCGCTGGGTCGAGGTGCCCGCCGATCAGGAGGTCCAGGTGGACTTCGTCTGTCAGGCCGGCTCTCCCGGTGAGGTTGCGCTGCTGGCCAAGGCCCTGACCGACGAAGTGTCCGACGCAATGGAAGTCAAACTGCCCGTTCTTGAATACGGAGCGGACAAGTTCATCGCCCGAACCGGCGACCTGACCGACGGCGCCGACGGGCCGGTCGAACTGGCCCTGGATGTGCCGGCCGAGATCAAACCCAACAGCCAATCGCTCGAACTGATCACGCAGCCGTCGATCGCCTCGGTGATGATCGACGCCCTGCCGTATCTCCTGGACTATCCCTACGGGTGCGTCGAACAGACGATGAGCCGTTTCCTTCCGGCCGTCGTCACCAGCAAGTCCCTTCAGAAGCTGGGGATCAGCCTGGAGCAGATCGCCGCACTGGCCAAACAGAAGGGCGGTCCCGAAAACGCCCGCCTGCTCGCTAAGCTGAGTCGAAACCCCGTCTTCGACACCGCCAAGATGAACGACATGATCCAGGCCGGGCTCAAGCGGCTCGCCGACTTCCAGAAGGCCGATGGCGGATGGGGCTGGTGGAAGAACGACGAGTCGAACCCGTACATGACCGCCTATGTGGTCTACGGACTGACCGAGGCCCGCGAGGCCGACGTCGCCTTCGACCGATCCATCCTCGCCCGCGGTGTGGCGTTTCTCCGAAAGCGGATCACCTCGCCCTCACCGGTCGGGCGGTGGGCCTGGACGCAAGACGACGGGAACGTCCGGGCCTGGATGCTCATGGCCCTGGCCGTTGAGAACCCCGGCTCGATTCTCTCGACCGCCGAAGTCCGCGCTGTGCTCGACGACGTGTTCAAGAAGCGAGACGACATGACGGACTATGGACGGGCCCTCCTGGCCATCGTTTTGGCCCGCGTCGGCGATCGCAACCGTGCTGCGGTTATCATCGGGAACTTCGGCAATACGATCCGGCTCGATGAGCCGAGCCGCACCGCCAGTTGGGGACACAACGACGGCTGGTGGTACTGGTATGACAACGGTCTGGAAATGACGGCCATGGTCCTGCGTGCCGTCCTGGCCTCCGATCCCAAGCATAAGTGGGTGCCCATGATCGTTCGCTGGCTGGTCCAGAATCGCCGCGGGGCGCAGTGGTACTCAACTAAGGACACCGCCCTTTGCGTCTACGCCCTGTCGGAGTATCTCCAGGCCTCGGGCGAATTGGACCCCGACATGACGGTCCGCATCGAGATCGACGGCAAGCTGCGAAACGAACTGCGGATCACCAAGGCCAACGTCCTGACGCTCGACGCCGTAACGCCCGTGGGCATCGAAGACCTCCAGCCCGGCAAGCACACGGTCAAGGTCGCCCGCAATGGTCGAGGCAACCTCTACGTATCCGGATTCCTCCGCTATTACACCCGCGAAGACCCGATCAAGGCAGCCGGACACCAGGTGGCCGTCACGCGAAGTTACGTCAAACTGATTCCCAAGGAGGTCACGAAGACGCGGGATGTCTGGCGCCCGAACGAGCGTAAACGCGTCAAGGAAGAGTACCAGACCATAGAGTACGACCGCGTGCCCGTTCAGCCCGGCGAGGAACTCAGCAGCGGCACCCGGCTGGAAGTGTGCCTCCAGATCGAGGCGAAGAACAACTATGAATACCTGATCTTCGAAGACCCCAAGCCCGCCGGCTGCGAACCGGTGGAACTGGTCAGCGGGTACGCCTATGGTGGCGGCGTCTACGCCAACCTGGAACTGCGCGACCAGAAAGTCGTCTTCTTCGCGACGTACCTGTCGCAAGGCACGCACAAACTGGCCTACGAACTGCGATGCGAGACACCCGGCGTCTTCAGCGCCCTGCCCAGCCGTGCCGAGGCGATGTACACCCCGCACGTCCGGGCCATCAGTGACAGTGCGAGACTTGCGATCGTCGAGAAGAAGTAGCCCCCACGATCCGCAGGGTGGAATGAGGCGGAGGCTGCCGTTCGTCGCGGCCCCGCCTCGTTTCATTTGCGGCTCTTCCCCACCAACTCCTCACGGTTTGGTGCCATGCAGCGCCGGGTCAAGGTTTCTGAGGTGATGCTCCGTCGACGACCACTACGGCCGACCGGCGCTCCGGCGGCGTAACTCGCAGGCTTTCTATCTTGCCCGCCCGATACGAGCACTCAACGACGGTCGCCTGGGCGGCGTGCAGCTTGAAGGACACATCCCACGACCGGGGCCAGGCCGGCAGCAGGCGAATCGTCCCCTTCTCGTCCGATTGAATCAGCATCGTCTGAAGGGCCATCAACCCATTGCCGCCGTGGTCCTGATCGGGGACCCAGTCGAAGTTCGGCCCCCAGAACGCCGGAAAGCGGCTCCCGCTGTGCCACGTCGTCAATCGCCGCGAGACATACTCCGAGGCCTCCTTGGACAGCCCCAGAAACGCCGCCTGCGTGTCGTCCTGCTGCCAGCCGACATGCCCGCGCACCCGACGATGGTTGAACGTCCGGCGGCCAAGCTCCAGGTCCGGCTTGCCCACACCGAACAGACGGTAGGGATAGACCGCGTAGAGCTCGGGATTCTCGGAGTTCGAAACGGGCCCGAGTATCTTCTCGGCCGACGAGATGACCGTCTGCCCGTCGACCTTCCGCATCGGCAGGTCGGGTAAGGCCGCCCGCAGACGCTGCCAGGTCTGCCGACGCGCGTCATCCGCAAGGTCCTGCGGCAAAGACAGCAGGCCATCGAGGACATACCGAAGACCCGCGATCGTCGGCAGCGGGTTGATGACGTTCTGCCACGTTTCCAGGGCCTGAGCCGGCTTGAAGACAAACTGACCCCGCTCGTTTCGCGGGTAGTGCAGGTCATAGAACTCGATGATGGCATCGGCCAACGGCAGCAGCGTGGTCCGAACGACGGATGCATCCTTCGTGAAGGCGTAGTGCTCGCGAATCATCGACAGCAGTTCGAGCCCACCCTCGAAGTACCAGCGGATGTAGGTGTTATCCACGTGCGACGCCGGCTTGCCCTTGCGATCCCAGCCATAGTTGCTGTTGGCGTAGGCCCCCCAGAAGTACAGCGTCTCGGGGAAGAAGGCCCCCTCGTGCTTGAAGTACACGCGTGTGCGCTCCCGGGCCATCGGCAGGATGTCCGAATACATGCGGAAGAGCGGAAGCATCGTGTCGAAGTCGCCGGCGGCCAGCATGGGCCAATAGGGCAACCGTGTGTTCTGGAACCAGTAGGGCCCGCCCCAACGACGATAATCGGCGTCGTAGCACTCGTCGCGCTCGCGAGAATCGACCGTAAAGATCGAACCGTTGAACTTGATGGGATAAGCGCCCCGGCCCGCGCAGGCACCGACGAACCGCTGAAGGGCGTAGGCCTGCGTCACCTGATCGAGGCTCGCCCCCACCTGCCGGCTCGCCACGCGCCGACCGTTCACAAACAGCTTCAGCTCTCCCGTCGTTGCATCATAGGCGCCCACCACATGAGACCATCGCCCCACCGGCAGCCTGGCATCATGACTGAGCGTGCCCGCCTGGCAGATGAAACGCAGGGAATTGCCGGGAAACGTGTCCAAGAGGTAGCCGTTGGATGTCGTCGCCTTCGACTTGTCGATGATCCGCCCGCCGCCCTCGGCCTGCTTGCCCGGACAGATCCACGCCTCCAGCATGCAGCCTTGCGCCAGATTCAATGCCGGCTTGTGAGCGACTTCGATCCACCCCTGCCCATTCAGCACGGCGCTGCGATCCTCGGAATCGCCCTGCACCGTCACCTGCCCGCGAATGACCGCCGGCATGGGCGCCGGCCCCAGATTCGCGAACACCCCCTTCTGTGGCTGGGCAAAACGCCAATAGCCTACCACCTCCGGCGAATTCGGAAGCCCGATCTGCTTCCCGTCGGCCAGGGCGGCAATCTGTTCATCCGTCAGGACCCGGTTGAAGACGCGTGCGTGACGTATCCGCCCCGCGAAACCGTTCTGGCCGTCACTGTCGGCACCAATCCGCAGCGGCAACTCGTTCGTCGAGATGGGCTCCCCTTGCGTCCCCCCCGAGACGTGAATGTAGCTGCGATCCCAGAACTGCCGCCACCAGTTCTCATGAGCGGCCTTGGCCTGTTCGGGGGCAACGGCATCAGCTCGGCTGACGACACCCGAAAGCTGCTGAACCCATTCGTCGCCGGTGGCCGTCTGGGCGGTCAGCAGATATACCGAAACCACGCGCCGAGTCCGGGCGGCCGCCGACCGGAGCGTTGAGTCGTTCTCTGCGACGAGCCCCTCACCCCGCATCTGCCCTCCGAAGGTGCGGTTAAGCAAAGGGTCCTTCGCCGTCGACATCCACGCCTCCATGCCCTGGAGCTTCATCGTGCCGGGCCAGATCGATGCCGGATTGCGATGGTACCACGTCAGGCGATGGTCGCGGGCGGGCAGACGTGTATCCGTGCGCACGACAACGGGCTGGGGCCCCCCGTCCATTCCGTAGGCACTGTAGACTTCCGGGCCGGTGAGCGTTCGCTCCCGCGTTCGCCACAACTCGACGGAGGCGGTCAGATCGAAGGCGCGCCGGCCCTCGGCCTCAACGAGAATCACGGGGCGGTTCGCGTCGACCCAGACCGCCAGAGACACCGCGGAATCACCCTGCCCCGCCCGAATGACGATCCGCCCCGTCTTCAAATCGAGCACCTGCTGGAAGGGCTGGTCCGCGGCGAACGGATTCGGGGCTATTCGAACCCGAACCCGCCCGAGCTTCACCAGTCGGGCGTTCTCATCCCAGGCATCTGTCTTGCTGATGTAGAAGAAGAGGTCGCCGCCCTTTTCGACCCACAAGTTGATGCCGATATCCCCGTTGCCCAGCGGCATCGATCCCGACGAGTCCTTCGACGGCGTGTCCCACACAAGACGGTACGGATCGGCCGCCCTCGTCACACCGGCCATCAGCGCGAGAAGGATTCCACACATCGACATGGCGCGTCGCATCATGACGGGCTGCCCTTTCAGGAAAGAGGCCGGGTCAGGACTTCTGCGCCGGCTCCGACGATGTCTCCGAGAGCCGGTCCGGAGCCAGTTCCTGACCGGAGCGCAGTCGCTGAATATTGGCCCAATGACGGGCAACAACCAGCACCGCGATACAGACCGCAAACAGGATCAACGGAGTGAGTGCCCCCAGCGGCCAACCCGCCGCCAAGGCCACCAATATGACAAGGATCGGAAACGCTCCTGCCGCACTGATCGACGCAACGGAGATGTAGCCGCTGAGCCCCTTGACCACCCACCACAACCCGAAGGCAAGCACCCCCGGAATCGTGTAGTACGGCCAGATCGCCAGGACGATGCCCAGGGCCGTCGAAACACCTCGACCGCCCCGGAAGCCCAGATACACCGGAAAGAGGTGGCCCAACAGGGCCGCCAGCGCGACCCCCAGAACCCACCATTGCCCAACAGACGTGTTCGCCGCCGCGTCGCCCCCCACGTGGAGGCTCCCCACCAGAACGGGTACGAACCCCTTGAGCGCATCCAGGACAAGCACAATGAAGAACCAATGCCGCCCCAGGACACGCCCGGCGTTGCTCGCACCGATGTTCTGGCTGCCCACCTTCCGAATGTCCACGCCCTTGAGCAGACCGGCCAGCAGGCCGAAGGGAATCGACCCCGCCAGATACGCCACCACGATCAGTACGATCCAACCCTGCGGCGTCATCGTTGCCCTCTTCCCGCGAGTATCTCGCGGTAGACGTCCAGAAGCCCCTCGGCATGGCGGGCCATGCTCACGCGATCGCGAAGCTTGCGCCCGTATTCGCCGCACGATCGACGATGATCCGGATCCGCCAGACGGCAGATCCGATCGGCCAGGGCCTCCACATCGTCCGCCGAGTCTATCACATAACCCTGCACGCCGTCTTCAATCACTTCGCCGGCGCCGTTGTGACGCGTCGTGATCGCCGGCACGCCGTTGGCCATCGCCTCGAGAACCACCCGGCTGCACGGGTCGTAGTAGGTCGGATGCACCAGAATGTCCACCGCCTGGTAGAAGGCCGAAATGCGATCGGAGGGCCCGACAAAGGTAATGTCCGCCGCCACACCGAGCCTCTCCGCAAGACGGCGATACCGCACCGGATTGTCGCGCCCGACGATCAGCACCTTCGCCTGCGGCCCCCCCTGGGCACGAATCCGCCCGATCGCCTCGACGCAACGAGCCACACCCTTGAGCTTGAAGTTGTGCGCCACCATCAGCAACACGAACTCATGGGGCCCCACACCGTATTCCTCTCGCAGAAGCCGGCGGTTGGCCTCACGCTGATCCGGGGCGACGTCCGAAACGTCCACACCGTTGAAGACCACGCGAACGCGCGACGGCTCCATCTGGTAGTGTTCCTGGAGCTGCCAGGCCACGTAGCGGCTCAGTGCGGCGATGATCGGCCGGCCACGCCGACCGAAAACCCGCGACTCCTGGCTGAGAAGCCGACGCTGCTTCACATTCAGCCGATTGGCCAATTGCTTGGCGGATCGAGCCAGCGGCGAACGGATCAGCGCCAGGTTGCGATCGATACTCTCGGCCACCGTCCCGCCTCGCGGCTGATACACGTCGCAGCAGTCCGTCGGAAGCATCGAGTGCACGATGTCGAACGACTGGTGGCTGAGAAACTCCTCCACCCGCCGGAGAAAGCCCGCACTCCTGGCCTCTCGCGTAGGCACCTTCACCGACAGCGGATGAACCGACAAGGCCGGCGAAGACGGAACATCGCTGGCCGTCACCACGTGAACTTCGCACCCCAGTCGAAACAGATGGTCCGCGAATTGAAGCGTGCTCGTCTCCGCACCGCCCCGCCAAGGCTCCATCCGCTCGATGATAATTGCCACCTTCATGTTCACGGTTTGCCGGCCGGGATTCGCCCCTCAACAAACTGAGCGATGAGTTTGACCACTTCGTCCTGAATCGTCACGTAAGGTGTCGTCCCGCCCTTGATGTTGTTGAAGAGAATGGAGAAACAGGCCCACTTCTTGCCGGTCCGATCGCTGACGTACCCGCTCAGTGTCCGCGAACCGGCGACGTAGCCCGTCTTGGCGTACACCTGCCCTTCCAGCTTCGTCATTCGCTTCTTGATCGTTCCGTCCTTGCCCCCGACGGCCAGACTCTGAATGAAGATGTCGCGGGCAGGATGGTTGTACATGTTCTGGAGGACGGTCGTCAGATGCGTCGGAGAAAGACGATTGTCATGGCTCAGACCGCTGCCGTCGTCGATGACGCATTCGTGCGGCTGCAAACCGACCTTCATCATGTACTGGCGAATGGCCACCCGCCCCGTCGTCCAGCTCCCCACGGCAGCGGCGTCGCCCGGCGTGCGACCGTGGTAGTAGCCGATGGTCTTGAGCAGACACTCGGCAAACAGATTCTGGCTGAACTTGTTGCACCGGGTCAGGACATCCGGCAGCTTCGTCTCATACACCGCCAGAACCTTGCAGTCGGCCGGAAGGCTCCCGTCGGCCTGTCGAACGCGAACCCGGCGGATCTTCTGACTCACCTTGATCCCCGAAGCCACCAGCACTTCGCGAAAAGCACCGGCGAACAACATCCCCGGATCGTGAACCGCAACGGGTGACAGCGTCGTCTTCTTTACACAACCCCCATTGATCTGAATGACATCCTCACCGGCCTTGCGACCGCAAACCGGCTTGCCCTTGCCTCCCGTTCGGCAGTTGTTGACGATCTGAACTGTCTGCGTCCGCGGTGTCATCACGACGTTGCACGCCTCGCCCGGCTTGGTGGGCTCGATAATCATGTCGATGCAATTGTCGTTGAAGTTCAGCCCACCCACCGGGGCGGCAAACCATGAATCGAGCTCGGCGGTCCTCCAACTCGGGTTGATCCACGTGCTGTCGAAGATCGAATCATCAAACAGGATCTCCCCTGTGACTTCCTTGATTCCCGCCTTGCCCATCGCCTCGGCCCAACGGTGAAACATCGCCGTCACCGCCTCGTTGCGCTGCAGGGCGAATCGCGGATCGCCCGCTCCCGGATCGCCCGATCCGATCACGATCAGGTCATTGCCACGCTGCACCAGGAGGGTCTTGTATGTGAAATCAACCCCCAGCAGATCGATCGCCGCCGCCGTCGTGAGCAGCTTCATGTTGCTGGCGGGAATGAACGCGCGGTTGGCGTTCAGAGCGTACAACACCTGGCCGCTCGGCAACTCCACCACACGGATACCGGCCATCACCTCGCCCTTCTTGCCCGACGCAACTACGCCGTCGATCCGCGAGGCCAAATCGTTTGCCGCAAATGCCGTCGCCCCGAAGAAGGCCGCCGCCAGGACAATCGCCCGGACCAGTACCCGCTGCAACCCGCCCGACCCACGCTCACTGCTACACTGATCGAACATCATTCTGACAACCCCAGATAGTTTAGAATCGTCAACACGTACATCCGAGCGGCTCGAACCAGATCATCCAAGGCGATGAACTCACGGTCCGCATGGGCCGTCGTGCCGCCCGCCCCCGCGTACACCGCGGGAATCTTCGCTTCCGCCACGAATATCGAACCGTCCGCCACCACGTAGATCCCGCCAAACGGTGGCTCTTTTCCATCGACGGCCGTCATGGCCGCCCGCAGGGCAACAACCAGCGGATCATCGGGTGAGACGCGGAACCCCTCGCGAACGAGTCGCCAGCCCAGATCCAGCTTGCACCCGGCCTTCTCAACGAGCGGACGCAGCCGAGACTCCAACTCCTGCCGCACGCGCCCCGACGGGTGATCGGGGAAGAACCGCCGGGTGCCTTGCAGGTACGCCCGGGTAGGAACGCGATTGTAAAAATCCCCCACGTGCATCTGCCCGACAAAGATGCTCTCGCGCCCCACGAAGGGCTGTTCCGGCCCCGCCTGAAGCTCCTCGCGCATGCGGTCGATCTCGGCGGCCGCGCGAATCGCCGCCCACGCCGGCGTCGGATGCGCGCACACCAACTCGTGCTCGACGTCTCCCTCACGCGTAATGTTCAATTCGTAGATCGCCGAACCCCGTCCGGCCAGCGCAATGGTGTCGCTCGGCCCTTCGGCCACCAGCGCCGCGTCACCATGCACCCCGCGACGAATCATGGCAATCAATCCTTCGCCATAGCCGTCCGGCGCCTCATGGGTTCCGTGTGTTGTACACAGGAGATTGCCCTTCAGAGGCAGGCCCGACGTCACAACCACGCGAACCGCCTCGGCCAATGCCGCCAGCGCCCCCTTCATATCGCAGGCGCCGCGACCGTGAATCTCGCCGCCGACGATCCGAGCAGGAGCGTGCTCCACGGGAACGTGGTCGATGTGCCCGTCGAGCTGAAGCGTCCGTCCGCCCGGAACGGGCGTCCATCGCGCCGCGACGCCCGGAGCGTCGGGCACGTCATCGAACACCTCCACGTCAAACCCCAGGTCGCGATAGTGGCCGGCAAAGGCCTCGCTGACCCGACGAGTGTGCCCCGTCGGGCTGGAAATCGAAAGCCATTCCATCGCCAGGCGGGCAATTCGCTCACGATCCACCGACTCCAACAATTGACGCCACCGTGAATTCAAGGCGAGTCTTCTCCCGATCCGAACGTGTTGAGCGTACGCAATCTGTGCATCCCAACGGGCCGTCCCGCATCCCGGACATCCGGCGGACCCGATCGGCCCCTGCGACTTGCCCACCCCGTACCGGCGGCAAAGCTGGAGCCCAAACCTCAAATACTACGAACCGCGGTGCCCCTTGCCAAGGGTTTGACACCAGATGAAGAGGCGCGATACACTGACTTCCTGAAATGACCTGCCTGCGTATGGCCAGGAGGGGGCCAAGCGAGGGGTATTGTCTGCAATGAGTTGCGTGACGAGTCCATCGATACTCCACGTAGTAGAACGGCCGGGAGGCACAAGCGACGATTTCGATCGCGCCGTGTGCCAGGCCGAGTTCGACGTCGAGCACGTTGAGACCGTATACGGTGCCATGGCCCGTCTCGTACGTCCCTGCGGACGCCCGATCGCTGCTGTCCTCGTCTGCCTCGACGGCCTCGAAGCCAACGAACTCGAGTTCTTCACGCTGGCAGCCCAGTACGCCCCGGGAGTGCCCATCTACGTCTACGGAAGATCGGCAGACGGCCAACGCCGACAGCGAGCCGTCTCTCTGGGAGCCGACTCGGAGGTCACACTAAGCCGAATTACGGCCATCCTCCCGTCGTTGCACCAGAATCGTCTGGCGATGATGCCCACGCCGTCGGAGGCCACAAACGCATCGGCATCATCGGGGGCACCGACCGCCGTCCTCGCAGCGAAGGGACCGTCCGGTTCAGTCCTCCGGGACAACACCTCGACCGTTCTCTCGCACGATGGAAGCGATGTCCCTCAGACGGAACCCGCTGGGGGACAAAGCACTGGAACCGCAACAGGTACGGTGGACCGAGAATCCGGGCTGCTCCGAGCGCCGCACGTCCCGACACCTTGGCAACCATCGACCCATCGTCCAAAGCGCCTCCCGCCAGGCCGTTCCAAACAGACCAACCAACCGGCCGGAGCGGCGGACACCGTGCGAACGACTCAGAACAAGCGGGCTACCGGCGAACCACTCCTCAGCCAGCAGGAAGTCGAGGCCCTGTTGAGCGACAGCCTGCCGACGGAGGATACGGGGCAAGCAAACCATGATCCCTACGCGTGAACTATCCCGTACTGCCAACCGCGTGGTCGTGGTCGCTGAGCGCAACGACATGGCTGGCTGGCTGCGAACACACGGAGAACCCTGGGACATCGTAGAGGCCCAGAGCTATCTGGCGGGCATTGCCCAGGCCGCCGCACCGGGCACGCGTGCTATCCTCGTGGGAATCGAACAGGGACCGCGCCGCCTCGATGCCGTGGTGGCCGGTCTTCGAGCAGCCGCCGGCGCGGACGTCCCCATCATTCTCTGTTGTCGCCCCCATGCCGAACCCACGGCTCGCCGTCTGATCTCCTCGGGTGCCAACGATTATCTGATCTACCCCCCCTCCGTCGAAGAACTGCACACGGCCATCGGATACTTCGGCGAAGAGTCGGACGTGCCCTCCCCCGTCGTGGCCCCCTCCGCAAGTATGGACGAACTGTCCGACCTGGCCGAGGCCCTCGAGGGAGTAGGAGGCGATCTTCGACTCGTTCTGGAACGTCTGGCCGAATTGGCATGCACGGCGATGGAAGCTCAATCCGCCGAAGTATTTGCCTTCGGTCAGTCGGCCCGAAAGGGTGCGGAGATATCCTCGCCCGTTTTGACCGAGGGACTTACCCACGGCGGCGACCTGATCGGCCGCGTGGTCCTGGGCCCTTCGATGGGCACGGCCTACAGCGCCCGGCACGCCGAGAAACTCCGGCACTACGCCCGACTGTTCGGGGCCATCCTGATGGCCCATCACCGACAGACGCAGACCCAACGCCAGGCAACCACCGATCCGGTCAGTGGGCTGCGAAATCGGCGGTATCTCGACCAGTTCCTCCCCCACCTCCTCGACCGGGCGGGCAAACAGCGGTTCCGCGTCACCATGCTGATGTTCGATATCGATAATTTCAAACGATACAACGACACCTACGGCCATACCGCCGGAGACGAAGTCATCCGCGAAATCGGCCGGCTCATGCAGCGGTGTTGCCGCAAGCACGATGTCGTAACCCGCTTCGGAGGCGATGAGTTTGCCGTGGTCTTCTGGGATGCCGATCAGCCCCGAAAGGCCGGTTCGCAGCACCCCTCAGACCCACTCACGGTTGTCGACCGATTCCGCGATGCCCTGACGACCCACCACTTCCCCAGTCTGGGTCCCGAGGCCCGCGGTCAACTGACGATCAGCGGTGGCCTGGCGGGTTTTCCCTGGGAGGCTTCAGGACCCGAGGAACTGATTCGCAAGGCCGACGGCGCCCTGCTGCAAGCCAAACGTCAGGGCAAGAACCGCGTTCTGACGATCGGCGGACAACTCCGCGGCCAGCCCGCCGCGACACCGCCTCCCGCCCGAAAGAAAGCCGAGGACTAGTCCGTGCCCAACCTGCTGGCACTATGTTGCCTCACCAGCCCGAAGGAACTCATCACCATTGCCGTTGCCGGTTTCTTTATCCTCGGGCTCCCACTGTGGACATGGTATCGCAAAAATGTCATGGAACAGGACCGGAACCAACCCCCAGAACCGAAGGCCTAACGGGTGTCCGAAGCTCGCCCGTCGAGCGTTCCGCTGCCCCAAAAACTGGAATCCTGCCCGAACACATAGGTCATGAGCGACCGTTCCTTGACAGCCCCCGCCCGTCGCCGTAGTCTCGTTCAACATAGTGAACGTAGCGAGTCCTAGCAGGAGGCAACGACCGTGGCTTCGCCCAGTGATCGAAAATACAGCTCCACCCATGAGTGGTTTATGGCCCAGGGAAGCGTGGTAACAGTCGGCATCACTCAGTTCGCCGCCGACGAACTGACCGACGTAACCTTCGTAGACTTGCCGGCGGTGGGTTCGCGAGTCGGCGAAGGCACGCCCTTCGGAGAGATCGAATCGGTCAAGGCAACCGGCGAACTCAACTCTGCCATTGATGGCGAGGTCATGGCGATCAACGAACGCCTGGCCGACGAACCCGGGCTGGTCAATTCCAGCCCATACGACGAGGGCTGGATGATCCGAGTCCGCGCCGATAACCTCGCCCCACTGGCCTCGCTTATGACCGCCCAGGAGTATGACGCAAAGAACGCCGTCTGACACGAGACGGCACCACGAAACGAAGAGGATGATGTACCATGCGCTTCACTCAACTGACGGACCAGGATGTTTCCGTCATGCTCCAGACCATCGGAGTGGCATCGCCCGAGGACCTGTACGCCCCCATCGCCCCCGCCGACCGCCTGACAGGCCCGCTCAACCTGCCTGTGGCTCTGTCTGAACCCGAACTCCTCGGCGAGATCAACCGTCTGGCCGGGCGCAACCACTCGTGCGATGAGCTCACGTGTTTCCTGGGCGCCGGTGCCTACGACCACTTCATCCCTACCGTGGTCGATGCCATGGCCAATCAAAGCGAATTCGTCACGGCCTACACCCCCTATCAGGCAGAGGTCTCCCAGGGGTCGCTCCAGGCCTTCTACGAGTTTCAGACCATGGTCTGCCAACTCACCGGGATGGACGTCTCCAACGCCTCCCTCTACGAGCAGGCCTCGGCAACGGCCGAGGCGGTTCTGATGGCCAGGGCCATCACCGGCCGCCGCCGAGTGCTCGTGCCCGAATCGATCCACCCCGATTGCCGCGCCGTGCTGTCTACCTACACACGTGAACTGCCCATAGAACTCGTGCCCGTCCCACTGACACACGGACACGTCGACTTGCCCCAACTCGACGGCCTGCTCGATAACGACACCGCCGCCGTCCTGATCCAGTCGCCGAACTTCTTCGGCTGCCTCGAACGTCTCGACATGATCTCGACCGTGGCTCGCACGGCGGGGGCCCTGGTCATCGTCCTGACCGACCCGATCGCCTGCGGACTCCTCAAGAACCCGGGACAGTTCGGGGCCGACATCGTCGTCGGTGAGGGCCAGCCGCTGGGAATACCCCTGTCCCTGGGAGGCCCCTATCTGGGACTCCTCGCCTGCCGACAGGAACACATGCGCAAATTGCCGGGACGATTGATCGGCGCCACACAGGACGCCGCCGGCCGACGTGCCTACTGCCTGACCCTGCAGACACGCGAACAACACATACGTCGCGAGCGGGCGACCAGCAATGTCTGCACGAACCAGGGATTGCTGGCCCTCCGGGCGGCCATCTATCTGTCGACCGTCGGGCGGCAGGGCATTCGCCGGATCGCACGGATGTGCTTCGACAAGGCGCATTACGCCGCAGCACGAATCGCCGAACTCGATGGGTTCGAAGTCGCATACCCCGACACGCCGTTCTTCAAGGAATTCGTCGTAAGAACCCGGAAAGACGTGCCCAGGCTTCTGGCCAACTGCCACAAGAAGGGCATCCTCGCCGGCGTGCCGTTGGGTCGGTGGTTCCCGAATCTCAGCGATTGTTTCATGGTCGCCGTTACGGAGAAACGCACCAAGACGCAGATCGACACCCTGGTCGATGCCCTGCGGAAGGCATAGAGAACCAAGGAGGCCAAACGGTGTGTCACGGCAAGTGCGAGGCCTGTCCGGCCCGATACGCTGCCGGCCACCGCGATGTGCCAGGGAAGTATGAGCTGAACCATGACCACGATTGAACCGTCCGAACTCCAGGGTGCGGGGCTTGTCCCGCCCGAACCGTTGATCTTCGAAATGGGATCGCCGGGAGCATGCGGTGTCTCGCTGCCCCCCGACGACGTCCCCAGTGCCGATCTCACCGACATGGTGCCCCGGGAACTTCTGGCCGACGCCTCCGCCGGAGCCCCTCCACTGCCCGAGGTCGGCGAATGCGACGTCGTGCGGCATTACACCCGCCTGGCCCACCGCCTCTTCAGCGTCGACGGCAACTTCTATCCGCTCGGTTCCTGCACGATGAAGTACAACCCGAAAATCAACGAACGGGCGGTCGGTTTGCCGGGCCTGGCCAACCTGCATCCGTATCAGCCCGATGATGACGTCCAGGGCATCCTGGAGATGCTCCACGAACTTCGAACGGCCCTGGCCGAAATCGCCGGACTCAGCGATGTCACCCTCCAACCCGCTGCCGGCGCCCATGGCGAGATGACCGGCCTGATGATCATCAATGCCTATCACCGCGATCACGGCGGCGTGAGGCCGAAGGTCCTGACACCCGACACCTCCCACGGCACCAACCCCGCCAGTTGCGCCGTATGCGGACGGCACACACAGACCGTCGAGTCGCGCCCGGACGGACGTATCGACATCGAAGATCTGAAAGCCAAGGTCGACAGCCAGACCGCCGCGCTGATGATCACAAACCCCAACACCGCCGGCCTCTGGGACGGCCAGATCCGGCAGGTCGCCAAGGTCCTCCACGATCATGGGGCCATGCTCTACCTCGACGGGGCCAATATGAACGCCATCATGGGCATCGCGCGCCCCGGCGACCTCGGCGTCGACGTCATGCACTACAACCTTCACAAGACCTTCAGCACCCCCCACGGGTGCGGTGGCCCCGGATCCGGACCCGTGGCCGTGGCCGAGCACCTCCGCGACTATCTGCCCGTTCCCCAGGTGATCCGCAAGCCCGACGGAACCTTCACGTGGGACAGCGACCGCCCCAAAAGCATCGGCAAGGTCAGAAGCTTCTACGGCCAGATCGGCGTCCTGATCCGCGCGTGGACCTACATCCGGGCCCTCGGTCCCGACGGCCTGCGCGATGCCAGCACCAAGGCCGTCCTGGCGGCCAACTACCTGGCGGCCAGACTCCGCGGCGAATACAGCTTCCCCTTTGCTGGCCCCTACGCCCACGAATTCATCATCGTCCCCGAATTCCGCGACTTCGGCGTCACGGTGCTCGATGTGGCCAAGCGTCTGGTCGACTACGGCATCCATCCTCCCACCATGAGCTGGCCCGTCGCGCACTGCCTGATGGTCGAGCCGACCGAAACCGAATCACTCGCGACACTCAATGCCTTTGTCGAGGCCATGCTGGCCATCGCCCGCGATGCACGCCAGCGTCCCGACCTGCTGCATCACGCGCCGTTCACCATGCCCGTCAACCGCCTGGACGAGGTCGGCGCCGCACGCAAGCCCGATCTGCGGTGGCGGCCCTCCTGATCGGACCGGAGCACACGGGCAATCGTCCCTCATCTCGAACAGAACCTTCCCCACGCGCATGGGATCCGTATGCCGTCCGTCCCTTATCGATATCTTAAACCAAAGCTAACCCTGGGTTCAGAATCCCGGACGCATGCCCTCGATACCATGAGGCCCTAGCGACGTGGTGGGGTGGGGAGTGTGAACCATCCTGGAACCGAACGATCGCCGGGGTGGAGATCGGGCAGATAGGGAAGGGGAAGAGCCGGATGTGCGAGCCGGTTCCATGCCGACCCGGAGGGGAAGGCCCTCGCAGCATTGCAGGGAAACTGCTCGAACGACACCCGAAACTCTTGCTGTTGAAGCGTTCGTGTCGTTCCTTGGGCGAAGTGGTGGTTCACACCCCTATCCCGTTTTGTCCCCTGCTGAATCCAAACCGGGAATCTCTCGAAGCGCTCAAACGATGTAGAAAGGGTCAAGAATGACAGTCAAACGCAGTCCGTCCGCATCTCACAAGCAGGGCTTCACGTTGATCGAACTCCTGGTGGTCGTGGCCATCATCGCCTTGTTGATATCCATCCTGCTCCCCTCCCTCGGCACAGCGAGAAAGCAGGCCAGAGGATCGATCTGTGCTACGCGAATCGCACAGCTATGCAAGGCGGTCATCACATACTCCGAGGACTACAATGAAACACCGCCCTTCCTGGGATTGGGGTGGGACGATCTGAAGGACCTGGGCGACGACACCTCCAAAGCCCCATACGACCTCTCCAAGATGACCGATCGGCAATGGGCCTACGCCGAAGAATGGTGCAGCAAGACAATCGTGGGCAACGTCCAGGGAGTAACCGGAAACATCACATGGTTCTCGAGACAGGAAGACTGGCCCGCCCTCGCGTCCGCCGCGGGCGTGAACTACTCCGAGGAATGGGTGCCCCGATCGGGAACCCTCTTCAACTACGCCCGCTTCACCAACCTCTACCGATGTCCCGAGTTCGAACGGGTGACCAATGCCGACAAGTCTCAGAATGCCTTCAACTACACCCGGAGCATTCTCGGACGCAAGTGGATCCTCCCCCCATGGCTTATCAAGGAAGACGATTGGTGGGAACCGGAATCCCTGACATTGCAGCTCGGCGCCCCGGGACACATCATGAAGCCCAGCCAAGTGCATGCACCGTCCAACCTGACCATGCTCTACGATGAGTGGTGGAAGCGAAATGTGGCCGGCGATCCCATGGTCGTCCTGACCGACTCACACCCTAACAAAGACTTGGTCACGGGGGCCTGGATGGGATGTGATACCATCTACTACCCCGTCGGAGATGAACTGGGACAGTATCACGGTGCCAGGAAACGTGGATATCCCCTCGTCAATGGAGAACCCAGCCTTGTGGAACAGGGAAGCGTCTGCTTCTACGACGGCCATGTGGAACTCCGCCGCGATTTATGGCCCGAAAGGACGTTCGCAATCACCGACGTGCCCAAGATGTTCGAGGAGGTCTTGAGGGAAGTGTTCGCCCAGCGGGGTGTCAACGTCTCACTCAGCGCACTGCCGTGATGCAGGCACAGCACCTGCACTGCCCAA
The DNA here is from genome assembly GCA_964446835.1 of uncultured Planctomycetales bacterium. Lineage (GTDB taxonomy): Bacteria > Planctomycetota > Phycisphaerae > UBA1845 > JAFGLZ01 > CAYUQT01. Next base: position 58,963 of record CAYUQT010000014.1, on the reverse strand, counting down.
TGGACAAGCCTTGGCTCGCCAGAGCCGAAAGCTCCATGCCGTGTTCCCGAGAACGCAGGCGAGGGACCCCACCAGGAGGTCCCTCGCCTGCATCTCAAATCCTCAGTCTGAGCCGATCCGCGAAAGGAGGTCCGGCCGACGCCGCCCCTCCATCCGATCGATCACTTGGCCAGGTTGTTGCCATAGGCCATGATGAACGCCGCGAAGATCAGGATGCCGATCGCCACGTACATCTGTGTCCGCGGCTTCCCGTGAACCGCTTTCCACTCGCCGCTGACAAAACCGACCACCTGCCCGCCCGTCATCTGCATCGCCTGTTGGATCCCCCAGCCGACCGACGCACCCAAGGCACCCAGCAGAAGCATGCCCTTGCCCATCAATGTCACCGCCAGACTGAAGTTCACGCCGATGATGATCGCCAGGAAGAACTCCCACCCGCTCGTTGTCAGAACACCCCACGACTTGTTCTTCGTGAGCAGATAGACGGCGTAGGCGATATTGATCACCGCCCCGGCGGCCAGTGAGACCGCAAAGACCGCGAAGGTTACCGGCACCGGCGTAGAGCCGGGAGCCGACTTGACCGGGTTGACGGCCGCCAGACTCTGCACGATCGGATCCTGAGCGTACACAAAAGCGAAGGACGTACCCGTGGAAAGGATCCCGGCCACCACCGTCATGATCAGGCCACCCGTAAACCCGCCCGCGGTCTTCTCGTCCTTCTTGAGGGCCCGATCTCGCCCAAAACCCGCGAACGAAGCGATCACCACACCCACGAGCATCACCGCGACGCCGAGCAGAACGGTCTTGCCGGCCGCGGAATTCAAACCCGGTGCGCTGCTGAACAGCCCGGACCCCTTGAAGATCATCGGGACAATCGCACCCACCGAAACGCCCAGGCCTGCCAGAATTGCTCCTGTCAGCGCCACGCCGATCCGCACGAAGCAGATCCCGCACAACACGTTGGCAATGCCCCAGCCGAACGCGAAAATGTTCGCCTTCAGCAGCGCCGAACCCGGCACCATCCGCAGCCCTTCAATCGCGTTGGGACACCCCAGCAGCGTGATCGTCCAGGGCATGATGATCAGCCCGACCAACATCCCCACGAACCACCAATGTTCGAACTGATACTTCTTCATGAGCTTGAACGGCCAGGAGCCGCTGCCCATGATGAAGCCCCCCAACCCGACCACCAACCCTCCGAGCAGTGTCGTTTCGTTCATGCTGTCTCTTCCTTTTCGCCATCATGGGCCCGCCACCCTGCGGCTTCCGGCGGGCCACCATGCCGGACGCGTCCCCGGCAACCACCTCGTACGTCAGAATGCATACCCACCGACCGGCTACGTCCCCGGCAGATAACCGGCGCCAAAATGGGCGCTCGATTCGTGCACAAAGTCGGATATCAGCGACATCAGCGATGTCGTGCCGCCGTCGGCCACGATCGTCTGTCCCACGATGTACCCCGACTCATCCGAACACAGAAACGCCGCCAGCTTCGCGATGTCCAGCGGATCGCCCGGCCGAGCGATAGGCACCTTGGTCTTGGCGTCCTCCCGGGCCTGCTCCAGACTGAAGCCCGGCAGCACCTTGAAGTAATTCTCCACGTTGACCCATCCCGGCGCGATGGCGTTGACCCGAACGCCCCGATGACCCAACTCGACCGACAGAGAGCGGGTATAGGCGATGATCGCCCCCTTGGTCCCGGCATACACCGAGTGCTCCGGGGCACCCGACACACCGTGGATCGACGTGATGTTGCAGATCGCCCCGCCGCCGTGACCGAACATCCATTCGACGACCGGCTGCGTCAGGAAGAACTGCGCCCGGATGTTCACGTGATACATCTTGTCGAATTGGGCCTGCGTCACCTTCAAGAAGGGCTTGTTGAACGTGATGCCCGCATTGTTGACCAGGCAGTTCACCCCACCCAGAAAATCCAGGGCCTTCTTGCCCAGCGCCGCCGCCTCATCCGCCGAGTCGAAGTCGGCCTGAAAAGCCGCCGCACGACGGCCCATCGCCTTGATCTCCTCCACCGCCGATTGGGCACCGCTGGCGCTGTGGGAATAGTGCAGAACCACGTCGGCCCCCTGCCGCGCAAACTCCAGCGCGATCTCCCGGCCTATCCCCGTGCCCGACCCGCTCACCAGTGCCTTCTTGCCCGTCAGTCTTCCCGCTGTAGCCATTTCTTGCTCCTCACAAAGATCAACCGGACTGAAACCAGCCCGGTCGGATATCCAGCAATCTCAGAAGCCCTTCTGAAAACGTCCATCCCCACCCACGCCGTCATCCCAGAATCGCAACGGTCAATCCGTCATCGATCGAAACGCCTTGCGCATCGCATCGATGTTCTTCGCATTGGCGTCGGTCGTCGGCGGCAATGTGGTCTTCACATCGGCCTTGGCGAACCCGTACATACCCACGTCCGCCCACTGCGGATCCTTCAGTACCCTGTCCGCATTGTGCTGATCGCCCCATCCGCAGATGCACTGGATCAGGCGCGTGTGGCTGCCGATCTCCCGGCGAGCCGCCTCCAGGCTCCGCGTATCCGGATGCTCGTTCATCAGCCAGTCGACTTCCTTGAACAACCGCGAACCGACGACCTGGGGCTCGCGAAGATCGTAGCAGCTCAGCCAGATGATCACGCCGGATCGAGCCTCCTTCGTCGCCTTGCGAATCTGCGACCAGGCACGTTCGGTCGCCCGCCGCTGAAACTCGGCGGCCCGGGCCGGAGTGATCGCTGCCGAACCGGGAAATGGCTCGCCAAGCAACTCAGCGTACATCTTCTGTTCACAGGCGATCCACTTGGGCGGCGGGCTGAACAACCAGTCGACCATGAAGCCGTCGATCGGCACCTTCGTCACCACATCCTGCATCGAACGCGAGAGGTAATCCAGATACTCCGTCGTGAACGGGATATGGATCTTGCTGGGAGCCCCATGGCTCAACTCCGGATGCGTCTTGCCCCAGTGCGTATTCGCCCCGATGCAGAAATACCCCATCACCTTCATGCCGGCCCCGTGCCCCAGCTCGGTGATCTCCGCCAGGAAGTCGCCCTTCATTTCCGGTTGCGTCGGCGCCACGCCGCTGCGATACCACGCATGCCCGCAGCACGACACGCAGAACGTCTGGATCGTATTGACGCCCAGGTCGCGATACCAGGCGAAATGCTCCTTCGCCGACGCCTGCTGGAACATCCCGGCCGGCGCGAAGCCCTCCGGTCCCCAATTGAAATCGATGCAGAACGCCTTGATCCGCCGGCCCGCTGGCGAGGTGCTTCCGACCCCCGCACCCTCCGCGCGCACCCCCCGAACCGCAAGCCCCCAATCCACCGCCGCCCCCGTCAGCAATCCGCACATCTGCCTGCGAGTCAAAGATAGACCGGACATACCTCAGTGCTCCCTGAAGAACAGGTGCCGGAGATTCCCGGCCGTCGCCGGTGCCGCGTATAGTCGCCTCAAGAGGCGATGCCCGTCAAGGGACCGGCACAACACCCCGACAACACACCGCCGACGCCCCCGGCATTTTCCTTGGACGCCGGAACCTCCGGACAGGTATACTCCCGGGGCCCATCGGGTTCGTAGCATCCCGGAATCCCGTTTCGAATCAAGACGCCGGAAGGCTTGGGGGCCGATGATGGAACCTGCCCACACACCGAGCACCGACGCCCCACGGGGCCTCAAACCGATTCGACATCTGCGATGGTGGATCGGCGGCATGCTCTTCGCTGTCACCGTCATCAACTACATCGACCGACAGACCCTCAGCGCCCTGGCGCCGATCCTGGAACGCGAATACCACTGGAGCAACTCCGAATTCGCAGTCATCCTGATATCCTTTCGCGTCGCCTACACGATCATGCAGAGCGTCTTCGGACGGCTCCTCGATCGACTTGGCACCCGAAAGGGCATGACGATCAGCGTAACCTTCTACTCGATCGTCGGCGCCCTCACCGCAACGGCTCAAGGCCTGTTCAGCTTCAGTGTGTTCCGCTTCTTCCTGGGCTGCGGAGAGGCCGCCAACAACCCCGGCGGCGGCAAAGCCGTCTCAGAATGGTTCCCCGCCCGGGAACGCGCCTGGGCCGTCGCCCTCTTCGACAGCGGTTCCTCCATCGGGGGGGCCGTCGCCCCCTTCATCGTCCTGTTCATCTACAAGTGGTTCGGAAGCTGGCGTCCCGCATTTCTCATCACGGCCTCCCTCGGAGTGATCTGGCTGATCGCCTGGCGTCGCCTGTACGCCCGTCCCGAAGAGCACCCCCGGCTCTCACCCCACGAGCGCGAATACATCCTCGCCGGACGCTCCGATCGTGCCACAGGCGATGCCTCACCGCGTCAGGTCCCCTGGCTGCAACTCCTCCGCTATCGCCAGACGTGGGGCCTCGTGCTCGGACGATTCCTGCTGGACCCCTACTGGTTCCTCGTGGCCGAATGGTACGGCCTCTACCTCAAGAGCAAGGGCTTCAGCCTCGAACAGAGCGTGCTGGGCTTCTGGGCGCCCTTTCTCGGTGCCGATCTGGGCAACTTCTTCGGCGGCGGGCTGTCCAGCTATTGGGTCAGCCGGGGCTGGCCGGTGGGCCGAGCGCGTCGAACGGTCCTCCTCCTGTTCGGCCCCAGCATGCTGGTCCTGATACCGGCCGCCTTCAGCACCAACTACTGGCTGCTCCTGGGGCTGTTTGCCTACGCCAGCTTCGCCTACGCCGCGTGCAGCACCATGTTCCTGACGCTGCCGACGGACGTCTTCCACACGCGGGCGGTGGGCTCCGTCATGGGAATGGGCGGAACGGGCGCGGGCATAGGCACCCTGATCTCCACAGGCCTGATCGGCATCATCTCCGACCGCTTCTCGTTTGAACCGATCATCATCGGCGCGTCCATCATTCCGTGCATAGCCACCGCGGTGTTTGTCTCCATGGTTCGAGCAAGCCGGAAGCCTGATCCCAACGGAATACTCATGGACTTCTGACCCCAAGACACACGAGGCAAGACAAAGGAGCTGTATTCATGTCCCAATCGATCGTATGGCCAAGGGTCCTCGCAAAGGCCTCTCTGCTCCTGGGCTGTGTCTCGGGTTTCGCCGCCGCGCAGGTTCCCGACGGATTCCTCAATGTCCGGAAGTTCGGCGCCACCGGCGACGGTGCCGCCAAAGACACGGCCGCCGTCCAGAAGGCCATCGACGCCTGTTCCGCCGGCGGAGGCGGAACCGTGTATCTCGCGCCCGGCACCTATCTCTGCGGAAGCCTGCACCTGAAGACCGGTGTGTGCCTGTGGCTCGATGCCGGCGCGACGATCAAGGGCAGCCCCGACCACCGCGACTACGACCCCTACGAGAAGCTCGATTTCAAGAACGAAGCCGACCGCGAGACAACCTTCTTCCATCATTCGCTGATCTGGGGCGAGGACGTCCAGCGCATCGGCATCGCCGGATCGGGCACTATCGACAGCAACCGACAGCACCGCCATGGACCCAAGGCGGTCGCCCTGAAACGATGCCGCTTCGTCGACATCAAGGACATCCGCATCCTCAACGCGCCGAACTACGCGATCAGCCTGCTCGGCACCGATGACGTCCAGATCCGCGGTGTGACCATCCTGAACGCGTACGCCGACGGCATCGATCCCGACGCGTGCCGGAACGTCCGCATCTCCGATTGCCACATCGAGTCGGTCGACGACGCCATCGTCCCCAAGGCCAGCTTCTCGCTCGGACAGCGCCGTTCGTGCGAGAACATCACGGTGACCAACTGCTATCTCTCCACCGTCTGCAATGCCTTCAAGCTGGGTACCGAGTCGGGCGGCGATTTCAAACGAATCGCGGTTAGCAACTGCGTGATGACCGGCCTGCGAGGTGGCTACCGGCCCGCCAGCGGCGGAATCGCCCTCGAAAGCGTCGACGGCTCGAACATCGACGGTGTTGTGGTCTCCAACATCACCATGGTCAATGTCCGTGCCCCGATCTTCATCCGTCTGGGCAACCGCGGACGCGACATGAAGACCCCCGTGCCCGGCACCCTCCGCAACGTCGCCATCAGCAACATCGTCGCCACCGAGGCCTCGCTCTCCTGCACGATCACCGGAATCCCCGATCATCCGGTCGAAGGCGTGTCCATCTCAGATACCCGAATCGTCTTCAAGGGCAGCGGCCCCTACCGTCCCTCGAACCAGCCGGTCCCCGAGAACATCAAGGAGTACCCCGACCCCGACATGTTCGACGCCCTGCCGACCTACGGCCTGTACTGCCGCCACGTCAGCGGACTGTCTCTCTCGAACATCCACCTGTCCGCCGGTCCGAACTTCTGGCGACTCGTCGCCGAGAACGACAACAAGACCAACTGGCAGACGCCCGGCGGCGCCCCGTCCCCCTCCGCGCCGGGCCGCCTCGGCCACGCGATCGTCTGCGACGACGTCTGCGGCCTCGACATAGACGCCCTTCGAGCGACGCCAGACGACAAAGGAGCTGCCGTCCTCCGATTCGTCAACGTGCGAGACGCCCTCCTGAGAAACTGCACCGCTGCTAAAGGCACCTCGGTGTTTCTGGAGGCCACCGGGAACCAATCGCGAGGCATCAGTCTGATCGGTAACGTCCTGACCCGCGCCCACAAGCCGGTTACGCTGGGCGAGGGGGCGCCCACCGATGCCGTCACCCTGGCCGGCAATATCCAGGAGAAGCAGAACCCGGCGCCCTGAGCGATGCGGCCCTGATGGCACTCCGCCCCGGATTCCGCGATGACGTCTGCTAATTCAGCGGAGGTTCCATGTGATTCGCCGGCCCGGCGAGCCAACCGCCTCGAACCGGACGAGTCCCGCATCGTCTACGCGAAACGGCACCTTCATGTCGTTGACGGTCAGTGTGGCGTTCTGAATGTCCAGGCCGGTCGGCGGCCGAACCGCAAACCGGAAGGTCCCCGCGACGATCGGAGCGTAGTGGCCCCGATGCCGATTCGGAAGATACGCCGCACCGATCAGAGGCAGCCGAATCGAGAAAGAGTCCAGCGGAATCCGCGGGACAATTCGGATCAGGCCGCCGCTCGGCTCGATCCCGGCAAATCGAATGGCATCCAATAACGGACCGGCATGCCGATTCATGTTCATCACCGGATAGTCCGTCATCGGCGTGTAGAGGATTCTGAAGGTCCCCTCCGGTCGAGCGTGGTTGTAAGCGTTGTACGAATCGGGACCGGACCATACGCCAAACCACGTGCCGGGATAGGCCTCGGCACGGGCAGCCAATGTGGTCGTCAGATAGAACGCCCACGCCGCCCTGGAATCCACCCGCGACCACGCCCAGGCCAGCCAGGAATCAATCGCCGCCCACGTGCCCCCGTTCGTGTCCGACCCCGGATCCGCCACGGCCCCCTTCACCGGCGGAACCAGAGACATCGCGCCCACCCGCTGGGGCCTGACACATAGCGTCTCGATTCGCTCCAGCATCCGCCGCAGTTGCCGGTCGTCCCACACGCCCCCCAATATTCCGAACGGCTGAGCATCCAGGAACAACCTGTCGCGTCCCAGCACATCGTCGGCCTGGCCGAGATAGCCGCGAGCCACCCAATCGCCCGTCCACAGCGACCGGAGCGCCTGGCCCTGACGCCCTGCCAGGTCTCTCAGCTCCGCGGCAAACGACGGCTCTACCGCTTCGATCGCCCCGGCCATCGCCGACAGCGACACCGTGGCAAGACCCGCATTCAGCGCTGATTCGCCCCGCTGCTGCGTCACCGCTGGTTTCGGTGACAGGGACAGCAGCTCATCATTCCAGTCTCCGGAACCACATCGGATAAGACCATGCGGACCCAACCCGACGCCCTGCTTGAGGTGGCGCAACGCCGCCCTCGCATGGTCCAGGGCGCTGCCCGAAACGCCGGCCGACGGCGGATAGAACGGAACCTGCTCCTTGAGAAACTCCAGATCGCGCGTGGCCGCCAGGTATTCCGAAAACGCCCACAGGAAGAACATGTCCAGATCGCTGCTCTGACCGTGAAGCACGGCCCCGGAAACCGCCCCGCACCCGATGTGTGCGTAGGGCAGCGCCCCCGTCCGCGCATCCTGCGAGCGCATGCTGAACCGCAACATGTCCCGAGCCAGATCGGCTCGAAGGTAGACCATCGGAAGGGTAAACAGGGCGAAGTCACGGTGAGCGCCGCTCAACCCCTGAAGGTAGCCATAGGCCGACCCCTGATCCACGAAATGCGTCTGGTATAGATCCTGATACAGCGACCCCGCCTGCAGATAGTACGAATGCCACTGAAGCTCCCGACCCAGCCATTCCAGCCCCGGCGCGACCATCTCGAGCGCCGCACTTCGAACGGGTCGGGCAGGCACCCTGTGACGACGGATCACCCCGGGAATCTCGGCCTTGCGGGCATAGCCGAAGAGATATCGCCATATCACCTTCTGCCCGGGGGCCAGGCGAATCGTTCGTCGAATCGCCATGACCGCCTTGCCGCCATAGGCCGACCGCTTCGAGAAGAGATGCCCGTCCGCCGCACCGCTTACACCCGGCGGACAAGGGGTTTCGATCCCACGACCGTCGAAGAAGAGGTCCTGATCCGCCGCGTATCCCCGAAAGCCGTCCGGAAGCGGATCCAGCGCGGCCAGAAACGTCGTCTTCGGGTGATAGTCAACCTGCGCCGGCTGATCGGCCCCCGGCAGCCCCCCCGAATCCACCGGCGACAGATCGACGCTGAGCAGCCGGTCCGACGGGTCCCAACCCGCATCCATCAGGAACTTGCGATTGAGTTCCGATCGCTGCCGCTGAACCACCTCACTCTGACGCCCGCCCATGATCAGGCCCGGTGTCAGGAAATGAGGATTGGCATCCCAGAACTCCACCACGGTGACATCGATCGCCTTGTCACCACACTGGCTCACCGTGGTCACAGAGAGCAGCACCGGATCGTCCCCGGCCGGAGACTCGATCCTCTCCTCAATGCTCAGGCCTCCCACAACGGTGACCTTCTTGAAGTAGCCCATGCCGAAGACGCGGCTCTGTCGGGCATCTGCGGGAAGGCCTTGCCAGAGTGTGGAAAATGCCCGACCCCCCACACCGACGAACTTGAACCCACCGGCGTAGTTCTGCCCCCCGGGATCCCAACGATTGATGACCCTGCCGCCGCGCGTCCAGTCGTGAAGCTGCACGTAGCCGCCATTGTGCGCGGTGGCCACGATTCGGTCGTTGCCGATCAGGTGCCAGTGGTCGCGCGATCCGCCCCCACTGGTAACGTACGTCGCACGCGGATCGCGAGTCTGATCGATCCGATAGTCATACGCCGGCCGCCCCCCGTCGTCGGTGATCCACCGACCGAAGTGCCCGTCACCGTATCGAGCGTCGCCACACGCCGGCCAGGACTCGTCGAGGAAACGATCGAATGCCTCTTGGGGGCTGCTGAAGGGGGCGATCGCACGAGTGGTCGCCGTCGCCTGAATCGCCGAGGTCGAGGTGCAATCCTCGGCGTTCCCCCCCGTCAGAAGGATGCCCGCGCAGAGATACGCCCCGAGCGACAGAGACACCATCGGCACCCTCCCCCCAGACGCCCGCCGGCGCCCGGGAAATGGACCGTGGCAGAGGTCTCCCACAGAATCCCGTCTCCCTCTTCCTACCGCTTGTTCAGCAGACCGCGGGCCTTCATCCATTCGGAGCAGCGGTCGGGCCATGTCGACACCGGACCGGGCTCCTTGCGAAGGCCGAACCCGTGTTGCCCCTTCTCGTAAATGTGCATCTCCGCCGGCACCTTGGCCCTGCGAAGGGCCAGGTAGAACTCAACGCTGTTCTCCGGAGGAACCCCCGAATCGTTGTTGCCGTGAACGAGAAACGTCGGCGGCGTCTCCGGCGTCACCTGCAACTCACTGGACATCTGCTCGACGAGCTTGGCATCGGGCGAATCGCCCAGGAGATTGCGCTTCGAGCCCTGGTGCGTGATCGGCTTGGTCAGCGAGATGACCGGATAGACCAGAATCAGGAAGTCCGGCCGGCAACTGACACGCTCGATGGCATCGTCCGCCTCGGGGCGACCCTTGTCGAAATGCGTGCCGGCCGACGACGTCAGATGACCGCCCGCCGAGAAACCCAGGATGCCGATCCGATCGGGGTCCACGTTCCATTCCTTGCCGCGTGCCCGCACGGTTCGGATGGCGCGCTGGGCGTCCTGAAGGGGTGTGGGATGCCCGTACCCGACGCCTCGATGGCGGTACTTCAGAACGAACCCCGCAACGCCAAAGCTGTTGAACCACTTGGCGACATCGTACCCCTCGTATCCGATCGCCAGGCCGCCGTAGCCCCCGCCGGGACATACCACCACGGCGCAACCGTTGGCCGTGTCCTTCTCCGGCAGGAAGACCGTCAGCGTAGGCTTGTCGCCTTCCTTGTCACCCTTGGCATCCGGCGCGCCGGCAGGCCACAGCAGTTCCACCGGAGGCTCCGCCGCACTCACCATGCGGAAGAATCCCATCGCCACCATCGCCACACACACCGCAAGTCGTCTCAACGCCATGAACGTCACCGTTGTCCCTTTCCCGGCGGATCGATACCGCCAACCGTTGTGGGCCCCCATGACCCACCGAATGAACACGTCCGTCACGCCGCACGCCCGCGACGGATGACCTAGAATACCCTCGGCCGGGCCCCGTTCAACTGCTCTGCCCACCTTCACCCAACCACGACCACCGCCTCGGTAAACAGCGGCAGCAGCCGCGATCCATACCGCACGTCCACCGGCACGATCACGCGTCCGGGTTCGACAGACGACGGAACAATCAGCTCGTGAGATATCGCACCCTCCGCCTTGGGCGCGATCGTCACGCGACCCCATGCGGTGTCCCTGCCCTGCCCCGACCACCGCCGCGGAAGGCACAAACGCGACTCGGCCTCCTGCGGCCGTGACGAATGGTTCGTCACAACAACCTCGATGTTCACACGCCCCCCGGCCTTGACCTTCTGCTCGTACGGATGACAACGCACCCACGAATCATCCATGCCGTAGTTGGCGTGGTCCCAGGGCATCATCGCCCTGAACATCGCCTCGCGCTGTGCCAGGTTCTCCTTCATGAACCGACACTCGTCGGCCGTGAACTCAAAGGCCTCGTTCACGTGACAGTTGAACAGATGCGTGCACTTGAGCTGCTCGATCAGATCGATGCAATGATCGAATCCCACCCCGCGCCCCAGCCAGTTCCGGTTCAGCGCACAATAGTCGTCGATCCCCGAAGGCGTGAACGAGTCGCCGACGAAGAACATCTTCGTCCCGTGCCCTTCAACCAGCAGGCCCGAGTGATAGAGGGTCTGCCCGGGAAGATGGTACGCCGTCATCTTGAATTCCTGCCACGTCCACGATTCCCCCTCGGCCGTGGGGCGATCCACACGAATCACCTGCGGAGAGACGCACGGCAAGCGCCACGCCATGGGATCCGAAATCACCCTGGCCACGAAGCGATCGGTGATACAGGGGCACGCGTGGGTCTTCAGGAACTCGGCGGCAGCGTCCACGTGGTCGTTGTGGTAGTGCGTGATCCACAACCCCTCGACGCGGCGGACCTCGCCGCGATCCATCATCTGCCGAATCGCTCGCAGCACCTCGCCGCTGCCGCAGTCGATGACAAACGCATCCTTGCTTTCCGAGACGATGACCCAACTGGTCCCGATATGACGCAGGAACGGCGGCGGAGGTTTCGTTCGCCCGAACGCCATCTGCCCGGGACGCCCCGCGTATTCCTCGAACAGCTTCGGGAAGTAGTAGCGCAGCGCCGAGATCGCCACGTAGTGGCTGAAGCAGTGGTCCAGACGGTCCTTGAGCACGTCGATGGCCTTGCCCGGGTCCGTCATGATCCGCCCGTGCGACGGAACCAGCACATCGGGGGCCGCTTCCTTTAACCGCTGCAAGCCCTGAACCAACTCGACCCGGCTGCCCATGAACCCGTGGTAGTCGACGACACTCTGCCCGCCCCTTGAAAAACCCTTCTGAAGGCTATGGAGGTCCCACACCTGGCCCTCGTTGCAGATCGCATCGCCGCAGAAGGCGACGCGCCGGCCGTCGACCTCGACCAGGTACGTCACACTGCCGTCGGTGTGGCCCGGCGTGGCCAGCACCCAAATCTTGGCCGGACCCCAGGTCAGGACGTCCGAATCCTTCACGACCGCGCCCACCCGAACCGGCTCGGTGGGCACCAGACGGTAGGGGTGAAACTGATAGATGCTCCAGCGACTTCCGGCACCGTTCCAGTAGGAAGCCGGGGCCTCAATCAAGGCCCGTTCGGAGGCCGGAACCACCAGACGGCTCCCTCGATCAACGAAGGCCGCCGCCCCGCACGCCTGATCGCGATGGTGGTGTGTCAGCAGGACCTGATCGACCGTCTTGACGCCCAGACTCGCCAGGGCATCGTTCAACCCCTCCGCTACACAGTCAATCAGCAGCGCCCGGCCACCGTCATACAGCACGCCAACCTGAATCGGCCCCGGATAGACGTACAGGTGCTCGGACAAGCGTATCAAAGGTTCCGCCCCCGAGGTCCGGCCGGTACGGCTATCCGTCGGCCGACTCGACAGCGGCGACTCCCCGGCCACCAACGACCGCCCCTCAAGCCCCACCCCCACAATCGCCCCTGCCCCGATACGACGCATGAACCCACGGCGAGACCAGTCGGATGCGTTCATCGTGTCTTGCTCCCGGCTGAAAGGTGACGCAGCGCATGTCACAATGCGCAGGATCCACAACAGACGAACGTAGCTGTCGCAATCCTACCCCACGACCCGCCACCCCCGAAAGGATCCCGCCCCTGCCAATGCCAGGCCCTCAGAGGAAGGAATGGCGGGAGGCCACCACTACTCAGGGGCCAAGTTGGACACACGGCGGCTCGATGATGGAAAGGCCGCCCATGGCGGCGGGGGTTCGGTCGACGATTGACAACCCAGCGCCCACGGGCCCCCGGTGGTTCGGAGTTACCCTGATTCCGCCGGGGTCTTGCGGCATCGAGGCAAGCGGTATAATGCCTCACCAGAAACCACTCTGTGTCACAACATCGAGGAGGATGCCGAATGCCACAGGAGTACGAGTGGGACATCTTCATCTCACACGCAAGCGAAGATAAGGACAGCTTTGTAAGGCCATTGGCGGATGCCCTTAGAAAACAGGGATTGAGGGTTTGGTACGACGAATTCACGCTGAAGCTTGGGGCCGGCCTACGAAGCTCCATCGACACTGGATTGGCGAAATCGAAGTTCGGTCTGGTTGTTCTCAGCCACGACTTCTTTCGAAAACCATGGCCACAACGGGAGCTTGACGGGCTGGTTCAGAGAGAAGTATCCGAGGGACAATTGATACTGCCTATACGGCATCACCTTACGGTTGAGGAGGTACGGTCCCATTCGCCGCCCCTTGCCGACAAGATCTCTGTGGATGCCGAACTTGGTATGGAGCATGTGGTCGCTGAAATCCTTAAGGTGGTAAAGCCTGACGCCTCCAAGTGCCTCTTGTTGTTCAACGCTGGATACGTAGTCGTGCCGCATGACCCGACTCTGGAACCACGAAGCTTCACGGTCGAGGCTTGGGTGTTTGCCCTGGGCGGCGGGCAAGACAATGCCGCCATCATCCGAAAGGCCAAGCATAACGGTGCAGGGTACATTCTCCGCTGGCGACATCTTGCTGACCCTCACGTGCAATTGAGGCTCGATCGACAACCCCGTCCCTCCGTTGTCGCGAAATGCCCGGAGAATATCCGAGGACTTCAGGGGCGATGGATCCACATTGCGGGAGCATTCGACTGCTCTCTGGGGCTGGCATACCTCTTCGTCGACGGTAAGCTCCAGGAACGGACCAGAGCGAAGCCGTCGCAGATGTTCTACAGTGCCGACAGTTTGACTATTGGAGGATCTCCAAACGCAGAGGACGAGGGGTTCCACGGTGCTATCCGAAGTGTGCGCATTTCTCGATCGGTACTGTACACGGAGGATTACGATCCGCAGCAGAGCATGAAGCCGGAGGCGGAGACAATCCTCTTCATGCCGCTGAACGATAATCGGAGATCGGAAACAGTTACAGACTCCGTTGGAAACAGGACTGGCAACCTGGTGCGTGCACGGTGGATCAGTGACGCTGATCTCCAAGCGGCCTCAAGAGTCGTTGTGACATAGCACCAGAGGAAACCGGAACTCGCCTGATGTCGCGAGGCGTCGGATCGACCGACTCGGCTACGAGCGTTACGCTCTGATAGAGGATGAGATCCGGATTGTGGAGGATGGGGCGGCGTGAGGCTAAGGCGCCCCGAAGGGGCGCAGGAGTGTAGCCACGGGCGGAGCAAAGCGGAGCCCGTGGTTGATATTCCTCCGCAATCGGGACCGCCCCGGCAGGGGCGGGAAGAGAATCTGGGGAATACCAACCACGGGTTTCGCTGCGCTGCACCCGTGGCTGCATTCCTCGGCCCTGCTGGGGCCGGCCGCGCGTGTTACGCAGCAGTCGCCCAGACCGCAGGAGAAGGAATCGCTCCAGCGTCAGACCGACGCGACGGACCAACAGATCGACCACCTCGTCTACGACCTCTACGGCCTGACGGCCGACGAGATCAAGATCGTGGAGGAATCGACATCATGATCAGGCTTCACCCACACGCGAAGACTCGACTTACGGAACGGGGGGCGAGCGAGGAGGAGGTCCGCCAGACGATCCTCAACGGAGAGCCGTTCGCCGTCAAACTAGGCCGCTGGGGTTTTCGACGTAACTTCGCGTATAATGACATGTGGCTCGGCCGGTTCTATCGGACCAAGCAGGTGCACGCTATTGCCGTCAGGGAGGGAGAGGACTGGCTGGTCATCACGGTTGTGACCAAGTACTTCTAGGAGGCTTCACCCATGAAGCTCACATACGATCCCAAATACAACGTTGCCTATATCCATTTCCGGGATACGCCCGACCAAGTTGATACGATCCAGGTGAGCGACGAAATGAACATCGACATCGCGCCGGACGGCAAGGTCTATGGTATCGAACTGTTGAACGCCAATGCCCAACTGACCGGCGATACCGCGGGAAAGCTCGTCGTTGTCAACCAGGGTTCTGGCCAATCAGCGGAGGTCAAGCTCGATCTAGCGGCGGCCGGCCATGCCGAAAACACCTAGATGGACTTCCGTGAGGAAATAGATGGTTCCGCGCCAAACCTCGTGTCCTCCTACGACGAATGTGCGGGGTCGTGAAGTATCTTGAACACGACGCGTTTGTCCTCACGGCCTACCTGACGGACAGGCCCAAGAAGGGAAGACAGCTATGGCCAGCCACGTAAGAGTATGGTTGGACAGCGAAGGGGACTTCCTCGAGGTCCTCTTCTCCGAGAAGCCCGGCTTCATGCGAGCGACGGCCAATGACGCCGTGATGGAACGGGTTGACGAACAGGGAAACCTGCTTGGCTTTTCCATCATGAACGTCAGCCGCCTCGCGAGTAAGAAGCCATTGGTTGCCGAATTACCTGCGCAGGCGGTCTGACGTCGCCTCCCCGTCGGATTCGTGTGATCACCTCCGTTGTCATCCGAATTGCCGCGCCGGATTGACACCCCACGGTAGACATGTCTCTCAGACCCGCAAAGCGGGAGTGGCCGGCGATTCTCTCTCGGTTGTTCGGGTGGCGGGGGGGCCTTCGATGGCTTTGGATTCTTCGCAAGACGCCGGCCTGGCCTGAGTCGATCTTTGGTGCCGCGATGCGTTCGGCGGTATCATATCGCGAATTGTCTCTGTGCCAGGGAATGTGCCTGTGTGGTCGAAGTATTTCTTAACTCTGTATGTGCCGTGCTTTCTTGTCTCCGCCTGCGGCGGTTTCATTACGATCACCTCGCCCTTTGAGGTGCATCGTCTGGGCGGGTCCGCATCGGCGGTCGGACTGGTCGGCGGGCTCTTCACGGCGACGTACGTGGTGGGCTGTCTGCTGCTGGGGCGCCTGGCGGACAGGTTCAGCCCGAAAGAGGTGGTTCGGATCGGCCTGTGCCTCCAGGCGGCCTCGCTGCTGTCACTGGCCTTCTCGCCCAGCCTTACCGCATTCCTGACGCTGGCCGCGGTCTATGGCCTCACGCCCAGCGTATTCTGGCCTTCGGTCATCGCGTGGCTTTCCGCAGGCTACGAGGGGCCCAGCCTCAACCGCCGGCTCGGCTCGTTCAACCTGAGCTGGTCCAGCGGCATGATGGTCGGACCGTTCGTGGCCGGACTGATGTACGAGGTTCATCACACACTGCCCTTCTTCGCGGCCACGGTCATGCTGCTGGTTTCACTGTACGTGGCCAGCCGAATGCCCTCGCCGATTCGCGGGGCCGTTCCGGCCGGACAGGAACATTCTCAGGAACCCGCGGAAGAAGACCTCGATCGTATCGCCCTGTTTCGCCCGATGGTGCGGGTGGCGCATCTGCTGGGTTATCTGGTGATGGGCATCTTCCGCTATTCGGTGCCGACCCTGGCGATCTGTCTGAGCATTCGGTCGGGGCTGGTCGGCGTGGTTCTGATGTGTCTGAGCGGGGCGATGGCCACCGCCTTCTACATTCTGGGGCGCACTCACCGATGGCATTTCCGCAAGGACGTACTGTTCGGCGCCCAGTTCGGCCTGGCCGCCAGTCTGCTGGCCGTGTGGTTCTCAAGTACCTGGTGGCAGATGTCGCTCTGCGTCATCCTGGGCGGCTCGTGCATCGGCGTGACCTATTGCTCGAACCTGTTCTACGGCGTCAGTGGCGGCAAGAAACGGGCCAGCAGCATGGTCGTTCACGAACTCCTGCTGTCGATCGGATTCATCATCGGGTCCACCGGAGGCGGTTGGGTTATCGACTATATTGGATTGCGATGGCCCTATCCGATCAGCGCGGGATTGCTGGTTGCAGGGGTGCTCGTGCAAGTGGTTGTCTCGGCCGTTGTTACACGACGCGTGCGGCAACGGGCAAAGCGGTCTGACGGGCAAACACCGAGCCGGCACGGCTCGAACGTGTGAGGCGTCCCGGGGGTCCGGGCGAAAGTCTGCTTGACCTGCCGCCGCGATGGAAAGACAATGGGGCCCTTCGTCGGGGTTCGGGATGGACCTCCGAGGGGTCTTCGTTGTGCAATCCCGATATGCTTGCTCTGGCTCAGGAGGCCGAACGCGGTGAAACGGGGGCTGGTCGGATTACTGTTCATCCTCTTCGGATCGGGGCTTCTCGGCTGCAACCAGCCTGAAGAGCGATTCGGGCGAACGTGGTATCTCGACGGCGCGGGCAATTGGGGCTTCGGCGTCAGCGAGATGGTCTACGGTCTGCGCAAGGCCGGCTACAAAGGACAGGTATCGGCCTTCATGTGGTCGATGACGATGAGTCCGGTGGCCGACCAGGTTCTCAAGCCGCTGGCGGGGCTGGGCGCGGCGCGACTGGCCGGCAACATCGAGGACTACATCCGGCGATTCCCCAACAACGAGGTGAACGTGGTGGGGCTTTCGGCCGGTGCGGGCGTGGTCCTCAGGGCGGTGGAACACATCAAACCGCCGAACAAGATCAACAACATGATTCTCCTGGCGGCAAGCGTTTCGAGCGAATACGACGTGCGCCCCGTCGTGAAGAACATGAAGGGCAAGATCTACGTTTACTACTCGTCACACGATGCGATGTTGGCCGGTCCCGTGCGAGTGCTCGGGGCCTTTGGAGAGCGGAAGGGCGAAGAACCGGCCGGACTGGTCGGCCTGCGATGTGCCGAAGCGGGTGACCGGGTCGTGAACATCGGATGGAACCCGCGATTTGAGAAGTTCGGCTGGTCGGGCTCGCACACCAGTTGCACGAGCGAGGCGTTCGTGCAGTATGTGTTGAGCGACCACATCCTGAGCCAACCTGTGGGCACGGCGCTGGCCAAGGCCGATGCAAAGAGATTCCCAACACCATCGGAGCCAACAGCCAAGACGCGGACGCCGAAGACATCGCCGCCCAGGACCGAACCGAGTCAGCCGGAGCCGATTGCCTCGGCCAAACGCAGTGTGCGCCAGGGACCGGGAGGGACGGTACACAGGACCGACAGGGAGTCAATGCGACGCCCCGTACCGCCGGCCGGAAGATCGGAACGACCCGGCGTGGCACCGCCTCCGGGGATTATCGTTTACGCGCCGCCGCCGAATCCGACACTGACGGCCGCCCTGAAGTCTCAGGTGGAGCGGACGGGCGAGTCGTCGACGCTGCTGGTACTCAGCCGGCGCGATCCGCGTTTTCCGTCGGCCAGCCAGGTCGGAGAGGGATTCAACTTCCGGCTGGTCACCGTCCCCGGGGCATCGAGCGCCCAGATCGAGCTACGCTCAGGGGCCGAATCGGCGCCGGCCATGCATCGCCTGGAGGTCAGCACGGGGATGCGATGTCGGAACTCCGGTGGGCAACCTTATTCGGTGACTCTGGTGGGTGTGGACCACTCAAGCCAGACCGTTTGGCTGCGGATCCGCTCGGTGGACGAGCTTCCCAAGAGGACAGCCAAAGAGGACGACACCCCGGACGACGAGGCCAAGCCCACCACGTAAACCGTAGAATAGTGGTCGGAGACACTGAAGGCCTGCTGACGTTCACACCGGCCCAATGAACCTCACTGGGCCGATGATGAGGGCGGTGTGGGCAGCGACTGAGTCTGCGGGGCATGCCATGCGAATTCTGATCACCGCCGGACCGACCCGCGAGTACTTCGATACGATCCGGTACATCTCGAATCCGTCGTCGGGCAAGATGGGCTATGCCCTGGCGAGAATGGCTCGACGGCGGGGGCACCAGGTCGTCCTGGTCAGCGGGCCCGTGACACTGAAGCCGCCCGTGGGAGTCGAGGTGGTGCAGGTAGTGTCTGCCGCCGAGATGGCCCGGGCGTGCCGAAAGGCGTTCGTCGGGTGTGATGCCGTGATTATGACCGCCGCCGTATGCGATTACCGCCCCGCCAGTCGCGTGGATCGGAAGCTCAAGAAGCAGGCCCGCCAGATGACGCTGCGGCTGGAGCCGACGGAGGACATCCTGGCCTCGCTGGGCGCCCGCAAGGGCAAACGGGTCGTGATCGGCTTCGCCCTGGAGGACCATAACGCCCGAGCGCACGCCGAAGGCAAGCTGCACCGCAAGAACCTCGACGCGATTCTACTGAATGGTCCGGGCAACATCGGCAGCGACATGGCTCGGATGGAGTTGCTGACGCGTGACGGTGTTTGGGAGAGGTGGGCGCCCGCCTCGAAGAACGCCGTGGCCGCACGGATTGTCCGCCTGGCCGAGGGCCTCGTCGGCAAACGATGAGGCGTTGCCGCCGCGACGCCGCGACTCACATCCGCAACGCAACTGGACACGAGAAAACGCCTGTCGCAGCCCCCTACGGCTTGGTTCCGGCACCGAACACGTCGCGGATGGCTTCCAGATAACCCATGCCGTCGGTCTTGTCCGGTTCCAGATAGCTGCCCTCTGTCCACTCGTTCCAGGCGTTGATCGTCAGGACCTTGGGCCCGGATTTCTGTTCATCCAGGAATGCCTTGCATTGGCTGAGGGCCCGCTTGAACTCGGCGGGGGTATTGCCTGTCAGGACGGTGGTGAACGGATAGCCGTGGTGTTTGTACTCGTCGGACTGCGATGTTCGCGGGCTGGGGTCCCATCCCATACTGACGTTCGGATAGTAGGGCACCTTCCATCGCTGGCGGAACTTGGGCCACATTGCGACCGATTGATCGGCCCACTTCCGATACGACGCCGTGGGAAACGTGTCGGGATAGGCGTGGTGAACCCAGCAGTAACTGGTCACGCTGTCAAAACCGAGCTTGGCGAGCATCTCCTCGGGATTCTTGACGGTTCGCTCGTTGGGCAGCACCTGGATACCCCACATGACAGCATTGAGGTGCAACTCGCCGGCACCGGCCGCCTTGGCGCGGGCGCGGAAGTCGTCGAGGGCCTGCCGGGTCTTCTCGATGCCGCCCAAGCCGTCCACAAGCGTCATCAGCTCGTAAATCGAGAAGTAGGGCCGCCCTTCGATCCGCCAGTAGTTCGGCTGAGAGAAGTAGTTTCGAATGGCGTGATCGGTGGCCTTGACGAAGGTCTCCAGGGTCACGGGGCCCGGATAGAGCAGAGGAGGCTTGACGCCGTTCTTGGCGGGAAAGATGTCGGTCCAGTCGTGGTTGGCCCACATCAGGGCGAACTTGATCCGCTCGCGGTTCGGCGCCTTGAGGAATCCGCGTTCCAGACACCGATCGAGATAGGGGCCGACGTTGTGCCAATACCAGTCGAAGATCCAGGCCGTCACACCGTGGTCGGCGGCGGCATCAATCTTTCGGGCCATCACCTTCGGATCGGACTCGTCCTGATAACCCCAGAGGGGAACCTTGGGCTGGGCATGCCCCTTGAACCGCGGACGGGCCTGCCGAATGAGGTTCCACTCGGTCCAGCCGTTGCCGTATCGCTTCTCGTTTCGCGGATCGGCGTGATAGCTGGGGAAGTAGTAGGCGGCCACGTCGTAACGGTTCTCTGCGGACATGGTGGTGGCTCCGAAGGCGCTCAATACGACGGCCGACACGGCAACGGTTCTCGTTCCAATGACCATGCGATTCTCCCAAGACCGGGGGTTACGAACACGGGCCCTATCGTACACGCCGGGGCCGGACACGCAAGGAATCACGGGCGGCAGATGACCTCTTGCGGTAAGGTCGGTCGTGCAATACTGTGACCGCGCGATGGGTGTGGCGTTCTGACGGTGTATCATCGTAGCGGCCTTCTTGAGGATGACAGATGACCCAGTGCTGTTCCAGACCGGATTGCGTGGAAAGACTCGTGGCCGATCTCGTCGGGTTTCGCACCGTCAACGAACACTTCAGTGGCCGGCCCAGCGAAGAGCCGGCGATGGTGGCCTATTTGGAGGGGGTGGCCAGGGCGTCGGGGCTGGCGGCAAGGCGGCTGGCGGTGCCGGGTGAACCGGAGAATCTGCTGATCACCTGTTCGGTGCGTGCCGAGGCACCGTGGGTTCTGTTTGTCAGCCACATGGATACGGTCGACGTCGATCCGTCGATGCGCGATCCGTTTGTCGCACGAACTCAGGACGGCCGCATCTACGGGCGAGGGGCGTGCGACACCAAGGGGACGGGAGCTGCAGCCTTGTGGAGCCTGATGCAGTACGCGTCCGGCCCCGAACGGCCGAACAACGTGGCGCTGCTCTTCACAGTGGACGAGGAATCGCGCAAGGGTGGCATCCTGTCGTTCATTGGAAACGACATGCCCGGTCTCGGCTGGCGCCCCGCCGGCGTGATTGTGTGTGAGCCGACGGAGTTGACGCCCGTGGTGGCGCACAACGGGCTCGTACGCTGGAGCATCCGCACGCTGGGGGTGTCGGCGCACTCGTCCGATCCGAGCCGCGGCCTCTCGTCGATCAGCATGATGGTGAAGGTGGTTCAGGCGATCGAGGCCCGGTATATCCCGGCGCTGGCGGCATCCGATTCGTATACGGGCAAGGCCCAGTGCAGTATCAACCTGATCCGGGGCGGCACCCAGATCAACGCCATCCCCGCCGAGTGCGAAATCCAGATCGATCGACGCGTCGTGCCGGGCGAGGATCCCAGCGGGGTGTTGCCGGCCGTCGAAAAGGTCCTGGATGGCCTTCGACGTGAAGACCCGCGTCTGAAGGTGGTTCAGGATGAGCCGTTCGTCGATCCGTCCCTGAGTGCTTCGTCAAACACACGGTGGGCCAAGGTGGTCAGCGGCATCCTGGCGGGGCAGGGGCTGCCTCCGACGGCGATTGGCGCCAAGTACGGCACCGAGGCCAGCAACCTCGCTCAGGCCGGAATCGAGGCGGTGGTTCTGGGGCCCGGCAGCGTAGCACAGGCCCATACGGCCGACGAATGGGTATCGATCGATCAGTTGCTGAAGGGTTGTCAGGTGTATCTGGATATCATGCGACATGGATCGGTGGGGAAATAGGCAGCGGGCTGTTGGTCGATCTTTCTGGTTACGCCGGGGCGAACAGAACAGCGGCGAGGAGGCAGGACCATGGCGGCGGCACAGCACGATCGAGCGGATTCCCACATTCACCTGTTTGAGACAAGCTTTCTGATCGGCTCGCTGACGAAGCGTCCGGGCGTTCGGATTGACGAGGTGGCGCTGTATCAGTCTTTCGCCGAGTCCTACGGCGTGAAGGCCGCCCTGGTGGTGGGCTACGCCGGCCAGCCATGGGCCGAGGGCAACAGTGCATTCCTGGCCCGCGTGTGGCCGGAGCATCCCTGGGTCTACCCGACGGCCTATGTCGAGGTGCCCGACCAGATGACGGTTTCGATGATGGAGGAGCGTCGGCAGCAGGGTTTCGTGGCGGTGAGCTTCTATATCCATAGCGATGAGAAGGCCGCTGCCCTGAATCGGGTGTCGCGCGAGGTCTGGGACTGGTTCGTCTCGCACCGCTGGCTGATCAGCACGAATTCGAGCCCGACATACTGGCCGGCATGGGTGCCGGTACTGAAGCGGTATCCCGAGCTTCGGCTGGTGATGTCTCACCTGGGCCAGCCGCCGGCGGTTTCAGAACCGCCATCGGCCGCGGATGCACGCGCCAAGCTGGGTTCGGTGCTGGCACTGGCCGAGTTCCCCGGGGTACACGTGAAGCTGAGCGGCTTCTACGGTGTCACCGTTCCGCACTACGACTATCCGCACCAGGCCGCCTGGCCCTATGTCGAAGCGTTGGTCAAGGCGTTTACGACGCGCCGTCTGGTCTGGGGATCGGACTACAGTCCGTGCCTCGATCACCAGACGTTTCCGCAGACGCTGGGACTGTTCTCGAAGATGCCGTTCCTGAGCCAGGAGGATCGGCGCCGCATCGAGGGCGCCAATCTGCTGAGTCTGCTGGGACAAGTGGACACACGCCGATGAGGTTCCGGCAAGCGCCCCGGACGACCGACCCTCCTTTCGCGGATACGGCAGCAAGTGCCGAACATTGGCCGTTGCATGGGATTCTTGCCTTCGTGGTTTGTGCCGGTGGTGTTCTCGCCGAATCGCAGGAGGACGCTGATGAATCGCCGCTTGAATTACGCACTGCTCATCGTTTCCATGCTCGTCGCCGAAACACCGCTATTGGGCGAGATCATCGATCATTGGGGTTTGCGGCCTGCGTCGCCGGCGGTGGTGAATCCGGCCACGGTTTCGCCGCTTCAGCAGGTGATTTCGCTGCGCGGCGAATGGGACTTTGTGACGGACCCGCGATTGATGGGGCGGCATCGGATGGGCAAGGGGCCCGGCTGGAATGAGCCCGCATGGACCGGCCTTCGCAAGATCCAGGTTCCCGGGTGCTGGGAGGCGCAGGGGGTCGGTGAGCCCGGGATGAGCTGCGAGTGGCCTCTGCCGTTCGACTGCCTGCCCAGACCGCTCAAGCACGTCTACATGGGAACCGTGCGCTATCGACGTTCCGTCGACATCCCGAAGAACTGGGAGGGGAAACGCATCTGGCTGAAGGTCGGAGGGGTTCGGACGGAGGCATGGTTCTGGGTGAACCAACAGCGCGTCGCCCATATCAACACCTACTGCGGTTCATACAAGTACGACGTCACTGATTTCGTGAAGCCGGGCCAGGCGGCCCAGATCGTGGCCACCGTTCGCAACGACACCCCCAGTCGCAAGGGTTGCATGGCGGCCTCTCACCGGTTTGGCGGGTTCTATCGGGACATCGAACTGGAGGCCACGCCCACGACGCGACTCGATGATGTCTGGGTGCGCGGCGACATCGACCGAAAAGCGGCGATGGTGAACGTGAGCGTTCGCCACGTCGGTGGGAGCGCGCCGGGCAATCTTGCGCTGAAGGTCGCCATCAAGACGCTCGACGGCACACCGGCCGGATCAGGCGAGCAGGCGGTTGCGCTCGACAAGGACGGCAACGCGGATGTTGTGTGCACGGTGCCGCTGACGGAGTTTCGGCCCTGGACGCCAGAGACACCAAACCTCTACGTGGCCGACGTGACGCTGATCTCCGGTGGAAACCCAATTCACGGTTGGAGTGAGCGATTCGGTGTACGAAAACTCGAAGTCCGCGGCGACCGGTTCTATCTGAACGGCAGGCCCTATTTCCTCCGCGGTTTCGGCGACGACTACATCTATCCAATGACGTTCGTCTCGCCGGCGGATCGGACGGAACACGTCAAACATCTGACGATTGCCCGCAAGGCCGGCTTCAACTACGTCAGACATCACACGCACTGCGAGATCCCGGAGTTCTTCGAAGCCGCCGATGAAGTCGGCATCATGATCCAACCCGAGATGCCGTACTACCACGACATCACGACCGAGGGCTTCGAATTCGATCCGCTTCGTGACATCCAGGAGCTGTACCGGCACTACCGCCGCCATGTCTCCTTCGCGTCGTATTCGACGGGAAACGAAGGGCACCTGGGCAGTCCAATAGACAAGGAGGTCTATCAGTGGGCCAAGCGGACGGACCCCGACCGCATCTTTCAGCACCAGGATGGCGGCTGCAATACGAAGGAGAACTCGGACTACACGACGCCCAATGGCTACGGCCTCACATCGTCGATCATACCGTGGAAACCGGGTGCGTATGAGGGGCTGGGGCGTCCGTTTGTTGCCCATGAGTATCTGAACCTCGGAATCAAGATGGACCCGCGCATCGCCCCGAAATTCACCGGCGCGATTCCGTCGCCACGAAGCCTTGAGGACTACGAGACGTCGCTCCGTGCGGCCGGCCTCGACCGCACCTGGGGCGATGCCTGCCTCAACGCCGCACACGCACTGCAGGGGTACTACCAGAAGAACGGGCTCGAGCAGGCGAGGCGTGATCCGGCCTGCGACGGCTATTCGTATTGGACGATCGTCGACGTCATGGTGCCGCAGAACGGCACGTACACGGGCCAGGGCTATCTGAATGCCTTCTGGGAGAAGAAGCCGGGCGGACTGACCGTCGAGCGGTTCCGCCGATTCAACGGGCCTACGGCCATTCTTGCGACGGCCGAGCCCGCCAGCATGATCGCGGTCTCGGGCGACAAGTGCAGGGTGGTCCTGTGGGTCTCACACTTCGATGCCGAAACGCTGAAGCGGAAGTCGATCGCCTGGAAACTCAAGACGGCAGCGGACACGTTGGCGACCGGTTCGCTCCCGCCATGTGACATCGCCCCCGGCGACGTACGGTCGCTTGGGACGTGTGAATTCAAGGTTCCCGAACTCAAGAAGCCTGTGCATGCCGTTTTCGAGGTGACCCTCGGCGAGACCGGCATTTCGAATTCCTGGGATTTCTGGTTCTTTCCCAAGCGTACCACTATGAAGGGCAAGGGAATTGCGGCAACGGAGGACCTCCTCAAGGTACTCTCGAAACGGTATCCGGGCATCGCCAAGGCCGGTACGGCCGAGGCAGAGGCGGCCGGGCTCGTTATCGGTTCCTGGGATCATCCTGCGTTGATCGAATCAGCTCGAAAGGGGAAACGTGGTTTGATGATCGGGCCGGCCGAAGGCAAACCCAACGTTACACTGGGCTGGTGGTGGTTGGGGAATCAGATCGGCACGGTCTTTGCCGATCATCCGGTGTTTGGCGATTTTCCGCACGACGGGCGGTTGTCGCCTTTGTGGTTCAGGCTCATCAAAGAGGGGATCGCTCTGCCGATCGATCCGAAGTTCGGTCAGTTCGACTACGTCGCAGTGGGCGAAGGGCAACAGCAGTACTTCGCGTATGTCTGCCAGAAGACGGATAAGGAGGGGCAGAGGCTGCTGATCACGCGGGGGGTCGACCTGCTGGCCGACACGCCGGAGGGAGCGTACCTGCTGGATGCGATGATCGACTACGTCCGGAGTCCGGCGTTCATGACTCGGGTGCCATGCAAACCGCTCAACGGGGATAAGGAGTAGAGGCAGGCAGGTTCTGGAGATGATACCGGCGGCTTTGCTCGGTGCCACCGCCGTCCCAGAAGGCCACGGCAGCGTGTCAATCAGGCAGGCCAGGCGCGAGACAGACTATCGTGCGGCCTTACGGTGACGGCGATCCTGTCAGGACTTCATGCCGGAGCAACCAACCGCGTCCCCCTTCAAGCAGATCAGGAATGCACCCGTCGTGCATCGAGCCATCGCGCCAACGACTCCTGGCTTTCTCCTGAGCGACGTCCTGCCAGGAGGCCGGCGATACTCAGGTCTTCGTCCAGGTCAGGCCAGTGAATCAGCGATCCATCGCCGATGATCTCGAAGCGGCCGCGTTCCTGTGGCGTGCCGTGCCACAGGCGTGGATACCATACCAATGGCACAATAATAGTGCGGCCATCCAGTAGATCCACCGTCAACGAGTCTTCGCCGACAGAAACCCGTTGGGCCCGCGCCTCCTGCATCTCAGTGACCGAAGAACTCATGCCAGTGCTCCAGCAAGAACGCTTGATTGTCCTGGACCAGTGCCGCCATGTAGTTCAATTCCGGCCGAGTGAATCCTCCTGCATTTTGCAGAACAACCGGATTCAACCAGAACTTGGCAACCATATTCTCACGTCTCACATGAACATGAGGGGGCTCTGAGTAATCACTCGAGGCGAAGAAGAGCCTGTAAGGCCCAATCCTCAGCACCGTCGGCATCTACCGTCTCGCTTTCCTCGTTAGGCGCCCTTTGAGAACGATTGTACCACATCTGGGACGCCGTGGCCCCGTCATCTGCTGTGGTTCTGATCTTGCCTGTTGTCGTGCCGATCTCGGCGCAAGCAGGTCGAGCTGACACGCTGGTGTTGCGCCTTGACGTCGCCCCGGGATGATCGGATACCTTTGACGCAATGACCTGGCAGGCGCAAACGACAGCATTGGTTGCTCGACTGCTTACCATTCCACTCTATCGGGCCAAGGAGTAGTCGTATGAACGTTCTCACGACCGTGTTGACCGTCCTGATCGGTGGCGCTGTGGAGCGCGGCACTGCGGCGTCGTTCCGGCTCTCGTTCGAGCAAGGGGTGACGGCGGAAGGGGGAGTGAGCCCTGTCACCAATACGGGGGTTCGTTTCCTTATGGGGCGAACCGGCCAGGTAGCGGAGTTTGTCAAAGGGACGGTGCTGACGTATCCCACGGAGAAACACCTGGATCCCAAGCGCGGGACGCTGGACCTGTGGGTGCGCCCGAATTGGGACAGCGTGAATGCCTTCGGCGATCGCTTCTTCTGGGGAGTCGACAATGCCACCGGCGGCGGAAGTCGAACCGTCCTGGGCTTTCTGGGGAAGGACGGCCAAGGGGTCGTGTACTTCGGCGGCGACGGGGCGCTGGGGGGGCTGGCAGCACCGGTGGATTGGCGTGCCGGCCAGTGGCATCACATCGTCGTGTGCTGGGACCAGGCCGCCCGGTGCCGCGCCCTGTACATCGACGGCGTGCTACGGCACCGTATCCACACAGGGGAATCCATGCCGAGCCGGCAGAAGGTCTTCCATGTGGGCTCGCTGCCGTGCGTGACGCGATGGATGGGCGTTATGGACGGCCACGAGGCCGACGCCGCCATCGACGACCTGAAGCTGTCGACGACGATTGATGTGCCGGGCTTCGACATGGTGCGTCAGGGGGCACGCGAAGACGAAAAAGCCATTCAACGCGACAACCAGTCGCGCGAGAAGGCCAGGCCGGCCTACGAGCAAGCCTGGGAACGGCTGCTGAAAGCCCCCACCCTCGATGGTGTGGCCGAGCAGCACGTCGAGGTCCGATGGGACGATTTGGTCGGGATGGCCGCGCCCATGACGCAGCGTATGCCCATCGAGGCCAGATACTACTCCGACGTCGTCTTTGCCCACCCGGATATGTCCATCGCGTTAGGTCGGGCCAATGAAGCCTGTGGCGTAGGCTTCGCCTGCGGTGAGCCGTTCCAGCTTCCGGATATGTATCGCATCGAACGCAAGCTGCACCGAGGGTATCAGCCCATTGTGGAAGGCCGGTGGACGGCGGAATCATGCGAGGTTCGCCAGACGGCCCTGGCGATCCTGCCGAAGAACGACGAAACGATCACCGGCCGAGAGCCGCAGGTGGTCGTGGTCCGGATGGCGCTGCGCAACACGGCCGGCGAACCGCGTCGCATACCCCTCTATCTGTTGATCGGGCGGATGCACGGGACGCAGAACACCAACTATCAGGCCTTTCTTGCATCGGCCTCTCGGTGGTTGGAACCTCCCCTGGGCGTCACAGTGGATCGCGACTCCGTGATGTTGGGCGACAGGCCCCTGCTGACCTATCGAAGCGATGTCTCGGCAAAGGTCGAGCCTCTGGCTGAATTCGCCACACGAACGAAGGACCCCCTGTTTCCCGAGGTGCTTCGAAACGTCGTGCGTTTCGAGCTCGAACTGAAGCAGGGCGAAACGTGCAACCTCGATCTCGTGATCGCCGCATCCTGCGAACCTCTGGCCGTAACGGACGTCGGATGGATGCGTCAGATCACGTTCGATGCGGCGCTGGCCCGCACCGAGGCCTATTGGGACAAGGGGCTCGAGCCCGGCATGAAGCTGACCACGCCCGAACCGCGGCTCAACGACGTCTACCGGCATGTGATCCTGTCCTGCCTGAACAATCTCCGGAAGAACCCCGACCGGCCATGGCATGAGCCGTTCCAGTCGCCGATGTGGGAAGGGGTGTGGCCTTGGGAATGCGCGCACATGATCGTTCCGCTGTGTTCGGTGGGCTACCATCGTGAGCTCGAACCGACGCTTCGCTTCTTCACCGAGCGTCAGACGGGCGTGGGCCCGTACGCCGAGCCGGGACGCAAGCCCGAGGGCGAGACGAAGTCCGCCTACGGCTGCTACACAGGCAACTTCCTGCTGCGGTGGACGAACGAGACGGGTTCGGTACTGTGGGCGATGGCCGCAAAGTTCCGCTACTCGCGGGATGCGGCATGGCTCAGGCAGAACGCACCGAGCATGCTGGCCGCGTGGGATTGGATCCAGGGCGAGCGCGCCCGGACGCGGCGGTTCACGGATGCGGGCGAGAAGGTCGCCTATTACGGCCTGCTTCCGAAGGGACGTGTCCACGACTGGGAGGGATGGCACTACTTCTTCTTCTCGGACACGTTCACGTGGACGGGTATGGCCGAGATGGCCGCAGCGTTTCGCGATGCCCGATTGCCCGACGCCGAACGTCTGACGCGGGAAGCCGATGAATACCGCGCGTGCATCCTCGAAGCCGTTCGCCGCGCGCAATATGTCGATGCCGGTACGGGCCTGCTGTTCGTCCCGAATCTGGTGGCCACCCAGAAGGGCGAAGAAGGCGGGCTCTGGTGGGCAGACGGACCGGCCTGCATGTTCGCCACAGGACTGCTCGACGCCAGAACCGACCCGCGGTTTGAGGCCATGTTTGCGTATCTCGAGCGGACCTGGGGCACGCTGATGGGCCTGACGAATCGGATGGATGAACCCAAGGAACTGGGTAAGCGAAATCCCTTCTGGTACGTCAACAGCTCCGAGCGAGGCTATTTCCAGAATCTGCTGGCGCGGGGCGAGATCGAGAAGGCCTTGCTGATTCTCTACTCGAACCTGGCCTACGGCCTGTCGCAGGATTGCTATCAGACGGTGGAGCGCATCCACGTGAGCATGGCGAACTACTCGCCATTTCAGCCGAACGCGTCGGGCAACGGCCGCCTGATCGACATGCTTCGGCGGATGGTGATCGACGAGCAGGACGCCGGCGTGCTCTGGCTATTGCGTGGATGTCCGCGCCGCTGGTTTGAGCCGGGGCAGTCGATTGTCGTGGCGGACGCCCCCACCTGCTACGGCAAGATGGCCCTCCGCACGCAGGCCACTGAGAGCACGGTTACGATCGACGTCGATCCGCCTGGGGGCGATTCGCCCGTTGAGTTGCGCCTCGTGGTGCGTCATCCCAAGCGGACACCGCCGAGGAGGGTCACCGCAAACGGCGTCGAGGTCCGGATGGATCGGGAAACCGTGGTCCTCAAGCAGGCGAAGGGGCATCAGCAGGTGATCTGTCAGTACTGACACGCAGTCTCTGTCGAAGACTCTTCGGTTCTCTGCTTCCGTCGGTGCCGTGGCTCCGGCGGTCGTGCCCGGCAGGTTGACATGGGAGAGGTGGCAACTATACTCGCGCCGGCTTCTGTTCAGACTGCAACATCCTCTCACACTCAGGAGAATGCTTATGAAGGCGATCGAATCATCCTCATCGGGAAAGACGTCTCGGCGTGAGTTTCTGAAGACCTCGGCGGCAGGTGCGGCCCTGGGAACCCTGGCGATGAACGTGGGCGTGCACGCGGCGGGCAGCGACACGATCAAGATCGGCGTCATCGGTTGCGGCGGCCGCGGCGCCGGGGCAGCCGCCAACGCCTTGAGCGTCGACCGCGGTGTTCGCATCGTGGCCCTTTGTGATATTTTCATGGACCGCATCAAGTCCAAACGGGAGCATCTCAAGAAGCTCAAGCCCGATCAGGTAGACGTTTCCGACGATCGGTGCTTTACCGGTTTCGACGGTTATCGCAAGGTGATCGAGAGCGTGGACGTCGTTCTGATCGCCAATGCGGCCAAGTTCCATCCACTTCACGTGAAGACGGCTGTAGAGGCAGGCAAACACGTCTTCGTCGAGAAGCCGCACGCGATTGATCCGCTGGGTATCAAGATGCTCAACGCGGCGTGTGAACTGGCCAAGCAGAAGAAGCTCAGCCTGGTCTCCGGTCTTCAAAGCCGCTTCCACAAAGGGATACAGGAGACGATGAAACGGGTCCACGACGGGGCTATCGGTGACATCGTGGCGATCGAGGAGAACTTCCTCCGGGGTCCCTATGGGGTCGTAGCCCGGGCGCCGGGCCTGACGGAGCTTCAGTTCCAGTGCAGTACCCAATACCACTTCACCTGGCTGAGCGGCGACGACGTACCGCAATCGCTCGTCCACAACATCGACCGTTCGCTGTGGGCAATGCGGGACCAGACGCCTGTGAAGTGTCACGGTTTGGCCGGGCGGTCAGCGATGTTCGATGGCATCTACGGCAACGTCTTTGACCACCACTCGGTCGTCTATGACTTCGCCAACGGCGTCAAACTGTACGCCTTCTGCCGCACCACCACCGGGTGCTACGACGAGTGCTCAAGCATCGTTCTGGGTACGAAGGGACGTGCATATCCCGTGGCCAGCCGGATTGAAGGCGAGACGAAGTGGAAATCGGATGACAACTCGAATCCCTACGACGCGGAGATCAAGGCCTTGCTGGATTCGATTCGCGCAGGCAACCCCATCAACAGCGGCTACCACATGGCCAACAGCACGCTGGCCTGCATCATGGGACAGATCAGTTGCTATACGGGCAAGGAGGTGACTTGGGAGGAGGTGTCTAAGAGCGACTTCTGCTTCCTGCCGAAGCCCGAGGATTGCAAGGACGACATGGAGCCACCGGTGAAGCCGGGGGCGGATGGCCGGTATGCCACGTACATCCCGGGGCAGACGAAACTGCTGTAGTCGAGGCACAGACAACAGACTCAAATCGGTGGTCTTGAACAAGAAAAGGGCCGGTACTCGATCCAGGTCGAGGCCGGCCCTTTTCGGTTCTATGGTCGGGTTCCCCTTCGGGGTTACAGGTACTTCTCGGGGAACTTCCACGGGTCGCGATAGACGGGAATCGAGGCCTTCTCAGCCTCGGGGTCTCCGACGATCTTCATCGTGGCCGGATCGAACCGGATCGTTCGGCCGAGTTTCATCGCCAGCACCGACGAATTGATCGCAATATCCACGTTGGCGTGGTAGCCGACGTGGCACAGGGGCTGCGTGCGGGTCTTGATGCCATCGAGCCATTCGCGATGGTGTCCCTTGCTCTTCTCGACGCTCTGGGGTGGAGGGGCGGTGTCGACGCGATCCTTGACGGTCTTCCACAATTCGTTGTCCTTGTCGCCGTCGGGGATGACGTGGTACGAACCGTAGTCGCCGTAGAGCGTTCCGTTGACCCCGTGGAAGTAGGTGCCCAATCGGCGGCTGCGTCCGCCCTTGCCGAAGAAGTCCCAGCCGTAGCTGCTGACGAGCGAACTCATCCAGGTCATGGTCAGGTTGGGATACGACCAGAGGACCTCGTGGTTGTCGTAGGCGTCGCCGTCGTCGTCGATCGTAAATCGGCCGCCGGTGGCGCTGACGCTGAGGGGACAGCCAAGTTCGAGGGCCCAGACGGGCAGGTCGACGATGTGAGGCGCCATCCCAGGAGTCCAGCCGTTGCTGTAATCCATGAACGAGCAGTGCCAGAACGAACTCCGCGCGAGGATCGGGTTGTACTTCCGCATCTTGGCCGGACCGATCCAGAGATCCCAGTCCATGCCCTCGGGCACCTTGCACTCGTCTTCCTTGGCCTTGCCGACGCCCTCAACGCCCTGGTTCTGGATGTTGAACGTTCGGACCGTGTTGATCTTGCCGAGCTTGCCGGAGCGGACATACTCGACGATGCGACGATAGTTGTCGGTGGCGTGGATCTGCGTGCCGATCTGTGTGATACGCTTGTGTTGGCGAACAGCGTTGAGCAGTGCGCGGGTTTCACCGGGATACATCGTCATGGGCTTCTCGAGATAGAAGTCCTTGCCGGCCTCGCAGGCCATGATGCCCATAAGGGCGTGCCAGTGCGGCGGCGGGGCCAGGACAACGGCGTCGATGTCCTTTCGTGCGAGAACCTCGCGGAAATCCGTATATTCCTTCGGTTCACCCTTGTTCTTGGCCGCCTTGACGGTGGCCAGGGCCCGGTCGCGATGCACCTTCTGCACGTCGCAGATCGCCGTGACCACCACATCCGGCTGGGCCAGGCATTGGCCAAGCGAATACATCCCCTGGCCGTTCACGCCGATAAAACCCAAGCTGAGCTTCTCACTCGCCGGCGGTTGTCCCTGCGCGCCCAGGGCATTTGACGTGATCATATAGGGGGCGGTGAATCCGGCCACACCCAGGCCCGCCGCCTGACCGATGAAGCCACGACGTGAAAGATCCGACTGAGCCATACCACACATCCTCCTAAAGACCTTTTCCTGACGGTTGAACGCACGGCTGCGGTGTGTCGGGTGGCGATATCAACCCGTAATGGCCGCGGCAATCACAATGCTGATTCCCACGATCACGGCGGCGCAGACGATCGCCACGGCAATATTCTGTTTCTGAGCGAGTTCGGTTTCGACATCGATCTTTGGGGTGATCCAGTCGAAGATCTTGAACCCCAGCATCGTCAGTATGATGCCGATCAGCCCGAAAACGAGCGACCACACGATGCCCATGACCATCGAGTGTTCGTGAAAGACCGCCTGCCCGAGAATCGCCGGACACCAGTCACCTGACCACATCGTGCACCGTCCTTTCATTTCCGGAAAACGTGGGGGACAAACCGGCTGGTATTGCCTGTTACGGGGCTGACATCTTCGCGAATGCCCATGCCGCAAGCGTATCCGTTGACCATCCAGCTTCCCAGAATGGGAAAGTTGCCGCCGAAGTCAACGAGCGGAAACAGTCTCTGATAGACATAGGGTTCACCGTAGTCGCCCTCTGTTTCATAGACGATCTGGTTGTTGCGGACGATCGCCACGTTCGCGCCCTCGCGTGCCAGGATGGGCTTGCGAACGTAGGAATCGCCGATCGGCTCGAACGCCGCTGGCAGCAGATAAGGGCTGTCGGGAAAGAGTTCGTACAAAATCGGCAGGATGGCCTTGTTGCTCAACAGCATCTTCCACGGCGGTTCGAGCCAGCTTACGGTGTCGTTCAGGATGTGCGGGCCAAACTGCTCGCGGACCATCCATTCCCAGGGATAGAGCTTGAAGAGGCTCTGGATGGGGGTTTCGCTCCGGTCGACGAATCGCTGTCGAGCAGAATCCCACCCGATGTCTTCCATGGCGATATAGTCGGTCTGCCATCCGGCCTGGATGGCGGTGTCGCGAAGGTAGTTGACCGTGACAAAGTCTTCCATGTGCTCGCGGAGCGAGGTGAAGTACATCACCCCCTGCAGGAAGCCCTTCGCATCGTTCCAGGCCTCGATGAGCCGCTCGTGAATCGAGTTGAACTGATCGAGCCCCTCGTGCGTGTCTTTGAACCAATACCACTGGACAACCGCCGCTTCGAGCAGCGAGGTGGGCGTGTCGGCGTTGTATTCGAGCAACTTGGGCGGCTGCCGCCCGTCGAACGCCAGATCGAAGCGGCCGTAGATGGTAATTTCGTCACGATCCCAGCTCTGCCGGATGTAGGGGATGACTTCCGGCGGGATCTGGAAGGGTTCGAAACGACCCTCCTGGATGACGGAGTCGACGGCCTGGAGGCACATTTCATCGAGGGCATAGGTGGCGGCCTCAAGAGTGTCGACCTCGGCAGCGGTGAATTCATAGTAGGCGGATTCATCCCAATAGGGTTGATCGTCGACGGTGTGGTAGTGGAAGCCTTGCGACTCGACCGTCTCCTGCCAGTTGTCCCGGGGAGTGCAAAAGTTGCGTCGCATGTCAGGCCCCCGCCGAGTGTCCGGTGCTGCCGAAGCCGCCGCGGGAAGAGCTGCCGGAACTGTGGAAGCTGCTTCCGCTCTGCCCGTAACTGCGTCTGCCTCCGCCGCCCCAACCCCACCCCCAGAAAGAATGGTGGTGAGAGGTCCCGTACTGACCGCTCGAATGCGGGCGATTGGGGTCGATCGGCGCGCGATTCTCCTCGGAATGGCAGCCGTAGAACGTCAGTCCGGCGCCGATCAGAACGAGGGTGATGGATCGGCTCGCCTTGTTCATGGTCCACCTCGGATACGGCGTGCGTCCACTACTGCGATTCGACAACCTTTCGTGTCGTGTCGGGACGGTTGGTGATGATTCCGTTGACGCCGAGGTCCTTGAGCCGGCGGATTTCCTTCTCGTCGTCAACGGTCCACGCCCACAACCGCAAGCCGGCCGATTGCACGAGCTTGACCCCGTCGGCATCGATCTCGCCGTTGCCCCACCCCACCACCGACGCACCGGTCTGTTTGATCACCTTGATCTGCCGATCGGTCAGCTTGGTCTTGCTGCCCAGTGCCCCCAGGGTAATCTTCGGTTCGAGCTTGTGCAATTGGGTCAGGAACATCCAGTCGAAGCTCTGGACGACAACCTTCTCGACGGCATCGATTCTCTTCAGTTCAGCCAGCGTCTGTTCAGGTGTCCCCCCCTTTCGTTCCAGGAGAGGCACAGCCCCTTCGAGCATGCATTCAACGGCTTCGGCGAAGGTCGGGAGCTTCTCGCCGGCGTACTTGGGCGCCTTCCACGATCCGGCGTCGAGTTGGCGGAGGTCCTCAAGCGTTCGCGTCTTCACGAGGATCTTCTTCTCTCCCCACTTCTTGATGGCGTCGGTGGTGCGGTCGACCGTGCTGTCGTGCAGGACGATCAGCTTTCCGTCCTGGGTAGCCTGGTAGTCATCCTCTACCAGATCCGCCTTCTGCGCCACGGCCAGCTTGAAGGCGGCGAGGGTGTTCTCGGGTGCGTAGGCGCTCGCCCCGCGGTGGCCGATGATCAGGATGCGGTCGGCTTTGATGATGTCCTTCGCCAGGGGGGGGCTCTTCTTCTGGGCTTCCTGTCCCATGACGGGAAAAGACGACAACGTGGCCCAAAGAATCGGTCCGAACAGAATCAGGTACGAGCCGTTTTTCATGATCCATTCCTCGCTGTTTGCTGAGCCATCTGTGACGTTGCCTTCGGCGGATACTTCACGTCAACCCATGCCGTTGCCTTGTAGCGATCGGCGAGCAGGTCGAAAAGGTTTCCATTGCTGCCGACGATGTCGGCGCCGTCGAGTGAGACAACCTTGTAGAATTCCCACCGGTCCTGAATCAGGGGCAGGCGTCGGACCACGTCCTCGACGGTTTGAAACTGGGGTTCAAAGCGATCACCGCTGTTGATGCCGTTGGCGCCATAGAGGCCGTTGCGTTTCAGCAGATGAACGGCATGGCAGAACCCACGTCGCGTCAACCGGTTCTGCGTATCGACGAAAACGCGAACGGTTCCCACGATCAGTAGGGTGGGCGGATAGCCGTCGTCGGAGAGCAGCGCCGCCGAGGCGATGGCCCAGTCGTCGCAATCGCCGTAACCCAACCCCAGCGAACGGGCGAGCGATTGCCAATCGTCCGAATTCTGCCGCCTCGGATCGGCCTTCTGCCGCATCCGCATGTCGATGATCTCAGCCGCTTCCGGGGGTGTGGAGACTTCGGTGACCAGGCGTTCGGGTGTGCAGTCGAGCAGCAGGTTAAGCCGTTCGTGCTCCGCGCACCCCCCCAGACACCAGAGGAAACCCACCAGGGCGATCCCACCCGTATGTAGATACTGAACCTTCATGCGGGCCACCATGCTACTGCCATCCGGGATGCCTCACAAGGTCGATCGCCGAACACCGTGAGCAGGCGGCACATCGGTCTGCGAACCATCGGGATACCCCCCGAGGACGATCGGAACGGCCGTTACTCCTTACGGGGGTCGTCGCTCTGGTCTGGGTTCTCCTCGTCATTCTCATCGTCGTCGGCGAGCTTCCATCGCTCGGATTCGTCGAAGTCATCGATCTCCCGTTCCATGTGGCGGAACATCTTCTCCTGAAGGGGGGCCAGCCGTTCGTAGAGTCGGATCGTGGCCTCGTAGGCTTGCACCATACGATCCACCTTATGAGCCAGTTCCCCCGACTTGATGAGCTGCCACTTCACGAGGCATTCGGGTTCCTTGATCGTGCCGAACGGATCGCATCGGAACCCGACCTGAGGTCCCGGGCCTCGAACGAAGAACTCACATTGACTGCATTGGAGCATGACCGGCCTCCACTGGAATTAGGTTGTTGGGCTCGCGCTGCAAAGGACTCACCCGGCAGCGCGAGCGGTTGAGTCACTGTGTCCTCTCAGAGTTTCAGCTTAGCAAGATTCTCCATCATGGTTCGAGCGAGGCGAACCGATCGTTCATCATCGTAGCATTCGATGGCTCCGACGACATAGGTTTCGCCGCAAGCGACGAACAGGCGACCGATCGCCTTGGTCATTCCGCTGAAGGCGGCCCTGCCCAGACCGGGGACCTGGCGAAGAATCTGCCCGTCTGCGGAAACGTGTGCCGCGATCTTCTCGTATCGCTGGAGGGCATCCGAGGAATCCTGGCAGGTGATAAAGAACAGGCCATGGGTAACGCCTCGATAGCGATAGCTCGCCTGCCACCCCCCGCCGAGGAAGGGGTGCCCGAGAAGATCCTTGACCAGGTATTTCTGACTATGGGCGATCAGGTCTTCGGGCGGAAACACGCCCAGCATCTCCGGTGGCAATGTCGGCAGCGGAAGCCGGCCGTCGACGTAGCCGGCGATCAGCATGGCAGCCGCCATATCGCCCACGGCGTCGCCGGGCGGCTTGACCAGGACATAGATGGATTCCTTGACGAACCCGAGTTTGCCCTCTCCCCAATAGCCGTCGGCTCCGAGCCGGATTTCCTCGGCCTTGTCCGGCCGCTGACAGGAGTAGAGGCCATAGGCCGCCAGGGGGCAGGTCATCTCGTAGACGTCCACGCTCATCTGACGTTTGCGATTCGCGTTATGGCTATAGGTCGCGTGGATCAGTTTGGACAGGCCGTAGTCCAGCGCGGGACGGACACCGTCTTTCAGGTAGTCCTGCACGTTGTTGGCGTCATACGTTACGGCGTCGCCATCGGGCAGCCATGGGGTGGAGTGGACGGTCTTGGGCAGGATGAACTCGGGCGTCAGCCGGAACGGCTGGGGACCGCAACCGAGCAGCCCCACGATCGACGCGAGAACCGCCGTTCTCAGAGACAGAGTCAGCATGGAGCGTCTGGTTGTGTTCATAGTGGATGGTTCCCGACCCGGGCGACGAGGGGATGGGCGCCGGGTTAAAGGTCGGCCGCTCCAGGCCCGTCTACTATCGAGCATACCCGGTTTGCCGTGGGAGGCAACAGGGCGACGAGACACCCACCGGCCTGCGGGGGCATTCGGCGGCGTGTTCCGATGGCATCCTCGCACCCGAGATGCCTCTGCAATGCAGGGGTGTCGGGCACGGAGCAACTGGAGCCGCCCGGCTTCCACCTTCGATGCCCATGCCGGAGATTCAGCCCCTCGGCCCACGGTCCCAGGGCTTGACCCACCTGCCGAACGAGCCTCTCCAACACTTCGCCGGGCAACCGCATGCGGGCCTGGCAGTACGCCGCCGTCGTGAATCGTACACCGGTAAGATGGGGCATGTGAGTGCAGGCGGTGTTGCCATGGAGAACCTGCAAGATGAACAGATGGTTCGTGGTGACGGGATCGAGCGATCGCTGACGCCAGTGATACTGACTCTCGGCGCATGCCTGCTGAATGACCGAAGGACTCAACGGGTTGGCCAGCCCTCCGGGCGGTTCACTTCTAGGTACGCAAAGTCGCCCGGTTGCGCCGCGCAGATGATCCTATCATGGAAGAACTGGCCGCATCTTCGTTTCCGTTCGAACGGTTCTGCGGCGCCCTGGAGGGAACAATCCCCCTCGGTGACCCAGCCTTATCTTCCTGCTTCTATGGCTTCTTGTTTGGATGGTAACCCCGCCGCGGTTCAAAAGGGATAAACTGATCTTTCTTGACGCTACCATCCTTGTCAGCCACCACATTGCGATATCCTTCATTTCGAGACTCGATCAGGGTGCCGTCGATGTTAATGCTCTCTCTAGTGACGTTGATTTCCCTCGATCCCCAGTGCACGACACCTATGCCGGTTATGACAAAGTCGGCGTTTGCGTTTCCCAATTCATCCCTGGTCTGAATTCTGGGGCCCTCGGTACGCAAACCGGATCTCACCTTTGCCGGTTCCTCATAGGCATGCAGAAAGATCTTGGGGTCCTTGAATTCAAAGACCGTCCTTGACTGCTCCGCACATCCCGAACCCAAACCTACGCAACCGGCCGTCACGACAAGGACAAGCGGCAACCCTGATACGGTGTGAATGGATCCAATACGCATGTTCCACCTCCCTCCGCACCTGCCTCAACGTGACTTACAGCAGCAACTCTTCGGGCAGCTATTCCCCTGCAAGATCCCATCAATCTCATGTTGCACGACAGTGCCGCCGTACTCTCCCATCATATGCCCCTCATGCCCCTTGTCAGGCTTGCCTGACCAATACCTGTAGTCACGCAGAGTGTGTCGCGACGCACCATGATACCCCCCCGTCCCCCTTCTCACACAGGGACAAACAGAAGCGCCCTACGCCAAGGAGCAGACAATGTTATCCGTGAAACCCGAATCCGCTACGCCGTCCATCCCCACAACGAACAGCCCGCCCCGGCACCCCAGCCCACATCCCCGCAGCCCCCTTCTCGCGCGAGCGACCGGTCCCCGCCACCCCCACTCGGTTCCCGCCCCGCCCGACGCGCGCATACTACGCGTCGAAAGTGAGACATTCGCCGATACGCACACTCAGAATACGCGACTTCTCCCCCACCTGGCCCCCCACTCGAAACGTGTGACATCATGGGACAAAGTGAGACATATGCAGACAAACCAGATCGAACACGTACCAAGGAACCCCATTCCCCGACCTCAGCCTCACCCGAAATACGCGAAAAAACGGGACAGAAGTGTGACATATGCCGACACGACCACTCCGGATCTGCACGCTGGGCCCAATGCGGCCCTCCCGGCCGTGGGCGCAATCGACCGATCCCCACCGCCCACTCCGCGTGATATCTGTGTCGAAAGTGAGACATTCGCCCCTCCGAGCCGGGCAGTCCTCTGCCCGGATACCCGACGTGATACGCTCAATCCCAACAAACCACCCGACAGGACTGAGGCCCCACGTCCCGACAACCACCGTCCAGCCGGCCCATGTCACGCCCCACAGGTGTGACCTCTTTGGCTTCTTCACCCTTGTGCCTCTTGGGCGGCGGTCCTTCCTCAAACGTGTGAAATATGTGTCGAAAGTGAGACATTAAACGACAGCCAACATCGCAATCCCAATGATGAGCCCCGATCAGGCATGACGATGCACCCCCACACCCTATGCCCGATCCCGTATCTCCCGTCTCCATCCCCCGGCCCCCATCTCCTCACAGGCGACGAGCGGCAAACGACAAAACGGCGCAGGAGTCACACACGCCGCGTGACACCCAGGAAATGGCGGGTTCGGATTCGGTCGATGCGGTGGTGTAGTTCGGCGCCTGTGGGTATTGAGAGTAGCGTTCGACTCGGCTGTGGCACGCTAAGGGGTGTCCGTCGCCGGACGCTGCGGCAGGTGGTACATCCATCGACCACCGCTGTCTAATCCTTTGCAGCGCTCGTGCGTGGCGGCTGGGTCAGTGGGGCCTGTGCGTCGGCCGCCCAGTCGGCGAAGCTCGGATAGTAGTTGGCGACCTGGCCGTAACCGGCGTGGATCAGCGCCAACGCAGCCAAAGAGGCCCGCCCGCCACTCTGACAATGGGTGATGACGGGGTTCTGCGTGGTCAGACCGGCCTGTTCGAAGATTCGACGGAGTTCTACAGGCGACTTGAGGCGTCCCTTCGACTTGAGCGTGGGAGGATTGTCCTTGGTATCGAGAAGCCGGTAGTGCGGAAGGTTGATGGCGTTCGGCAGGTGGCCGTGGCGTGGATTCTTCTCCTGGTCCGTGCCTGCATATTCGGCCTCGCTGCGGACGTCGAGGATGACGGCCGACTTGCTGTCGATGGCCTTGCGCACAGTGTCCTTGTCGGCGAAGTTGACTCTGCAGGCCGAAGGAGCGACGGAGTCTGTCTCGACCTTGCGGTGGTCGGTGTCGGAACGGCCGGTGACGACGTTGATCTTCCCGCTGTCGATCAGCGGGGCAAGTTCCGGAAAGCCGCCGTTGACCACGCCTGCATTCTTTACGCCGAGCAGTTGCAGGAGGAACCAGAGACGGGCGGCGTCACTCATGTTTCCATCGTCGTAGACCACCACGGGACTGTTGCCGCCAATGCCCAAGGTGCTGAGTCGTTCACGCCACGAGGCCGGACTTGGGAAGACACCTGCCTTGAGGCTGGCGGCTTTCCACTCCGAGATATTCACCCATAGGGCCCCGGAGACATGCCGGGTCTGGAAATCGTTCAGACTACGGCCGTCCAGCAACACAAGGCCGGGCGTGCGACTCGCACCGTCGAGCATCCCAGGCAAGGATTCAGGCTGCACGACGATGGGAGTAGATGGTGCTGTCGGAGACTGCCCTGCAAAGGCACCGCTCGTACCCAACCAGAGGAGAATCAGACATGATGGAAGATGGAGCAATCGCTTCATGACTGGACTCCTTCTCAGGTGATGAGCATTAGTGTGGCAGACCGGGACTGCCGGGTGGCTGTCTATAGATAGGATGAGCCGAAGGCGCCGGATGATCCCAAGTCTCAGAGGATTGCGATGGTCCCACCGGTAGCACGGGACAAACTGTGAACGCTTCGCCCTCACAACCGCTCGACAAAAGCCTGGAAAGGCAACCTGTCCCCTATGCTTTGGAGAGGTTCTTGATATGATTCACTTTGGGAATCGTGGGTTATGATCTTCCTCAACCTGCTGAACAACATCGCCTTGCTGGTGTCGCTGAGCATTGTGCACGGCCTCATCATGCGACGCTGGAAGCAAGGCTCCATGATGTATCAGATTCTCTCGGGATTGCTGTTCGGCGGCGTGACCATAGTCGGCATGATGACGCCGCTGCGACTCTTGCCCGGCATCATCTTCGACGGCCGTTCCATCATCATCAGCATTGCCGGTCTCTTCGGAGGTCCCATCACCGCGGTCATCTCCGCCGCCATCGCCGCCGGGTATCGAGTGTGGCTCGGCGGGGCCGGCGCCATCATGGGTGTGTCCGTGATCTCGGAATCGGCCTGCTTCGGCATTGCCTACCACTATCTCCGCCGGCGCCACCCCGAGATGGTGCGTCCTCGTCACCTGCTTGGGTTCGGGCTGCTTGTACACGCCGCCATGCTCATTCTCACGCGAACACTCCCGGGCTCCGTGTCGACACAGGTATTCCATCAGATCTGCATTCCAGTCCTCACGATCTATCCCACGGCCACGGTGCTGCTGTGCATGCTCTTTCTGGACCAGGAGTCCAGTCTCGCGGCCGAAATGAGACTTCGAGAGAAGACCGAGGAACTTGAACAGTACTTCACCCGAAGCCTGGACCTGCTCTGTATCGCCGATACCAACGGATGCTTCCGGCGCCTCAACCCAGAGTGGCAGAAGTCCCTGGGGTACCCCATCGATGAAATGGTTGGACGGCCATATCTGGACTTCGTTCATCCGGATGACATCGCCCCGACCGTGCAGGCCGTGGCCAACCTCGCTGAACAGAAGCAAGTGAAGAACTTCGTCAACCGCTACCGTGCCAAGGACGGGACCTACCGTTGGATCGAGTGGCGCTCCTACCCAACGGGAAATCTCGTCTATTCCGTTGCTCGCGACATCACCGAGCGCAGGCGAACGGATGAGGAGTTGCGGCGGCTGGCATCCGCGGTCCAACAGGCCGCCGAAATCGTGGTGATCACCGATCCGGCCGGAACGATTGAGTACGTGAACCCGGCCTTTGAGAGAATCACCGGATACACGGCTGCGGAAGCCGTGGGTCAGAACCCTCGACTGCTCAAGAGTGGCCGGCAGTGCCTCGCGTTCTATGAGGATTTGTGGAAGACGATCACCGGCGGCGCCGCATGGTCAGGGCACTTCATCAATCGCCGCAAAGACGGAACCCTCTATCACGAGGATGCCACCATCTCTCCGATCCGTGGCGAGAACGGTCAGATTGTCCACTTCGTCGCCGTCAAGAGAGACGTGACACGGGAGGTGGAACTGGAAGAGCATCTGCACTTGGCACAAAGACTGGAATCGGTCGGCCTTCTGGCAGGTGGCGTGGCCCACGACCTCAACAACCTGCTGGCTCCCATTCTGGGCTACGGATCCATGCTTCTCGAAGACAAAGGGCTTGCAGACACCCCTCGACAGGACATCGAGGAAATGATGAAGGCCGCCAACCGAGCTCGTGATCTCGTACAGCAACTGATGGCCTTCGGACGAAAGCAGGTCCTGGAGGTCAAACCTCTGAACCTGAACGATGTCATTACCGGCTTCGGCAACCTGCTCCGACGTACCTTGCGGGAAGACATTCGGATTGAGCTGAACCTGGTCCCCACCCTGCGGACCGTCAAAGCAGACCGGGGACAGTTGGAGCAGGTGCTTATGAACCTCGCCTTGAACGCCCAGGACGCCATGCCCAAGGGGGGGACACTGACCATCGAGACCGTCGACGCGGACTTGGATGAGCAAAACGTCGCAAGCTGCCCTGAACTCGTGCCGGGTCGCTATGTCCTGTTGACGGTGAGCGATACGGGGATCGGCCTGGACGAGCAGACCCAGGCGCGAATCTTCGAACCGTTCTTCACCACCAAGAAGATCGGAAAAGGGATGGGTTTGGGGCTGGCCACGGTGTACGGAATCGTCAAACAGCATGGCGGCAATATCTGGGTCAGCAGCAAGGTAGGACAAGGAACGACGTTCGGCATCCATCTTCCCACCGTCGAGGAAAAGGTCGTCGAAGAGAGCATACCTACGGCGATGACCGAAGTGGTAGGCGGCGACGAGACCATCCTGGTGGCCGAAGATGACCCCACCGTTCGCGAAATGACCTGCACCATCTTGCAGAACCTCGGCTATCACATCATCAGTTTCAAGACGGCCGAGGAATGTCTTTCCAATGCCCAAGACCTACCGAAAGAGCTCCATCTGCTGCTTACGGACGTCGTCATGCCTGAAGTGAGCGGCAGGGACCTGTACGCCCGACTGTGCGAGATCCACCCTGGAATCAAGGTCCTCTACATGTCGGGGTACACCGCGAATGTGATCGCCCACCGCGGCGTGCTGGATGAAGGCACGCAGTTCATTCAGAAGCCGTTTACTCGAGAGCTTCTGGCCCGGAAAGTGCGACAGGTGTTGGAGAGCTGAAGTCAACGCGGGCACGAAGGGGGCGTCTCCAATGGATTGTGGGTCGCTGGATGAGATCTCTATGGATATTGGGGGTGGAACACTGAACGCTGGACATAGCTGGGGGTCTTGTATCAATCCTGGTATCGCAGTTGCCCAACAGCTCAGGCCGCCCCGATGCCGATTCTATGACTGGCAGGACTCCACGGAGCGGCGGTGATGCAGGGGCATCCGAGGCGGTTCAAGAACTTCGGGCAGCCAGAACGTGTACCGGACGCACGGCGACCCGGCGGATCGCAGTTGTGAGCCGGCAATACCATAAGCTTAGGCAATGGAAGAACGTATGATCCAACTCAGTTTTCATGGAGCGGCACGTGAGGTCACGGGATCGATGCACCTGCTAAGGGTGGACGGC
This sequence comes from uncultured Planctomycetales bacterium, assembly GCA_964446835.1. GTDB lineage: Bacteria > Planctomycetota > Phycisphaerae > UBA1845 > JAFGLZ01 > CAYUQT01. The sequence goes on along the minus strand of CAYUQT010000014.1, from coordinate 14,819 downwards.
TGCAAGATCGCCCTGGATTGCGGCCTCTTCCAGGGGCGGCGTGCCGACGCTATCACCAAGAACGGGACCTATCCCTGTCCGATCCGCGAACTCGACGCCGTTGTGCTCTCGCACGCCCACATGGACCATGCCGGACGGCTGCCCAAACTGGTCAAGGACGGATTCGACGGACAGATCGACGCCACACCGGCCACGCGAGACCTGTGTGCGATCATGCTAGCCGACTCGGCCCATATCCAAGAGGAAGATGCCTCATACTGGAACAAGAAACGCGTCCACCGCGGTGAGAAGCCCATTCAGCCTCTGTACGATCAGAATGACGCCAAGGCCGTCATGAGGCTGGTCCGAACCACCTCCTATGGGCGTCCGTTTCCCGTTGTGCCGGGCGTGACCGCCACATTTCACGACGCCGGCCACATGCTGGGTTCGGCGGGCGTGTTGTTTCAGATCGCCCGAGAGGGTCGGCCGACAGTGACGCTGTTTTATACGGGGGATCGAGGTCGTCCCGGGATGCCGATTCTGCGGGACCCCGAGCCGCTGCCTGTCTGCGACTACCTGATCACCGAGAGCACCTACGGCGGCCGGACGACGGACCCAGTGGAAGATCTCGCCGATCGGCTGGAGACGGTACTGAACCAAACGCTGGATCGCGACGGCAAGTTGATCATCCCGTCGTTCAGCGTGGGTCGGACACAGACGGTTCTCTACGCGCTTCAGCATCTGTTCCGAAAGGAACGCGTCAAGCGTATCCCGGTGTACGTCGACAGCCCCCTGGCGATCGACGCCACCGAAGTCTTTCAGATGCATTCGGAATGCTACGATGCCGACGCGGCGGACCTCTTCAACCACACGGGCAAGCTGCTCGGCACGGATTGCTGCACGTACGTGCGTGATGTGGAGGACAGCAAGCAGATTAACAAACGCAAGAAGCCTTGCGTGATTATCTCGGCCAGCGGGATGTGCGAATTCGGTCGCATCCTGCACCATCTGAAAAACAACATCTACAAGAAGCGTAACACGATCCTTATCGTTGGATACCAGGCAGAGCACACCCTTGGCCGGCGGTTGGTCGAAGGGGCCAAGGAGGTCAAAATCTTCGGCAAACAGTATCCTGTTAAGGCGAAAGTCATTGTACTCAATGGGTTTAGTGCCCATGCCAACCGTGAAGAACTCCATAAGGACCTTCTGCCGCTTGCCGCCACCTGTCGTCAGGCGTTCGTCGTTCACGGCGACCCGGATCAGTGCGACAAGCTGTCCGACTGGATGAGGAAGAGCGGCTTTAAGCGTGTGAGCACGCCGTCGGCAGGCCAAACGATTCCGCTGGAAGAGTAAGTCGCCCAGGAGAACCGATCGTGCGACCGCGACCGGATTCCACACTCCTTACGCGGATAAAGGTTTTCACGTCGAGAGACCGATAAAAGCGTACAGCGGTCTAACGCCGTGCGCGCATCGTGCCGGCAGCGAGGGAGCTTTTCCATGACGCGAAATCGTGTAGCTTCTACGGCTGTCATCCTGAGCCTTCTGATTTGCGGCTATATCGGCTGCAATGACAACCACAAACGAATGACCTACGATCCGGCCGAGCAGTTCCCGGAGTGGGCGTATGACGCGCCCTTCTATTATCGCCCGGCCAGCGAAAAGGGTGACATCGGACACGAGCAACCGCCTGCGGGGCCGGGGTGCCCGACGCACTATTACACGAAAGATCGGATCCTCTACCTGCCGCGTCCGGCGGTGGGCCCGGTGACGTCGCGACCGGACCGGACGGTGGAGAAGCGATTCTCCTCGTCGGAGTTGGCGCCGCGAATCGGCGTGTACGTTACCGATTGCGGCGGTGAGGTTTGGAAGCGGGCCGGCTACTTCGGCCAGTGTCAGACTCACTTCGTCTACAACACGGAGAACGACGGTTCGTATGGCTTCCGGTTCGCGGGACCCGGGATTCCGCCGGCCCGAACGGTGCCACCCGTTCCGATGGTGGTGTATCACGTCGACACAACCGTTCCGTCCGTCGTGGTGTATATCGAGCCGGACCAGGAGCGGTATCACATCAGCGAGCAGGTGACGCTGCGCTGGACCGTGTCCGATATGAACCTGATGGAGAAGTCGGTATCGATCGCCGTCTCGTGGGAACCGAACGATCTGTGCGAACCCCAGTGGTCGGTGATCAACAAGGAACTGGAGGCGGAAGGCGCAATGGCCTTCGTCATTCCGCCCCACATTCAGGGCAAGGCCCTGAAGATCCGCGCCGAAGCCCGTGACCGTGCAGGCAACCTTGGTGTGTCGTTCTCGGAACCGCTGATCGTCGTGGACGAAACGGCCGCCCCGACAACACAGGCATCAAGCTCCCTGGATTCCCTTCTGACGGACCCGGCAGAGCAGGCAATCCATCTGGATGCGGCCAAGCCCAGTTCGGATGCCACCGACGCGGCACCGTCCCTTAAGGAGGGTGCAGGGGTATCGGCACTGCCGCCCATGTCGGCGGCGCCGAGGCGATCCGAGCGACACTGGTCGGCGCGCCCGTGGCAGGTGCTCTCTCCGGAGGCATTCCTGGAATCGACGTCGATATGGTTGCTCCCCTCGGCAAGCTCCCTCGGTCAATAGAACCGGCAGCAGACCTCTGTTCCAGACGGATGAGGGAGCAGGCAAGGGCATCCGGTGATCGCCCTCCGCGTAGCACGTCCCCCCGGCGGCACGGCGCCGCTCAGAATGATCCTCTCGCAGCAGTCGCATCCGAGTGACGATTCAGGTATCCTTTCTCACCAACACGAGCTTCACGAGAAGGATACTGATATGACTTCGAGACCCCCGGCGGAGAAGATGTCGAGTCGTGCGACCCGCAGCGTGATGTCGGCCTGTCTGTGCTGGGCGGTCGCAGCGCCCGTTTTCGCAGAGGCTACCCGTTCGGCGATCGGACCGCGTTTCTTCGTTCCGGACTTTCTGCCAGGAGACGAAGACAAGGAGAGCCCATGGGTGGCTGTGGCCGTATCGGAGGGGCTGCGCTATCGGTTGATCCGCAGCGGCATCAGCACGGCGGTGTCGGAGATGAGGACCTCGGCCGTCATGAGCCGTCTGGCCGCCGATCCGGAGCAGGTCAATCGAGTGGCCCAGCTTCTGGGGGCCGATCATGTCGTCATGGGGGCGATCAGCCGAACCGACAAGGGATATGCGGCGAAGATCGTGCTCGGTCTGATCAGCCCTCCCGGCCCCAACCAGTCGCGAGCCGTACAAGGGACCAACGTACGTGGACTTCTGAACGCCTGTACGGAAGCGGTATTCAGCATGAGCGGCGTTCAACTGACCGAGGCGCAGCAGCGAAAGGCTTTCTCCGGACCCGGCGGAACAGACAGCGCCGTCGAGTATTACGCCAAGGCGATCCGGGCGCTTCGGGCGGGCAAGCCTTCTGACTCGCTGCACTATGTGGGGGAATCGGTCCGGTACGACAACAATTTTCGACCCACAATGAAGCTGCTGGGCCAGATGAACCTGGCCGCGGGTAACGAGGCGGAAGTTCTGGCGATCTTCGAGCGACTTCTTCGACAGGCGAAGCTGGACGAGGATCCGGTGGACGAGTTGTTCGCCCTGATCCAGATCGGCATGTGTCACCAGCGGCGCGGCGACTTGCGATCGGCCGAGAGGTATTTCCAGAGCGCCCTGGACAGCACTCGTCAGCTCGGACTGGCCGATCAGCAGGCCCTGGCTTTGGGCGCCCTGGCGAACCTTCGCGTCGATCAGCGACGTCGCGAAGATGCTTTGACCCTGTTGAAGCAAAGACTGCAATTGCTGGAGACCGAGGGCGACCAACTGGCGACGGGACCGGCGTGCCTGACCGTCGCCCTGGTCTACGCCGCCAAGGGGCAATACGCCGAGTCGCTGGAGTTCCTCAGCCGGGCCGTCAAGCTCGCGGATGCCTCGGGCATGAAGACCGACAAGGCGCTGGCACTGTTCCAGACGGGCGAGATCTACCTGGAGCAGAAGAAGTTCGAGGAAGCACTGGCCGCCTATCAGGCCTCTTTGGAGCTGACCGAGGAGAACGAGAAAGGCTCGGCCTACCGCCAGATCGCCGAGATCTACGAGAAGCAAAGCAAGTTCGACGATGCGCTGAAGATGCTGCGACAGGCCGAATCGACCCTGGCCAAACGCAAGGCGTACGCTCAGCAGGCCAACTGCCTGGCACGAATCAGCCGCATTCAGCTCAAGAAGGGGGCTGCGGACCAGGCCGTCGAAACCATGACGGAGGCGGTCGACATCCTCCGCGACCTCAGGCATCCGGACCTGCCCGCCTATGAGAAGGAACTGGCGGAGATGAAGAAGGGCGCGGGCAAGTAGCGGGTTCTTTGATGCAGGTAAAGGGCCCGTTCGGGCCTCATATCCCTTGTAAGGCAATACGTGATTTCAGCGGGCCTCGTGATGCGGCGCCAGTTCGTTGATGCGCCGCATGATCAGCTCAGCCGCTTCACGCCAGGCCTGCCGGTCGCGAACACAATCATAGTACTCACTGAGATCGATCGGCGCCCCGTATCGGACCCTTGCGCGGTGGCGGCGGATGAAGGTAATCGGAACGTTGTCCTTATAGCGTACACCGCTGACATGCACGGGAACGACCAGGGCCCTGGCACGCAGGGCCAGCAAGGCCACACCCTCTTTGGGGCCGAGAGACTCGCCGGCCAGTTCGATTCGCCCCTGCGGGAAAATGCCCAAAGCCCCACCCGCCTTGAGATGACGCAGGGCGGCCTTGGTGGCTGCTGTGTCGTTTCCGCTTCGAGTTGTCGGTATACAGCCGATCATGTGCACCAGGCGCCAGAAGAGCGGGATGCGGTAGTACTCCTGAGCGATCATGAAGCCAAAGACGCGGTTCGGGCTGGCGGCCAGCATCAGGATGGGGTCGATCGGCGACACGTGATTTCCGGCCACGATAACAGCACCGGTGGGCGGAATCGTGCACGGTCCCTCGCGACGCATGCGAAACCACCAGCGGCAGTAGAACTCGTTCAGGTTCCGCCAGAACTGGAGCGAAGGGCGGAATCGCCCGCCGGTATGGCGCCAGGCGAGAACCCAGACGCCGGCCACGGTCAGGGAGATCGCCATGACCGCCAGGATCCATGGAACAGCGGAATCCAACACGCCCGGCGGTAGGGGCATCAACCCCAGCAAGCCCGTCGCCAAGAGCAGCCCGGCCATGCTGGTCCAATCACACAGGCCGAACACACGCCCGCGTGCGTGATCGGGCACCAATCGCTGCGTCAGGGTGCTGGCGCTGATGAGTACCCCCGAACCGCAGATGCCCAGGATCATCGCCAGGACCGCACCGAGCCGGATGCTGTCGGTCCATGCCAACCCAAACAGGGCGCCTCCGCTGATGAGAAGCGACCAGGCGATCGCGATTTCGCAGCGAAGGGCGTTGCCAAAAGCGACAAGCAGGAGGGCTCCCAGAACCATTCCGCCGGCGAGGGCACCTCGGAAGTAGCCGAGGACTGCATAGTCCGGCATCTGATAGCGATGAATCACCAGTGAGGTGGTCACACTGTTGAAAGCGGAGGCCGCCATCCAGAACAGGGCCCCGATGATCATCAGATGAACGACTCGCCGATGGCGGCGGACATACTCGAAGCCCCCCTTCATGCTCTGCCACCACCCCTCATGTTCGGGGCTGCCGGCAGCGTGTGGGTGTCCCTGGAGCATCGGCGGAAAGATCATCGAGACACACACGGCGCTGATCAGGAATGTGATGGCGTCGCAGCGGAAGGTCCATGGCAGGTAGTTCTTGGCCAACCAACCCCCGACAAGGAAGCTGATCATGCTGCAGATCGTGCCCATGCCATTGATCATGCTGTTGGCGCGAACCAGGTGGTCGTCGGGCACGAGTGAGGGCAGGAGTGCCAGTCGAGCGGGACTGAAGAAGGTGGCGAACAGTCCGACGACCAGCAGGGGCAACAACCCGTAGGCCACGGGCAACGGCTCGCCGGGTGATATCCCGGCCAGCAACGGCAGCAGCGGTATGGAGAACACGACGGCCGCACGGATGAGGTCGGCAACGATCATGATGTACTTGCGGGGCAGGCGATCGGCGGCCAGTCCGGCCACCGGACTGAGCAGGAAGTAGGGAAGGAAAAACACCAACAGCATCGCGGCGGTGATTCGAGTCTGCTCGTGGCCCTCTTTGACGTGCATGAGGTTCATCAAGCCGAGTTCGCTGAGGTGATCACCAAAGGCACTGATACCATAGGCCGCCCAGAGGCAGAGGAAGTTGCGGTTGAGCCGCAGGCGGGCGGGAAACATCGGAGAGTGTCCGATGGTGGTGTGGGAAAGACCGGATGACGTCGATTGGCCCATAGTGCGAGTATCGTAAGATGTCAGGTTCGTCAGGGCAACGCACGTCGCGACGGCTTCCACAGCGTCAGGTCGTCCAACGTCAACCCCTGATCTTTCAGCAATCCCACGTGGTAGTCGAACCGCCCGATCTCGTCGGACTCATGGGCGTCGGTGACGAGCGTGACCGGCGCGCGGGTTCGCGCCACCTCGGCGAGGAGTTCGGCATCGGTATCCAGCACATAGTGCTGGTTGATCTCGATGGCCACGCCGCTTCGTCGTGCCTCTTCCACGACCCAGCCGATGACGTCCGCCGGCACATGATCGATCTGGACGGAGAGCCATCGCAGCGGATGCCCCAGCACATCAATCCCCGAACCGATAAGCTGCTGGGTATGGGAGCGCCAGACCTTCATGATCTCGTTCCAGGGACTGCCGGCCGATCGGCCGACCGGCAGCCAGTGGATGCTGCCGATGATGACGTCGAGACGAGGACGGAGGGTCGGGTCGAAGGTCAGTCGCCCATCCTTCATCATTTCGACTTCGATGCCCGCAAGAAGGCCCTCGGCGCGATGGGCGTCGATTGCGTCCAGATGAGGCAGCAGTCGCTCGTTGCCCCATCGCATGTGCTGGTCGAAGATGGAGGGATCGAGCATGAACGCCCACGACCACGCCATTTCCTTGGGGAAGTAGATGGCAAAACCATGATCCGTAATCGTCGCGGTGCGGAGGTGGCCGTGGCGCCGAAGTGCCAACCGGTAGTCTTCGAGCGTCAGACTGGTGTTACAGCAATAGCTCAGGTTTGTATGTGCGTGATAATCGTCAAACGTCATAAGGAAAACGCCTTGGGCGGAGTCGTCTGAGCCACTGAGAGTTCCTCGCGGAACACCCCCCGCCGAATTGCCGTGGTTTGAGGCCGACGACCTCCGATCATCGTGGGGCTTTCGTGCAGCGGCCGCGACACGACTCTGTCGCGAACCGTCCTATTCTCGGCACCCGAAGCCGATTCTTCCAGGAGCCATTCTCGCCATCTCGGGTCAGAAGATCAATGCAGGCGACGGACGATGGGCGAGTGCCCGTCCGATGTGCAGGTGGTACGCGAGGATGGGTGGACACGTCTGTTTGCGGCGTGGACGGGGTCCCCCGGTGTGTCAGACGGTCAAGGAGGCCAGGACGGGATGGCTCATCACGGACTTGACCTGCGACCAGCCCTCCTGGGCGCGTGGGAAGGTCATGTCGGGAACGTAATCAAAGTCGAGATAGCACTTAAGGGCCACAGTCCGACGTGAGGACGTGCCGAGGACCGATCGATTGTATCGTTGCGCCATGTGTCGAAGGACAAACGCCAGCAGCGGCTTGCACAATCCCCGTCCCTGAAACTCCGGACGAATCGCCACCCAGTGGAGTCGCCCGTAGTCCAGTCCGTCTGACTTGAGGTTCGGGGCCGGCCAGATCGTCGAGGTACCGATCTCTTTGCCGCCCGGCTCAACCAGGAAGTACATGCCGGTCTGAACGGACGGCATGTCCTGTGCGAACTCCTTCTCGAACATGTCGTCGCCGATGTTGATATAGTGCTCACCGGACCGCACAATTTCGATCCAATTCAACGGATCGTCCGGCCGAAACAGGCGGATCGAGTAGCCGTCGGGCAGTGCGTATTCCGGTATGTGATTGAGGTCTGCCCGAATCATTGAAAGCGAGATGTTTTCCATGACCGTGGGCTCTCAGTGTTGTGATGGGCAGGGCGGTATCACTGTGCGATGCCGCCCGGGCTGCCTTGCAGTGATAGGGCCGCACCGGGACGCTCTCCGGCCTGTGTGGACCGAAGGACAGCCCGGCTCGATGCCCCTGCCGGTTTCAACCCCACATGATCAGACCTGACACGTATCGGTTGGGCAGATCGGGGTTCTTGGGAACGATTCTGACCGCGTAACCGTGCTGCCCGCTTCGTGTACAGGGCAATGCGCCGACGTATCGCCATGTCCCGTCGGTGGTGGTCTGTCCCTGACACTCCATCGGTTCGGAGAGCCCGTCGGATATCTGCCCATGCGGATCGATGGGCCCATAGTACAACTCGACGGCGACCTCCTCGGGGTTGACCGCCCCGAGATGAACTCTCGCCTGGACTTCGAGCTTGGTGCCGACAGAGAGTTCCTCACCTTCGCTGGCCGCCTGAACGCCCATGATCCGAACCTGCGACCACCGTTTGCCCATGCTGTCGCGCCACTGGGACAGTCGTTTGGCGGCCGTGAATGTGTCGGCGGTAAGATGACTCCATCGTTGCATTGATGGGATGTAGAACTGCTCGGCGTAATCCACAAGCATCCGGTTGGTGTTGAAGACCGGCGGGATGCTCTTCATGCTTTCCTTCATCCTGGCCAGCCAGCGTCGCGGCAGACCGTCGGCCGTCCGATCGTAGAAGAGGGGAATCACTTCCTTATCGAGCAGATCGTAGAGGCTTTCTGCCTCGACGTGGTCCTGGTACCCCTGATCGGGATAGGCGCGTCCGTCGCCGATGGACCAGCCGTTGGCCCCGTCATAAGCCTCAGGCCACCACCCATCCATGGTTGAGAAATTGATCCCACCGTTGGGAGGCGACTTCATGCCGCTGGTTCCGCTGGCCTCGTGAAGCGGTGTGGGCGTGTTCAGCCAGACATCGACGCCCGAGACCAGATATCGAGCGAAACCGATGTTGTAGTTCTCGATGAAGACAACCTTTCGACGTAGTTCGGGCCGGCGAGCGATCTGCACGACCTGCTTGATCAGCTCTTTGCCGAGATTGTCGTTGGGATGCGCCTTGCCGGCGAAGATGAGCTGGACGGGGCGGTTCGGATCGGTGAGCATCCGCGTCAACCGCTCGACATCGCGGAAGACGAGCGTCGCCCTCTTGTAGGGGGCGAACCGCCGTGCGAAGCCGATGGTCAAGGCGTCGGGGTCGAGTACTTCTTCAGCGAACTTCAGTTCGATGGGCGGAGCGCCGCGGCGGCGATACTGTTCGCGAAGCATATGACGGGTAACGGCAACAAGCCGCTCCCGGCGACGCTCGTGGGTTCGCCACAGCTCGGCGTCGGGGATTTCGTCGACCCGCTTCCAGACTTCCTTATCGACCGGGTCTTCGGCCCAGTCGGGCCCCAGATACCGATCGAACAACTGGGCCATGTCCAGCGACAACCAGCTCCGAACGTGAACGCCGTTCGTGATGGCGCCGATGGGAACCTCGTTGGTCGGGACACCCGGCCATACTCGTCGCCACATGTCGCGACTGACGCCCCCGTGAATCTTGCTGACACCGTTGACCCCACCGGCCAGTCGCAACGCGAGGATGGCCATGCAATAGGGCTCGTTGGTGTTGTTGGGATCGACCCGCCCGATCCCCATGAATTCCTGGCGGCTGATGCCCATTCTTCCCGCGTAGTGTCCCATGTAAGTGTCGACGAGGTGCGGGGCGAAGGTGTCAATGCCCGCGGGCACAGGCGTGTGCGTCGTGAAGACGTTCGTCGCGCTGACGACCTCTCGTGCCTCGGGGAAGGACAGTCCCTTCTTCTCCATGAACATCACGATCCGTTCGATCGCGAGGAAGGCGGAGTGCCCTTCGTTCATGTGGCAGACAGCGGGTTCAATACCCATTGCATCGAGGGCGCGAATGCCCCCAACGCCCAGGACAACCTCCTGGCGGATCCGCATTTCGCGGTCGCCGCCGTAGAGTTGCCCTGTGATCTGGCGATCTTCTGCGCGGTTCTCCGGTACGTCGGTATCCAGGAGGTAGAGCGTCACGCGGCCGACCTGGCAGCGCCACACTTGTACAACAACTGTCCGGCCGCGAAGCTCGAGCTTCACGCGAACGGGTTCGCCCTGCGGGTTGCGCTGCGGCATGATCGGGAACTGATGGAACTCATAGTGCGGATAGTCTTCCAACTGCCAACCGTCGCTCGTGAGGTATTGGTGGAAATAGCCCTGACGATACAGGAGCCCGACACCCACGACGGGGAGTCCCAGATCGCTGGCACTCTTGAGATGATCGCCGGCCAGGACGCCCAGACCACCGGCATAGATGGGCAGAGATTCATGAAGCCCAAATTCCATGCTGAAATAGGCGATGGTCCCTTCGGGGTGGTCCTTGTGGTTCTCGTCGAACCACGTTCGCTGACTCATGTAAACATAAAGGGAGTCCAGCACGCGATCGAGCTGTGCCAGATAGGCGCGGTCTTTGGCCGCCTGTTCCAGTCGGGCCTGGCTGATTGAGCTGAGCAGTCGAACGGGATTGTGTTCGACCTGTTCCCAGAGATCGACATCCAACCGCCTAAAGAGGTCGAAGCCGTCGGGGTTCCAGCCCCACCAAAGGTTGTACGCCAATTCCCTCAAACGCCCCAGGGGTTTGGGCAAGGCAGGGACGACCGTAAAAGTGCGAATACCTTCCATAGCGCGCTCCTTGGCGTGGACAGACGATGACCGCCGCTAACCTCTTATCGGTTAAACCCTCCCTGTAACCCAAGCCATGTATTCGAAGCGGCAATCACTTCCGCAAAAAGCCTGCTCCACAGGATGCCGATGATGGCCCACGTGTGTGCCTTCCGGCAATAACAGAGGCTCGCCACTCAGAACCTCCAGCATGACTGGTTTTCGTCTGGGCGTCAAGAATGGGATGCCCCAGAGTCAAAGCAGCATTCGCTGGGAACCGGTCGAGGTCCGGCGAATGACAGGAGGCAGCTACGGCACCGACAAGGCGCTCCGGACGAAACTGACCATCCTGGCGGGGTCCTTCTTGCCGACATCGGACTCCACACCCGAGCAGACGTCGACGGCCCATGGATGGACCTCTCGCACTGCTTCTGCGACGTTTTCAGGTGTCAACCCTCCCGCCAGCATTATAGGAGGCCATTTGCTCAGTTCTCCCCGAACGTGAGCCTCGACAAGCCAGGACCATCGAAATGGGACACCGGCACCACCGAGCTTCTCAGGGTGGTAGGCGTCGACGACGACGGCGGTGGGGCGACAATCTCCGCAGGCTTCCAGAAGCCGGCTGAAGCTGTCGGCGAAGCCCGCATCGGCCACGCGAACCACCGGGACCGGCAGTCGCCCGGCCTCAACCTGGCCGATGATCGCCGTCGGCGTAACATCGCCGTACAACTGGACCCATCGACACCCGCTCTCTTTCAGGACGGCATCGGCCGCCGGCGAAAGTTGATCATTTTCGACCTGGCCCAATACGAAACAACATGCCTTTCCGGTGATTTCGCGAGCGATGCCAAGTGCCGTCGGCGCATCCAACCGCCTAGGACCGGCCACCGTGTTGACACCCACAGCATCCGCACCGGCTTCGACGGCCAGGAATGCGTCTTGGACCGAGGTGATGCCGCAGATCTTGACCCAAACCGAATCCACTATCAACGACCCGTCCAATTGGACTGCCGCCCCGCGGTCTGCGTGGTGGCGGAACGGCTTGAGGATGGTGCGATCTTGCCTGATCCACTCGACAGGATGTGTTTGGAGAGGTATCGCCTCACGAACGGTTCACTGGTCGCATCGGTATGGCTGCCCGTCCAGCCATAGGTTTCGTACTCGATGCGCCATCCGACATTCACGATCTTGCCGGCGCCCCCTCCGGGCGGATGAAGCCCCCCCAGCCCGGCCGATTCGGTGCCGCCGCGATCCACGGTTCCGATGGTCCTGACGACCCCGTTGAGCACTTCGTCGTGGGAGGAGTAGTAGACATACACCTTGCCCTTCAGGTTGGGCAGGGCCTTTCGGATGTCATAGTTTTCACTCAGGCTGGAGCCCAAGAGGATGAGGTTGTTGACCTTGTTGGGGGGTTTGAGTCCTTCGACGGCCCAGACGGCGATCCCCGTTCCGGCCGACAGGGCGATCAGATTGACATCGTTATTGGGATACTGCCGGAGGTAGTCCTCGATCTTGGCGGTGAGAATCGCCGCCCGAAGTTTGTTCATCGGCAGGTTGACCTGATCGACGGCCGGATTGAAGGAGCTGGTCCAGACGTAGGCCTCGACATTGCCCTGATAGCCGGCATTCTTGAGACCCGCAGGCACGTCGGCCAATCCGAAGCCCCAGTTGCCTGCCCCGTCGAGATAATAGGTCTTGCCGTGCTCATCGCCCGGTGCGACGAAGAGGCCCGCCGAGCCGCCGCATCCGCAGATCCAGACACACGCGAAGGAGGCGAAGATCACAACGACCCGATTGCTTATACGGTTGCCCACTCGCGAAGACTCCCTGAAAGCACACTTCTCGGCATGAAGCGTCCGTGGCTGAAGTGTACCCCCGACACGGCTCCGGTCAAGTCCATATACCACCGCCCGGGCTATCCTGTGAATCCGGCTCGGAGCAGATCCGGCGTGGGTTCTCGGATGACGGCGACGAGTTCCGACAGATTCCGGACCACCAGATCGGCTCCGTTTCGTGTCAGTCGCAACGGCGTGCAGGGACCGTTGGACACCCCTGCAACGATCAACCCGGCTTCTCGCGCCGATCGTGTGACCACGTCACTCGACAGTGCCGCGAGAGTCTGTCCACCTCCGGCGGCCAGGTCCTTCAACTGCGATATTCTCATCGACAGATCCTGGGAGAGCATTCGCATGGTTCGGAAGAATCGCCAGAGTTCGTGGCGATCGAGCAGTTCCTGGGCCGCCTGACGATCGTGGCCGAGCACGACCAGGCTGCATGGCCCCATGGTGTTTAGCTCGGAGAGAGCGGAGGCGGCGTCGGATTGAGGGGTGTCCAACGACCACAGTTCGCCGGAGACTCGCAATTCTGCAAACCGTTTCTGATAGACCTCCAGGAGTCCGGTCCGGTGTGGGCGGACGATCTCAATCAGCGGGGCTTCCTTGCGATAGAGTCGCCAGAACTCATCGGGCAACCGGGCTGCCAGCCCTATTTCCTGCTGCGCCAGGCGGTGCGCCTGGAAGTGGCGGCGTTGCACATCGACGACGGGACCGTCCAATTCGATCACGAGCTGCATGTGTCGAACCCTATCGCACTCGCCCCCCTCGTGGCAAGATCGCATCGATCCGAACGCGGGGGCGATTCAACCTCCCGCCCCCATGTTCCGATAATACTATAGGGTTGATCATGAGTAGCGAATGCGTCGTTGTCTCACCTGTCGAATACGAAGCCGATCGCGATTCCTGTTGTGGGTCCCCACTGGGATCGCTTCTGGCATGCCCCCATTGTCACGGATCACTCGATCTGCTGAGCGGCCACGTTCGCTGTCGTTTCTGCGAGACGGATTGGCCCCGTGGGGTTCGCGGTGTACCCCTGTTTACCGCCCGTGGGCTTTCCGAGCAGAGAACCTCGGGTGAACGGCTGCAGTTGTCGCGTGGAGGGTTGTCCGAGGTCGCCCGGCGACTGATGACCCCGCCAACCTTCGGACTGGACCTGGCAACTGACCGCTGCATGAAGCGACTCAATCGTGAGCTTCGGCAGGCCGGCAGCCAGCGTCCGATTCTGAACGTCGGCAGCGGGGCGAGGCTCTCTGCCCCCCTGCGACACCTGAGTCCCGCCATCCTGAAGCGAACCGTTCATTGGGACGTCTCACCGGAATTTGATCTCGTCGATCTCGTGGCCGACGCCGGTAACCCATGGCCGATTCGGACGGGATCGGTCGATGCGGTTATTGCATCGGCGATGATGTACTACCTCGCGGACCCGGTCTTCTTTGCGACCGAAGTTCAGCGGGTGTTGGCGCCCGGGGGCTGGTTGTATGTGACCGTCCCGATGCTTCAACCGCGAATGGAGCCCTTCGACTGTACGCGGTGGACCGTACAGGGATTGGGGCGTCTGTTCAGCAGTCTGGACGTTGTTGAGTCGGGACCAACCGCGGGACCTGCAACGGTGTTCGGACGGACGCTCATGGAATTTTTCGCGATGGTGAGTTCGCTGGGATGCCCACGATTGTGGGGCGTCGCAAGAAGTTTTTGGGGCTGGTTGTTGTGGCCGATCAAGTACGTCGATCTCGTTCTCATGCGACATCCGCGCAGCGACATTCTGGCCAGCGCCGTTTATCTGATGGCACAAAAACCCAAGGAAACACGGCCTGAAAGCTGTTGTTTCGAGCACGAAAACGGTTCGTGGTGTGAGTGAAATCCTTAATCAGGTTCGGCTGATGTGTCGATATGCAAATAGTCGTTTGATTCGAGCGAACCATCGAAAGGCTCGGTATTGCGGAAAAATGCTTTGACAAATCTGGACGCTTGGTTACTATTCTCCGAATAGAAGGGAGGTGATGTACATGGCCAAGAAGAAAGCAAAGAAAAGCGCCACGAAGAAACCAGCCGCCAAGAAGAAGGTCGTAAAGAAGAAAGTCGCCAAGAAGAAATGCTGCAGGTGATGCTTTCCTTCCCCGCAAGACACAGCGTGTGATCTTGCGTGCGGATCGGCAAGCATCCCTGGGTATAGGCGACCCAGGGCGGAAGATGGAAGGTACCCTCGCCACGGCGGTATCTTCCATCTCTTTTTTTCTAGGTCGGCAAAGTTAGCTTGAGCATTTCTGGCCCTCTAGCCGA
>CAYUQT010000013.1:0-173541 GCA_964446835.1 uncultured Planctomycetales bacterium | reverse complement strand
TCTCTGCTGCGCACGAATCGCGGGGAGTTCTTGGATATCCAACGGATCATACAACGCTAATAAATAATGGATATAAGAGTGGCCAGTCACCATTATCTGCAATATGGGGTGAGGGAAGCGACGTGCGAGGATGTGACGACGAGGGCTGAAACGACACGGGCAGGGGTACAGGGAGCGTGAGGCGTCGGGATTCGGGGGCTGCACCCGGCCATTGAATGTCGCTCCTTCAGGGCGTAACGGGGCGGAGCGAAACAACACGCTGCACGCTGCGTGTCGAGGTTCGGCTCGCGGGTACGCTCGCCCTCCCAAAGGCAGACGGGGTGTCTGCGGTACAGGGGGTCGGCGGAATCGGGTGATCGAGACAACAGGATGGCGGGTGACAAGGCCAATGCGAGATAGAGGAACGGATGCTATGAATCGCTATCAATTGACGTGGACGGCTTGTGTAATCTGCTTGGGGGTTGTGGCCGGGCAGGTGGTGGGGCTTGACGCGTACGTCCGGCTGGACGTGGTGACGCCGGACCCGAACGACCCGAATGCGGTGCCGGGCAATGCGTCGCTGATCGAGGTGGCCGGCGGCAACACGATCGGCTATACGATCACGGCGATGGTGTATACCGACCCGAACGACGGCAGTTGCGACGCCAACTATGTGCTGGGGCTGGCGACGGCGTATGTCACATTGAACACGAACTTCGGCGATGCCAATCTGGTGCAGGCGGCCACGTCGATCAACGGCACGCTGGACCCGGCGGGGACGCCCGATCTGGGGTGTCTGGGGCTGGTGTGCGGTGATGATGTGACGGACATCGGGGGCAGCCAGCGTCTGCTGGGCGAGACGCCCTCGCCGAGCGCCCTGGCCAACGGGACGCGGGTGACGCTGGCGACGGGGACGCTGACGGCGCCGAGCCAGGAGGGGATCTACCACGTGTGGGTGACGCCGCAAGAGGTGCGGACGCTGGACGCGAACCTGGCGCAGGTGCCCCGCAGCCAGACGCCCAACGAGGTGATCGCGGGGCAGGGGTTTTATGTCGTGGTGGGGAGCCATGAGTACTACACGCTGGCGCTGCACGTGATCAACTCGACCAACGGGGAGGTCGAGGTGACACCGAATCTGCCGAGCTACCCGAACGGGATGGAGGTGACGTTGACGGCGTGGCCGGACGAGGGACGGCATTTTGAGGAGTGGCGGCATTACGACGTCAATGCGCCGTTCGACGGAAGCAATCCGAATTACTGGGACGATTCGAATTACTTCACTCGGGACGACGTGAACAATCCGATCGTTGTGGTGATGGACCGGAACCGGACGATCGGGGCGATGTTCGGCTGCGGTAGCGGCTTGATGGCGATGGTGACGGTGACGACTGTGCTGGGCGTGGTGCGGTTGGCGCGGCGGCGTCGGGAGGGGTGAGAGTGGCGAGGGGAGGCGTAGTATTCCTCCGCCCCGTCGGGGCGAGGGGCCGGGCTTCGCCCGGGTATCCGGATCGAGACGATCCGGCTCGGAGGGTGGCGTGGGCGGGGCCGGAAGTTAAGCAGCGATAGGGGTGGTGCAAAGCCGTCGGCCTTGAAGATCTTCTGAATGATGTTTCCGGGGGTTCATCCGCCTGCGGTGGATGAACCCCCGGCTTCTATTGTCTCAGGCCTTTGGCCTGATCGCACGACGGCGCTCCCTTCGCGTGCTTGGTAGTGCGCGGCGGCTCGCGGGGATGCTCGCCCTCCCGGACTCGGGTGCACAGAAGCCGCTGCACCCGCCAGGTTGCGTGAAGGCTATTGTCATGTCGGGGGTTCTCCGGGATGATGCGGCCTTGAGGTGGGTATTCGCCGTCGCGAGGGTTTGCTATGGGTGATGGCTGGAAGCCGAAAAGCCTGTCGGTGTTCTTTCCGTGCTACAACGAAGAGGCGAACGTCGAGAAGACGACGCTGGCCGCACTGAAGGTGGTGAGCCGGCTCGTCGACGACTGCGAGATCATCATCGTGGACGACGGCAGCAAGGATCGCACGGGGGAGATCGCCGATCGGCTGGCCGCCGAGCATCCGAACGTCCGAGCCGTTCACAACCGCCCGAACCTCGGCTACGGCGGGGCGCTTCAGCGGGGGTTTCGGGAGGCCTGCAAGGACTACATCTTCTACACCGACGGCGACGGACAGTTTGACTTCGAGGAAATCCCCAAGCTCTTTCCGCTGATGGAGCAGTACGACATTGTTTCCGGCTATCGCCTGGATCGGAAGGACCCCGTGATCCGCAAGATCAACGCCTTCTGCTGGACGACGCTGGTCAACATGGTGTTCGGGCTGTGGCTGCGCGACATCGACTGTTCTTACAAGCTCTTTCCGAAGAAGCTGTTTCAGGAAATCCAGATGAAGAGCATGGGGGCACTGATCGACGCCGAGGTTCTGGCCCGGGCCCGGTATCGCGGCTATCGCATCGGTCAGATCGGCGTGCATCACTATCCGCGGGTGGCCGGCGAGCAGACGGGGGCCAAGCTTCGCGTCATTCTGCGGGCCTTCAAGGAACTCTTCCGGCTCTACCTGGATATTCGTCGCGACCGCAAGTCACTGGCCTGAGCGGCTGCGTCCGAGAACTCGTTGCTGCTGGGGTGTTCTACCCTGCGCCGCACGCTTCACCACTGCCCGCCAGATCCGAATAACCACAAGCAGCGCCACCCCAGCCGTCGGATTTGCGATGAGGCTTTACTGTCTCCTTTTGAACCCCCTGTTGCGCCCCGTTGGGGTGGATCGACCCGTAGTGGATGCCGATATGCACATCAGAGGCGGAACGGGCCGGAGGTTACTTCCGAAGGCGCATCCGCCAGCGGTCGATCGGAGGGCGGCCGCTTGCGGGCGCCTGGTTCATGGAGTGAGGGATGTCTGCCGAGCCCGACATCAGGCTGCACGGTACACCGAGGCCGTTGCGGACATACGATGGGACGGCCTGGACGCCGCGCGCCTTGTATCGGGCGTTCATGCCTCGCCACTCGATCCGCGAGCGGCGGATGCTCTGGCTTCTGGCGGTGATCTGGGTTCTCAGCGGATTCGACCTGGGGTTCACGCTGGTGGCGCGATCGCTGGGGATGCTCGACGAGCTGAATCCGGTAGCGGCTTTCCTGATCGATCTTCACAGCGACCGTGCCATGGTGGTGTACAAGCTGCTTCTCATGGCGGCCGGAACGATTCTGTTGTGGCGCTATCGTCATCACTCGGCAGCCGAGTGGTCCACGTGGCTGGTTGCGCTGGCGTATGTCGCGCTGGCCCTCCGCTGGCAAGCATGGTACTACGACGATGAACTGCCGTACGCCCTGATGAGTTCCCGGCACGTTACCGCCGAGTTTCGTACCATCTCTCGAGTGAAGCGGGCTGCTCCTGCACTTCCTGACCAAATTCAAAAGGTCGATGGGCAATGAGCAGTTGCCGATTGCGCGAGATACTGATCAACAATCCCACGGCCATGAAGTTCACGATAAGGCTGCATCCCCCGAAGCTCACGAAGGGCAGTGTCATACCCGTAATCGGCAGAAGCCCCACGCACATGCCCACATTGACGACCGTCTGAGCGGCCGTGAGAGAGGCCACTCCCATCGCCAGCAGGCGACCGAACGGGTCGTCGGTGCCGGCGGCCACCTCGACGCACCCCAGGACGATCAGCAGATACAGAATCAGAACGGCGACACACCCGACGAACCCCCACTGGTGACCCAGCACGGCGAAGATGAAGTCGTTATGCCGGTCGGGGAGGAATCCGTATCGAACGTAGGTGCCCTCCCACAAGCCTCGCCCGAAGGCCCCGCCGCTGCCCAAGGCCACCTTGCCCTGCTGAAGCTGGTAGCCCTGTTCGCGGTGGAGGTCGCTCAGTTTGCCGACGATCCAGCGACGGATTTGGAGGTCGCGGTGCGGGTCCGGATCGAACCGGCCCTTGAAACGCAGGAGGCTCGCTCCGCTCATGGTGGGCGGATCGGGCAGGTCTTCAGGATCGACGCCCCGTCCTTCGCTGAGGGCTTGTTCGTTCTGCCGGAGCTGGATATCGCGGAAGGTCGGAACGACCATCGCCAGTGCCACCCGCTCGTGAAAGTTCAGCGCAATCGGCGGAACGGTGATCTCGATGGGCACTGCGGGCTCTGTGGCGCTCGGCGGGGCCGCCGGCAGCAGCTTGTCCCGCGAGGGTGCGATCTGCCCGACCAGTACGAGCACCCGACTGCGTTGGTAGGGCTCCATGACCTGCCACGACAGGGGGGCGACGACGATGCCCAGAAACACGATCAGCCCCAGATGCAGGATTCGGGCCCCGGCCACGAAGAGCATCGCGAACAGGATCGGCAGCATCAGCAGGCCCGTTCCCAGATCGGGTTCCATCAGGATCAGCATCATCGGGATGAACGTCAGGAGGAACGGCGGCATCAGCCCCAGCCAGGTCCGGTAGTTGCTGCGAAACCGCAGGTATCGTGCCAGCACCAGTATGAGGGCCAGCTTCATCAGTTCCGACGGCTGGAGCTGGAAATAGAGGCTGGGACTGCCCAGTCGAATCCATCGGGCCGATCCGCGGACCACCGGAATGATCGGGTAAAGAAACGAAAGATGGAGTTTCCGAACCAACACCAGCACGAGCGCCAGAACCAGCACGACGACGAAGAAGCCATAGGCAAAGCGTCCGATCCGCTGGTAGGGGATCGTCATCGTTACGACCATCGCCACGAGGCTGACCAGAAGGTACATCCCTTGGCGCAGCGTGTGCGATAGCCCGGTCGCGTTGCCCTGCCGCTCGGTGGCGTAGATCGCCAGCATTCCGAGCGTCACCAGGATCGCCGTCGGGAGGAGGACCAGCAGGGTCGCTCGTGGAATTCGTGGAACCTGTGCCGTGCCCATGAGCTGGTATGCATCCTACCATGGAACGCCGATGCGAGTCACGTCTTCGGCCCGCAGTGAGATCCGAACTCTCCTGCCCAACGTGCCCTTCATCGTATCCCCAGCGACGGGCCGAACGAACACGACTCCATCAGATCACCTGTTCAGATGTCGCGGATCACTGACATCCGCATTCTCGCTCACAGTGGTACAACACGATTCCCTGCGGCACTGCATTCGGTCCGGCGTTGCTAAGTTTCATGCCGTGACCGACCGATAAGTAGGATGAGAGCGAGCACTGCGGTCATCACCAGGAGGTGACCGAATGCAGACGGTTCACGTTTATTCGGATATTCTGATTCGCCTCGGCGAGATGGCCGTGTTGGTGGCCGGTCTGGTCACGCTTCTGACGGTCATCAGCGAGGCCCCCTGAACCCCGTTGGCGCGGGTATCCAACATCGGGCACTTGTGCCGTCGGGCGCGGACATGCCGTTCGGCTGACGTCAGAATCCCCTGGTTATCGGACCTTCTCTTCTGACCTGCCACCGGCCTTGTGCCCGGACTCTACGGTCTGATTAATTCGCCTATCATCAGGATGCCACCGAGGCGGACTCGGGTGCCGTCGTATTTGGCCGGATTCGTGCGGCTCTCGGCCACGATGCTGCGGTCGGGCTGCTGGGGGTGGATCTCGATCTTGACGGTGTGGGCCACGTCCGGCAATCCCGAGGCAAAGAACACCGTTGCGATGCGGTGATACGAGCAGTACCCATCGAATCGGGGTCTCGGCTTGCCCGCCTTGCCATCCACGGAGCAAGTGAGCTGCGCACCGTCGGGGCCGATCAGATCGTAGAGCCCCACGAGGGTCCCCTTGAAGTTGAAGCAGATCGACTCGCCGGGTTGTGTGGCCTCCCACATCTGCGGCATGCGGTTGTGGAATACATGACCCAGGCCGCCCTTGGTATCCATCCGCTTCCAGCCGGGGCTGAGCATCGACCGTTCCACGGGGATCAGGCGGGCACCCTCCCAGTTGTCGGCGGCGAAGGGTGAAGGCATCGCATGGGCCCCGCCCTGGGCGGTGTCGGCCATTTTCGTTATGGCGTCGGCAATCACGTCTGCATAGATCTGGTGCCCGGCGTCGTGGGGGTGAACGCCATCTCCGGAGAAGACGATCTTCTGCTGACCAGCGGGGGCGGCCTTCTCTACGGCGGTATCGGCAGCGGGAGTGAAGATCAGCTTGCCTTCCTGGGCGAGCTGTGTCGCGCGGAGGGCTACATTGATCGATGGGATGCCGTAGTGATCGGCCAGCAATTCGTCGGCGGACATGGACTGCGGGCACTGCCCGGCGGCCAGGTCTTTCTCAAAGCCTTTCGCGTAGGTGTAGATGAAGCAGATGTCGATCGCGGGGTCATCGCGCCAGGTCTGCCGAACGATGCCCTCCATGCCGCGCCAGATGGCCTCGGGCGACTGGCCGCTGTCGTTCACCGCGAATTCGACGAACAGTAGATGCGGTTTGTGGGCCAATACGTCCTGCCGAAGGCGGAAGACGCCGAGGTCGGAGCCGGTTCCGCCGATGGCGGCGTGGATCTCGACGATCTTCGCGTTGGGATAGGTTTTGCGGAACCAGGCGAGGGTCTTGGGTCGCCATCCGTCGGCCTGGGTGATACTGCCGCCGAGGTATGCGATGCGAACTTCCTGTCCTTCCTTCAGGCGGATCAGGGCATTGCCCAGCCCCTTGCGCGGGCGGAAGAGTTCCGCCGTGATCTGCCGATACGCCGGCTTGGCGGGCTCGGCTGCCAGGGTGGGGTTCAGTCCGCCGAGGGCCATGAGGCAACTTGTCACACACAGGATGGTCTGTCGACGCACGATTCGATCTCCTTGATGAAAAGGCCCGAAGCAGGTCGGCCGTTCAGCTCAGTCCCATCGCCTTGAGATTGCGGTAGCTGATGGCCAGCGATTCGAAGGGGTCGCGTCCGTAGCACTCGTCCTGCTCGACGAAATACCAGCGGACCTTGACCTCGGCTGCTGCCGCCAGGATGGCCGGCCAGTTCAGGTTGCCCTCGCCGATCTCGGCGTAGCGGACCTCACGTTCCGTCGTAATGCTCATGTCCTTCAGGTGGAGCAGCGGCTGGCGGCCGGGATAGCGGCGGATCCACGCGGCCGGATCGCCCCCGCCGCGTTGGATCCAGTGCGTATCGATCTCGGCCTTCAGGTGGCGAGGATCGGCCTGTGCGTAGAGCATCTCCAGCCAGGTCTTCTGTCCGTAGCGTGCCAGCTCGTGGTGGTGGTTGTGATACGAGAAGTCGAGGCCGTGCGCGGCCAACTTCTCGGCCACCGGCGGGAGTTCGTCGAGGAACCGCTTGAGTCCGTCGAGGCCGCTGAAGTACTCCTGGGGCAGCCCGCCGATCGCGGCATGGGTGCAGCCCCAGTCCTTGTGTTCGCCGATCACCGCGTCGAGGTCATTGAGGAATCGTTCCCAGCCGACGTGTGTGGCCGCCACGGTGATGCCGCTGTCGCGGACGGCCCGGGTGATCTGCCTGGGGTCGATGGGGCCGAACCCTGATATCTGGACGGCGGTGTAGCCGATTTTCTGAACCTTCTCGAAGGTCTGGCGTACCCCCTCGATGGTTTGGACGCTTTGACGCACGCTGTACAACTGCGCGCCCAGGACATGATTCGACATGAGTCTCTCCTTTTCCAAGGGTGTGCGGCCTCAGGGTTTCTTGCGTGCGACGCCCAGGCCGGGGCGATCCGTCAGGGTCAGACGCCCGCCGGCACCGCCGATTCCCTCGAAGGGGTCGTTGGCCAGCAGGAGATGCCCGTCCAGATCGATCCAGTCGGCCAGGGGCGCCAGTTGGGCCGCCTGGGCGATGCCCACAGAGCTTTCGACCATGCAGCCGATCATGACTTTCAATTGGCAGGCCCGCGCCAGGCGGATCAGGGTCAGGGCTTCGCGGATCCCACCGCACTTGCACATCTTGATATTGATGCCGTCCACGCACCCTCGAAGGGGCAGGACGTCTGAGGGTCGCACGCAGCTTTCGTCGGCGACGATCGGGATTACCTCGAGATCGCGCAGACGCCGCATCGCCTGCGGATCGCCGGGGGGCATCGGCTGCTCGATCAGCTCGATGCCGTAGGCCGCCACCCGGCGGAGGCAGTTTTCGGCCACGTCGGCCGACCAGCCGGCGTTGGCATCGACCCGCAGGGTCTTGTTCGGGGCGACGCGGCGGACAGCGCTGAGAATGTCGTCATCGCGATCGGTTCCGACCTTGATCTTCAGCAGGGGGTATTCCGCGGCCTCGGCGGTCTTCTTTTCAATCATGCCGGGTTCGTCGATGCCGATCGTGAAGGACGTCATGGGGGCCGCCGTGGGGTCGAGGCCCATCAACCGCCAGACCGGCACCCCCAGTCGCTTGCCCACCCAGTCGTGCAGCGCGGCGTCGACCGCTGAGACGGCCGCCCGCTGATCGTCGAATCGTCGAAGGCAGCGATCGAGGATCGGTTCGATCTGGAACGGGTCGCTGCCGAGCAGCGAGGCCATGCCCGCCAGGGCAGCCTCCGCTGACTCCAGCGTCTGGCCGTAATAGGCCGTCGGCACCGCTTCGCCGAAGCCGACCAGGCCGTCGTGCTCCAGTTCGACCAGGACGGTCTGCTTGGCCGGCGTCGTCGAATAGGCGATGGTGAACGGATGGTGAAGGACCAGATCCTGTCGAGACCACCTCAATTGCATGGACGACGTTCTCCGTGAGCCTCATCGAGACAACGCCGAGGCTGGGAATTCAAGGAACAACGCAAAGCGATCCGCCCGGGCGACCGACCGTCTACGGCCGACGGACCAGCTCTCGCTTGCCCGCGTTCTGCACGTCGACGGTGTATCCGGCCGGGACGTCGACGCGGTAGCAGACCTTGTCGCCGTCTTTCCACCATCGCACGAAGATGGCTCCGCCTTGAACGGGCCGGCGCCCCTCGCACCAGGTCAGATCGACATCGGTGAACCGGAGGGTTACGACGCGATCCCTGGGGTTCACTTGATAGACGCCCAGCACGTCGCGGAACAGGACGTGGGCCGTGTGCGAGGCGAAGCCGTGGTCGCAGCTCGCGTAGTCGCCGTCGTTCTCCCAGAGCGTGCCGGTTCGATCGGCCATATACAGGTTGTAGCCCACCGATTCCTTCAGCACCTGCTGGCATCGCCCGTACTTCGAGAGCAGCTCGAGGCGAAGCTGGTTGCCGATGAATGCGTTGGCGATGTGCACCTCGGGGAACGGGTTGTTCTTCTTGCGATCCGGGCCGAACTTTTCGCAGAGGGTCTTCCACAGCTCGGGGTGCGACTGGGGCGTTGCCACGTCGAAGAAGAAGGCGAAGTACTGACAGACCTCGCTGCGGTTGCGGGTGGGCTGGAGCTTGCCTTCCTTGCGAACGGCATTGTCGACGAAGAACTTCCCGTCAAACGACTGCTTGAGGATGACCTGGCGGATCTTGCCGGCCTGGTCGAGGAGTTCGGGGCGGTTATACATCCGGCCCGCTGAGGCCAGCGTGGCGGCGTAGAGCATGTTGGTGGCGTAGCTCACGTCCTGGAGGAATTCGTTGGCCTTCGACCACTCGACGAACACCCAACTGTCGAGCTTCTCGAGCAGCCCGTCGGAGTTGCGGTACTTCTTGAAGTAGTCGAAGAGTCTCATCACCTTCGGTTCGAGTGCCTTGACGAGCTGCGTGTCCTGGCTGCGGGCCAGGTATTCTTCGAGTTCCACGACGAACCACATCGCCCAGTTCGGGATGAAGACACCGTCGTTGTGATCCGACGGGTAGCACATCGGCAGCATGCCTTCGGGCAGGTGTGCGAACTTCGGGGGCAGCAGGAAGTTCTCGATGAAGTTCTTCTCTACCGCCGTTCCGCCCGACAGGTCATAGGCTACGCGAGAGGTGAAGAAGCTGTCGCACAACCAGCCGGCCCGCTCTCGCGACGGGCAGTCCATGAAGACGTCCACGGCATTCTGGCGGTAGGTCTCGCGGGCGGCGGCGAAGAGCCGGTTCAGCCGGTCGTCGCTGGCGGCGAACTGAGCGCCCCAGACGTCGGGGTTCACATACTCTCGCAGGTAGATGTTCTCGGCCTGGCAGCCGCCGTCGAGCACGATGAGTTTGAGGTACCGCAGTGTGTAGGGTTCCATCGACTCGACCGCGTAGGTGCCGGGCTGGAGATCGAAGGCTATGATGTTGACACAGCCCATCCGCTTGCAGTCGACGTCGCCCTTGCTGAGGATCTCATCGAAGGTGACGAACAGCCGCGTCCGCTGGGTACATGTGACCTTTGCGCCGATGAAGCCTGTCAGATTCGTGCCCAGGTCGAGGATGCGGTAGCTGTTCGCCCCCAGCGAGACCTTCGTGCCGGCGTCGGCGGGCCGGTCGATCTTCTGCCCCGGTTCGGTCGCCACCGACTGCAGCTCGATCGACGGGATCGTCTCCAGTTCCTTTTCGGGATAGCCGCCGAGCTTGTCGCTGATGCCCGTCAGCGAGCGATCCTTCCACATATCCTTCACCGGCTGGCCGGTTTTGACCTTCCCCCCGGCCACGTCCCACACCGGCTGTCGGCGGTCATAGGTCGGATAGGGCACCCGGCGCGGCAGCAGGCTCTTGGTCGCCACCGCAGCGCACGGCACTGTCTTGATCGATGCCTGGGGGTCCGACCGCCAGCGATCGTACCCCGGCGTCAGGCGGTAGACTTCCGAGAAGAGGCGCTGAAAGCTGTACCGCTGCACTTTCTGGAGCCGTTCGGTGACGACCATCGCCTCGAAGGGGGTTCCCTGGCCGGCGGTCGAGGCCAGCACGCGCGGGCCGTTCAGGACCTCGGCCTGGAGAAACGACGGCTGGTCGAGCAGGGAATAGCTGTTGGCGTTGTAGCCGGCGACCTCGATGGCCACCATGTTCTTGCCGGCTACCAGGTGGTCCGTAATGTCCCACTCGTCGACGCGGTAGAAGCCGTGCGGGCCCCGGGCCGGGCCGTGGCCCATGAAGGTTCCGTTGACGAATCCGCGATAGATCGTCGAGCCGGTCAATCGCACGACCGTCCGCTCGCTCTTGGGGGCATCGAACACGGCGCGAAAGCCGACGTTGAGATTCCGCTCGGTCTCTCGCCCCGCCGGCCAGATCGGCTTGGCGGTTCGGAATTCCATCGCGGCGGCCAACGACGTCACCAACAGCACAACGGGCACGGTACCGAGCATCTGCCAGCGGGTCACGGTGATTCTCCTTCTGCCACAGGTTGCAGGTAAAGATCGCACTTACCGATGGGCGGCATTGTACGCAAAGAGGTTCATCGGAGAAAATGGCGCCCCGCAGAGAATCGGTTCGACGCGGGAGTTCGTGTGCGGCTTCCCCGTCTCGCCGTGCCGACGCGTACTGTGCCCGGGAGCGTGCCTGATGAATCGTGCCGTTGTGCTTGTGAACTCCAATCGAATGAAACCGCCGGTAGCGCCGCTGGCGCTGGATTATGTCGGCGGACGGCTCCAGGCGGAGGGCATCCCCGTGGAACTGGTGGACCTGACGTTCGCCGACGATGCCGGGGCCGCCCTGTCGGCGTGTCTGGGCCGGACGGAACCGATCGCAGTGGGCATCACGTTCCGAAACACCGACGACTGTCTCTGGCCCAGCGGGGCCTGGTTTGTCCCACAGCTTCAGGAGCTGGTTGCCCTGACCCGCTCGCTTACGAGCTCGCCGATCGTGTTGGGCGGGTGTGGATTCAGCATCTTTCCGGCCGAGATCCTCGATCTGTGCGGGGCGGACTATGCGATTGTCGGCGACGGCGAAGAGGCAATGTTTCGGCTCGTCCGATGCCTTGAGTGCGGGGGCGATCCCCGTTCGCTGCCGGGGTTGGGCTATCGCGATTCGGGGGTCATCCGAGTGAACCCGCCCGCCTACGACAGCGTGCTCGACCTGCCCACCGGCCGATCGCTGGTGGACAATCCGCGGTATCTCCGGACGGGCGGCATGGGCAATGTCGAGACCAAGCGAGGCTGCCCGTCGTCGTGCGTCTACTGTGCCGATCCGCTGTCCAAGGGAAGCCGATCGCGATGCCGGCCGCCCGCGCAGGTGGCCGACGAGATCGAGTCGCTCTGCCGCGGGGGCGTGGATGTTCTGCATCTGTGCGATAGTGAATTCAACCTGCCCGGCGATCATGCGATGGCGGTCTGTCTGGAGATCCACCGACGTGGTATCGGCGATCGCTTCCGGTGGTATTGCTATATGAGTCCCGTCCCCTTTTCGGCGGAGCTGGCGCAGGCGATGCGGCTGGCCGGCTGCGTGGGCATCAACTTCGGTGCCGACCACGCTTCGGACCGAATGCTGGCGTCGCTGGGCAGGGGCTATCGCCACGATGCGATCGCCGATGCGGTTCAGTACTGCCGCCAGGCGGGGATCACGGTCATGCTGGACCTGCTCTTCGGAGCCCCCGGCGAAAACCGCGAGTCGATCCGCGAGACGATCGATTTCGTCAAGCGGGTGAACCCCGATCGCGCGGGGGCGGCCATCGGCGTCCGGCTCTATCCGCGTACGCAACTGACGCGGCAGGTGCTGGCGTCCGGACCGATGGCGGGCAATCCGAACCTGCGAGGCCGCCTCACGGACAACGACGGCCTACTGCGCTCGGTGTTCTACATTCAACGGGAGCTGGGCGACGACCCGGCCCGTCTGGTGGCCGACCTGATCGGGCATGACGAACGCTTCTTCCTGCCGTTGCAGCTCGATCAGGCCAGCAGCTACAACTACAACGACAACACGACACTGACCGACGCGATCGCCCAGGGGCATCGCGGGGCCTTCTGGGATATCCTTCGGAAGCTGAGCCATGCCGGATAGTTGCCTCCGATTCACCCCGCGCTGTCGGAACCGCACCCTCGCCGGGCGATGGGTGCAGGAGGTCCTGATATGACGACTCAATGTTCTCGTTGCCGTTCGTGGTCAGCCGCATCGGCGATGGCCCTGTGCCTCGCCCTGCCGCTTTCGCCCGTTCCGGGCGCGCAGATCGATCACGATCCCATGATCCACACGGTAACCGTTTCGGATGCCGGTGGGACGCTGATGCTGAGGCTGCGATACGACCACCGCTGCCTGATCGACTGCCTCAACGTTCGTGGACATCAGGTCGTCGTGCCCGAAACGGGCGTCTGCTCGGCTATCCGGCTGGGGAACACCTGGCACACGACCCGCGAGGGCATTGCCACGCCCAAGCTGACCGTTGTGCCGAAATCGGTGACGTTCGACGGCATCCGTTTCGGCAGCGAGGCGATGAAGGTCGACGAGTCGTGGACCTTCACGCCGGGTGCCGATCGGATCACGTGGAAGATCGAGCGGACCTATCCGGCCGGCGGGGCGATCGAGGACACCTACTTTCCGGGTTTCGACTTCGCGAGCATGACCACCTGGACCGGGGCCCTGCTCGGCAACGGCGGGGTTGCGTGGTGCAAGCTGTTCGACAAGCCGATGGCGACCTATGGGCTCCACACCGGACCGGTCACGTTCTGGAATCAGGGCAACGGCGCGTGTCTGCGGATCGAGCCCGCCGTCGGCGTGAATCAGCACAGTGCCGTTCGCTTCAGCCGGCACCCCAGTGGGACCTTCTCGTTCAACTACTCGATCAGCGACGAGCCGCTGAGCCCCCGCTACACGCAGTACCGCTTCCTGCCGGACAAGCACGACGTGTGGGCGCCCCTGAAGGTCTCGCCGGTAAATCAGACGGTCGAATACACGCTGTCGGCACCCGACTATGCGAAGACCTATGATCGCGGCCGGCTCCAGGGCATCGACGGGGCGGCTGTCCGCGAACTGCTGAACACGATCGGCCGGATCGGCGCCGTCGACGATACCTTCCACGGTACGAACGGCTGGTACAGCGGCTATTGTTGCCTGCACGAGCCGTGGATCGCGCAGATGGGCCTGGCGATCGACGACCCCTACTACTTCAGCGCCCACGCCCGGACGCTCGATAACTTCCGCGACCACGCGATCAAGCCCGACGGACGCGTCCTGGCGCGATGGGCCTACGGGCCCTACGACGCCATGCCCGGCACGTACGACAAGAATGGCTTCTATGAGTGCCAGTGGGGCTACCTGCTAGACACGCAGACCTGCTGGGTGCTCAACGTCGCCGATCAGTTCAATTTCACGGGCGACGTCGATTGGCTTCGCCGGCACAAGATCGGCTGCGAGAAGGCCCTCGACTACCTCCTCCGTCGCGACTCCAACGGCAATGGCCTGGTCGAGATGATGACCGACTCGCACAAAGAGGCCAAGGGCAGCGACTGGATCGACGTGATCTGGGCTGCGTTCGAGAACGCCTATGTGAACGCCCAGTTGTTCGAGGCGACGCGGCTGTGGGCCGAGCTGGAAGACCTCCTCGGCGACGCCCCACAGGCTCATCGCTATCGACAGGTCGCCGGCCGGATCAAGGAGGCCTTCAACAAGCCCATCGCCGAAGGGGGTTTCTGGAACCCCGATCGCCGGTGGTACGTCTACTGGCGCGATAAGGACGGCTCGATTCACGGTGACAATCTGTGCGTGCCGGTGAATTTCATGGCGGTCGGCTACGGGCTGTGCGACGATGCCGATCGCTGCAAGGCCATTCTCGACGAGGTCGAGAAGGTCATGCAGGCCGAGCGGCTGTTCTTCTGGCCGTTGTGCCTGTATTCCTACCAGCATGAGGAGGTCTACAAGGTCAACTGGCCCTTCCCCAACTATGAGAACGGCGACCTCTTTCTGGCCTGGGGCGAGATGGGTACGCGGGCATACGCCCGGCACGATCCCAAGATCGCCGTGCGTGTGGTCCGCAGCGTGCTCGAACGATACGCCAAGGACGGCCTGGCGTTTCAGCGGTATCTTCGCAAAGACCAGCGCGGCGAGGGCAACGACATCCTGTCCAACAACTGCATGCCCGTCGTCGGACTCTACCGCAACATCTACGGCGTTCAGCCGAAGTACAACCGGCTGTATCTCGAACCCCACCTGACACCCGAACTGGCGGGCACGCAACTGAGGTATTGGCTCAGGGGCCAGGTGTACACGATCGAGCCGGGATTGGACGTCCATCGCGTGGTCGTAGACGGTGTTTCGGTTCACGACCGCAAGCCGTTCGGGCTGAGTGTTGCGGCCGACCGGGTTGATTACTTTGCCGGCGACCGGCCGAGGCCCTCGATGTCGATCGTCCGTCCGACGAAGGCCGACATGGAGATTCGCGTGGAATCCTGGTCGGATACGGGTCCGGATCAGCGCCGGTGGAGCCTGGCCGGCCGGGGCCTCCAGACGGTCGCGCAATGCCGCGTCACGGATCTCAAGCCGGATACCGATTACGCGCTGTACCGCAATGGCACGGCTGCCGGTACACTGCACGCCGATGCCGCCGGGCACGTCACCTTCAAATGCGCCGGCATCTCGCAGGCGCCGCAGGTGTCGTACCAGCTCCGGCGATAGCGAGCCGACAGTAAGGAGATTCGTTCATGACCTCACGCGAAAGGGTGTTGAACAGCCTGGCCCGCAAAGGGTATGACCGCATCCCCATCAAGCACGAGGGCACGCCCGAGGTGAACCATGCCCTCATGGCCCACTTCGGTCTGATGAACATGGAGCAGCTCCTTCGCGTGGTCGGCGACGACTTCCGTTATGTCTCGGCCGACTACGTCGGACCCGAGCTGCGGACCTTCCCGGACGGCAGCGTCGAGGGATATTGGGGCGAACGCTACAAGTACGTCAGTTTCGACGAGGGCAAGTACCTCGAGGCCGTCTACCTGCCCTTCGCGGGCGTCGATTCGCTCGACAAGCTCGATCGGTCGCACTTTGCCACCGCCGACTGGTTCGACTATTCGCGGATCAAGGCCCAGTGCAAGGCGCTCAACGGCCAGTATGCCGTCTGTTTCGGCACTGCCGGCGATATGGACTTCATCAACTCGATCGCCCGCGCCCGCGGCATGGAACAGGTGCTGATCGATCTGATCACCGACGACCCCGTGTATCTGGAGATCCTCGAGGCGCGGTTCCGCTTCTACTACGACATGCACGAACGGGCCCTTCAGGCCGCCGACGGTCTCATCGACCTGACCCACATCGGCGAAGACCTGGGCAACCAGCGCGGCCCGACCATCGGCCTGGACATCTTCGAGCGGCACTTCGCCTCGCGCTACAAGGCCTATTTCGACATGGTCCACCGCTACGGGGCCAAGGTCATGATGCACATGTGCGGCTGTGTCGAGGCGTTTCTGCCGCGATTGATCGAGTTGGGTCTCGACATCCAGGATGTCGTCCAGCCGACGACGCCCGAAATGGAGATCGGCTACCTGCACAAGCATTACGGGGATCGGCTGACCTTCTGCGGTACGATGTGTGTCCAAACGACGCTGCCGCACGGCACCGTTCAGGAGGTCGAGCACCAGGTTCACCGGCGCCTGGACCTGTTTCCCAGGGGCGGGTTGTTCCTCGGTCCGACGCACGCCATCCAGGTTCGTACGCCGATCGCCAACGTTCTGGCGATGTATCGCGCGGCCGGCAGCCTCCGCGAAAAGATCGACGAGTCCATCCTCCGCATCCGGGGCGATGCTGCGGCCGTGGACAAGATCGACATGTCCAAGCTGTTCTGAACGGTGGGATGATGTTCGGCCGGACCGATACGTCCTCTATCCGAGGTTGTTCTTGTACCAGTTGATCGCCAGCTCCAGCCCCTTTTCGAAATCGACGATGGGGGAGAACTTGATGACCTTCCGGGCCAGGCTGATGTCGGCCAGGGAGTGCTTGACGTCACCGGCGCGAACGGGTGCGTAGGTCGGCTGGACCGACTTGCCCAGCACGCGGTTGATCACGCCGATGATCTGGTTCACACTGATCCGTTCGCCGCAGGCGATATTGAGCACCTCGCCGTGCGTCTGCGGGGCATCGGCGGCCAGCAGATTGGCGTGGACGATGTTGTCCACATATGTGAAATCGCGGGTCTGCTCGCCGTCACCGTAGACGATGGGGGATGTGCCCCGAAGGACGTGGGTGACGAAGGCCGGAATGGCGGCTGCATACTGGCTCTTGGGGTCCTGACGGGGCCCGAAGACATTGAAGTATCGCAACGACACGGTCTGCAGGCCGAAACACTCCGAGAAGACTCGACAGTAGTACTCGCCGACGAGCTTGTTGACCGCGTAGGGGCTCAGGGGACTGGGCGCCATGTCCTCCAGCTTGGGCAGCGACGGTGCGTCGCCATAGGCGCTGCTGCTGGCGGCATAGACCACCCGACGAACGTGGGCGTCTCGGGCGGCCAGGAGCAGATTGAAGGTTCCGTCGACATTCGCCTGGTGGCTGGCCAGCGGGTCCTCCACCGACTTGGGCACCGATGGCAGGGCCCCCTCGTGGAAGACCACGTTCACGCCCTGGCAGGCCCGCGCGCAATCGCCCGGATTTCGAAGGTCACCCTCGATCACTTCGACGCGG
The DNA here is from genome assembly GCA_964446835.1 of uncultured Planctomycetales bacterium. Classification (GTDB taxonomy): domain Bacteria; phylum Planctomycetota; class Phycisphaerae; order UBA1845; family JAFGLZ01; genus CAYUQT01. Next base: position 156,252 of record CAYUQT010000013.1, on the reverse strand, counting down.
TCGGCCACGTCGGCCAGATTCGCCCGCTTGCCTGTCGAGAAATTATCGAGCACGCGAACCCGATCGCCTCGGGCGATCAGGCCGTGGACGATGTGCGAACCGATAAACCCGGCGCCTCCGGTCACAAGGTACTGACCCATGCGAAGCTCCTTTGGCCCAAGCCGTCCAGCAACTTGGTGAATCCGATCGTGTTGTGCAACTTATTCGGGTATCGGGTATCCAGCCTCAGGTCTTGACTCCTCTCTGGCATGATCGAGGAGTATCGTGCGCCGGAGGATGGTGCCGAACCCTGTCGTGACAGTCTGAAAAGGTGGCATAACGCCTTTGGACCCGCGTCCTGCTATCTTGTCTGCATTGAGAAGCATCAACGAGGATGAATTGTCATGAGCGAACGTTCTGACGTCAATCACCGTGGCGTGATCTTCGATATGGACGGGGTGCTGGTCGACTCCGGTCCCGCCCACCTGAAGAGCTGGCAGATGATGGCTGCCGAAGCCGGTTATCAGATGACGGATGACGATTTTGCCCGCACGTTCGGCAAGACCTCTCGCGAGATCATGCGGGAGCTTTGGGACCCTCAGATGACCGACGACAAGGTCCGAAGGCTCGACAACCGTAAGGAGGAGCTCTACCGCGACCTGATCCGAGGGTGCGTGCCCGTGATGCCCGGGGCGCTGGAACTGATGGAATCGCTGCACCGCGACGGCTGGCGGATGGCCATTGGGTCGTCCGGACCGCCGCTCAACGTCAAGCTGGTCGTCACCGAGTTGAGGCTCGACCGATGGCTGAGCGCCACCACCGACGCCTCGGAGGTCACTCAGGGCAAGCCGGATCCGGAGGTCTTTCTGATTGCGGCGGGTCGTATGGGGGTTGATCCGCGGCGTTGTGTGGTGATTGAGGACGCGACACACGGCATCACTGCCGCCCATCGCGCCGGGATGAAGGCCGTGGCCATTACCACCACTCGACCGGCCTCGGCGTTTCCCGAGGCCGATCGGGTGATATCTGCGTTGTCCGAACTGTCGCCTGCCGGTCTGGCCGGCCTGTTGGGCCTGCCGCGGCAGGAGTAAGTGCCGTGTGGGGCGTCCCTACTTCTTCTTGATCTCGCCCGTGGCGGCCTGGTGCAGTTTGATCTCGACCTTCTCTTTGGCGTCGAGCTCCTGGTAGTACTCCTTGAGGATCTCCAGGACCTCCGGACGGCTGAAGTGCGGATCGAGCTGCCCGCCCTCGCTGAGCGTCTTGCGGACGACGGTGCCGCTGAGCATGACGCGGTCTTCCTTGCCGTGCGGGCAGGTTCGCATGCTGGCCATGCCGTCGCATTTCGTGCAGAAGAACGTCCAGTCGATCTTCAGCGGCTGGGTGATCAGGGCATCGCGGGGGATCTCGTCGAAGATCTTCTGTGCGTCGAACGGTCCGTAGTAGTTGCCGACGCCGGCATGGTCGCGCCCGACGATCAGGTGGCTACAGCCGTAGTTCTGCCGGAACAGGGCGTGCAACAGGGCCTCACGCGGGCCGGCGTAACGCATATCCAGCGGATAACCGCCCTGGATCACCGTATCCTTCACGAAGTACTTGTCCACAAGCACCTGGATCGCCTTAACGCGGACGTCGGCGGGGATGTCGCCCGCCTTGAGCTTGCCGACGAGCTGGTGGATGTACACCCCATCGCAGATCTCGATGGCGATCTTGGCCAGGTATTCGTGCGACCGGTGCATGGGGTTACGAAGCTGGAGGGCCGCCACCGTGCTCCAACCCTTCTCTTGGAACATCTTGCGCGACTCGGCCGGACGCTGGTAGATGCCGGCGAACTCGGTCGGGAAGGTGCCTTCGCTGAGCACCTTGACCGGCCCGGCCAGATTCACCTCGGCCTGCTCCATCACCATCTTGACGCCGGGATGCTCGGGATCGTTCGTTCGAAAGACCTGCTTGCATTCGTGGGCCTTGTCGATGGTGTACTTCTCAGTCACCTTCATCGTGCCCATGATCTCGCCGCCCTCGTCACCGATCAGTGCCACCTCGGTGCCCTCGCGGATACCGTCGGCCACTGCGCGGGTCGCGCTCAGCGTTATCGGAATGGGCCAGAACAGGCCATTGGACATCTTCATCTGGTCGCAAACACCCTTCCAGTCGGCCTGACCCATGAACCCGCTTAGAGGCGTAAAGCCGCCGATACCCAGCATGATCAGGTCGCCGGTTTCCCGGCTGGTCATGGTGACCTTCGGCAACGTCTTGGCCTTCTTGAGTTCCGCCTCTCGGGCGGCACCCTCCAGCAACAGCACCTTGAGTTCTGCTGAACCATGCGGCGGGACCAACTTGGACACGTCACTCCTCCTGAAAAGAGCCTGAAGACGGGTTATGACCCCTGTCGGACAAACCGTACACATGAAGAACTCAACAGAATACCCGAACGAATCGCCCCAAACAACACGCCTGATCCCTCGATGGGGGCCAATCGTTGCGGTCCGGGCGGGACAGGCGGCAATGGCTCCGTAAGCAGAGGCCCACGTTGACCCCCCTGTCCCGGGGGGGTAGGATCTCATCAGGCGAAGCCTCAAGGGGCACGAACCATGACGGATACAGCAACGCTCTCCAGCCTGTACCAGGACCTCCGGGCCATTGTCGGTGCCGAGGGGGTCATCAGCGAACCCGACGACCTGCTCAGCTACGAGTGCGACGCCCTGACGCTGGTCAAGACGCGTCCCGAAGCCGTGGTCTTCCCTCGCGATACCGCTCAGGCCGCCGCCGTGATCCGCGTCCTGAACCGCCACGGCGTATCATTCGTCCCCCGCGGCTCCGGCACATCGCTGTCGGCCGGGACCCTGGCGATGAACGGGACGGTTCAGATCTGCACGTCTCGCATGAACCGTATTCTCGAGATCGATTATCGCAACCGGCAGGTTCGCGTTCAGGCCGGTGTCATCAACCTCTACGTCAGCAATGCGGTGGCCTCCAGGGGCTACTTCTACGCCCCCGATCCGTCGAGCCAGACCTCGTGTACGATCGGCGGGAACATTGCCTACAACTCCGGCGGTCCGCACACACTTAAATACGGTGTGACGCTGAACCACGTACTGGGGGTGACCCTGGTTACCTCAGACGGCCAGATCGTCGAAGCCGGCGGTGGCGCCGAGGATCCGATCGGATACGACCTGACCGGCGTTATCGTCGGCAGCGAGGGAACCTTCGGCCTGGTCACCGAGGCGGTTCTGAAGATCATACCCGTGCCCGAGGGCAATCGGACCATGCTGGCGGCCTTCGATACGGTTTCCGATGCCATCAACTGTGTCAGCGACATGATCGGCGAAGGCATCGTGCCCGTCGCCCTGGAATTCATGGACCAGACCATTGTTCGGATCGTCGAGGACTCCGAGCACTTCGGTCTGCCTCGCGATGCCGGGGCGGTATTGGTGATCGAAATTGAAGGGTTTGAGGTGGCACTGAATCGCCAGGCCGAGCGCGTCATGGACATGTGCCGGAAACACCGCGCCATCCGAATGGACCTGGCCAAGTCGCCGCAAGAACGGTTGGCCCTCTGGGCCTGCCGCAAGCGGGCGTTCGGGGCACTGGGCCGCCTGACCCGAAGCTACCTGACGCAGGACGGGGTTGTGCCGCGGACCCGGCTGCCGGAGATATTGGAATACGTCAACCAGATGTCGCAGGAGTATGACGTTCGGATTGCCAATGTTGCCCACGCCGGTGACGGCAACATCCATCCGGTGCTTCTGTTTGACGACCGCGACCCCGATACGGCCCGCAGGGCCCTCCAGGCAGGTGGCAAGATCCTCAGCCGCTGCATCGAACTGGGCGGATCGGCCACCGGCGAGCACGGTATCGGAGTGGAGAAAATCGCCTACCTCGAGCGGATGTTCACCCCGGACGATCTGAATGCCATGCGAATGCTGCGAGATGTCTTCGACCCCCGAGGACGGGCCAATCCCCAGAAGGTCCTCGGCGGTCCGGACGTGCCCGAGGTGTTCGGGGCGATGACGGGGGCCAGTCCGTCTGCCCTTCGCCGATTCCACAACTAGCGATTGCCGATGAACCACCCGTAGTCCCGGTAGAGTTTGACGGTGGCCGGACCGCCCGGCGTGATTGATGCCGAGGGGGCGTTCATCAGGCCGGGAAACTGGTAGCACAGGACCTTCTCGAAGGCGGGGAATCGCCGCAGGTCGTCGATGAGCCCCTCGATCGGGCGGGGATAGAGCGCGCCGTCCTGACCGAAGAGAAAGACCTCCAGGTCCATCCACAGGTGTGCGCCGGCCTGATCGCAGAGCTTTTGAAGTATCACCGCGGCCCGTTCACCGGGAAGGTCGCCCGGCGGCGGGCGGTGGAAGCCGAACGGGCAGAGGATGTCCAGATGCTCCAGCAGGTGTGGGTAGACCTCGACGGCCTTATCCACCTGATGCGAATTGCTCGCCAGCATGACCGGCTTGTCCGGCGCGAGTCCTCGCACGAAGGCGCGGAAGGCCCGGAAGAAATCGACGATTTCCCGCCAGGTTTGGGGTGTTCCGCCCAGGTTTCCCGCGATTTCCTCGGAGACGTACCAGCCGTAGAACGACGGGTGATGGCCGTACATCGTCCAGAGTTCGCCGGCGACGTTACGGTGCCACTGCAACGAGGCGGGGCTGAAATCGAACCACGCGTACAGGCCGACGCCCATGAAGACGTGCATACCCAGCCGGTCGGCCTCTGAGAGGATCGCCTCGACGGGGTCGCCGGCGGCGATCGGCATGCGGCCGGAATACAGACGGGAGGGGTAGAATGCCTTGCCTTCGTATCCCTGTTGTTCGATGGAATGCCGCCCGCGGTATTGCTGATTGCGGAAGACTTCCTGGATGACGATGACGTCCATGCGGATGTCATGCATGGCTCGGACCAGCTCGCGCCACTGCTGGTCGGTCATCTTTTGGATCTCGGCGTTCCATAATCGGCCTTCGTCTTCGCTCCAGTGGTAGAAGCCGGTCCACGCCCCGTCGATCCGGCCGGTGCTCCGCACGGAAGAGGGGACGACATCGAGGGGGCTTGAGGTCCGAATCGTCACGGTGCCGTCGGTGGCCATCGCGATGACCCGATGTGGTCCCGCTCGCCCCCGCATGCCGATCCGAGCGTACACCCCCCCGGCCGAGTTGGGCGCGACGGTCACTTTCGCCTGGTGAAGCAGGCCGGACGGCCGCTCATCGTCGAGGGAGATCCGGACATCGTATGTTGCGGCGGAGCTTCTCCGATGGTGGACGGCCATGCGCACGTCCAGGCTGATCTGGTCGGTGATCGGTGAGGGGGGGACGAGCGTCAGGCTGACGGTACAGGCATCCGTTGAAGGTCGACTGTCGAGCCCCCTGGGGGAGGTTTCCGGCGTTCGACCCTGGCCGATGAGCATCGATCCTACAGCCAGTAAGGACAAAACGGTGTTCAAGACAACCTCCGTTCGTCAACGAGGCGTCGGCTTTCAGGGTGCCGCTTGGGGGCGGAACCCCGAGCGGTCCTGGAGCGAGGGCACGTTATCCACCCCGTGGTTGCGGCTCTGACGAAGCGGTCACATCGATCGCGGCATGGAAGGCTCATGACACGTGATCTCAGTGGCTGACCACAGGGGTCGATACCACCCTCAGCGCATAGGATACCCGATAAAGGAAGGGCCGGAACCGGGAGGCATGTTACAGGATGAACGGCGAAAGAGCCCCTCGTGCCCTGCATGGAGGACGCGTCGGACTTTGACGGCCGGCCCCGCGGTGCCGGCTGGAGCTTCACGAGGCAGACCACTTTCTGCAAATTTTTTCCAATTGACCGGCGGTTCACTCTTGACTACCCGGTCTGATGTGACTAACCTCTCGCATATGACTGAGCAGTCCGAAGATCCTGATGAACATTCTGAGCGCGTGGGTCGCGCTCAGAGAAGGGCGAGCAGAACGCGAGAGCGGCTGATCAGGGCCGCTCTCGCTTTATTTTGCGAGAAAGGCGTCGACGCGACGACCATCGAGGAAATCACCGAACGGGCCGACGTCGGCAAGGGCACGTTCTATCGGCATTTCTCGGATAAGTACGAGCTTGTGATCGCGCTGATCGAGGATGCGATCAGCAAACTGCTGGACCTGATCAACGCCCCCCCCCGGGAGCCGGAAACCCTCGAAGAACTTCTTGAGCATTTTCTTAGCGCCCACTCTGCTTTTTTTGCCGACAATAGCGAAGAGTTCGCCGTCTTGTTTGCGGGGCGCGTGTTATTGAAGCTGCGGGGGGACGTCGTCGCCGAGTTGGAACAGCCCTACGTGCGGTATCTTCAGGAAATCGAGCGCAAGGTCTCACCTTTTGTATCGAAACGTATCGACCCGATGAAGGTTCGACGGCTTGCCTGCGCGGTAGCCGGTTTCGTCTTCGGTTTCTTCTCCTTTGCCACCTTGGGCATGACGGAAGAAGAGATCGATACGAGCCTGCGGCCGTTTCGACGGGCATTTGTCAGCGGCTTGTCGGCCTTCTTGGGACGTTGACTCGGCCCGCGTGAGGCCGAAGGTATTCTGTAGAAGCCGGTGGAAGCCGGTAAGTCATGTGGAGACAAGGACATGCAAGGAAGTGAATCCGGAGACGCTGGAGGTTCGTCTGATGCACTTGTTTTGTCGGGCTGTGCCATAGCGGATGCTGATCGGACGACGGCGGCTGTAAGACGCCCCCCCGTCCTGATCAACGAGCGTCGCTGGAGCGACTGGCTCTGGCAGATGCGGAATCGCATCCGTTCCCTCGCACAGCTTGCCGACCGGTTCCCAGACCTCAGAGAGCGGCTCGATCTGGAACTCGTCGCTCACAAGTATCCGATGGCGATCACCCCGTACTACGCCTCGCTCATTCAGCGGCCCGATTTATCCGACCCCGTTTTCCGGATGTCCGTGCCGGACTTCACCGAGTTGAGCAACCCTCCCTTCCTCAGCGATGATCCGCTGGAAGAAGAGGAGGATATGCCCGTCCCAGGGCTGGTACATCGGTATCCAGACCGAGCCCTGCTCCTGGTGACGACCTCGTGTTCGATGTACTGCCGGCACTGCACGCGGAAACGCGTCGCCGGTACCCGCGAGGTCTCGATGTCGCCCAGCCGGCTGCAGAAGGCGGCGGCCTATCTGGCCGCCCACCCCGAGATCACCGACGTCATCATCTCGGGTGGAGACCCCTTCACGCTGCCGACCAGTGCCATCGACAACATCCTTCGAACCGTCCGCTCGATCCCGAGTGTGCAGGTGATCCGTATCGGGACGCGAACGCCCGTGGTCTTGCCCATGCGGATTACCGATGAGCTGACCGACGTGCTCCGCAAGTATCATCCCCTCTGGATCAACACGCACTTTAATCATCCGGAAGAACTGACCCTCGATGCGGCCCAGGCGTGCGCCAAGCTGGCAGACGCGGGCATCCCTCTGGGGAACCAGTCTGTGTTGCTCCGCGGTGTGAACGACAATCCCCAGGTGATCGAGCAGCTCTGTCGCGGCCTGCTCAGGATGCGGGTTCGCCCCTACTACCTGTTCCAGTGCGACCTGGTTCGGGGCGTCGAGCATTTCCGAACTCCCCTCAGCCGGGGGCTGGAAATCATGGAGTACCTGCGAGGTCGGGTCAGCGGGTTGGGCATCCCAACCTTCGTGGTCGATGCTCCGCACGGCGGCGGCAAGATTCCGGTGCTGCCGAACTACGTCGTCTCGATGAGTCCGACGCACACCGTCCTGCGGAACTTCGAGGGCATGATGGTGGCCTACCCGGAACCGGCGGTTCAGGGGGGTGAACGGTCTCAGGAGGCGCCGCCGCGCGGCAACCTCGGTGTGTGGGACCTTGCCAGTGGCAAGGCCTCGGCGATCATCCCGGCCAAGAATCGGCGGGAGAACCGGCTTAACACACCGCACCGGGGGCGTTCCACGCTTGTGAACATCGGAGAGCCTGCGTGACGCGCGTCCGACCCGTTGACGGCAAGGGGGTACTTGCTGATCCGGTTCGGACAACAAAGGTATCGCGAGACAATGGGCGTTCGGGGCCGCCGTTTGTCATGGTGGCTTCGGACGCCCATCGTGTTCATCATGTGCACGATCCAACCTACTCGGAGCGGCCCGCCCGGGCCGAGGTGATCGGAAGGGCCCTGCGTTCGATGAGGCTGTTTCACGAGGTGCCTCCCCGCATCTGCGGCCACTCCTGCCTGCGAGCGGTCCATGATCCGGAGTATCTGCGATTCCTCAAGACGGCGTGCCAGGGGCGATCTGTCCGAGACGCGATTCTGCCCTATGCCTTCCCCATTCGGCATACGACGCGAATTCCGCGTCCTCTGGATGCTCAGGCCGGATACTTCGCCCTGGATCCCTCGACTCCGCTGGATGCCAACGCATGGCAGGCGGCACGAGCAGCCGTGCACATTGCCCTGACGGCCGCGGAGCAGGTTTCCCGCGGCGCATCTGTCGCATACGCCCTCTGCCGTCCCCCGGGGCATCATGCCGAGCGTCGGCACTACGGCGGATTCTGCTATCTGAACAATACGGCCGTCGCCGCGGAGTCACTCCGTCGCCGGGGCCGGGTGGTCGTTCTCGATCTGGACTTCCACCACGGCAACGGGACTCAGGACATCTTCTGGCGACGCGACGATGTTTTGACCCTCTCGATACACGGCGAGCCCGCGCAGACCTATCCGCACTTCTCCGGGTTTCCCGACGAGATCGGCGAAGGACCGGGAAGGGGATTCAATGGCAATTACCCCTTGCGGCTGACGACGGGCAATCCGCGGTTTCTTCGGACGGTGGCCGACGCCTGCCGCCGAATCGAGGCGTACGATCCGTGGGCGGTTGTCGTCGCGCTGGGGCTCGACACGATTGCACCGGACCCCTGCGGGGCCTTCCGAGTGACGGCTGAAGCCTTCACGGAAGTGGCCGAGATTCTGGCCAGTCTGCGCAAACCCCTGCTGATCGTCCAGGAAGGTGGTTATAATCTGCGGAACCTGAGGGCCGGGATCACGTCCTTGTTCGCGGGCCTTGCCGGGCGAGTAGCCCCCGGAGCCGCACCGAGGACGCCGGTTTAGTACCTGGTTCCTCCCGTCGGACGCACGGCTTCTGGGCCCCCGGGGTTCCAGGAGCGGTGGAGCCCTCACTCGCGTGCGATCCTGGTGGTGTTCGTGCGCCTTCGGGAGACCTGTTTGAAGATCGATCTGACGATGAGCCTTCTAATCGGGTTGACGTACGATCTGCGAAGCGACTACCTGGCGATGGGGTACACACAAGAACAGGTCGCCGAATTCGATTCCGAAGGGACCATCACGGAATTGGATCAGGCCATTCGGTCGCTCGGCTACCGGACCGAGCGTATCGGCCACGCCCGTGCCTTGCTGGCACGATTGATGGACGGCGCCCGCTGGGACCTCGTTTTCAATATTGCCGAGGGGGTTCAAGGGCGCGGCCGTGAGGCGCAGGTGCCCTGTATCCTCGATCTGTACGGCATTGGGTACACCCTCTCGGACCCGCTGGTGTGTGCGACGACGCTGGACAAGGCGGTGGCCAAGCGGTTGGCCCGGGATGCGGGCCTGCCGACCGCCCGATTCCATGTCGTGCGTTGCCCCCGCGATGTCGATGAGGTTCGGCTGGACTATCCGCTTTTCGCCAAGCCCCTGGCCGAGGGCACCGGCAAGGGCATCGACGATCGTTCGCGCATCGATACGCCGGCGCAACTTGCCGCCGCGTGCGAAGGGCTGCTGCGACAGTTCGCCCAGCCGGTGCTGGTTGAGGAGTTCCTGCCGGGTCGGGAATTCACGGTGGGCGTTCTGGGCAACGGCAGCGAGGCGCGTGTCCTGGGCACGATGGAGATAGAGATGGTTGCCCCGACCGGCGGGGGGATCTACTCTTACCAGAGCAAGGAAGAGTGCGAGCAACTGGTTCGATATGTCCGTCCCGAGCGAGGTGCCCTTACCGACGACGTCGAACGCGTCGCGATCGAGGCCCATCGCGTGCTGGAGTGTCAGGACGCCTCGCGCGTGGATGTCCGATGCGATCGGAACGGTCGACCGTGCTTCCTCGAGGTCAATCCGCTGCCCGGATTGCATCCGACGCACTCGGACTTGCCCATGATTGCCACGCAGGAGAACATGAGTTACGCGGAGCTGATCGGCTCCATCATTCATAGCGCCTTGAAGCGATTGGAGTTGAACGATGAAGCACGCGGGCCTGAGCGTTCTCATTCTCCATAACATTCCCAGAGAACCGTCGCAGGACGGGGTGACACCCGACTACGCCGAGAGCGATCTGGGCGTCCTCGAAGAGGTCCATGCGGTCGCCGCCGGACTGACACGGCTCGACGTCACCCACCGCGTTGCGGGGGTCCGGTACCTGGCCGATGTCCCGTGGGTCATCGGCGAGGGCTCGGAGAACGTCGTGGTCAATCTCGTCGAGGGCTTCCACGAGAAGGCCTGGCAGGCCAATTTCGTGCCGGCGATCTGCCAGTCGCTCGGGCGAGGATGTACCGGCAACGACACGCCCAGTCTTCTGCTGACACTGGACAAGTCTCGCACCAAGGCGGTCCTGAAGTCGGCCGGACTGCCGACACCTCCGGGCACGATCGTTCCCGTCGGTGGTCGGGCACGCCGATCCGGACTGCCGCCGGGACCTTATATCGTCAAACCCTGCCACTGTGACGCCAGCGAGGGGATCGACGAGGGGTCGGTGGTCAAAGTGTTCGGCTCGAAACTTCACAACGCCGTCCGCCGGGTTCACGAACGTTTCGCTCAACCCGCCATGGTCGAACAGCTCGTCGGACACCGTGAGCTGAACCTCTCCATCCTTCAGCGGGGCGATAAGCTGCTGGTCATGCCGCCGGCGGAAATCGACTTCGCCGACTTCGAGTCCGACCGCCCGCGGATTGTCGACTACGCCGCCAAGTGGCTGCCGGATTCCTTCGCCTACCTTCACACCCCCCGGATCATCCCGGCGCCGATCTCCAAGCGCGTCATCGAGCGGATTCAGCGCGATGCCCTGGCGGCCTGGATTGCCGTCGGCTGCAACGACTACGCCCGCGTCGACCTCCGCCTGGATGAGAAGGACAACCCCTATATCCTCGAGATCAACGCCAATCCCGACATCTCGCCCGAGGGTGGATACGCGGCCGCTCTGTCGGCCGGACAGATCGCGTACGACGAGTTCCTCGCCATCCTGCTCGAGAACGCCGCCCAGCGAATGGGTATCGGCGAACCCCTCCGCCTCAGTCGCGGCGTCAAACGTCGACGCAAGCCCGGCAAGTCGGCGGCGCAGTCGCTGACCATCCGCTACTCTGAGTGGGCCGATCGCGACACCGTCGTCGATCTTCTTCGGCGGACCAACTTCTTCCGCCCCGATGAGCTGGATATCGCGCAGGAAGTCCTGGACGATTCTCTGGCCAAGGGCCACGACGGACACTACCAGTCGTTCATTGCCGAGCACGACGGACAGGTTTGCGGTTGGGTGTGCTTCGGGCCCACCCCCTGTACCGTCTCCACCTACGATCTCTACTGGATTGCCGTCGATCCGCAGCGACAGTCCCTCGGGATCGGCCAGGCGCTCATGGACCACGCCGAGAAACTTATCGCTCAGCGCAACGGCCGGCTGGTCGTTGTGGAGACCTCCGGGCAGCCGCGCTACCTGCCGACCCGAAGGTTTTATCTGAAACTCGGCTACCTCGAGGCCAGCCGCCTGACGGATTTCTACTCGCCGGGTGACGACAAGATCACCTACATCAAGGTCCTGACGACATAGAGCATTTCGCGTCTGGGTATGGCGGCACCGGGAGTGGGAGGGCGAACGTACCCGCAGTCCGGGGGCTGAGGCAGGTTCAAAGTCGTGGGGAGTCTTGGTGCCGTCGCGCTCAGGCAGGGATAAACGCCACGCAGTTCTTCCCGCGCGACTTGGCCAGATAGAGTGAAGAATCGGCGGCCGAGATGAGATCGGAAGCCCCGACCTGACCTTCGTACGGTGCCAGGCCGATGCTTACCGTGATGGGAATGTCGTTGCCCTGCCAGTGACAGGGGCGCTGGGCCATCACCGCGGCCAGACGTCGCGCCACCCGCTGGGCCTGCTCCTTGGGTGTGTTGGGCAGCAATACGGCAAACTCGTCCCCCCCACAGCGAGCCGGAAGGTCGATCTCACGAATGGCGTAGCGAATCCGCTGCGCGACCTCGCGAAGAATACTGTCACCGGCCGGGTGACCGAACGCGTCGTTGATCTGCTTCAGCCCGTCCAGATCGATCATGGCCAGCGACATGGGCAGGTCGTAACGCCGGGCGCGCAACAGTTCGAGGTTGAGTCGCTCGGTGAATGCGCGACGGTTGGCCAGACCCGTCAGACTGTCCGTTCGCGCCTCATGTTGCACCATCTGGAACACCGACGCGTTTCTCAACCCCAAGGCGATCAGCCGGCGAAGCGGCTCGATCAGCTCAACGTGCTCCGACCGGAACCCGCTCTGTCCTATCGGATCGGTGAGGTTCAGAACCCCGATCAACTCGTCGTTGCAGATCAAGGGGGCAATGATGCACTGCTCCGTCTGATAGTCCCGCCCACTCAGAAGTATGTCTGCACCCAGGACCGCCGCGTCGGGCTCCCAATGGTGTGTCACCACCACCTGCCGCTGCGCCAACGCCCGGATCATCGGATAGCGCGCATGCCGTCCCAACTCCAACTGGGCATCGATCGAATAGGGATGGGTCTGCCCGAGCAACACAAGACAGTCACCCTGCTCGTCATATCGATACAGGCTCGCCAACCGTGCCTCCGTCCACGGCGCGATCTCCTCCAGGCATACCTTGACGATCTGGTGGACATCGAGAGAGGCCAACCTCTCGGCAAAACCCGCCAGGCTCCTGGCCAGCGCGACCTTCTCCTGGCCGAAAGGTATCAACTCATCTCGTTCCGCAATCGTTCCACAGGCCAGGGGTACCGACTCACCCATTAACTGAGAAAGCTGGTTTTCAAGGTCATTTCTATGTAGAAATCGTTGAACACGAAGGGACTCATAGTCCTCGGACAGCCGATGGTTTCCACCGCCCACCGCGATGATCTGACCCGACAATCCGGCGAGTTTCTCAACCCACTCGGGTGTATTCAAATCCTGATTATCTGCATCTATGAGCAGCCAGTCGCTGATCCCAATGACATTGGGTAATCTTTCCGGCCGGTGAATCCTGCGGAGTCTGCCCCCCAACCCCGCACGGGTGGCCGCCTTGCGACACGCGTGGATTATCGTCTTATCATTACTGACGACAATGACTTGTGGCTGTGTCGTGGTCATTGCCGATTCTCCAGAAGTTGTACCCTGAGTTTACGCATGCAGGGTTCGTGCATTTTCTTTATCGGTCTTTGGCTGCAAGGAGTCAAAGATTCCTGGAGAAATGCCGATGTACATATTCAGCGGAGGTGTCTTCGCGAACAGTCCCTCGCCGGGAGGTGGGTCGTCGGAGCTCTAAGTTGCTGTAATCGCAATAGTTGAGCTATGAGCCGCCGGAAGAGCACGGCGACCCCACAACGAGATCCTGCTAGGATGGCGGGACGGATGAGAAGCTCAGGATGAGCGTACGGGATTCCTTCCATCTGCTGAAGCAATCACTCGCCTCACGGTGGCAGGTGCCTCTGTTGGCCTGTGCGGTAGCCCTCCTCATCCTCTCTGTCCTGCGCATACGTCCCCAACACGTTCCCCCAACCTTCGAACAGATGCTGGATCAGGTCATCGCCCTCCAACGGGGTGAGTTCTACCTCGAGGCTTCCGAGCAGGCGGGCAAACTCCTGGAAGAGCCCAACCTTACCCACACACAGAAGGGTGCGGTCTATCAGGCCCTGGCCGAGACCATCTATCTGGTCGAATGCACCCGCAAGAAGCACGATCTCGATAACGCCCAACGCATCGCGCTGAACTACCATCTTTCGATCGACAACGGCATTCCGGCTACGGCCAAGACCTGGGAGCATATCGCCCAGGCACATCAGTGGTTGGGCAACTCGGCAGAGGCGATCGAGGCATACCGCAAGGCGATCGATCTGGGCAGCCCGGACCGTTCGCGCCTCCGCCGGGCCATTATCGAACAGTTGCGCCTCGGATTCAGGGGTGCCGAAAAGGCTGTCCGAGAAGAGCTGGCCCAGATGTTGTACGAGTCTCAGCTTCAGTCCCAGGACCTGACGTGGGCCGCTGAGCAGCAGATCAATTCCCTCGTCGAGGCCAATGAGCTGGATGTGGCGCGCGATGTGCTCAATGGCCTGACTCCCCGGCTCGAAAAGGCCGGTCAGCATCCGCACGCGCAATACCTCAACGCCCGACTCGATTACCTGACCCATCAATACGACCAGGCCGAACGGATTCTGCTCGCACTCCGTAATGAGCTGGTATCGAGCGACCCGCTGGCGGCCAAGGCCGGCTGGTTGCTCGGCCGACTACACTATCAGGACGGAAGACCGCAGGAAGCCCTGGCCTGCTTCCGCGAGGTGCTGCAGTCCCAGCCGCCTGAAGAGTACGCCATGGCCTGCCGTCTGGGGATTGCGGAGTCGTTGGCGGCCCTCGAGCATATCGAGGAGGCCGCAACGGCCTATGAAGAAGTCAGCGGACAGGCGGCCGGCGCACCCCACAACGACGTCTTCGACCGCGACTCCATCCGAGTGAGCCTGACCAGCCTCTATGCCACGCTGAAGGCTCGGGGGCAGGTCGAGGAATCCCTGCGATTCCTCAGGCTCGCGGTCGGAATGATTCCCCTCGACAACCATGACATGGCCGTGAACTACTGCCGAAAACTGGCGGAACTCTATGCGGCCATCGGAGAACAGTATCGTTCCAGAGTGACGCCGACCCCCGCGACCACCGCACCGACCACAAGCCGGGACGTCTCCACGGAAACGGCACTCCGGCACGCTCATGACGCTTTTCAGAACGCCGCCGAGGAGTACCTGCGGCTGTCTCGACTGCTCGTCCTCGACGACCAGGCCGCTACCGACGCGGCGTGGGAGGCGGCCAATTACTTCGACCGGGCCAACGAGCCGGACCGACTCGTGGCGGTGCTGGAGACTTTCCTTCAGGAACACCCGGGCAATCCCCGTCTGCCGGAAGCCCTGCGACGCCTGGGACTGGCGCTCCAGTCGCAAGGCCGCTACAAAGAGGCGATCGCCCGATACATCGAGAACCAGGATCGGTACGCTCGGACGCCGCCGGCCATGCGATCCCTGATTCCCATGGCACAATGCTACATGGCCCTCGATCCCAAAGCCTACCCCGACGCCGAACGCGTCCTCCTGACCATCGTCGATCAACCCGCCGAGAAGGGCCACTTCGCACCCCAGGCACTCGAATACCGCGAGGCGGTATTCCTCCTCGGAGACCTCTATGATCGGTGGGGCAAGCCGGCCAAGGCGATCGGTCGCCTCGAGGAATTCCTCGAACGGTATTCGCAGGACCCCCGGGTGACGAAGATCCAGTTCACGTTGGCCAATGCCCATCGCAAGAGGGCCCTTGGGGCGATCGCCCGGACGCCCACCTCGGCGCCGGCCGGTTCGGACGACACCATTGCCATCGATTCGCTGACGCGCGCCGAGGAGCTGTTCGGCGAAGTGATTCGAAGCCTGGAACAGCTTCCGCGAAGCCGCCGTTCTCACGTGGAAGAAACGTGCCTGAGGCACAGCTACCTGTACCGAGCAGACTGCGTGTTCGATCGGCATGAATACGCGCGGGCCCTGGCAATGTACGAGGAAATCGCCCGATCCTACCGGACCGAGGCGATGGCACTTGCCGCCTACGTGCAGATGCTCAACTGCTATCAGCGAATGGGCAAACCGGACCAGGGACGACAGACGCTCGATCGGATTCGCGTGTTGGTCAAGGGCATTCCAGCCGAGCAGTACAAGGAACTGCCTGCGGCCGAAGATGCGACGTGGTGGAAGGGGTTCTTCGATTGGGTCGAAACGTCGAACGTGTTCTGACGAGTCGGGGTCCTTGCCAGGAGAGCATAATGTACCAGGATGCCAACGAAACTGCGGGCCTGAACGAACGAAGCGATCGGCTGATCGATCTCCTGAAGCAACAGCGTGAATGCTATGGAGAACTCAAGCGTCTGGCGCAGAACCAGAGACAGCTCATCACAGACCAGAATCCTGAAGCCCTGCTGACGATTCTGGCCGAGCGTCAGCGACTGGTCGATCGGCTGGCCTCCTTGAACAAGGCCCTCCAGCCGTTCCGGCAGGAATGGTCGGAAACCTACACCCTCATGAACGACGATCGCCGCCTGACGGTCCGAAGGATGCTTGATGAGATCAACACCCTGCTCGGTTCGATCCTCGTGACGGATGCCGAAGACAGCCGACTGCTGGCCGCCGGCAAGGAAAACATCCGGACGCAACTGGTCACAACGACGACGGGACGCATGGCCAACTCCGCCTATGCCGCCCAGGCGTACCGGACCGTCAAGATCGATGCGAGCCAAGAGGCCTGATCCATGACCTTGCTTCAGACTCAGACACAGGTTCCTCTGACCCCGCGCGAGCGCGAACTCGGCGCCATCATCCTCCAGTACAACGAGGTGACCGAGCGGCTGAAGACCTCGCACGAGCAACTCCTCTCGGAAGTCGGCCGGCTTCGCGAGGAACTCGAACACAAGAACCGGCAGCTCGAGCGGCGCGAACGCCTGGCTGCTCTGGGCCAGATGGCCGCCGGTCTGGCGCATGAGATTCGAAATCCGCTGGGTGGAATTCAGTTGTATGCCGATCTGCTCACTCGCGATCTCACGGAGTCTCCCGCCCAGCTCAAAGTGGTCGAGAAGATCCGCTGTGGTGTTCGTCGCCTGGAGACCCTGGTGAGCGATGTCCTGAGCTTCGCCCATCCCAGCGAACCCCAGCGGTGCGAAGTGCTCGTCCACGAACTCGTGGAAGAGGTGGGAGAGCTGGTCAGCCCGCAGTTGCATCAACACCGCGTCGAACTCCGGGCCGACGAGCAGTGCCGGACCATTGCCTTGTGCGTGGACCCCCGGCACATCCAGCAGATCCTCATGAACCTGTTGCTGAACGGTATCGAGGCGGCCGGAGACGGCGGGTGGGTCGAGGTCGCCGCTCGAATCGTCGAATCGGATGAGACCGGTTCCGACGTCGTCCTGACCGTCGGCGACAGCGGGCCCGGTGTTCCGCCGGACATCCGGGAACGTATCTTCAATCCGTTCTTCACCACCCGCGAGACCGGCACCGGACTCGGCCTGGCGATCGTGCATCAGTTGGTCGAGGCCCATGGCGGATCGGTCAGCGTCGGGCGACACCCGCAGGGCGGGGCTCTGTTCATGGTGCGATTGCCGATGCGGTCGCCTCAAGAGGTCTCGCGGTCGATGGCAAGGGGATAATCCGATGGCGCGTGTGTGCGTAGTCGATGATCAGGAACTCCTTCGCGACTCTCTGGCCGCTACCCTCAGTCGCGAAGAGCACGAGGTCGACACCTTCGGCTTGCCCGCCGAAGCGCTGGAACACATCAAGGGGACGCACTACGACGCCGTGATCACCGACCTGAAGATGCCGGGAATGGACGGCGTGGCGCTGCTTCGGGCCATGCGTGGTGCCGGCGTCGAATCGCCCGTGATCCTGATGACCGCCTACGGAACCGTCAAGTCGGCCGTCGAGGCGATGAAGCTCGGTGCCTTCGACTACCTCACCAAGCCCTTCGAGGCCGAGGAACTCTGCCTGCTCGTCGAACGTGCCGTGCAGTTCGGCCGGCTTCGCACCGACAACGAGATCCTGCGACGCTCCCTCAGCGACGTTCAGAGCGAACGCCGCCTCGTGGGGGAGAGCACGGTGATGCGACAGGTCCGGCAGGTCATCCAGCAGGTCGCTCGGTCGTCGGCCACCGTTCTCATTCAGGGCGAGTCGGGGACAGGTAAGGAACTGGTCGCCAGGTCGGTCCATGCGGCGGGAAATCGAGCCGATCGCCCCATGCTGTGCCTGAACTGTGCGGCCCTGTCGGCCAACCTCCTGGAGAGCGAGCTCTTCGGCCATGAGAAGGGGGCCTTCACCGGTGCCGACCGGCTTCGAAAAGGGCGTTTCGAGCTGGCCGACGGTGGAACACTCATGCTCGACGAGGTCAGTGAGGTGCCGCAGTCGCTTCAGGCCAAGCTCCTGAGAGTTCTTCAGGAACGGGAATTCGAGCGCGTCGGCAGCAGCGTGACCCGGAAGGTCGACGTCCGCGTGCTGGCCACCACGAACCGGAATCTGGTCGAGTGGGTGGCGCGCAGACGCTTCCGAGAAGACCTCTTCTACCGCCTGAGCGTCCTGCCCGTGACCATTCCGCCGCTTCGCGACCGCCCGGACGATATACCGGTCCTGACGGACTACTTCCTCCAGCGGATCACCCGACGCGAAGGACGCGAGCCCATGGCCTTCAGCACCGAGGCCCTGGATCTGCTCATGGATTACCGTTGGCCCGGCAACGTCCGAGAACTCGAAAACGTCTGCGAGCGGGCCGTCGTTCTGGCCGGCGGCGACGTCATTGAGGCCGAGGTCATCCATCCCTGGCTCAATATTCGATCGGTCGAGTCGGACCCTCAGCAGGGTGCGTCGGCCCGACACGGTCACATGCTGGAAGACCTCGAACGGGAGGTCATCGAACGAACGCTCGCTCAGTTCAAGGGACACCGCGAGCGGACGGCCAAGGCACTGGGCATCGGAGTTCGAACGCTGGGACTCAAACTGAAGCAATGGCGGGATACGGAGAAGCCGGAGGCTCAAACCGTCGAACAGGGGGTGACCTGAGGCGCAAGAATTGCGCGATGCGCAAGTCCTGCGCGTCAGAAGTGACGGAGAGTCGTCGCTCGCCGGGCTGTTCTTCAAGGGTCCATCGGGTGGTATGGGCCTTGCTGGAGTCTGGGTGGGTATCACCCCAACGGGTCCGCCGAACCGGATCCGTCGATCGGGCGGTCGCCGCGGAGCGGCGAACCGGGGAGATGACAGGATGTGGCTGGCCGACGTGACAGAAGCGGGTTCCGGACCGGCGCTGGAAAAGATGATGGCCTATGCGGAGGAGCGACATCGGATGCTGGCCGAAAACATAGCCAACATCGATACCCCCGGCTACAAGACCAAGCAATTGGACCCGAAGCTCTTTCAGGCCAAGTTGCGGGAAGCCATCGAGGATCGGGGCGACGACAAGACCCAGCGGCTGAAGATCGGAGCGACCCAGCAGTTCTACCAGGATCAGCACGGTTCGCTTCGCGTCTCGCCGACATTGAAGCCGCCGCAGAACGTCCTTTTTCACGACGGGACCAACCCGAGTATGGAACGTCAGATGGCGGATCTGGCCGAGAACACCCTGACCTATCAGGTTGCGGTGGAGCTCAAACGGGCACGCAACACGGTGATCCGACAGGCGATCGCCGGTCGCACATTATAGTCGTCGTGCGGGTCGCGGAAGCTCCGGAATGATCGGAGAGCGGCCCGGGAAGTTCGTGGGCAGGCCGGAGGCCTGCGTCATTCGTGCGGAGCAAGTGAACAATGTTCGGATCACTGGATATCAGCACGTCGGCACTGGTGGCCCAAAGGACTCGCCTCGATGCAATCGCGGGCAATGTGGCCAACGCCTTCACGCCGGCAGACCCGAACGGTCAGTCGTCGCCGTATCAGCGACGGGTGGCGGTATTCGCCTCCGGCAACCCCGCGGCGGGTCGCGACGCCCCCGGGGTTCACGTGTCCAAGATCGTCAAGGACTCGGCGCCGCCGAACTACCGTTATGAGCCGGGGCATCCCCTGGCCATCAAGGACGGAAAATGGAAGGGGTATGTCGCGTACCCGAACGTGGACTTGTCGATTGAGATGATCAACGCCCTCGAAGCGACGCGGGCCTATGAGGCCAACATTACCGTCATGGGGGCGACCAAGAGCATGCTTCAAACCACCCTGCGGCTGTTTACGTGATGGCAGGGTGATCGTACGAGGTTGAGGTTAAGGAATGGTTGATCCACTGTCCATCCAACCCGTCGGACCTGGGGCGATTCAGCCGCCGCAGGGACAGACGTCGGCCGCTGGAGCGACCGGCGCGGAAGGCAAGGATTTTCAGTCCTTCCTGGTGGAGTCTCTGGAGAAGGCGAATCGTCTTCAGACGGATGCGGACGAGGCGATCCACCGGCTGGTCACGGGCCAGACGCAGAACGTCTCGGAAGTGTTCACGACGGTGCGGAAGGCGGAAGTGGCGTTCAGTCTGTTAATGGAGATTCGTAACAAGCTCCTGGAGGCCTACCAGGAGATACGCCAGATGCAAGTCTAAGCGGTCTGGTCGCCGTGGTGATCGGGCTCAAGGATGAGTCCGTGGGCGAGTCTCGCCGGATGCGAGGTGAATAGGAAATGGATTTCCTCCGCAAGATGGCCGCGAATACCTGGGCCCATGTTTCGGGCCTGGGCACCAGTCAGAAACTCGCCGTCGCCCTCTGTGTTGTGGTGATGGGCGGGGCATTGGTGTGGATGTTTCAGTGGTCGGGCGAGCCCGAGTGGGAAGCCGTTCTGCCCGGGCAATCGTGGACCGACGAGGAATTGGAGAAGGTGAAGAAAACCCTCGACGCCACCGAATTCAAGATCGCGGGCAACCAGGTCCTGGTTCGCGCCAGCGATCGTCGGGCGTTGCGGGGCAAGCTCGGCCAGGCCGGCGCCCTCCCCAAGGACACGCGACAGGGCTTCGAGACCCTCATGAAGGAAAGCAGCCCCTGGAAATCGCAGGCCCAGCAGAACCGTGAGTGGGTCGTCGCCTACGGAAACCAGATCGCCATGGACCTGGAAAGCTGGAAAGGCGTCCGCCGCGCTCAGGTGATTCTGCAGATGCCCAAGCGGCGCGGGCTGGGCGAGCAGGCGGCCCGACCCTCGGCCAGCGTGAGCCTGGAAACCGAAGAGAGCACCGCGGTCGATCGGGCCTTTGTCCAGGCCATCGCCCTGATGGTCAGCGGGGCCACCGGCGTGCCCCCGGAAAGCGTCAATATCGTCGATCGCAAGACACACAAACCGTTCCGCATGCCCGATCCGAGCGGGCCCCTGGCCGACGACCTCCACGAACTCCGTGTCCAGAAAGAGAAGTACTTCGAGGAGAAGATCGACCGCCATCTGGCCATCCCCGGCGTTCGGGTTACCGCCTATGCCGAGATCGAGACGGATCGGCGCCGCACCACGGAGCGGACTCCCACCGAAGGCAAGAGCATCGAGAAGAAGGAATCCAAGGAAGAGAACACCGAGAAGCGGACTCCCGCGGCGGCCGACCCCGGCGTCCAGCCGAACACCGGCATGGCCATCGCCGGCGGCGGGCAGAACGAGTCCAACGAACAGACCAACAAGACCACCGAGTTCCTGTCGGCCCTCGGCGAGAAGACGACGACAACCGAATTCGGCATCGGGGCCATCAAGAAGCTGACCGCTTCGGTCAACGTTCCCCGAAGCTATCTGGCCGCCGTTTTCGCCCAACAGCCTGAGAACCAGAAGAAAGCCGTCACCGACAAGGACATCGAAACCATCGCTCAGAAGGAGTTCGGCAAGATCCGCAAGCAGGTGCTCAACGCCATCGGCGCCGTCGACGAGAAGAACGTCGAGGTTGCCTGGTATTACGATCAGGTGCCGCAGCTCGCCTCGGCCGGTGTGCCCGGAGCGACCGCCGAGTCCGACACGATGGTCGGGCTGGTCAAGGCCCATGCCTCACAGCTTGGTCTGGGCATGCTGGCCTGTTTCAGCCTTCTGATGATGCTGATGATGGTTCGCAAGGGGCCCGGAACGACCACGCGGGCCAAGGAATTCCATCACCCGGCGCTGGCCAAGCAGAAGGAAGAACTCAGCCTCCTGTCGACCGGCGTCGAGACGATCGGCGAGGTCGCCGAGTCGGAGACCGCCCTGGAAGGCCACGAAGTCGACGAGGGCACGGTGCAGAGCCAGCATCGGATCCAGCAGGTCACCGATCTGGTCAAAGAGGATCCGGAGACGGCCGCGAACCTCATTCGCAGATGGTTGGCTACGTCGGACTAACGAGGACAGCCTAGATCAAGGGCGTCAGGACCATGGCCAAGGAAGCAGAGGTTATCGAACAGGTCAAGATCCCGGGGATTCGCAAGGCAGCGATCCTGCTGGTCGGGATGGACCGCGCCGTCGCCGCCCGCGTCATGAAGCAGCTCGATCGCGAGCAGATTGAAGACATCACCCGGGAAATCGCCGCCCTCGAAGGGGTCAGCGTCAACGAGAAGAACAATGTCTTCGAAGAATGCTATCACATCGTTATGGCGCGGAGCTGGGTCGACGAGGGGGGCCTCGAATACGCTCGCAGGCTCCTCGAAGAATCGCTCGGCAAGGACGAGGCCGGACGCCTCATCCAGCAGATCGAACACCAGGTTCACAAGGAGCCCTTCAGCTTCCTTCAGAAAACCGAAAGCGAAAACCTGCTGATGTTCATCCAGGAGGAACACCCCCAGACCATCGCCCTGATCCTGGCCCACCTGCCACCGAGCAAATCGAGCGAGATTCTGGTCGGCCTTCCGGCGGCCAAGCAGATCGAGGTTGTCAGCCGGATCGCCAATATGGAACAGACGTCGCCGGAGGTCGTCAAAGAGGTTGAACGAGGGCTCGAGCATCGTCTGAGCGGCATCGTGGGCGCCCGTCTGGCGAAGGTTGGCGGCGTCGAGCACGTCGCCGAGATGCTGAACCTCGCCGACCGGAGCACCGAGAAGAGCATTCTGGAGGCCCTCGAGGCCGAGGACCCCGATCTCGTCGAACAGATCCGGCGTCTGATGTTCGTCTTCGAGGACATCATGCTCGTCAACGACAAGGGCATCCAGACCGTTCTGAAGGAGATCGAGAACGACGACCTGGCGCTCGCCCTCAAGACCGCCAGCGACGAGCTGAAGGAAAAGATACTGAAGAACATGTCGGAGCGTGCTCGTGACCTGATCAAGGAAGACATGGAATACATGGGTCCGGTCCGGCTGAGCGATGTGGAATCCGCCCAGCAGAAGATCGTGGACGTGGTTCGCCGTCTTGAGGACGCTGGCGAGATCATCATCGCCGGCCGCGGCGGCGAGAAGGAACTGGTTGTCTGATGTGCCCTTCGCCGAGGGTGGTGCAATGAACAGCTTTGCGGAGCTCGCGGAAGCGAGTGATGAAATGATCGACAACATCCTGCGGAATGTGGACCGTGCCGTGCTGGCCACCGCTCTTCAGGGGGCGAACGTCCGGCTGATCGACCGGATACTTTCCGGTCGTTCGTCCCGGACGATCGAGGAAGTCCTGAAGGCGATCCAGCACCAACAGGCGGTGGACATGAGGGCCATCGAGTCGGCGCGACGTCAGGTGGCCGACCTGGCCCGCGAACTGGAGACGGTGGGCATTCGCGTGTCCTGAATGCAGGATCGAACCTCGATCGCCGCTGGCCCGATGCGGAGGGATCGAGAGGACTGAGGACTCTCTATGCCAGGTGTCATCAAGTCCGGACAACCGCTCCATCGATCCAAGGCCGATCCGCAGCAGTTCAGCCTTGGCGACTTCATTCTCGAGGGGCAGCAGATCCTGGCCGTGGCTCGAACCAAGGCCGAAGCCCTGGTTGCCGAAGCCCGACGCGCCGCCGATGCCCACACCCAGCGGATCACTCAGGAGGCCCATCGCAAGGGTCATGAGGCCGGTTTCGCCAGGGGGCTTGAAGAAGGGCGACAGGCGGGGCATCGAGAGGCGCTCGCCAAGGCAACAGCCGAATTCCAGGCCCGGCATATTCAGATCGCCTCCGCCTGCGAGGCCATCTTTCGTGAGGTGGATCGGACGAAGGCCGAACTCATGCGAGCGGCCCATCGCGATCTGCTCGAGCTCGGCGTGGTCGTCGCCGAGCGGGTTACCAAGCGGATCGGGCTGGTCGATCCCCATACCGTCACCGATAACCTCAGGGCCGTGATCGATCGGATCGGGGGTTCGACCGACCTGGTCGTCGAGACGAACCCGGCCGATGCGCAAACCGTACGGGATTTCGCCCCGGAGCTTCTGAAGGGGCGAACCGAGTTGAAACACGTCGAGGTAAAGGAAAATGCGGCGGTGGGTCCGGGCGGATGCCTGGTTCACAGCCGGGGCGGTCGGATCGATGCGACCATCGAGACACAGTTGCAGCGGATCGCTGAAGAACTGATCCCGAACCGGTCGACCGCATCCGAGACTCCGGCAGCCGCGGAAACGCCACCTGCCGCTCCGGTGGCCGACGACGAGTGACACAGGAGTGCCGACGCGGCGTCGACACGCCCAAAGGATGTGCGGTCATGGACGATACAACCAACATCTTCGCCCACCAGATTGAAATGGTGCGGCAGGGCCTCAGTGAACGGCTCGTGGGCAAAGTGTCCGGGACCACGGGGCTGACGCTCGAGGTGGCGGACTTCCCCGCCCCGATCGGCGCCACGTGCATCGTGACGAATCGCTCGGGCAAGGTCATCCCTTCGCAAGTGGTCGGTTTCCGGTCGCACACGACTCTTCTGATGCCCCTCTGCGAGACCGTGGGCGTGGCACGCGGCGACGAGGTCGTCTGCAGTTCCTCGCAACAATCCGTGCCGGTCGGCGAGGGAGTCCTGGGACGGGTGATCAACGGTTTGGGCCAGCCGATCGACCAGAAGGGCCCCTTCCATGTGGAACAGTATTACCCCCTCATCCGAACGGGACCCGGTGCCATGGCACGGCGCCGGATCGACAGCCCTCTGGGCATCGGCATCCGCGCCATGGACGCCATGACGACCGCCGGCCTGGGTCAGAGACTCGGTATCTTCGCCGGCACCGGCGTCGGTAAGAGCGTCCTGATGGGCATGATCAGCCGATACACCTCCGCCGATGTTGTCGTCGTGGCGCTGGTGGGTGAACGCGGACGTGAAGTGGGCGAATTCCTCGACAAAGACCTGGGCGCTCAGGGGCTCCAA
The DNA here is from genome assembly GCA_964446835.1 of uncultured Planctomycetales bacterium. GTDB lineage: Bacteria > Planctomycetota > Phycisphaerae > UBA1845 > JAFGLZ01 > CAYUQT01. The sequence goes on along the minus strand of CAYUQT010000013.1, from coordinate 131,384 downwards.
CGATCGGTCGTTGTCGTCAGCACCTCGGATGAGTCGCCGGTCCTGAGGGTGCGAGCCTGCTTCCTGGCCACCGCCGTGGCCGAGTACTTCCGCGATCGAGGCAACAACGTTCTGCTTCTGATGGACTCGCTGACCCGTCTGGCCATGGCCCAGCGGCAGATCGGGCTGGCGGCCGGCGAACCTCCGGCCACCAAGGGCTATCCGCCCAGCGTCTTCGCCATGCTTCCGCAGCTTCTCGAACGATCCGGACGGACCCACCAGGGTAGCATCACCGGATTCTACACCGTGCTGGTGGAAGGCGACGACATCACCGAGCCTATCGCCGACGCGACGCGCGGAATCCTCGACGGCCATGTCTGGCTCTCCCGCTCGCTGGCCAACCGAGGCCACTATCCGGCCGTGTCGGTGCTCGACAGCATCAGCAGGGTGATGACCGACGTGGTCGATCAGGACCACGCCACGGCCGCCCGGCTGGTCAAACGGGTCATGTCGACGTGGCAGGATATCGAGGACCTGGTCAATATCGGGGCCTATGCAACCGGCACGAACCCCCAGTTCGACCTGGCGGTGTTCGCCAAACCCCTGATCGACCAGTTTCTTCAGCAGGCCATTGCGGAACGGGTGACGTTCGACCAGGTCCGCCGCGACCTGGTGGCATTGGCACGAACGCTCGAACAGAAATCCAGGCAATTGCAGGACGAGGCAAGGGCTCGACAACCCGTGGGGGCACGCTAACCCCCGGACAACAGAACCCGCGCGGATCGGCCGCCCGGGAAGTGAGAAACAGGGAACAGAAGGCGGCAGGATGCCGCTTCAAGGTGCGTCCGGAACATGGCCAAACGATTCAAATACCGGCTGGAAACGGTGTTGAAGCTCCGCAAGCGGGATGAGGATGCCTGCAAGCGGGTCGTGGCGGACCGACTCCGCCGAATTCAGGCCGTGCAGTTCGAAATCGCCGGTCTGCAGGGGCAGATCCGCTCGGAAATCGTCGCGTTCCGACAGAAGCACGCCGTCGGCACGCTGGACATGGGGCGCGTCCAACAGCATCGGCATTGGCTGATCCATCTGAACCACGGTGTGTGGCGCGGACAGGCTCACCTCGCCGAGCTGGAGAAACAGCTCTCGGACGATCGCAAGGCACTGGCGGAGGCCCGCAAGCGGGCACGCATCATGGAGAAACTCAAGGAACGACAGCTCGAACGCCACAAGAGGGAACTGGACCGGGCGGAAGCCATCGAGAACGACGAGATCGGTGGCGTCCTCTATCTGCGCCAGATGGCGCTGGCGACGGAGTAATCGGTCGTGTTCAAGCAGCTCTATCACATCCTGGCTCTCCTGGCGATCCTGCACCTGCTCGTGCTGGGCGGATTGATCGGCTGGCTCATCGTCAGCGGAAAGCTCGATGCGGAGAAGGCTCGGAACATTGCCGCCGTCATGCGGGGTGAACTGCCTGCCGCCCCGACAACCACCGCCCCGGCAACATCCCGGCCGGTCATCGAAGCTCAACCCGTGCTGGCACAGGCCTCCACCGAGAAGATCGAACGAGAGCGGAATACCGACGAATTGAATCGCCTGCTTGATGATCGGCGACGCCGCGAAATCGCGGATCGCCAGAATCTCATCGACGCCGCCATGCTGAGAATCACCCGCGAGCGGGAAAGTTTCGCCAAAGAGGTCTCCGACTTCGAGAAGGCCCAGAAGGCCACACGCCTGGATACCCAGGGCGCCGGTCTGGAACGCGAACTGACCATCCTTTCTGGAATCAGCGGGAAAGCGGCACGCGACGTGCTGATGAAGAAATCCGAGCCGGATGCCGTTCAGTTGCTGCTGTCGATGAAGCCGCGAACGGCTACCGACATTGTCGAATCCTGCAAGACTGAAGAGCAGAAGACCTGGGCCGTCAAGATCCTTCAGGAGGTCGCCAACGTCGACAAGGGACGTGCCCAACAGATGGCCAGGGCCGTGCAATAGAGGACGAATCGATCATGCCGAACATCGGGACCTTCAATCTGCCACGCTCCACGGCCGCCCAGGCCGATGTCCGACGTCCAAACGACGCGGCGGGAGAGGGCAGTGTCGATACCGTCGGCCGGTTTGAGGACCTGATGTCGCAGTCTCTCCGATCGAATCGCTCGTCCGGCCGGGGTCGGATGTTCGGGCGGCTTGGGAGCGTCCAGGCAATCGAAGTCAAGGACGATCCGAGTCGGGAGTCCGTCGACGGCGTCCGCTCGCAGGACGAGTCACAACACGACGCGGAAGACCGAACCACCTCGAACCCACGCACCGAGGCGAAAGATCGGACGGCATCCGCAAGCGAGCAGGAGAAGGCGCCCGGCCGGCCGAAAGAGGCTGCCGATCGTCACGACGCGCAGGAAGATGACACGGCATCGGACGGCTCGAACGCTATGGCTCCTGAGCAGACAGACCTGACTCCGCCGCCTCCCCCTGCCGCAGCGGCCTTCCTGTCGCAGCTCCAGCGACTGGGAGGGGATGTTCAGACAGCCACCGCGACGGGTGGCCAGACGGGTGAGGCGACTTCAGAGGCCCCCATGCTCATACAGGCGGAGCTTGCTGCGATGGAGGGTGGAACCGCCGGCGGCAAGAATGCCGGTGCGTCCCTCTCTTCTGCATCGCCGGGCAGTGCCTCGACCCTGCCGAACTCCGGCTTGCCGGCGGCCGGTGCCGATTCGTCCGGATCGTTCCTGGTTTCGGCCGAGATCCTGCGGATATGGACCGGCCCCGGACAGGTGAACGCCGACGGTGCATCCGGCGAGGGCGACGGAGGTGCGGCACAGGGTCAACTGTCGCTGGCATCCTCGGCATCGCATCGGATCGCACGGTTCTTTTGCGAACCGCGCGAACAGGAGGTGACCTCTTCGCAGACCGCGATCGCCGGCGGCCGTGAACAGAGCGGAACCGGACAGACCGCCGTGCCGCAAGGGGGCGAGAACTCGGCTCAGGCCTCGATGACGCCCGCGTCGATCGTGTCGCCGGCGGCCGGCAAGGACGCCTCCGGCTCTTCAACGACGAGTGGCGCAAACACCGATCTGTCGGCCTCCGGTCAATCCTCCGGAGAGACCGCTGCCAATCAGAACGTCGATCGGATCGTTCAGGTCCTTCGTGCCCACGTGGGCCGACACGATTCGCAGATTCGGCTGAGACTCGATCCGCCGCATCTGGGGCAGATCCAGATCGACGTGACGATGCAAGACGACAAGCTCTTTCTGGATGTCCGAACGGAAACGGCGATGGGCAAGGAATTGCTGGGCTCGCGCCTGCAGGATCTCCGTGACGCCCTCAGCAAGCACGGAATCATCATGGAGCGCGCCACGGTGCAGATGCGACAGGAAGTCGCCGATCCGGCGCCGTCGCGGGAACAGCAGCAATCTTCATCGCATCAGAACTCGAACTTCAATCAGGATGCTCCCGGACACACGCCCGACCAGCCGCAACATCGATATCGCGGCGGCGAGGCATTGCCGGGAGACGAAGGATCCGTTCCGGCCTGGTCGGCAGAGAGTGTAGAGCCGGCCGGGGAGACCCGGAGCGAGGCAGGTGTTGCAATGACCGCGGCGGAGACGCTGGTGGATACCGTGGCCTGAACAGGGCCACTCGGGATGGAGATCCCGTGAGGGGACGCGTGATCGCCAGGAGCGAACACACGTCCCGGGGCGCTGCGAAGGCGGCGCCGGGAGGTTCACGTGGCTCAAGTGACCAATGTGGGTGCGGCTGCGACAGTGGCCAACTCGGCCAAGTCGAGCAGCAAGGGCATCGGGTCGATGACATCGGAGGATTTCTACAAGGTGCTCGTCACCCAGCTTCAACAGCAGGACCCGATGAACCCCATGAGCAATGAGGCGATGGTCCAGCAGATCTCCACCATTCGGAACATGGAGATGTCCCAGACACTGACCGATACCCTGCAGAAGATGACCAGCGAACAGCGGTTCGCCGGCGCGGCAGGGCTCATCGGCAAGTATGTCGCAGGGGTCGTCACCGACGATGAGGGAACCGAGACGACCCTCGAAGGCCTCGTCACCGGTGTCAAATTCACCGACTCGGGCAAGGCGATTCTCGAACTCGACACGGGGGATTCACTGCCGGTCGAGAAGCTCACCGACGTCTACGCCGTCAATCCCGAAGACGTCGCAGATGCTGAGGACGCCGAGGACGACACCGGTCGCGCCGCGACGAAGCTGGCTCGTGCGACACAGAAGACGGCCCTGACCCAGAAGGCTGCAACCCCCTCGCTGGGAAACGTTGCGACGTTCAACATGCAGAACGCCAAGGGTCTGGGTCTTGGATTGACCCTCGGGTAGGACGGGGTCCACTCCGAGGTGGACTGGGAATTCTCATGAACCACGACCTCACCGATCCTCGCAGGCGGTGAGATCTCAGAAAGGGCCTGACGCAGACGGTGCGAGGGCTCGAACGGAGTTAAGAACAATGGGTCTGACCTCTGCGATGTACACCGGATTGTCCGGCCTGAATACCAATCAGTACACGATCGATACGATCGGCAACAACGTGGCCAACATGAACACCACAGGGTTCAAGGCCAGTCGTGCCGACTTCCAGAACCAGTTCACCCAGACGATCAACGCGGGTTCGCCGCCCAGCGAAACCACGGGCGGCACGAATCCCATGCAGATCGGATTGGGCTCCGTCCTCGGCGGCGTCATGCGCCTTCACACGCAAGGGTCCATCGAGACAACCGGCGTGCCGACGGATATGGCGATCGAGGGAAACGGGTTCTTCGTCCTTTCCAATACCGACAACAAGCAACTGTTCAGCCGGGACGGGTCGTTCTCGCGCGATGGAGATAACTACCTCGTCTCCCAGGATGGTTACAGGGTCCAGGGATACGGCATCGACCAGGACTTCAACATCACCCCCGGCATTCTTTCGGACATCAACATTCCCATCGGCAGCATGACCATCGCCAGTCAGACGGACAACGCCCAGATCGACGGGAACCTCGATGCCGACGGGACCATCAGCACCCAGGGCAGCGTCCTGATCGGTCCGGCACTGGTTTCCGATGCCGGCGGAACCCCCGCCGCGACGGCGACCTTGCTGACCGACTTGCGTTCGGCCACCGCGCCGGGCGTCCCCCTTCTGGCCGCCGGCGACACCATCACCGTCACCGACTACGCCAAGAAGGGCGGTCGGGACGTCGCCGAGTCGACCTACACGGTAGCTGCCGGCGACACGCTCGAGACACTCAGCACGTGGCTGACCGGGGCCCTCGGCCTGGCCGGCGACACGGCGCCGACCACCGTACTGGACGACTCCAATCCCGCCTCGATCAGCCGGGCGTCCGGTTGGTACGTCAGTACGGGGCAGGCGGGCGAACCGGCGGCCGGCACGTTCTATGCTGTGGGTGATCACGGTACCGACAACGCCCTCACCCTCGGGCCGGCGGCACTTCAGGTCGATCACAGTGGCACCACTTCCACGCCTTTCACCTTCACCCAAAGCAAGGCCGCCAATGGCGCGAGCGTCTATACCAGTTTCGTCGTGTACGATTCCCTCGGCACCGCCGTCAACATGGATCTCACCGCGGTGATGGAGTCCAAGACCAACTCCGGCACCACGTGGCGGTGGTACGGCGAGTCGGTGGATGATACCGGCAACAGCGGCACCGCCCAGGCGAGCCGATTCATCGGTCAGGGCACGATCAGCTTCAACACCGAAGGCCAGTTCCTTCAGAGTCCGGGCTCGGCGGTCGTCATCCATCGCGACGACACCGGGGCAAGCACACCTTTGCAGGTCGAATTGGATTTCAATGCAGTGACCTGCCTGTCGACCGCTGCCAACGCCGGTGCCGGGAATCCCACGCGCTCCATCCTGGTCATGACCACCCAGGACGGCTTTGCCGCAGGCACCCTGCAGGACTTCGGCGTGGGAACAAACGGGACGGTGACGGGCACGTTCAGCAACGGCCTGCAACGCACGCTCGGACAGCTTGCCCTGGCGAACTTCAATAACCCCGAGGGACTCGTCGCCCAGGCGAACAACACCTATGCCCTGGGCTCCAACAGCGGGCTGCCCATCATCACGACACCGCTGACATTGGGAGCCGGGCGGATCATGGCAGGTTCGCTGGAACTCAGCAACGTCGATCTCTCTAAGGAGTTCATCGGACTGGTCACCGCCTCGACAGGATTCAGTGCCTCGGGGCGCGTCATCACAACCGCCGATCAACTCCTGCAGGAACTGATGACGTTGACACGGTGAGAACGATAAAGGGGTGAACCGACATAACCGGGGCCCGCCGCAGAGGCGCCCGGGCCCCTGAAGCCGGATCACGCGGTCCGGTATGTCTTTCGACCAGGCAGGAGGCCGGTAGGGTGATACTTCTGACGAGGCTGAACGGCCGCAAGGTGGTGGTCAACTCCGAGTTGATCAAAACGATTGAGCAATTGCCCGATACGACCCTCACCTTGATCAACGGCGATCACCTGCTGGTGCTGGAGTCACTGGATGAGGTGGTCGCTCGCGCGATCGAATACGGGCGAAAAGTGAGGGCCTTTCCTATCGATGGATAGGACAGAGAGAGACAAATAACCTTTCAGTGGTCCGAGCAACAGACCGTCGGGATTTGCTCGGGGCTCGAGAGTGGATGATCGAGGCACAGGATGGATATTGCCACACTGATCGGATTGGTCGCCGGCATCGGACTTGTTGGCTACGGCATCATGAGTGCCGGGTCCCTGTCCCTGTACGTCGACTACTCGTCCATGTACATCGTCTTCGGCGGGACGCTGGCGACATTGCTCATCAGCAATTCCTCCGGTTACCTGCTGGACGTCGGCAAAGTCTTCCGCAAGGTGTTCGTCGCCAAGACCCGACCTCCCCAGGAGGTCATCGCCGATCTGGTGTCCTATGCCGAGATCGCCCGACGCGACGGCATCCTCTCCCTCGACGCGGTGGCCAAGCAACTCGATGACCCCTTCGTCGTTCGCGGTCTCCAGATGGCGGTTGACGGCACCGACCCCGAACTGATCAAACACGTCCTGACCACCGAACTGGAGGCCTTGGCCGAACGGCACGCCAGCGGCAAGGGAATCCTCGACGGCATCGCAAAATCCGGGCCGGCCTTCGGCATGATCGGAACGTTGATCGGATTGGTGGCGATGCTGGCAAACCTGAACGATCCGTCCAAGATCGGCCCGGGCATGGCGGTGGCCATCCTGACGACCCTGTACGGGGCCATCATGGCCAACCTCTTCTGCATCCCCATGGCCGACAAACTGGCCGTCCGAAGCTCCGAAGAGATGCTCAACAAGAGCATCGTTCTGATGGGGATCATGAGCATTCAGTCGGGAGACAACCCCAGAATCGTCGAGCAGAAACTCAACTCGTTCCTCGCCGCAAGCAGCAGGGTCCATGGGCAGAAAGCCAAGGCGGCTTGAAGCCACAAATATCCGGTGGATCAGATGATCGGAAAGAAAGCAAAGTCGGTGGCCGGGTGCCCTGCCTGGATGGTGACTTATGGGGACTGCATGGGACTGCTCCTATGCTTCTTCATCATGTTGGTGGCCATGAGCACCGTCAACAAACAGTTGTTCAAGGATGCATCGGCCAGCATCCAGGATGCCTTTGGTCAGGATAGCTCGGCCGCAGGCGTGCCGCTTCTGAATCCCTCCCAACCCAACATGACGGACAGACTGAAGGGACTGATCTTCGGCAAGGACCGTAAATCGAAGGACGACAAGGACACTAAGGTTGAGCAGTTGCGCGAGGGCCTCCGGATCGCCGGTGGGCTGATGGAGTTTGCCAACGGCAGTGCCGAGCTCTCTCCAGCCGCCCTGGAGAACACTCGCAAGATTGCTCCAGACATTAAGGGATACGCGACCAAAATAGAAGTCAAAGGACACTCTTCTGTAGACCCTCTACCTCCTGGTAGTCTTTTTAAAGATCACATGGATCTTGGCTATGCGCGGGCCAAGGCGGTTGCCGATGTATTAATACAGAACGGTGTCGAAGCTCAGCGGATTCGTCTGGTCTCCTGTGGGGCCAGTGAGCCGATCACGGTCGGCGATTCCTCTGAAGCCGCCCGACACCGAAATAACAGGGTTGAGATCATCCTCACCGAGGCATTGGTCGATGAATTCAGACAGAGTGCTTCGGTCAAGTAATAGGAGTTCCGAGGATGGCGGATAAACCCAAGGCTGAGACACCCGAACCGCAGAGCGGCGGCGGTCCAGAGGCTCCACCCAAGAAGCGGAAGTCATCGCTGATGATGGGCGGCGTCCTCGTTGGCGTCATGCTCCTTGAAGGCGTAGGGTTGTATGCCGTCATGAAGCTTTTCGGGGCGAGTCCAGCTCCCGCGGTCAGCCATGAGGGCTTGTCGCCCAACGCTCCCCCGCAACCCGCAGAGCCGGTGGAAGTGGTGGTAGCTAAGATCAAGGTACCCAATCGGGTCAGTGGCAAGACCTTCCTCTACGACATCGAGGTGGCTGTCAGGATAAAGGTACCCGATGGGAAAGATGCCGAGGAATTCAAGACCGAGATCACCAAGAAGTTTCAAGAGCGGGATAATGCCGTCCGCGACCGACTCAACTGCTTGATCCGCAGCTCCGAACCGCAGAATCTGGAAGAGCCGGGGTTGGTCGTGATGCGTCGTCAGATCAAGGCGGAACTGGAGAAGGTCCTGGGTGAGGAGAAGCTCATCGAGAGCGTGCTCATTCCGCGATGGACGGCGATGAGAGTGGATATGTGAGGCGTCCACCGCGCTCGTTGAGGCGCCGGGGGTCCGAAAGCGGTTGTGACGCTGGGTCCATGGAAGGACACCGAAGATGGCTAAAGAGGACGAAGTTGGCGGCCTCGACGGGATGTTGTCGCAGGACGACATTAATGCTGCGCTGGCCGCCGCCAATGGATCGCCCCCCCCCCCAACACAGGTCCACCCCTCGGTGGTGACATCCTCCCCCCTTCCCGAGGAGTTGCCTCTTTCTCAAGATGAGATCGACGCCGCCATGGCCGGCATGGTAGAGGAACCGCCCAAGGTCCAAGCCCCTGCGCCCCCTCCTCCTCCCAAGCCGGCGGATACACGAGTGGATGCCGCGGGGAATCCTTTCGACGAAATAGCAGCGGCCATGGCCGACGCCATTGCCGAGGAGAAGCAGGCGGTCGCCGCCCCCAAGCCTCCTCCGCCTGGCTCTCGAGATCTGGACATGCCCGACTTCACCGGATCGCCCCGAAAGTTGGACCAGGGAGGCAAGATCGAGCTTCTGGGTGACGTCGAGTTGAACGTCAAGATCGAGCTGGGACGCACCCGCATGTTTGTGGAAGACGTGTTGAATCTCGATGAAGGGTCGGTCGTCGAGCTGGACAAGCTCGCCGGCGACCCCGTGGACGTCTTGGTCAACGATCGCCTTGTGGCACGCGGAGAGGTTCTGGTTCTGAACGACAACTTCTGCGTGCGGGTCAACGAGATAATTTCGCAAGCCGGAACGCCCGTGAGGAGCTGATACGGGCCTCTTCCTGCCGCTCAGGGCGAGGTCGGAGACCTCGCGAGAGGGCAGTCTGATGTTCAAACACAGTCTTGTCGTCCTGGCCACGCTCAGCGTCGGTGTCGGCTCCTTGTGCCGATCCTCGTCGGCGGCCGAGAATTCGCCTCCGTCTGGCAATAACGCCCAGGGAACAGCGGTCGCCAACGCGGTTGCTTCGATCGAAAGCGAATCCACCCTCGCCCGCACCGCGCCCGCGCCGACCTCTCAGCCCGGCACCCTGTCCGACGACAGCGGAACGCTTCAACGCCGGACGAAGGCCCGCTCGGGCGAACAGGAAAAAGTTGCCCGAAGGGCGATCGGTAGCTCCCTCCCCTATATGAATGGAATGATCCCGCTGGCCGTCGTGCTCGGCCTCATTGCTGCCGGGGCCATGGCCTTCAAGAAATGGGGCGGACGCCTCAGTGCGGCGGTGGGTGGCGGCGGACGACACATGGAACTCGTCTCGCGCCTGGCGCTGAGTCCCAAACAGAGCGTCTGTCTCGTCCGCGTGGGCAAGCAGTTGCTCGTGGTCGGTGTGACGCCGGATCAGGTCAGCCGTCTGCACCTGATCGATCATCCGGACACCGTGGCCGGACTCCTGGCCGGCACCAAAGACTCCGGCACCCGGGCAGGTCAGGGGGCCTTCGGCGGGTTGTTTGATGCCGAGTCCTCCAACTACGACGCCATGAACGAAGAGGTGGTTCCTCCCGAGCTGCCGATGACTCCGGACGGGCGCCACTACCGCCAGGCAAAAATGGAACTCTCCGGGCTGCTCGACAAGCTCCGGTCGCGACCGTCGGCCGATGGCGTCGAGAGCCCCGAACAGCCGGCTCGCTCGGGTGGATCGAATACGATCGCGATCGCCTGACGGGCGGAACGCTTTTCTCGCAGGGGCCACGAATCGACGTGTGGACACGTCGATTCGGAGGGAACGGGACAAGAGGCACAAGGCGCTAAGGAGTGGCGCAGATGTTCGAGCATGGACGCTCAAAATCGCTGGGGATCCCGGCAGCCCTGATGTGCATGGTGCTGTCGGTCTCTACGGCGCGCGCCCAGACGCAACAGACCTCCAATCCCTCCATCGACAACCCCGAGTCCAAATCGCTGAGCACCTCGCGGTTGGACAACCCGATCGGCATTCCCGATCTGCGAAAGATCGCCCCGCCGGCCACAGACCGTGCGGGCGTCTCCACCGCCATCCAGATCCTCGTCGTTTTGACCGTCCTGAGCCTCGCCCCCTCGATCATGATTCTCACCACATGCTTCACCCGGATCATGATCGTACTGGGCATGCTCCGACAGGCCCTGGGTACCCAGCAATTGCCGCCCGGACAGGTGATCACCGGGCTCTCGCTGTTCCTGACGTTCCTGATCATGGGACCCACCTGGCAGAAGATCCACCAGGAGGCCCTCTCGCCCTATCTCGACGGCAAGATCTCGCAGCGCGAGGCGATGGATGCGGCCGCCAAACCCCTCCGCCTGTTCATGATCCATCAGATCGAGACCGCCCAGAACGAAGACGGCGTTTTCATGTTGCTCGAATACCGAAACGGCAAGGCGATTGCCGACGACGAGGTGCTCCAGTGGGACACCGTCCCCATTACGGTCCTGGTGCCCGCCTACGTGCTCAGCGAACTCAAGACCGCCTTCTTGATGGGGTTCCGATTCTTCCTGCCCTTCCTGGTCATCGACATGGTGATCTCGACCATCCTGATCTCGATGGGCATGCTCATGCTGCCGCCCGTTCTGATATCGCTGCCGTTCAAGATCGTTCTGTTCGTGCTTGCAGACGGGTGGACACTCGTGGTGGGTTCGCTCTTGATGAGCTTCGCCTGATCGCGCCGAATGGCGCGTCTCCGGGAGGTCTCGTACGATGGACGTCAACACAGCGCTCGATCTCGGCCGGGATGCCTTGCTCCTGGTGCTCATCGTGGCCAGTCCGGTTCTCGTGATCGGCCTCGTCGTGGGCTTGCTCATCGCGATCTTCCAGGCCATGACCCAGTTGCAGGAGCAGACACTGACCTTCGTGCCGAAAATCGCCGCCATGGCCCTGACGGCCGTCTTCCTGGGACCCTGGCTGGCCAACCGGATGCTCGAATACGCGGCCGAGATTTTCGGACAGCCGCCGTGGTAAGCGAGTCATCGGCAGGGCATGGAAAGGGCACAACGGGGGCGACGCATTCGCACCCGTGCGGACCGAACAAAACACAGATGCCTGAAGACCTGAAGGCGAAGGAGTCGCCGCGTGCCGTATGAGCTGTTATCCCTGCAGGTGCAGTTGCCCGGGCTGATGCTCGTGATGGCTCGCGTGCTCGGCCTGGCCTTCAGCGCCCCGATCTTCAGCTCCATGGCCGTTCCCCGGCTCCTCAAGGCCTACTTCGCCCTGGCCACGGCCCTGATGGCCTATCCCCTCGTCGAGCCGGTCCTGCCGCAGGATCTGACCCTGACTCAATCGCTGGCCGGCATGACCGCCGAGGCCATGATCGGAATGGCCATCGGCTTCGGATTGTCCGTCGTCTTCAGCGGTGTTCAACTAGCCGGTTCGATGATCGACCAGCAGGCCGGCATCGCCATGGGGCAGGTGCTCAACCCCGCGATGGATTCCTCCGCCACCGTGATGGGTCAGTTCCTGTTCTTCATCATGTTGGTCGTCTTCCTGGCCGCCAACGGCCATGTCGCCGTCGTCCGGGCCACTCTGGAAAGCTTCCAGCACGTGCCGCCGCTGTCGTTCCGGGTAACCCCGTCCGTGGTCGACCTTCTGGTCAACATGCTGGCCAGCTCGTTCATCCTTGCCATTCGGATCGGCGGCCCCGTTCTGCTGTCGCTCTTCCTGGTCATGCTGGCCAAGGGTTTCATCAGTCGGACTGTGCCGCAGCTCAACGTCCTGGCGGTGGGCTTCAGCATCCCCGCAAAGGTGGCAATACTCTTCACGGCTATTTCGCTGATCCAGATGCAGGACCTCATGGTCGATGGGCTCGTCGACACGATGGATAAGATCCAGACGCTGCTGAAAGGGCAGGCCTGATGCCGGATGACGCTGCAGAGAGAACCGAACCACCAACCTCTCGCCGCCGCTCCGAGGCGCGAGAGAACGGCCAGGTCGCCCGAAGCCCCGATCTGCACGCCGCCGTCTCGCTGCTCGGCGCGGTGATCGCCCTGAACGTCCTCGGCGGGCGGATGCTCAGGGACCTCCTCGATGCCTTCTCCTTCTATCTCGGCGGACACGAACCCATCGCCCTCTCCAATGACCAGACGGCTCACCTGCTCATGTGGACCCTCCGCCTGGTGGCGAAAGTCTGTCTGCCCCTCGTGCTGGTCATCCTTATCCTGGGTGTGATCACCGAGTACGGCCAGGTTGGCTGGCTTCTCACCACCAAGCCGCTGAAACCCAAGTTCAGCAAACTCAACCCTATCGCAGGCGCCGGTCGCCTGTTCTCCGCCCGCGGAACGGTCCGGCTCGGCATGAGCATCCTGAAGATGATGATCATCGGCGCCGTGGCCTACACGACGATCGCTTCGAGGCTCAAGGAGATCCTCTCGCTGTCGGCCATGGACTACTGGCCGCTGCTGGGTCTGGCCGCCGAACTGGTCTACACCCTGGCGCTGCGACTGGCGCTCGTCCTGCTGGTTCTCGGCATTCTCGACTACATGTGGAATCGCTACAAGCTCGAACAGGACCTCAAGATGACCAAGGAGGAGGTCAAGGAAGAGATGCGACGGATGGAAGGCGACCCCGTCGTCAAACAGCGCCAGCGCCGCGTTCAGCAGCAGATGGCCCTCGAGCGGCTCCGCGGCTCGGTGCCCAAGGCCGACGTCGTCGTAACCAATCCCACCGAACTGGCGATCGCGCTGAAATACGATCCCGAGACCATGACAGCCCCCCGCGTGGTAGCCAAGGGGGCCGGCTTCATGGCCGCCCAGATCCGGAAAATTGCCATCGAAAACAGTGTGCCCATCGTCGAGCGAAAACCGCTGGCCCAGGCGATGTACCGCATCGTCGAGGTCGGCCAGGAGATCCCGCCCCAGTTCTACAAGGCCGTCGCCGAAATCCTCGCCTATGTCTATGAACTCAGCGGCAAGAGCGCACGCCCGCGACGCACCCCACAGGCGGTGGGCGCCTGATCGACCGTCCTCATCGTCGGATTCGCCCGATTCGCCCGATTCGCCCGCGTCCAAGCAGCCCGAAGGCTACCAGAGACAGTGCTGCGCTGGTCGGCTCGGGAATGTGTGCGATCCACGACTCGACCTGTCCCGCCGGGTTCTTGCCGAGACCGACGATCGTCAGCCCATCATCGGAGATGCCCTTGATCGCCCCGATCGTCCAGCCGGTCAGATCGAAATGGCAGTCGTCGATCAAGATGTCTTCGATGTTCCGCCAACCCGTCTCGGCTCTCCAGATGGCAACCTTCAGGTCTGCCGAGCTCAGCTGGTTTGGGTCCAATTCTGCAGGATACAGAGCTTGGCTATGGCAGATCGTTGAACCGTCTCCCGACAGCTCAACATAGGTTGCGTACAAGGCGCTCGGTGTGCCAACTGGGGGCTCCCCAATGGCTTCCGGAACGCCGTTGACCCATCGATAGAACGAGCTGTCGCTTGCAGACCCCTCGGAGTCTGAAGCCGCTGCCCCCCCCCAAGGGGGTATGACTATGAGCTCTCTATGGCACCCCACCATGACCGAGCCGTCGTTCGAGATCCCATACATGATTGTGTTCGAGTCGCCGGGATCGATGCAGACATGTGACACCGTTCCATTGTCCCATCGGAACCCCCCATCCGGATTCACCCCCACGATCGAACCGCCATCGGCCGTCGTGTCCGTGGCCACCCACAGGTCGTTGATGGACGTTCCCTCCAAGATCTGCACGCTGTCGTTGGTCCAGCGGACGGCGTCTATGGGATTCCTGATGCTTCCCGTGAGTCCGTTTCCAACAACCACCGAGCCATCGGCCGACAAGCCCGACCACGTCACAGAGCTGTAGCCGCCCAGACCGCTCATCGCCGTCATGACACCGTTGACCCATCGCACCTGCTGACTGCCAACGTGCCCGACGATGACCGACCCATTTTGGGAGACAAGCTCCGCGGCCGAGGACGGATACCCGGGCAGATGGCCCAATGTACCCGCTTCCCACCGGAATGCCGACGACGAGCCAGACCCCACGGCTACCCGCCCATCCCCCGACAGATCGGCTACGTACGTCCCGACGCCAAGCCCAAGAAAACTCGGAACATCGGCCCGGCTGGGCTGTCCCCCTAGCAAGGCCACCGCGAATACGGCCAGCCCAGAAGTCCTGCACATTACGGTCTCCTCCCTTCACGAAGCCACCAGAAAGAGGGGCCGAAGCAAGTCGTTGCATAAATGGTTCTGAAAGAAGCGCTTACGCCAATATCTGTTTACGGGAAGATCCGATCAAATGCTATGGGTTGTTCCCAGGAACAATAGGCATCATCCCGTAGTGTTTTCAAGCGGTATTTTGGGTCCGGCGGAGGTATCCGCCCTCCTGTCGCATTCAATGAGGCGGCGCGATGCGGTCGGCCATTCGGCCGCATCGAGCCGAGGCCGTGAATTCCCCGCGGATGCCCTCACGGCCTGGCTTGCGATTCGCCCGATCGGCCGTCCAACCATCGGTAGTGGTCCCAGGCGTCGTGTATAATGCCCGGGCTCCTTTTGAGGGGATGCTGACGCATGCAGATCATCGTCCTGGGAATGCATCGGTCGGGAACGTCGGCAGTCATCCGACTGCTCAATATGATGGGCGCCTACCTCGGGCCGCCCGAGACCGTCAAAGGCGCCAACCGAGAAAACCCCAAAGGCTTCTGGGAGAACGAACAGATCGTCGAGATCGACAAGAAGGTCCTCGGCGCTCAGGGCTGCCTGTGGAACCGCCTCGCGACGTTCGATTCCGCCAAGCTGCACGAAGAGAAACTCGCTACCGCACGGCGCCGCGCACGAGATGTCATCGTTCGACTCGACGCCTGCCGACCCTGGGCCGTCAAAGACCCTCGAATGTGCCTGCTGATGCCCTTCTGGCGGCCGATGCTCGAAGTGCCCGTTTGCGTCCTCGTCCATCGGAACCCCATGGAGGTGGCCATGTCACTGGCCACACGCAATCGAATACCGCTCACCGTCGGGGTTGCACTCTGGGAACTGCACCTGCTCGAGGCCCTGCGAGGCTCCGCCGGCCTGCCGCGCCGGATTATCCAGTACGAACACCTGTTGGCACACCCCGTCGAAACGGTTCGAGAGCTCTGCCAGGCCCTTGGCGCCTTAGGTGTCCGCAAGCTAGAGTGCCCGCCGGAGCGCGAAATCACGGCCTTCGTGGACCCGACGCTCCATCGCGAGCAGGCCCAAGACGATCGTATCGAGGCGTACCTGACCCGCCCGCAGCGCTGGCTCCATGAAGCGCTCGCCGACGGTTCGGCAATGCAATGGACGGAAGTCCCGCCTCTGTCGGACGCGGCCGGAGAAATCCTGTCGGTTTACGACTCCACGCTCCTTCTTCAGGAAGACCTGGAGCGCTGCCGTCAGGCCGCCCCGACCGTCGATTCCGACGCCAAGCCTGCAACCCTGGAGGCCTCTGCGGGAAGAATCCTTGCGGAGTTGAGCGAGATCAAGCGGCGGATCACCGCCATGGAGCAGGCACTGAACCAGCGGGATTGATCGTCGATCGATGAAATGCCCTGACGACCGTCGCGGGGCGGAATGGACAGAATTCCAAACATCAAAGGCCCTGCGGGGGTATTAGGGGAACAAGCGATTGAGTTCGGGTGTCGTTGACAATCCGCGGCGGGACGCACCGACCGGACCTACCGTCGATATCGTCGTCTGCGTTCGCGACGCCCTCGACTACGTCCGGCCGTGCCTGGAATCCGTGGCGATGAACACGCCGCAGACCTCCTGCCGCCTCATCATCGTCAACGATGGTTCGTCCGAGCCGACCGTCGGATACCTGCGCGACTTCTGCGACAGACACCCGTTCGCGCGACGAATCGACTCGAATCAGAGCGAAGGCTATACGAAGGCGGCCAACAAGGGCATGCGGGCCGCCACCGCCGATTATGTGATCCTGCTCAACAGCGATACGATCGTCCCCCAACGATGGATCGAGCGGCTCGTCGAGTGCGGCCAGAGCGACGACCGGATCGGTATCGTCGGCCCGCTCTCCAACGCCGCCTCGTACCAGTCGGTGCCCGAGGTGCGATCGGCCGACGGCGACTGGTCGGTCAATCCGCTGCCGGGCGACATGACGATCGACGAGATGGCCGACATGATCGATCGCCTCTCCGAACGACGCTTCCCCCGCGTGCCGTTCATCAACGGCTACTGCTATGTCATCAAGCGCCGGGTCATCGAGACGATCGGCATCTTCGATGAAGACGCCTTTCCGATGGGCTTCGGCGAGGAGAACGACTACTCGCTCCGCGCCGGACAGGCGGGGTTCGAACTCGCGGTGGCCGATCATGCCTATGTGTATCACGCCAAGTCGCGAAGCTACGGCCCACACCGCCGAAAGGAACTGACCCGCGCCGGCCGCCTGGCGCTCGAACAGAAGCACGGGGCACAGCGCATCACCGACGGTATTCGCACGATGGAGGGCACCCGGGCACTCGATCCGCTTCGCCAGCGGCTTCGGGCCGAGAGGGTCGGGCACGCCGGTCGCGAACCCCTGCCCGACTTCCGCGGTATCCGAATTCTGTATCTATTGCGGGGCAAGGGGGGCGGCGGCGGCGTCCACTCGATCTATCAGGAGGCCTCCGGCATGCGACGCTTCGGCGTCTTCAGCCAGATTGCCCTGCCCCGAAAGGTCGCCGAGAGCTACAAGCGGTTCTATCCCCACGCACCCGAGAGCCTGTTTCACTTCTACGATCAGGAAACCGACCTGCTCTCGTATGCCCGGGGCTTCGATATCATCGTCGCCACGATCTTCACCACCGTTCGAACCCTGCGGCAGATCGTCGAGCACGATCCGCACATCATCCCGGCCTATTACATCCAGGACTACGAGCCCTGGATCATTCGGGACCCCACGCCCGAGCTGGTTCAGGAGGCCCGGGATTCCTACACGGCCATTCCCGGCATGCTCTGCTTCGCCAAGACCGACTGGATCCGTCAGACCGTCTTCGAGCATCACGGCACGCACGTCCACAAGGTGCGCCCGAGCCTCGACACGGCCGTCTACAACGCTGAACGGATCCGCAAGCCGGCCGACGGGCGGGTTCACATCGTGGCGATGGTTCGACCCAGCACACCGCGGCGGGCACCGAAGGAGACCATGGAGGTGCTGCGCACCCTCCAGCAGCGATACCCCGACAAGGTCCGCGTGACGATCTTCGGCAACGAACCCGATTCGCCGGACTTCCTGGCGATGCCCCGCGATTTCGAGTTCACCAACCGGGGCGTGCTCGTTCGCGAGGAGGTCGCCGACCTGATGGGATCGGCGGACATCTTCATCGACCTGTCGGTGTATCAGGCGTTCGGCCGGACGGGGCTCGAGGCGATGGCCGTCGGTTGTGCAACGGTTCTGCCGGCCAAGGGCGGCGTCTATGAATACGGCATCCATCGCCGGAATACGCTGATCGTCGACACATCGCACAACGACGAGGCGATTGCCGCCCTGGACGAACTGGTCACCGACCCGGTCTTCCGCGCCACTCTTCAGAAGAACGGCCTGGAGACCGCCTCCCGATTCAGCATCCGCTCGGCGGTCATCTCCGAGCTGACGATGTTTCGCGAGGCCATCCTGAAGCGCCGGGAGACGGCAGCCGGCGGGGCTCAGGGTCGGAGCGGCACATCCTGAAGCGGGCGGAAGGCCGCCCAACCGGCGTCATGCTCTGCGGAATCTGCTCCGCGCATGGCTCGACGAATGTCGGGAAAACATCCGTCCGACGATCGGACGCTCATCCGAGGTGTCTATGACCGAACAGAACAAAGGCGCGGCCCGATCCGACACCACCGTCGAGACGCAGGAGGGCTCACCGGCGCCGGTCTGTTCCGATGTCGCCTCTCTGCTGCCTGTCCAGCAACAGAGGTCGAACCTCCTCTGCTTTGCCGTGATTACCTTCCTGATCTATCTGTCCGCGCCGGTCCTCTACGTCGACGTTATGCACACGACGCTGTGCGACCGTCTGGGGGCGAGCAAGGCCGTGGCCAACCTTCCGAGCAGCGCCGCGGTGTTTCTGCCCCTGCTCAGCCCCCTGATTGTCTGGGCGGCGCCTCAGACTCGCATGCTCATCCCCATGATGGTCGGGTGTTTCGCAATCTCGGCCGCCCTCGGTGGCATCATGTGTATCCTGCTGCTGACCGTGGGGCATCCGGGCGTCCTGATCGCCGGCGTCGTCACCTACGGCGGGATAGCGGGATTGATCAGTATGACCGTCGGTGTGTTTCGATGGGAGGCGCTGGCCCGCGGCGTCAGCGAAGGTCGACGAGGGGGGACGCTGAGCCTGGCCTTCGGCATCGGCCCGCTGTTCGCGGTTCTGGGCTCGATGGGGGCCCATTTCGTTCTGAACACCGATTCGCCGTGGTTCGCCTACCCCCGAAACTACGCCCTCCTGTTCGGCGTCAGCGTCCCGACCATGGCCGTGGCTGCCGTCGTCTCCGGGCTCTTTCGGTTCTCGCACGGGGACGAGGTGACGCGGCGTGAACCCCTCGTGCCCTACCTCTTCGGCGGGCTCATCGACTTCCTCCGTCAGCGCCATTTCCTGATTCTGTCGATATCGTTCATCCTCGCCTCCTCGGCCATGTACGTGATGAACAACGCCAGCCTCTATATGAAAGACGCCGCCGACCTGATCCCCCAGAAGATGGCGGGCATGGCCGTCACCCTCCGCTTCGGCGGCAAGGTGCTGACCGGACTGGCTCTGGGATACATCTACACCCGGCTCGGCGCCCGATCGGCCGTCATGGCCACCTCGGCGCTCGTCCTGGCCGCCGTCGTGTGGATTCTCACCGTCAAAGGACGATTCTATATGGCGGCCTTCTCGCTCTTCGGAGGCGGCGAGTTGCTGGGTGCCTATTACTACACCTACGTGGTGGCCGGTTCGCCGGCGGCCCTGGTCAAGCGAAACTCGGCCTTCCTGAACCTCGCCTTCGCCTTCGTGGCGGCGGCGCCGTACTTCCTGGGACGTATCGCCGATCACTGGGGGTTGCCGGCCAGCTTCGCCGCAGGACTCGTTGTGGCGGCAGCGGCCTTCATCCTGCTGGCCTTTGTTCCCGCCCGACCCGAGAAGCTGCTGGCGCCACCGGCACCATAGCGGGGGGGGCACGGACTGGGCCTCAGACATCGTGCTTCGAACCGCAGACTCGACAGAGACGCCCACTGTACGGTCCTGAAGTTCACGGCCCCAAACCTGAAGCCCCTTCGTCGGTTTGTCCGTTCGAGTGGGTGGTGATATAGTTGCAGCCATGTCGGGTTCGGTCGCTGAAACACAGCCATGGACCATCGGTCGCCTGCTCCAGGTGACGAAGGACTTCCTGGCCGCAAAGGGGCTCGAGCAGCCTCAGCTCTGCGCGCAACTCCTGATCTCGCACGTGCTGAGCTGCCGGCGGCTAGACCTCTACCTTCAGATCGATCGCGTCCTGGCCGAGGACCAGCTCTCGACCCTGCGCGATCTCGTCCGTCGGTCCGGACAGCATGAACCGATTGCCTACCTGGTGGGGCACAAAGAGTTCTTCAGCCTGGACTTCGTGGTCACGCCGGATGTCCTGATCCCCCGCCCGGAGACCGAAACGCTCGTCCAGGCGGCACTTGATCTGTCCCGAGGCAAGACCCCGCCGGTTGGGAGGATCCTGGACCTCTGCACCGGAACCGGATGTGTGGCGGTGGCGATGGCGACGCATCTGCCCGACTCGCAACTGGTCGCGACGGACGCCTCAGACGGTGCCCTCCGGGTGGCCGAAGAGAACCTGCGACGCCACAAGCTCCTCGACCGGGTCAGCCTGCGACAGGGCGACCTGTTCGATGCCCTGGGGCCGCAGGAGACGGAGTTCGACCTGATCGTGTCGAATCCGCCCTATATCCCCACCGGGCAGATCGACACACTGAGCACTACCGTGGCCGGATACGAGCCCCGCACGGCGCTCGACGGCGGGGCCGACGGGTTGGCTCTGGTTCGACGGATCATCGCCGGCGCGGCGGATCGTCTCCGTCCGGCGGGGACACTGGCGATCGAAGTCGGGTATGATCAGGGGAAGATCGTTCGCGAACTGCTGGTGGCTGCCGGCTATGTCGAGGCACGCGCGGTTCGAGATGGTTTGGGGCATGAACGGGTCATCATGGGGGTACGACCCGCCTAATTCGAGAGGTGGAGTGCGGTGGACTATTTTCTGATCAATGGCGGCCCCCGCTTGCGGGGATCGGTCAAGATTGACGGTGCGAAGAACGCGGCCCTGCCGATCATGGCGGCCTGTATCCTCTGCGAAGGCGAGACGATCCTGCGTGGCGTGCCGAATCTCAAGGACGTCGAGTCGATGGCCGCCCTGTTGACCAAGTTGGGGCTTTCGGTCAAACGCGACCCCGACGGCACCATGCACCTCCGCGTCGAGGACGAGATGAACTGTCACGCCGAGTATGATCTGGTGCGCAAAATGCGCGCCAGCGTCTGCGTGATGGGCCCCCTGCTGGCCAAGCGCCATCGGGCCGTCGTCTCGATGCCCGGCGGCTGCGCCATCGGCGATCGTCCGATCGACCTGCACGTTCTGGGCATGGAAGCCCTCGGCGCCGACGTCGAGCTGCTGTCGGGCGACGTGAACCTTCGTGCCAAGCGACTCATCGGAACCGAGCTGTTTCTGGGCGGCGCGTTCGGGTCTACCGTCACCGGTACCGCCAACGTCCTGATGGCGGCGGTGCTGGCCAAGGGAAGGACGGTGATCGAATCGGCGGCCTGTGAGCCCGAGGTGACCGATCTGGCGAACTACCTCATCGCGTGTGGGGCTCAGATCACCGGGGCCGGCTCGCCGCGGATCGTCATCGACGGCGTGGACAGTCTGCATGGGTGCGAGCACACCGTCATTCCCGACCGCATCGAGGCCGGCACGTTCATGATCGCCTCGGCGATCACCAACGGCGAGCTGACACTCGAAAATGTTCGCCTCGAGCACCTCCTGGCCGTCGTCGACCGGCTGCGGCACGTGGGTGTGAGCATCGAGCGCGACAACGGCAAGGTCATCATTGCCTCGTCGAGGCGGCTGGAGCCCATTACCGTCACCACCCAGCCGTTCCCGGGCTTCCCGACGGACCTGCAGGCTCAGCTCATGGCCCTGCTGTCGTTGGCCGACGGCAACAGTGTGATCACCGAGAAGATCTTCCCGGACCGCTTCATGCACGTTGCCGAGCTCAGCCGGATGGGCGCCCGCCTCCACAAAGAGGGTCCCACCGTCGTCATCGAGGGCGTGAAGCGGCTGGTGGGTGCTCCCGTGATGGCGTCCGACCTTCGGGCCTCGGCGGCGCTGGTGCTGGCAGGCCTCGCGGCCAAGGGGCAGACCCGCATCAACCGGGTCTACCACATCGACCGCGGGTACGACCGAATCGAACTGCGGCTGGCTTCCATCGGTGCGGATATTCAACGCGTCACGGCCTGACGAACCGGCGGCTTCACTCCATCGTGAAACGCCTTCGGACGGCGGGCCCATGCGCCAGACGGTTCGGGGCCGGGGGCTTGTCGGGGTCGCTGGCTTACCTCATCGGGGTGGCCGACCCAATGCGATAGGGGCATTGCCGCACGCCAGGTCGTCGGAGCCGAATCGTGCCGAACCGCGACACCACACAACAGTCTCTCCGGCCACCGACGTTCTCCACGCGACATTTCCGGATGGCCCTGGTGATCTTCTGTCTCGTCATGATCGGCCCGCGGATCGCGATCCTGACGGAGTATGTGCGGGGCAATCCCTTTGCCAAGGCACCGGTGACCGACGGGGCGGTCTATTGGGACTGGGCCGGCCGGATCGCCACGGGAGCCCCTTCCGATCAGGTCCCATTCGTCTCGGCGCCTCTCTACCCCTACGTGGTGGGGCTGATCCGTTGGTTCGGCGGCGGACTGACCACTCTCTATGTGGTGCAGCTCGTTCTGGATATTCTGACGGCGCTCGGGTTGGCCTGGGTGGCCCGACGTCGATCCACGCCCGGCCTGGCCCTCATGGCCCTTCTGGCCTGGTTTCTCCTGGACGAGCCAGCCTTCTACCTCACCCGCGTCCTCAACAGCACCCTCCAGGCTTTCCTCGTCGTACTGTTCTGGCTCGCGCTCGTGTTCTGGCAAGAGCGCCCATCGTGGACTCGCGCGCTGGCGGTGGGGGGGCTGTTGGGGCTGAACTGTCTGGCCAACCCACCGATGATGCTCCTGGTGGGGCTGGTCCCGATCTGGATGGTTCTCTGGGTGAAGCAGCGATTCGGCGCCCCACAGGGCGACCGCCGACACGCTGCGAAGGCAACGCACGCCACGCCCGATCGCTCGATGCTTCGTGCTGCCCTGATGGCGGCTGCCGCCGTGGGGCTCTGCGTGGCAACGATCAGCCCGGCCACCATTCACAATCTCCGCGCCTGTGATGAGTTCATTCCCATCACGGCGTGTCCGGGGATCACGCTGCGGCAGGGGAATGGGCCGGGGGCCGTGGGCACCTACGTGCCGATTCCCGGTATCAGCGGCGGGCGTGACCGGCTCTTCGAAGACGCCGCCAAGGTGTATCAGCAATCGACGGGACACCCGGCTCGTTGGCGGGAGGTCGACCGCTTCTTCCGCGATCAGGCGCTCGACTACTGGCGGGCCGATTGGAGCAGGGCGGCAGGCCTTTTCCTGCGACGCCTCTGGTGGTTCCTTTCGGGGCGGTACTACTGTGACGTCCACCAGCCGTCGTGGGAGCGCGATACGGGCCTGGCGCGGTTCCTGTGGCTGGCGCCCGTTCCCACGGCATGGCTGATCGGACCCGGCATCGTCGGGTTGATCGCCCTGTGCCGCCGGCCGATGCGATCGGCCCCGGAGTGGATGCTGTTTGCGGTGCCGCTACTGGTGGTGGTGGTCTTCCAGTACAGCCCGAGATATCGCTTCCCAGCCGTGCCGATCCTGGTGGTGACGGCGGCCTACGCCTTTCGGCAGCTTTGGGACCGTCCGAGTCGGTGGCGCTGGGCGCCGGTGACCGCAGCGGCCACCATCGCGGGGATCGCTGCGGGGCCTCTGAATCGCGCCACCGGTTTTGAGGACCCCGCCGGTCTGGCCTACAACAACTACTACAACCTGGCGGTGGCCCAGGCCCGCCTGGGGCGCGACGACGAGGCGATCCGCCAGCTCGAGACGGCTCTGTCGTTGAACCGAGGTTCTCCCGAGGCCCACAACGACCTGGCCGTTCTCCTGAGCCGTCGGGGCGACTGGCAGAAGGCTGTCGATCATTACCAGCAGGCGCTGAAGCTGAGGCCGGGATGGGCACAGGTCGAGGGCAACCTGGGCTTGGCCCATGCGGCCCTGCGCCAGTTCGATGCGGCCCTGGAGCACCTCCGTCGCGCCACGAAGGCTCGCCCGGATGCTTCAGACCTGGCGTTTCATCTCGGCAATGTGCTGGCCGATGCGGGTAAGAACGCCGAGGCCGCCGATGAATACCGCCGCCTCCTGAAGCTTCGTCCGGACGATCCCGACGCCCTGGATCACCTCGGCGTCGTCCGGTTGCGAGCCGGGGCGATCGACGAGGCAGTGGTTGCATGGCGCCGGGTGCTCGACGTGGCTCCCGATCGCGCCGGCACCCGAAACAACCTGGCCGCTGCCCTGGCCCAGCAAAGGCAATATGGTCAAGCGGTGGCGGTCTTGCGCGAGGGGCTTCGCCGCCAGCCTCAGCAGGCGGAGATGGCCAACAACCTGGCGTGGCTGCTGGCGACGTGTCCGCAGGATGACCTCCGGCAGGGCACCGAGGCCGTCGCCCTGGCCGAGGCCATTTGTCGACGAGCCGATGCCACGCCGCCTTCGTTTCTGGATTCGCTGGCGGCGGCCTACGCCGAAACAGGGCGTTTCGATCTGGCGGTGACCACCGCCGAGAAGGCCCTGGCGATACTTCGACAGGGAGGCCAGACCGATCAGGCCCAGCGGCTCGCCTCTCGTCTTGAGCTTTATCGGACGGGAAAACCTTACCGCGAAAAGCGCTAGGAGCCGAGGCGGGCCCGATGGTACCATAGCCGACATGTCAGACAAACCGAACACTCCCATGGAAGCACCGCTCAGATCGCCAACCTTCTCCGCCAAGAGGTTGGCATGGATCCTGCCTCTGGGCGTCGGGCTGTTGACGCTGGTGGCGTTCTCGCCGTCGTGCTCACAAACCTATGTGTGGGACGATCGCGGCGCGATCCTCGACAATCAGCACTTCCGATCGCTGGGCTGGAAGAGCCTGAGCTGGATGTTCACGACGACCTATACGGGCCCCTATCAGCCACTGGCGTGGTTGACCCTGGCCATCGACAACAAGATCGGGGGTATTGCCTCTCCCTCGCAGTTCCACCGGACCAACGTCCTGCTCCATCTCGCCGGTGCCGTCGTGTTCTACATGGTCGCCCGGCGGCTCCTCGGCTGGAAGGTCTATCAAACCGGACGTTCCGGCGGACGTCCATCGCAGACGATCGACTTCTTCGAGAGGCCCGATCCGGCGGTCTGCTGGGGCGCTGCGGCAGCAATGGCTCTGTTTGCGGTGCATCCGCTTCGTGTGGAATCCGTTGCCTGGATCACCGAGCGACGGGATGTTCTGTGCGGGTTGTTCTTCGGGCTGACGATCCTGTCTTACCTGAGATACTGCGCCCTGCCTGGCGGCTCGCCCCTGCGACGAGGTCGATACGTTACGGCAGTCGTCATGTACGCACTCTGCCTTCTGTCCAAGGGGACGGCGGTCTCCCTGCCTCTGGTCCTGCTCGTGCTCGACGTCTATCCGCTCCGGCGCGTGGCGATCCAGTCGAAGACCTTGAGGTCCATCGCCGCCGAGCGCGAGATCGTTGAGAAGACCCCTTTCATCCTGTTGGCGCTGATTGCGGGTCTGATCGCACTGGCCGGCCAGGCCTCCGCCGGCGCCATGATGGGGTTGTCGCAGCACGGCCTGATCGGACGGGTCTTCGTAGCCTTCTACGGGCTGTATTTCTATCTGATCAAGACCGTTCTGCCCTTCGGGCTCTCGCCTCTGTATGAGCTGCCCGCCCGCCTCGGCGACATGTGGTTTCGCCTCCTGTTCTCGCTGGCGTTTGTCGTCGGAGTGACGGTTCTGATCGTCAAACGCCGGAAAGAGTTGCCCATTCTCATGGCAGCCTGGATAGGTTACATCGTTCTCCTGCTGCCGGTTCTGGGGATCGTTCAGGTGGGGGCTCATCTCGTCGCCGATCGCTACAGTTATCTGGCAAGCATGAGCGTGGCGTTGCTGGTCGGCGCGGTGGTGATGAGGCAATGGCAGAAGGCGTCGGACTCGCGCCGGCAGAATCTCTTTCTCCGGCCGGCCTGGTACATCCTGGGCGTGACCGTGCTGCTGACCCTGCTCACCGTGCGTCAGTGCTCCTACTGGCTGAGCAACACGACGCTCTGGACGCGGGCGGTTGATGTGAATCCGGCATCTGCCATTGCGTGGTACAACCTCGCTCAGGCACAGGAGGGGATCAAGGAAGGCGGATTGCTGAGGGCGATCGACTACTATCGCAAGGCCGTCGAGTGCCGACCCGATTTTACAATTGCCTGGAACAACCTTGGAAATGCCCAGGCGTCGCAGGGGCAATTTGAAGAGGCTGTGAAGGCGTACAAGCGGGTCCTGGAGGTCGACCCCAAGAACGTCGACGCTCTTGTGAACCTGAGTCTGGCCCTCAACAACACCAATAAGGTCGATGAAGCCCTTCGGAACGCACAGAAGGCCATAGAGCTCGATCCTCTCAGTGCGCTGGCGCACAACACGATGGGGCTGGCGTTGCTTCAGAAGAACAAGATTGACGAAGCCCTGGAGGCATTCCGAAAGGGCACCGAGTGCAATCCCGCCTACCCTCCGCCGTACGAGAACCTTGCCAGGGTTCTCATGGCCCAGCGACGTTATGCCGAGGTGGTCGACATCCTGCGCAAGGCCGTCAAGCACATGCCCGAACACGTGCCCCTGACCAACACGCTGGCCTGGCTGCTGTGCACCTGCCGTCGTGATGATGTCCGCAACGGTCCCGAGGCCGTCGAGCTGGCGCTGAGGGTCTGCGAGAAGACCCGCTATCGCAACCCACATCTGCTGGACACCCTTGCCGCGGCCTACGCCGAGATCGGTGCGTTCGATAAGGCGGCCGAGACGATGCAGCGTTCCATCGACATTCTGTCTGCCTCCGATCCGGCCATGGCGGCTCGGTATCGCGAGAGGCAACAGGAGTATCTGGCCGCTCGTCCACGCCGATCTGACTAGGGATCGGTCAGCCCGTTCATAACAGGTTCGCGAAATGCGGGCACAGTGAGATGCCGCCCGCGCCCATATTGACGTTCGCAGGATCCAACGACAGTATGGAAGGCGAACGTGATCAACTCTCAGATCAGCGGCCAACCGCACGGTGCGGTGTCGACCGGTCTGTGTGTCTCCGGCCGTAGACGAATCGAATCCTTCCGCTCCGTGCCGTACATGAAAGGAGAATCGCTCATGCGTCGAGTGCTCCCCAAGCCGTCGATGATCGTCCTGGTCGTGTGCGGGTTCGTCCTCAAGGCCGACGGCCTGCGGGGCGAGGGGGCCCAGGAGTCCGCGCCGACCCAGGCCAGGATCCTCTTCCTCCATCACAGCACGGGGGAGTGCGTATGGAACGGCGGCGTCAAGGCATGGTTCGACACCTACAACAAGGCCCACAAGACCGCCTACCAGATCAGCGAACAGAACTTTCCCAAGGAGCAGCCGTACGGCTGGAACAACTACCCCTATGACTACTGGAACATCTGGGTTCGGCACGCCGGCCAGAAGCCTTTCAAGTCCGAGCCCACACTGGAGATGCTGACTCCCAAGTACGACGTCATCATCTTCAAGCACTGCTTTCCGGTCTCGGGGATCGACGAGGACGGCGGTTCGGCCGACGTCGCCAGTGAGGACAAGCGTATCGAGAACTACAAGCTTCAGTACGCGGCGCTGAAGAAGAAGCTTCGCGAGTTCCCCAAGACCCGGTTCATCGTTTGGACCGGTGCCGCCCTGGTCAAAGGCGAAACCGACGAGGCGGCCGCCCGACGGGCCAAGACGTTCTTCGATTGGGTCCGCACGACCTGGGACGAGCGCGGCGATAACATCTTCATCTGGGATTTCCGTTCGCTCGAAACCGAAGGAGGCCTCTTCCTGAAGGCCGACTATGCGGCCGGCGATTCGCACCCCAACGAGACGTTCTCCCGGAAGGTCGCGCCGCTGTTCTGCCAGCGGATCGTCGACGTCATCCGTGGTGCCGGCGATACGGCGAACATCACCGGCAAGGGCGGCGATTCGAAGGCCGAGGCACCGCCGGCGAATGCCGCCTCTGAGACGAGGCCGCCGGAGCCGCCCGCGCCGAGCACTGCTCCGGCCGTGTCCGTGGACAGGTCCGCCGCCACTGCCCCCACCTCGGGCGCATGGGTGCTGGACGACGCGGAAGACCCCAACCGCCTCGCACCGTTCTGGGGCAAAGCCGCCACCTATACCGACGACGCGAAGGGTCACAGTATCAAGCTGCGATTCGTCGAAGGCCAGGAGGAGGACTGGGGCGACTACGGTCCCCATCGGATTGTGATCACCACGCCGGCCGCGAAGAATATCGACATCAGCCGGTATCGATACGTCGCGCTTCGCGTCAAGACAGCCCAGGACCTTAACGTTGTGTTCACACTCATCACCCGGCCCGACAGCCTGCCGCGGACCGATGAATCCTATTTCGGGTTTACGGGCTACCTCCGCCCAAAACCCGGCGATTGGGCCTGGCAGGTGCTCGATCTGACCAAACTGGAACTCGCGGCGGAGGGCGATAAGGCCTACGCCGCCGCCGGCAAACCCACCCGGCCGCAGCACCTGACCAGCCTGCGATGGGCGGTCCACAAGAAGGGCGAGAACGCCGACTGGGCGGTCGATGACATCACGTTCTACCGCGTGCTGCCCCCTTCGCTGTCCGGCAGTCTGCAGACGCCGTGAATCGGGGCGGAGGGGTCTGGATCTGCCACCGATTCGCCGGACGTGATTGACCCTCACCCCTTTGCCTGGGATACTCAGATGATCATTTCTTTGCCGTTCGCCATCCGGGCTGCATGTTGTCCGGTAGCAGGATCTGGGAGATCGCTGGGGCGGCGCTGACGTCCGCGTGCCGGGGAGGCCGCGATGGGCAACACACAGACCGCGTTCAAGGGTCTGCCGCAAGATGAGGCATCTACCCCTGATCGCCGATCCCGGGAGTTGCTTTCGCATCCTTTCGTTCAGGGGGTTGGGCTTGCCCTTGCCTATTTCGCCACGGCCCATCTGAGTAGCTGGTTGTCAGTCAACCCCAAAGGTCTTCCGGTGTTCTGGGCTCCCAGCGGATTGCTCGTTGCCTCGCTGCTGCTGGTTCCGACACAGAGCTGGGTGTTTCTTCTGGCGGCGGCATCGGCGGCTGACGTTGCCTTCCAGATGTTGCATGGGGGTTGGGTGTCGTGGGCGTGCCTGCTTGCTCTGAGCAACGTAGTGGAGGGGCTGGTGGGTGCATGGCTGGCGCGCCGGTTCGTCGGCCATCGGCCCTCCTTTGCCACGTTGCGGGAGGTTCTGATCTTCACTCTGCTGTCGCCGATCGTTGGCGCGGCAGTCGGCGCGGCGATCCGGATCGGCATGACCCCTGCTGGCTTCGGTGGCGAATTCTCCTGGGGGCTGTGGGGGCTGGGGTGGACAAGCCATTCCCTCGGGATCATCGTTCTGGTTCCGCTGCTGTTGACCTGGTTTCCCAAGGGTTGGGCAGGGCTTGGGGATCTGACGGGCTGGCGTCTTGTCGAAGCGGTCTTGGTGATGGCCGTCCTGCTCGCGTGCTCGACGACACTGTTTTCGGGCTGGTCGTCATGGCCCATGTTTCGCCGGGGCTTCCTGTCGGTGCCGGCGCTGATCTGGGCCGCGCTGCGGTTTGGCCCTCGGGGTGCTTCCGCCACCATTCTACCGCACTGCCTGCTGGGGGTGGGATTGAGTACCCGAGGGATGGGGGGCTTCGCGATTCGACCGGGGGGTGAACCGGGCGACATCGCAACGCTGCAATATATGCTGATCACGTATTTCGTTACGAGTCTCGCCGCCGCGGCGATTGTCCGACAGCGGGAGAGAGCGTCTTTGGCGGCACAGGCTTCGGAGAAGGCGCTTCGCGAGAAGACGGAGGAGCTCGATCGCTACTTCAATCTCTCCCTCGATCTCTTCTGCATTGCAAACACCGCAGGCCATTTCCTGCGGCTCAACCCCGAATGGGAGCGGACGCTGGGATATCGGATCGAGGACCTCGAGGGCCGGAAGTTCATGGACTTCGTGCACCCCGACGACGTCGATGCGACACTTGCCGCCGTGGCGGATCTAGCGGGCGGCAAGCGGGTGCTGAACTTCGTGAACCGCTATCGGTGCAAGGACGGCAGCTACCGATGGATCGAATGGCGGTCGGTACCCTTCGGTGAGGGCATGATATGTGCGGCGGCCCGAGACGTCACAGAGCGACGAAAGACCGAGGAGTCGCTGCGGCAATCGCAGGTCTTTATCGAGAGCATTATCGAGCACAGTCCCCACTCGATGTGGATATCCGACGACAAGGGCAACATGATTCGGATGAACCAGGCGTGCCGGGACATGCTGCACGTCTCGGATGATGAGGTGGTGGGGAAGTACAACCTGCTTCGCGACAACATCGTGGCGGAACAAGGGCTCATGCCCATGGTTCGGCGTGTCTTCGAGGAAGGCCAGCCCGTCCAGTTCAGCCTGCTCTACGACACGTCTCAACTCGACCAGATCCGGTTCAGAAGCCAAGCCTCAGTGGTCCTCGAGGTCACGATCACGCCGGTGCTCGATGCCCGCGGCAAGGTTCGGAATGCGATCATCCAGCACATAGATATCACCGAGCGACGTCGTGCGGAGGAGGCGCTTCAGAAGAACGTCAGCGAGATGCAGAGCATGCTGAAAAACATGCTCAACGCCTTCATTGTATGGGAATCGGTGTTTGACGAACGGGGGAAGTTTGTGAGCTTCAGGTTCG
Source organism: uncultured Planctomycetales bacterium (assembly GCA_964446835.1). Classification (GTDB taxonomy): domain Bacteria; phylum Planctomycetota; class Phycisphaerae; order UBA1845; family JAFGLZ01; genus CAYUQT01. Next base: position 100,732 of record CAYUQT010000013.1, on the reverse strand, counting down.
GGTACTTCAACGACGCCTTTGCACGCGTTTCGGGGCTGAAGTACGAAGACGTGTGTGGGAAGGATGTCTTTGAAGTGTGGCCTGAGACGGAGCAGAGTTGGGTGGACACGTACGGTGCGGTGGCGATGACCGGCGTTCCGATGTCGTTCGAGATGTATCATTCACCTACCAAGGGTCTGTACTTCTGCAATGCGTACCGCCCGTCGGACTCGCCGGATCGTGTGTGCGTGATCTTTGAGGACATCACGGAGAAACGGCGTGCCGAGGCCGAACGCATACGTCTGGAAGGTCAGTTGGCGCAGGCCCAGAAGATGGAGTCGATCGGTCAGCTTGCCGGGGGCGTTGCCCACGACTTCAACAACCTGCTGTCGGTGATCCTGGGCTACGGGGAGCTGATGGCCGAGGACCTGCCGGTCCAATCGCCGGCGCGTGAGTCGCTCGCGCAGATCGTTCGGGCGGGAGAACGGGCGAAGGACTTGACGAGGCAACTGCTGGCCTTCAGCCGCAAACAGATGCTCGAGATGAAGCCGCTTGAACTGAACTCAATGGTTCACGGTGTCGAGAAGATGATCCGGCGGCTTCTCGGTGAGCACATTCAGGTGGAGGTGATCACCAACCCCAAGGCCGGGCATGTCAACGGAGACCTCTCTCAGTTGGAGCAGGTTTTCATGAACCTCTGTGTGAATGCCCGCGATGCGATGCCCAACGGTGGGGTCCTGACCATCGAAACGGGTCTGGTCCATATGGACGACCACTACGTCAGTGCCCATCCGGGCCTGCAACCCGGGCTCCATGCCCTGTTGAGCGTCAGCGATACGGGTTGCGGCATGGACGACGAGACCGTGCGGCGGGTGTTCGATCCGTTCTTCACGACGAAAGAGAAGGGAAAGGGGACCGGATTGGGGTTGGCGACGGCCTACGGGATCATAAGGCAGCACGGCGGAGACATCGGGGTCTACAGCGAGAAGGACCACGGGTCCACATTTCGGATCTACCTTCCGCAGCTCCAGGATGCGTCGGTCGAGCAGCAGGCGCTTCTCAGCGAGACTACGGTTCTCGGCCGCGGCGAGACGATTCTGGTGATGGAAGATGAGGAAGCCGTGCGCAAGCTCACGTGTCGGATGCTCACGCGGCTGGGCTACTCCGTGATCGAGGCACACAGCATTGCCGAATGTATCGAGCTTGCCCGGCAGACCGAGCGGCTCGACCTGCTTCTGACGGACGTTGTCATGCCGGGTATGAACGGCCGGCAGCTTCACGAGCAGGTCGCAAGTATCCGTCCCGGGACGCGGGTTCTGTTTATGTCCGGGTATACCGAGAATGTCATCGCGCACCACGGCATTCTGGACGAGGGGATTCACTTCATCTCCAAACCGTTCACCGAGAGCGGTTTGAGCCGCAAGATTCGGGAGGCCCTGACCGCATAGGCGATGGAGAAGGCGGGAAGCCCGGCTTGGGGGGCTTTCAGAAGTCGTAGGTCAGGATGTCCATGGTTCGCCGGCAGAGTTCCTGGCCGTAGTCGGTCCAGATGCCCTCGCCCCAGTATCGATAGCAGCTTGTCTGGGTCATCAGCAGATGGTAGAGGGCGTTGCGGTATCGCGGATCGGACGAGGGGACACCCGGATCGAGGACCTTCTCGGCGAACAGGGCGCTGGCCGACTCCATCTTCCCCAGCACGTGTTCATAGCCTCGGACCCACGATCGGTCGGCGGTCCAACTGCCGCCCTCCATGTGGAAACGGTCGTTCTGTTTCTCCAGCGATCGGATGGTCGCGGCCAGTGCCTCGGGACCGGCGCCCTCGGTCAGCCGATCCCAGAGGCGTTTCTGGTGGATGGGCTGAAGGGGGGGCAGGTCTTCGGAGCGGATGCCGAGCGACTCCAGGTATTCGAGGTATTCGGTGACGTTCACGGGCGGCGTGCGGCTGCCCGAGGCCTCGGACATGACCTGGAGATACTTGGAGGGGAACTCGTTCATCATAACGCCGCCGTTTTCGCCGTCGGATATCTGGGTGGCCAGCGGGGGGACGGGCCGGCCGGCCAGGTCGCGTCGCGACAGGGTCCGGGCTTCGAAGCAGGGCTGCATCTGTCCGACCAGCTTGATGTCGCTGCCCTGGGTCTTGATGATCGCGACGATGCTGAGTGTCTGGCCGTGGGAGTTCCGGGCGATCAGGCGATGGGGCAGGTGCGGATCGCGGACGGGTCCGCCGTCGTCGGGCCGTTCGACGGTGTGTTCCTGGACGAGCAGCCATCGGTAGCCGCAGTCGAGGAGGGTCTTGACGAACTCGTAGCAGAGATCCGGGTGGTTCGGGAGGGCCATCTCGGCCGGAGAAAACCCCCGGATGCGGCTGAGCGCATCGAGTCCGAAGATCGAGGCGAAGTGGTGCTGCCAGGCCCGGACGTGAAGACGATAGTCCTGCACGGGTGTGGAGGGTGCGACGGCATGGCCCCATGGGGCCCCCAGCCATTCGACGCAACGGCGATAGGCGGGGTCTCGTGTGATGATCTTGAGGGCCTGGATGACCTCATCGGCCCCCATCTGTCTGAGGCCGTGGAGCAGGCATCCGGAGTATTCGAGCATCACGCGGGGGTTCTTGTGGTCCCGGACGAGTTGGGGGATGAACTCGCCCATCCGCTTGTAGCACCACCGGAACACCGAGGCGTTATGGCTGTCACCGCTGTCGGCGCCGTCGAGCATATGGCGGAGATTGCTGATGACTCGTGCGGTTCGCAGGTCGGGTCCGCCGGCGGGGATGAGGGGTTGATGCATGTGGAGGGCGACAGAGAACGCGCTGTGGATGGCGTCGAAGTCGATCTTACTTTCGGGCAGGTAGAGGGGGCCGGATCGCGTCATCGCCTGGGCGACAAGGTGCTCGAAGCCACAGAGGTTCGGCACATCGCCGACGTATTCGGGAATCTCGCTGATCATGGTTGTTCCTGCGGTCACTTGTATCGGACCTCCAGTTCGACGCGGTCCAACGGGACCGACGCATTCAGGGCTCGCTGAGTGGCCAGCCTCAGATCGATCAGGTTGTCGCCCGGGCGGATGAGCTTGGGGTCCACGGTGAGTTCAAACCAGGCCAGGGGCGCGTCGGGAGTGGGCGGTTTGACCGGGGCCAGACACGCCAGGCGATGTCCGTTCAGGTCCACGATCAGTTGTTCGCCGGGAACCAGATTTCGGATTCGCAGCTTGAGGCGGGCTTCCGTGGCCTTGCCTTGTGGGGCGTTGGCGGCGAGGTCTTCGCCGACGGGCAGCTTGGCGGTGGCCTGGCCCGTGGGCGCCAGCTCGATCGGCAGGCGATCGGGCAGGACCAGGCCGGCGCGATTGAAGCCCCAGATGTTCTTCGGTTCGATGGGGTCGATGGCGTAGAGCCGGTTCAGCCCTTTGAGGGTCTGGACGGAGCCGAGCCGGCTGAGCTTCTCGTCGGGGGTGGCGGGAAACACGTTGAAGACGTAGACGCCGTCGGCGCCGGCGTGATAGGCGTTCATGGCGGCGGCCCACCAGGCCTCGGGTTCGGTGTAGCCTTGTCCCTTCTGCATGCCCGAGCCGCAGATGTTGGCCAGGGCGCGGACGCCGTGTCGGTGTGCGAGTTCAACCATGGGGCGAAGCTGCGGGGCCATGGCCATCGGGGCGAGGTCGCCGCCCAGAACGAGAATGTCGCACAGGTCCTCGTTGAGCCACGTCGGCACGTCGAGGCCGATCGCCAGGCAGCGTTCGACGGTCAGCGGGACACGGCAACTGATCAGGAGCGGACGGCCGCGTTTTCGTCCCGCCTGTTCGGTGATCGCCCGGACCTTGCGGACGAAGTCATTCATCACGGCGATGTGTTCGGGCGCTACCGGCTTGCCCTCGATGGTCGGCCGGAAGAACCGCGGGCTTCGGAACCAGTCCATTTCGATCCCGTCGATGTCGTAGCGCCGGCAGACGTCTTCGAAGATCTTGAGGATGTAGTCGCGGACCTCGGGGGCAGCGAAGTCGAGGCCAGCCCACCATTTTCGCGGATCGGTCATCTCGTACTTGGCCCAATCGCCGGCCGCGCCGATGCAGTATTGGGGGTGCTCGCGCTTCCAGCGAGCGAGCGACCAGGGGCAGTAGGAGTCCTCGATGTTGTTCATGCGGTAGGACCAGAAGGTTTCCATGCCGTTCTTGTGGCCGAACTCGACGGCCACCTTGAGGGGATCGGTTCCCAGGTCTCGCAGGGCCTTCAGACCGGTGCAGATGTCCTTGACATACTGGGCTTCGCCGGCGGCGACAAACTCGCCGATCAGTTCGCCGGCTTCGGGGATGTGGGCCCAGAAGAGCCCGCCGCCACCGGTGCAATAGCAGATGGTGTCGACCTGCGAGCCCACCAACTGTCGGAGCCTGAGGGCAATGAGTTCCTCGGGGGTCTTGAACAACTGCTCATGACAGCCGTCGTCGTTGTACATGATGCGCCGCGGGCGCTGGGCCGCCCGCTTGCGGGCCTGCTTCAGGGCCTCCGGGTCCGTCTGGGCGTTACAGACCCGTGCCGGCTCCAGGACGGATGCGATGCAGGCGACCAGGGCCCATGCCAGAAGGCGCCGGATTTCGAGGCGAGTGTTGCGAGCGCGGTCGACCGACGGGCACCTGTCGCCCATGGGCATCTCCTTTCGAGCAGGGTTCTCTGCGGACCCTGTGGGGGTTCCGTATCCACCCCTGATGTGGGTTATACGGCCAATCGCCTCGCGGTGGAAGTCGCGTGCGGGTGCGCGCCTTGTGCGCGGGGGCTGGGCCGCGGGGATTCGGCGGTGAGGTGCTACGCGCTGCCGAGCGATCTCGTTAGAATGATCATCAGCACGAGCGTTCACCGGTGCCATCCGCAGGAGGTTGTGCAATCGCCCTCGCCATCGAGACCGACAAGTTAACCCGATACTACAACGGTCGCTGTGCCGTGAATCAGGTGACCCTGAAGGTGCCCGAGGGGTGTGTCTACGGTCTGCTCGGACCGAACGGGTCGGGCAAGACGACGACGATCAAGATGCTGCTGGGCCTCTTGAAGCCCACGCGAGGGGTGGCCCGGTTGTTTGGTCACGAGTCGTCGCAGTTGCCGCGGGGCCTCCGCGACCGCATCGGCTATGTGGCCGAGGGACACGAACTGTACCGGTCGGCGAGCATCAAGGAGCTGGCCCGGTTTCAGAGCGCGTTCTTCTCGCGGTGGAACGAGGCGTCTTTCCGGCAGATGATCGAGCACTTCCGATTGCTGCCGGCCCAGCGGATCCGCCAACTGTCGAACGGGCAGCGTGCCCAGGTGAGTCTGGCGCTGACGCTGGCGTGCGAACCCGACCTGCTGGTGATGGACGATCCGACGTTGGGCGTCGATCCGGTGATCCGCCGACGGTTCCTGGAATCGATGATTCAGCTCATCAATCAGAAGGGGCGGACGGTTCTGTTCAGCAGCCACGTGCTGTCGGATGTCGAGCGGGTGGCGCATCGAATCGGCATTCTGGCGTTCGGCGTGTTTCGTGTGGACTGCACGCTGACGGAGTTCAAGGAGAAGCTTCGTCGCGTTCGCGTGGCGTTTGAGGAGAGGGTGCCCTCGCTGCTCGATCTGCCGGGCCTGGTGTGGATTCAGGCGGGCCCTCACGAGACGATTCTGACGATCGCCCACTACGACGGCACGCACGAGGCGGCGCTGCGGCATCGCGGGGCGCGTACGATCGAGGTGCTCGACAGCACGCTGGAAGACCTCTTCATCGACTACAACAGCGGCGGTCCCACGCAGTTTGTGGCCGGACGGGGGGGGCAGACATGATCCGGGCGATCCTCCGCAAGGATTTCGTATCGGGCTGGTACTGGACGATCGGCGTGACGTTGCTGATGTTGGGCTACGTGGTGCTGAACCTGGCGTCGTGGCCGGCGGAGTTCATGCTGGGGCGCATCGTCCGGCCGTTCGCGATGCTGGGTGTGGTCGAGGTCGACACGCGTTTCCCGCTGGTGCGATTGTCGGATGGGGCGCTGCTGGCCGTTCTGTTCGGGGCGGGCTTTGGCTTCTGGCATGCCCTGCCGGAGGTGGGGGGTGCGTGCGGGTTCTTCTTCAGCCGGCCCTGTTCGCGGACTCTGCTGGCGGTGGGCAAGCTGATCAGCGGGACGGTGATGTTCTGGGTGCCGGGTCTGGTGGCGACGGGGATCGCGTTCGGATGGTGCGCCTGGGCACGTCTGTCGGCGCCGCTTCAGCCATGGATGATCGGCGCTCCGCTGCTGAGCTGGCTGATCGGCTACATGTTCTACCTTTCGGCGGTGTCGGCGGCATGGCGACCGGCGAAGTGGTATGGGGGGAGGCTGCTGCCGATGATCCCGCCGATCCCGATCGGGTATGTGATGCTGGAGTCGTCGCCCACGATCGAGATGGCCTGGACGATCGGACTGATATACGTGGGGGTGCTCTGGCTGGTCGATGTGTACCTGCTGGTGCGGTGGGAAGGGTAGGCGGCACGCGACGGGCGCGGCAGCCGGTGGTGGGATATGACAGCGACTCCTGGGATCAGTCGACACGCGAGCCAACCGAAGGGCGCTCCGCCGGCCCGCCGATCATTGGCGTCGGTTCTGAGCCGGTGCGCCGGCGAGGTGTTGCTCGCGGTGGTTCTGAGCCTGGGGTTGTGCCTGCTGGTGGGTATGCTGGCGCCGGTGGCGACGAACCTCATGGCGGGCGGCGTCGATTTCTTCGGTCGGCGTCTGGTCTTCGATCGTGAGGGCAACCCACGGATCGAGGCCCGCGCGATGACGTACTCACACAAATCGACCTCGCGTCAGGTGGTGTGGTACGACCTGGACAATCGGCAGATCGGGACCTACGCGGAGCATCAGGCGCCGCGACTGCCCATGGGGCCGTTGATCGATCTGAACACGGTGCTGATGTCGACGTGGCGTGGTGGTCGGCGCAGCGATCTGACCGGGTGGCGGTTTTTGCCTCCGCCGGGTGCCGAGGTTCCCATCTGGCATCATCTCCCATACACCGGACTGATGGTAGGATACCTCTATCCTTACGGGCGGCTCATCGGATACATGGGTCCCGAGGGCTTCATGGAACCGGATGGTACCAAGGCCCGCTTCTTGCGCCCGCGTTACATCGGGTCTCAACCGAGCCTCTCGCAGATCTGGATCGACGGCGGTCAGATCTATTCGATCGACTTCGACAAGTTGACGTGCCGGAGGCTGTGGAAATCGCCCGACGGGCCGATTCGCGCCCTGGGATATCACTGGAACCTGGGTTTCGTGCTGTGCGGCAACAAGCTGCGGGTGCTGGAGTTTGCGGGTCCGGTCCTGCACACCCGGATGGAGGCCGAGATGCCGCCGGACCTGCGGAACCATGTGGCCTGGCAGGTGGGTTGGGCAAACGACAAGCTGGTCATCTGCAATTTCGGCACCAGCCGGGTGATCATCTATCACATCGATAAGAACGGCCGGGCGACCCGCCAGCGAGAAACCGGAATGCCCACGACGGAGGGGATGAGCCGCACGCGGAAACTGGCGCTGACCATTGCATCGGCCATCACCACCCCCTGGATCGGCATGGGAATACAGACACTGTTGGAGTACCGTTTTCCGAACGCGTATCGAATGATCGAACAGTGGCTGTTGTGGCCCTATCAGTTGCCCTTCCTGTCCATCAGTCTCAGCCTGACCCTGGCGTCGGTGTTCCTGACCTGGTTGCACTTGCGGAAACGGAGCACGGCGTTTCAGATGGTGCTGGGCCTGCTGGGCACGCTGTTGCTGAGCTGGCCCGGGCATCTGATCTGCCGGACGCTGTTTGAACTGCCGGCGCGGGTGCCGTGTCCCGCCTGCGGCCGGCTTCGCGCGGTGACGCGGGAGACCTGCTCGAAATGCCACGCCCGCTGGCCCGAACCGGCGATGATGGGATACGAGATTATCATTCCGGCAAAGGCGTAGGCGCCCCGTGGTGGTTCGCGGCGGTTGCCCGCCGGAGCCGAGGCGAAGCCCTTCACGTCGGCACGCTTCCGAGAGAGAAGACCCCCCAGAGTCGGTATCAGGCCTGGGCGACAAAGGCTCGTTCGACCAGGTCGCAGATATAGTGGTAGGCGAACTGGTGTCCTTCCTGAATGCGGTCGGAGGTTTCGCCGTCGATGCACAGACAGAGGTCGGATCGTTCGCGGAGCTTGCCGCCGGCCTTGCCCGAGAAACCCAGCACCTTGGCACCCCGCTGCCGCGCCTCGTCGCAGGCCAGCAGGACGTTCTCGGAATTGCCCGAGGTGGAGATCGCCCACAGCACGTCGCCGGGGCGGACGAGCCCCTCGACCTGGCGGCGGAAGACCAGCTTGAAGTCGTAGTCGTTGCCGATGGCCGTGAGAATCGAGGTGTCGGTGGTCAGCGCCACGGCCGGCAATGCCGATCGCGGACGGCCGGGCCGCAGGCGGCTGATGAGTTCGGCGGCGATATGCTGGGCGTCGGCGGCGCTGCCACCGTTGCCGACCAGGTACGCACGTCCTCCGGCGCGGAGAGAGGCGATCAGCGTTTCGGCCATCCGCTCGACGATCGTCTGTTGCCGTCGTACGGATTCCACCGCCTGCTGGTGCTTACTCAGATGTTGTTCGAACGTCTCCTCCACGGCGCACTTCCATGCCCCGAATCCGGGCGAGCAGTTGGGTCGTGCTGTAACCATCCATCATCGGGGCGACGGCGACCCTTCCCCCGGCCGCCTCGACGATTTCCTTACCGCAGATCCAGGTATTGGCCCAGTCCTGGCCTTTGACCAGGACATCGGGCAGGATCCGGCGGATCATGCTTTCGGGTGTGGGTTCGTCGAAGATCACGACGTAGTCGACGTTCTCGAGGGCGCTGAGCATTCTCGCCCGGTCGAGCTGGCTGTTGATGGGGCGATCGTCCCCCTTGCCTTGAGACCGAACGGAGGCATCGGAGTTCAACCCGACGACGACGACGTCGCCCTGATCGCGACAGAACTTGAAATACTGGATGTGCCCGGCGTGGAGGACGTCGAAACAGCCATTGGTGTAGACCACCCTGGAGCCGGCAGCTCGCCGGGGGGCGAGTTCGGCCATCAGCTCCTCGAGCCTCCGCAGCTTGCCGGCCGCCGTCCGCCCCTGGGTTATCAGATCGGCGAGGATCTCGTCGCGAGAGACCGACACGGCACCGAACCGCTCGACCGAGATACCTGCGGCCACATTCGCCAGATGGGTTGCCTGCTCGAGACCTGCCCCGGCGGCCAGTGAGACGCTCAGGACCGCCAGAACCACATTACCGGCCCCGGTGATGTCGTAGATGGCCCGCGGACGCGTCGTGACGTGGAGAGGGTTGCCCTCCGCAGGAACGACCAGGGCTCCGTCGCGGTCCAGGGTGATGACCATGGCCTGGAGCCCCAGGTGAGTGACGAGGTTCTGTGCGAGCCGGCCGATGTCCGGCACCTGCGCGGCCGATTCGCCGGCCATCACGGCGAACTCCGCCCGGTTGGGCGTCAGGATGGTGGCTCCCTGATAGCGTGGGACGTGAGAAACCGGGCCGGGATCGATCAGCACGGGACGCCCCGTTCGCTTTCCCGCTTCGATGGCGGCGCGGATCAGGGGTTCGGGGCAGTCTTGCACGTCGCTATCGCGGATGCACACGGCATCGACCTGTTCGACCAACTGTCGGACGTTGTCGATGATCGGTTCGATGGTGTCGGGCGACAGCGTTCGACTCGAGACCTCCTCGACGCGCATCATCTGCTGAGGGTGCCGGTGCTGGGCCAGGCCCACCAGTCGTGTGTGTGTGGTGGTCTTCCAGCCCGGGACGGGCACGAGGTTCTGAGCCTGTATGCCCGTTTGGGTGAGCAACTCGATAACCTGAAGCCCTGCGGGATCGTCGCCGACGACACCGCAGCACACCACGCGACAGCCCAAGGTTGCCAGCGCGGTCGAAACATGGCCGGCCCCTCCGGCCCGCGTGACTTCGTGCTTGAGTCGCAGGACCGGGACGGGCGCCTCGGGGCTGATCGTCTCGGCGTCACCATAGCAGTGACGATCGAGGGCGAAGCCCCCCATGACCAAGACGCGTTGGGCCGCAAACCGTTCGATGAGATTCGATGGAACCGCCGACATGTCAGCACCGGTGAAGTTCTATATCACTAGGAACCACAGCGATTTGCGAAATCGTAATCCGAGCTTGTCCTGCTGTCAACTCGCATGGAGATCCGGCAAGGAGATGCCGGAGAGTACAGGGCCGCGTTGCGTGGCAGACGGACGCACAACTCGATTCACAAGACTGATAGGAGGGTCTTTTGAAGTGACAGTGTACGAATTGTAGGGCCAGGTCCGATAAAAAGTAATGCTATTTAAGCGATTGGCCGATGTTACGGTTGACGCCAACGGATTATCGGGCATTATTACGTTTAGCCCGTGGAACCCCGATGGCCTGTGGAATGCGTTGGGCCTAACTCAAGTCTGATCGGGGCGGAGACCCCGTAGAACATAGCACCCGTCAAGTTCAGAGTTCGGTCCGTTCCAAGGAGCGTTTCGATGAGGATCATCGCAATCGTGAACCAGAAAGGGGGCTGCGGCAAGACGACAGTTGCCATCAACCTGTCGGCGTGCCTGGCTCGCCAAGGACGGCGTACCCTCCTGGTTGACCTGGACCCGCAAGGTCATTGCGGCGTTGGGTTGGCCGTGCCCGAGGATCAGATCGAGGGATGCCTGTACAACGTCTTCATGAACGAACCCCCGCCGGATCTGTCGAGCATCACGTGGCAGATCTCGGAGCGTTTCGATCTGGCTCCGTCGAAGTCGGGGCTGGCCCACGTGGAGCAGGAGATGGCGACGGCGCCGGACCGTTTCGAGCGGTTGGCGCGGTCGTTGGTGAGCGTGTCGGATGCGTATGACTACTGCATCCTGGACTGTCCGCCGAGCCAGGGTCTGCTCACGGGCAACGCCCTGCACGCGGCGAACGAGGTGATCATCCCGGTGGACACGGGCTACTTCGCCCTCCACGGGCTGCACCGCCAGGTTGAGACGGTTGCCAAGCACCGCGAGCAGACGAATCGCGATCTTCGCATCCACATCCTGCCGAACCTCTACGACGTGCGCACCAAGCACGCCCGGGAGACGCTGGCCGAACTTCGCAAGAAATTCGGCGATATGGTGTTCAACACGCCCATCAACTTCAACACGAAGATTCGCGAGGCGACCAGCTACGGTCAGCCGATTGCCGAATACGCGCCGTCGAGTCCGGGGCATCGTGATTTCGCCCGTCTGACCAATGAACTGATTGCCAGCGAGAGCGAAGAGTCCGTTCGCCGGACGATTCTCCAGCAGGCCGATGAGTTGGCCGAGAGGGCCGATCAGCTTCTGGCCACCAGTGAGGTCCTCTTCGGGGGCAACCGAACCACTGAGGCCGAGGCGACACCCGAACAGATCGAGCAGCGGATTCAGCACATATACGGCGTGACTCAGGACGAGCACGGCGTTCACTTCTGTGTGAAGGCGCCGGGGGCTCAGAAGGTTCAGATCGCCGCCGATTTCAACAACTGGTCGCCGCAGACGACTGAACTGCATCGTGACGGCGTGGAAGGCGTGTTCGAGACCACGGTGAGCCTGGTTCCGGGGCACTACCGCTATCGATATGTGATCGACGGGCGGTGGATGCAGGATCCACACAACGACTATGTCGAGAGTAATCCCTACGGTGAGCTGAACTCGATCGTAGAGGTCGGCTGACCGATTTCCCCGTGCCCTCCGTCGACGACGACCTCGATGTGCCGCCGCGGGCTGACCGCCGCTGCCGTCGAGGTCGCTGTCTTTTCGGAAACCCCCTCGCGTGCGTCGGCAGTTCTCATGCTGGCGTGTCCTTCCCGAGTATCACAGATCTGAAAAGTTCTCAGCGTGCCGCAGGCCGGCAGGCTTCGAGCAGGGTCTTCTGCACGTTGTAGTCGTGTTCCTTCGAATATGGCAGAGGCTCGCCCTGCCGGATGCACCGGAGGAGTTCCTGGAAGTCGCGGACGTAGCGGGGGATGTCCTGGACCGGCATGGTCTGCCAGCCGGCCGGCATGCACCCCACCTTCTCGCGCAGGCAGATCTGCAGCGACGGCGGTTCCAGCGGGGTCATGATGATCGTGCCGCGGGTCCCGGCGATCTTGAAGCGGCGCTGGTTCCAGGCACCGGTTTCGACGGCGGCCACCTCGATGGACACCATGGCGCGATCGTACTCGAGGACGGCCAGTGTGTTGTCGTTCAGTGTGTCGTTCGGGTCGCCGTCGTGCCGGAGGAAGCCGGTGGCCTTTCGGGGTGCGCCCATCAGCAGGACGATCATGTCGATCATATGCCCGCCCAGTTCGAGCAGGATACCCCCCGGATGGAACAGCAGCTCCGTACGGGCCTGGGGCGTCGCCTCGGTACACATGCTCGCCTGGATCGAGTACACCCGTCCCAGCCACCCCAGCCCGACCGCCCGGCGAATGAAGTCGAAGCCGGCGTGGTAACGGAACATGTATCCCATCTGGACGATGAGCCTTCGGCGCTCGGCCTCATCAAGGAGTGATTTGAACTCGGCCAGGTTGGCCCCGGCCGGTTTGTCGAGGTGCAGATGCTTGCCGGCGTCGATCGCCGCCCAACCCAACGACAGCAGGCGCGCGGTCGTGCTCTCGATCGCGACCATCGACACCGTCTTGTCACCGAGCAGTTGTTCCTGGGTCAGCCAGGGAATACCTTCGAGCGGCTTGCTCTTGAGGTGCTCGGCGCGGATCTTCTCATCGGGCTCGCAGATGCCGACGAACTCGACGCCCTTCATGGTTCGCAGGAGTTCGGCTTTGGGCACGGCGTGTCCGTGACCCAGCCCCAACATGCCGCAGCGGATGGTCTGTCCCATGGATCGTTCCTCGACTGGGCGACTGGCACCCCACCCGAGGTGGCATTGTACGGACAGTTGCGGGGGGATTCACGCGTTCGGTTGTTCGGCGATCGGCGGGGTTGTCATTTCTCTCGACGGACCGCTATCCTTGCGCTGTTTGGATCGTGGTGGTGTTCGGCGAGTCTTTGGAGGTGCGGTCCGTGACACATCGTACGAGTCGACGTGAGTTTCTCAAGACAGTGGGGGCCGGTGCGGGTGCGGCCGGACTGGCGCTGGGCGCGTCGCATGCCTTGGGCAAGCTTCCGCCCGACATCGACGAGCCCATGCCTTCGATCCGGGACGTTCCGAAGCGGAAGCTGGGGCGCACCGGAATCGAGTTGGCTCCCTTGGGTCTTGGGCTGGCCGCATTGGGTCAGGCGTTCTACCCACCGGACGAGTACGAGCCGGTGGTCCACGCGGCCATCGACGCGGGCATCCAGTATCTCGACGTCGCGCCGAACTATTGTGTGGGCGAAGAGCGGCTGGGTCCCGTTCTGGCCCGACGGCGGAACGAGGTCTTTCTGGTGAGCAAGGTCGAACCGGTGGCCTACCGCAAGGATGACACCATCAAGCTCATTGAAACCAGCCTCCGGAAGATGCAGACAGATCACCTGGACGTGTGTCACGTTCACAATGTCGGCGACTTCACGCCGGAGCAAATCCTCAGCAAGGGAAGCTGCCTGGACGGCATTGAGGAGGCCAAGAAGCGAGGTCTGGTCAAACACGTCGGCATCAGCGGGCACTACAAGGTCGGCCGGCTTGTACCGGTGCTCGAGACGGGCAGGATCGACGTGATGATGTGCGTGTTGAACTTCGTCGACCGGTTCGTCTACAACTTCGAGGAGCGCGTTCTGCCCACGGCCCGCAAGCATGGGACGGCCATCGTGGCGATGAAGGTGCTCGGCGGGGCGTCGACGATGTCGTACATCAATCGCATGCCCGGGGCACTGTCCAGCCCCGAGCATCACCGGATGGCTATCCGCTATGCGATGGGGCTGCCGGACATGGCCAATGTGGTGATCGGTATGAAGTCGATGGGCGAGCTTCGGGCGGCCCTGAAGGTCACGCGCGACTTCAAACCCCTGACGCCCGCCGAACGGGAATGGATCGACCAGGAGGGCAAGCTTCTGGCCGACAAGTGGAAGACCCGGTATGGGCCGATCGACTGATCGATCGACGGGATGGGGGGCAAACCCTTGGCAGGGAGAGACACGATGCAGCGGCGCGACACCTGGCTTTGGATAGTCCTCATGGGGTGCGCGGGCTTGGCCCCGAGCTTCGGGCAAGTGGGGGCGATTCCGATCGGCTCGCGGCTGGAGCTGTTTGTCGATGACTCGCTGATCGGCTCACTGAAGGGTGGTGCGAGGCTCCGGCTGCATGAGCCGATCCCTCGCGAGGTCGCCCTGCACCACGACCAGCCCTGGGAGGGCAATTCCTGCGGGTATCACACGGTGTTTCAGGACGGCGACGTCTACCGGATGTACTACCGCGGTGGCGAACAGACGCTCAAGGGCGAGCCGGAGGCTCATACCTTTGCCGTGTGCTATGCCGAGAGCCGCGACGGCATCCGATGGAGCCGGCCGGACCTGGGCTTCGTGGAGTACAACGGTTCGAAGCACAACAACATACTCCGCCTGGGCGAGGCCGGGCACAACTTCGTGCCCTTCAAGGACGCCAACCCGAGCTGCGCACCGGAGGCTCGTTACAAGGCCGTGGCGCTGGAGGGCAAAGGTCTGACGGCCTTTCGGTCGGCCGATGGGATCCACTGGTCGGTCCTGAGCGCCACACCCATCCTGACGGAAGGGGCGTTTGACAGTCAGAACCTGGTGTTCTGGGATTCGATCCGCGGCGAGTACCGGGCGTACTGGCGCGATTTTCGCAACGGGCTGAGGGACATCCGGACGTCGGTCTCGAAGGATTTCGTGAAGTGGTCCCAGCCCGTCTGGCTGTCGTACCCCGGGGCGCCGCCCGAGGAGCTGTACACGAACCAGATCATCCCGTACTACCGCGCCCCCCACATCTTCCTGGGGTTTCCGACGCGGTATCTGGACCGCGGCTGGTCCGAGTCGATGCGGGCACTGCCCGAGCTGGAGCACCGCGAGCTTCGATCGAAGACCTCAGCACGTGAGGGGACGGCGCTGACAGACGGCCTGTTCATGAGCAGTCGAGACGGTCTGACGTTCCATCGGTGGGACCGTGTGTTTCTGCGCCCCGGTCTTCGCACGGCCGACAACTGGGTTTACGGCGACAACTATCAGAGCTGGGGCATCGTCGAGACGGCGTCGTTAATTGAGAGTGCCCCGAAGGAGCTGTCGATCTTCGCCACGGAGAGCTACTGGACGGGCAAGAGCTGCAAGCTCCGCCGGTTTACGCTTCGCATCGACGGCTTCGTTTCGGTCGAATCGCCGCTGAGCGGCGGGGAGCTGATCACGCGTCCACTCGTCTTCGAGGGCAGAAACCTCGTGCTGAACTTCGCGACCTCGGCGGCGGGGAGCATACGGATTGAGATCCAGGATGCCGGCGGCAAGCCTCTGGACGGCTACCGTCTCTCCGACTGTGCCGAGCTGTTCGGCGATACGCTGGAGCGTGTTGTATCGTGGAAGGCCGGCAGGGACGTCAGGGATCTGGCCGGCAAGCCCGTCCGGCTGCGCTTCGTGATGAAGGACGCCGACCTGTACTCGATACGATTCCGTTGAGGGGAAAGCAGAACCGCCGATCCTACGCCCGTGCGGCCTTCATCTCCTTCAGCCGCTGCCAGCAATACCACTGCATCCTCGGCAGATGGAAGGGGCCTTTCCACATGTTGCCCTTGATCGTCGTCGAGAGGGTTCCATCGCGGTGCAGATAGCCGAACCATTCGCCGTGGAGCGGGTCGGGGAAATGGGCGTATGACCAGTCGTGGATGGCCTGGTGCCAGCGGGCGTACTTCGGATCGCCGGTGAGCTGAAAGGCCAGCAGGGTCGCGACGATCGCCTCGTTGTGTGGCCACCAGAACTTCATGTCCTGCCAATACTCGGTGCCCGGCAGCCCGCGGGCGTCGCGGTAGTAAAGGATGCCGCCGTACTGACGATCCCAGCCGACCTCCAGGGAATAGTCGATGATCTTGCAGCCGAGTTGCATCAGACGCGGATCGCGGTTGCGGAGCCGGGCCTCTTCGAGGATGAACCAACCGGCCTCGAGGGCGTGGCCCGGGCAGATCATGCGGCCGTCGAAGGTGTCGTGGAACTCGCCGTGGGAGCCCACGCACTCGAGCACGCACTTGAATTCGTCCTTGAGGAAGTCTCGCTCGATCTCGGCGATGCAGTCGTTGATGGTCTGGGTGCAGAACGGGTCGTTGCAGGCCTTTCGAAGCTCCTGGGCGGTCACCAGGAGGATCATGGGCATGGCCAGGCCCTTGAGCGACCGGACTTCGGGATTGACCTTCGGCGGCAGCAGGCCGGGGGTGGTGTGGTATCTGAGCATGAGTCGGAAGAGGGCGAGCGCCTGCTGTCGGGCGTGCGAGTCGTCGGCAGCGATTCCGTAGGCCGCCAATGCGACGACGGCGAACGACTCGGAGAAGAGATACCGGCGTTTGCGCAGGGGTTTGCCGTCGCGCGTGACCCAGAAGAACATCCGGCCGTCGGTGTCGAAGCCGTGTCGGTTGATGAAGTCGATGCCGTGCCGAGAGAGTTCAAGCCACTCGGGGCGTTTCTCGACGGTGTTGTAGAGGGTGGCCAGCAGCCAGGCGAATCGCCCCTGTATCCAGATGGACTTGTCGGTCTGGAGGATGCTGCCGTCCTGATCGAGGCAGGAGATGTAGCCGCCGTGTTCGCGATCGATCGCGCGAGGGATCCAGAACGGCAGCGTATCGTGCAGGAGGCCGTCGCGGTATTGGGCCATCAGTTGGCTGATTCTCTCGGGGGTCATGCGGTTTCCTTTCAGGGCAGAACATCAGGGGACAGCGACGGGTTCAAGAACAAGCAACGGTGAATCACCGCAGGGCGCGTCTTGTGCCTATTCGCGCTGATACCAGGCCAGCGCATTCGACCGGCCGGCGATAACCACCAGCTCGAGTTGCCCATCGCCGTTCAGGTCGGCCGACACGAGGCCTTCTACCGGCATCGGCTGGTCGATGACGACCTTTCGGTAGCGGGTGCCGCTGGTGTCGATCGGGTCGTACAGGACCAGTCCGCCGCCGCCACCTCGCCAGCCGGCCACGATCTCCTCCTGCCCATCGCCGTCGATGTCGGCGGCGAGCAGGGCGTGGCCCTCGTTGAGCGTTTCGTCCAGGACGTGCCTTGTCCAGGCAGCCGTTTTGCCGGTCGGTGTGTAGACGACCACCTGGTGGCCGTGCCAGGGCTCGATGGCCGCGAATCCCAGAGCCTTGCCGGCCAGCCACAGGGGCACGACCTCGCTGGAGCCCCGGGCGGCCTCGGGCTTGTTGCCCGTGGGGGGTGCTCCGGGGGCGATGTGTGTCTTGCGCCATGTGCCGGTCTTGGGATCACCTTCGCGGTCGAAGCGATAGATACCTTCATAGCTGGCGGTCAGTAGTTCGGCCCGGCCGTCGTTGTCGATGTCGCCCACGTAGAGCCCGTGGAGCACCGTGAGCGTTTCATCGATCTTGATGACTTCCCACGGGCTTGCGGTCGGATCGGCCGGCACGCGAAAGGCCCACAGATGGGCGGGCTTCATGGCGGCCAGGCCCTTGGAGCCCGGACCGAAGATCGATGCGTGGATCAGTTCGGATCGGCCGTCGCCGTCTACATCGCCGCAGCGCAGCCGGTGGACGACCGGATCGGCGGCGATCGGATGAATCTGCCAGGGCTTGTCGAGGTCGGGTTCGCTTTTGAGCCATTGGATCTGGCCGCCGCGACTGCCATCACCGAAATGGAACCCGCTGGCCAGTGCGATCTCCGCCCGGCCGTCGCCGTCGACGTCCATGGGCACCAGGTCGATATTGCGATCGGTGCGAGCCAGAGGGTGTCTCCGGAAGGTGGGGTTCTCGAACCAGTCGACCCGATTGGCCTCGGTGGACAGTGCGATAATATCGGGCCGCCCGTCGCCGCTGATGTCGGCAACGGCCACCTGGTAGCCGGCGGGATAGTTGTCGATTGTGTGCCGTTTGAAACGCACCGGTTCGGCCCCCAGTACGAGTGTGGACATGAGCAGCAGACCGCCGATCATGGCATCTCCTCCTGAGCGGACTCCGACGATTGTCCCGCCCCAGGGGCCCCTGTCAATCCTGCCCGAGTCGTTGGGCGTCACCGCTGTCGGTGCCGAGAACCTGGCGGTACCCCCTGGAACCCACCTCGCCGGTTCCCTATAATCGTGCTGTTGCTCGGGTTGAGGTCGTCCGAATTCCGACTCTTATGGACGGCCTGAGCGACGCTCGTGTTCAGGGGGGTGAGCCTCTGCTGACGCCGGTGGTCGGAGAGAGACCGCGTCGGGTTTGCCTCGCCGTAATTCAGGTCGAGTTCAATCGAGAGTGAGGGGAACGTTTCATGCACCGACGATTCATTTCGGTACTGTGCGCCTTGGTGTCTGTTGTTGCTGTGGCTCCGCTGACGGCCGCGACGGGCGACTCGTTCTCGTTCGTGATCGTCGCCGACCCGCATTTGGGGGCGGATCAGAACGGCGAGAATACGCCGCGGCTTCAGGCGTGTGTCGACTGGGTGAACGCCTATAAGCAGTCGCGCAACATCGACATGACCTTCGTCATCGGTGACATCGGCGACACCAACGCCGGGCTGACGACGGCCGGGTCGATTCTGAGCGGCCTGTCGACGCCCTATGTGCCGATCTACGGCAACCATGACGTTCAGCCGACCTTCGAGAATACCTTTGGATCGGTACATCAGTCGCTGGCGACCATGGCGCAGACGCCCGGAACTGGATTTGCCAACTGGCAGAAGGGTCCGGTTCACGTGACGTCGTCGGGCAGCGATCTGAATCTCGAGAACATTGCCTTCGAGTATCGAGGCGTTCAGTTCGTGTGTCCCGACTGGTCTTCGCGAACCGGGGCGTTCGGCGCCGAGTTGCACACCATGCCGGGCGGCACGTTCGACTGGTTCGGCAACACGCTGGCCGGTGCGTCGCAGGGCAAGGATGAGAATGTGGTCGTCGTCACGCATATTCCCATGCTGACGATGAGCGGCCCGACGGGCGCGTTCGTGGCGGATTACGCCGCCTTCAGTCAAAGCGAGTTCGGGCAGCTCAGCGCGATGATCTCCGATCCGAACCACGACTATGCGAATCATCTGGCCAGTGTCTACGCCGGTCACTGGCATTGCCAGGCTTACATGAGCGAGGACGGCGACCCCAACCACTGTCAGCTTCCGTCGTTCATCGATCCCAGTTTCCTTGTCGGGGAGAACCCGGCGATCAGTCTGGCGCCGATGCCCGGGTATGACATGTACGCGATTCAGGCGTGCTGTTATCCCGCGCCGGGGCTGATCATCGCCAACTATCCGCCCGAGCAGATCGCCATTCAGCTTGTGACGGTGACGGAAGGCCAGACGGGGTTCAGCTACACGTCCCAGACGATCATGGTTCCCGAGCCGGTGACGGCGGCGATTCTGGTGCTGGGGCTTCCTCTGTTCGGCGGCCGGCGTCTGATCGGCCGGCGGTCGTCGCATTAGACTTCCGCAGATGCAATATTCCCGAGATGTCCACCCCTTTGGGGCGCTGGGTTGATGCGCTCTTCCATCGAAGACTGACGCAAGTTTGTCGGTGATGGGTCGTCCAGCCTGCGCGACGCAGGGCCTGAAGCCCCCTGGCGCGGATTCCCCGTGCAGTGATCTGTTCAGCGGCGTACAATCTGACTCGCCGGAGTGCGGTGTTCCTTTTCCCCTTCTTTGCGAGTGAGAACCATGGATCGATTTGTGGTGACGCGACGGGATGCGATGCGGCGAGTGGCTGGGGCTACGGCGGCGTGGGGCATTTCGGGATTGGGCAGCACCGGCATGGGCATGGCCGAGGACACGGTGAAGGGTCCGGCGAGCACTTCGGCGTTGCCGCCGCTCGGCTTTCGCCTGAAGCTCGATGTCGTCTCCGAGGGCTACGACCGGAAGACCGAGTGGTTTCAGCCGAGGGTGGGCATCGTTCCACCGTCGACGGCCGTCATGACGCTGAGCCAGGCTCAGGTGTGGGGCAGCGACATTTTCACGGGCATCTATCAGATGCGATCGGACGATCTGGGGGGCACGTGGACGCGGCCGGCCGTGATCAAGACGCTGGCTCCTCGGCCGTATGGCGACGGCATTGAGGCGAGACCGTGCGACCTGACGCCGGCATGGCATGCGGCGACGGGCAAGCTGCTGATGACCGGCCACACGGCGAACTATCATCCCGGGGAGAAGGGGAATTTCATCGAGGACGACAAGCACACGCTCGACGTGGTGTACGCGGTGTACGATGCCCGGGAGCACACGTGGTCAGAGTGGAAGACGGTACGGATGCCCGACCGCGATCACTTCTTCTGGGCTTCGGGCGGGTGCACGGATCGGGTGGACCTTCCCGGCGGCGATATTCTGCTGCCCCTGTACTGTCTGGAGAAGAAGGAGGTCACGGCCAAGGTCGGGAGGGGGTGCTTCTTCGCCACGGTGATGCGGTGTGCGTTCGACGGGAAGGAGCTTCGATACGTCGAGCACGGGGACGAGATTCGGACATCTGTGCCGCGGGGCTATTGCGAGCCCTCGCTGACGCGGTATGACGAGCGGTTCTATCTGACGCTTCGCAATGACGTTCGGGGCTACGTGGCGGTGAGTCGGGACGGGCTGCACTTCGAGAAGCCCATTCCGTGGGTATTCGACGACGGCAAGGAACTCGGCAGCTACAACACGCAGCAACACTGGGTAACTCACAGTGACGGATTGTTTCTCAGCTATACCCGGCGCGGTGCGAACAACGATCATATCATTCGGAATCGCGCGCCTTTGTTCATGGCCCGCGTCGACCCGAAGCGATTGTGCGTTCTGCGGGGCACCGAATGCGAGGTGGCTCCCAACCGTGGCGCGCAGCTTGGCAATTTCGGCACCGTTAACGCTTCGCCTGGGGAGTCGTGGGTGGTCACCTCGGAGTGCATGCAGGGCGATGCGAAGGACTGGAAGAACATCGAGCTGACCGAACGGCGCGGCGCGAACAATCGTGTGTACGTGTGTCGCGTGCGGTGGGACAGGCCGAACCGTCTGGTCGGGCGTGCGTGAGCGGAGAAGACTGGTGCTTCCTCTTTCGTGCAAAGGGGTTGATCCATGCGCGAACTGATTGCCTTGTGGCTTGATGGACGGCTCTCGCGTCGAGGGTTCTTCCGGCGGATGGCGGCGGCCGGATTCGCGACGAGCGCGATCCGGGCCATTCTCTCGGATGCCGAAGCAGCAGAGGCAACCGCCACCGGACCGATCGTGCCCGGTCGATCGGCGACGGGCACGGGGGGTGAGCTGTTCGTCGAGCAACTCCGGGCGTCGGGGTGTGAGTATCTCTTTCTGAATCCCGGATCGGCGGAGGTGGGGCTCTTCGACGCTCTGGTCGATGTGCCGGATGTCCAGACGATTGTGGGCCTTCACGAAGGGATCGTGATCTCGATGGCGCACGGCTATACGCAGGTCACGGGTCGCGCCGCCTTTGTCAATGTTCATGCGATTTCCGGAACGGCTCAGATGGCGGGGCAACTCTACAATGCCCATCGGGACAACGCGCCGATTGTGGTGACGGCCGGGTTGCTGGACCCCACGATTCTGAGCGACGACGTCGTCATCGCACCGCGTCCGGGCCACGAGCAGACGGAGGTAAACCGGCAGTTTACGCGACTGTCATGGGAGGTTCGCAATGCCACGAGCATTCCGCTGGCACTGCGTCGTGCGGTGAAACTGGCCACCACCCCACCAGGAGGACCCGTGTATGTGGCGTTCGCGTCGTATGCCCTGTCGGCGCCCAAGGTGACTGCCGAGATCCTTCCGCAGGAGCAGTTCCGGGTATCCATGCGGGTCCGGCCGGAACAGGCTCAGACCGAACAGATCGCCCGCTGGCTGATTGAGGCTCGGCAGCCGTTTCTGTTCGTCGGTCCTGCCTTGCGGCAATCGGGGGCGATGGCGCACGTGGTAAAGCTGGCCGACATGCTGGGCATGCCGGTGATGGAGGAGCCGAACTTCGTATCGACCAACAGCGGATTCCCCACGGATCATCCGTTCTACTATGACACCAAGGCGTGGGTGCTGGGGGGGATGTCGTTCGCTCCCTTCGACATGTTCCTGGGCCTGGGGAACGAGAACCTGTTCCCCACGGGCGAGATCGTCCAGACTGGCCCCGACCCGCAGATGGCCACTGCCCCGCCGCGGCTGCCCCGCAGTGCGAAGAAGGCATCGATCGGCTGGGATGCGAGCCGGCTGGGTCGGACCGAGCCGCTCGATCTGGCGATCGTGGCGGATCCCGGGCTGGCGGCTCGGGACTTGTTGGAGGCTGTGGCAAGCCTGGCGACTCAGGAACGATTGGCTCGGATTCGGGTGAAGCGAGCGGAGAAGGTTCTTGGCGACATCGCGGCCTTTCGGAAGCGCATGCAGGAGGCCGTCGACGGCAATCGCGGTCGTCAGCCGATGCACCCGGATGAGGTGGGCACGGTGATTGAGGACCGGCTCGATGCGGATGCCATTACGGTGCACGAGAATCTCAGCCACGACTTCTTCTGCAGCTACAGCGCCTTGTTGCGATATGGAGAGGGTGCCAAGCAGCGGGTGGCCAACAGCGGGGCCACCCTCGGCTGGGGGATCGGGGCGGCGATCGGGGCGAAGATCGGCAGCCCGGATCGTCAGGTGGTGCTGCACATCGGCGACGGGTCGGTCATGTATTCGGCGTCGGGGTTCTGGACGATGGCACGCTATGGGGTGCCGGTGCTGACCCTCGTGTGGAACAACCACGACTATCAGACGGTGCGGCAGGCGTACGCCGGTTACAAGGGGAAGATGCGTCAGGCGGATCGCTACCCGGCGGTCTATCTGGGCGATCCGGAGATCGACTTCGTGAAGCTGGCCGGCAGCCAGGGGGTGAAGGGGGAACGGGCGACCACGCTGAGTGAGTTGACGGCTGCACTGACGCGCGGGATCGCGGCCACGCGGGCGGGCGAGCCGTATCTGATCGACATTCTCGTGGCGCGATTGGGGCCGGGGTCGACGTCGACATGGCATCAGGCCTTCAACCTGGCGTCGCGTCGGCGACGAAAGGTGTAGGCACCGGCGTGGGGTGCCGGGGGCAGCCGGGGCATCTCGTTCGGATCAAGCCAGGCGCCACGTGGCCTGTCTGAGAACGGCCTGTCGCGAGCCCTTCATCTTCTCGTACCACACCGAGAGCAGTGTTCCATCATCGAGTTCGACGGTGCTGGGGTATCCCAGATCGCCGGAGTTGCCGTCGCCGGAGACAATGACGGGTTCGGACCAGGTGCGGCCGTGATCGGTGCTGAGCCGGGCCTGGTTGCCCAGCGGTGCGCGACGGTGGCCGTAGGTCATCAGGAGGTTTCCGTTTCGCAATCGGAGCAGGTGAGACGGCAGCCCCCAGACGCCGATGCCCTTGGGAGCGGACCAGGTCTTTCCGCCGTCGGCGGATTCGGTCTGGAGGGTTTCGCTCTTATTGGCGTTGTTGTGGTTTCGGATGTGGACGATGATCCGATTGTCGGCGGTCTCGACGGCGTGCAGCTCGTGGTATTGTTCGATGGTGTCGCCGGGGCGTGCGGGGATGTCGGCCAGCCACTGCCAGGAGGCGCCGTCGTCACGGGATTCGCAGACGCCGACGCGCTTCTGCCCCGTCCAGAGTTCCTTGCCGGCGTAGAGGAGCCGGCCGTCGGAGAGCTGGATGGGTCCGTGGGGGCTGTTGACGATGCTGGGGTATCGCACGGACCATGTGATTCCGCCGTTGGTGGAGCGGAGCATCCACTGTCCGAGTTCGGCCTGGCGTTGCTCGGCGGTGAGGCGATTGTGGGCTGCCTGCCAGGCCTTAAGCCGGTCGGCCGGCCAGGCGCCGGTTTCGCCGGGTTTCTTCTTCATTGCGTCGGTGAGGTGCCTTTCGTAGGCCAGCGAACTGAAGGTGGTGACCAGGATACTTCCTTTGGCGGTTTCGAGGACACCGGCATCGCGGTCGTCGATGGCGCAGTCGAGCAGGACTCGCGGCCAGGTCCAGGTCTGGCCGTTGTCGTCGGAGGTCATGTAGTCGACGCGGCCGAAGGGGCAGACGTGTGCCTCGCGTCCGCCGGACCACACGACGAGGAGCCGGCCCTTGCGGCATCGGGCGACGGTCGGCCAGCCGTGGTAGTAGTGCGATTCGTAGCTGATGACCTTGATCTGGACGATCTGGGCGGTTGGTGCGGCGTGGGCCCGTCGGGAGCCGCCCAGGATGGTTGCGGCCGACAGTGCGCCGGTGGTCTTGATGAACGTTCGCCGAGAGGTTGTGAACGGGCGAGATGGCATGGCGTCTCCTTTCGCAACGGAAGAGTCCTGCGCTCAATCATGTCGAGGGATGCAGTGTAGGCCCTTGGCCGCCGCAGGCAAAGGGTTCGGGTGCGAGTTTCTTGAGGGCCTCGACGATTGCGGCCGATGTCCTGGCTCATCGACACGAGACGACAAGGGGATAGTCCCTGACGATGAGGCCGTCGATTGTCAGGCGGCCCGTTTCATATGACCATACGGCCGGCTGGCTGATACCCCAGTAAAGGTCCGTCAGGATGACCTGTGACGGACGGTCCTTGAGTTCGAACGTCAACTGGCTGGGGTAGTTTTTGACCTGCTCGTTGAACATCTCGGCGGCCCAGACCAGGACGAGCGTTTCCTCCGAGTCGTCCCGCTTATAGGCGATGACCTTGAGGTCTGGGGCGCCGCTTTTGCAGCCGAATTGCAGGGTTCGGATCGGTTCGACATCGCTGACCATGGTGCACACGTTCTGGAGAGCGTACGACAGCGGCCGCAGTCCGTAGTCGGCCATGTCGATGATGCCCCAGTCCTGGCTCATGTTCTCGTTGTAGAGGGCCCACCATGCGGTGGGCAGGTTCAGCCAGCCGCTGTAGACGTAGAACCGCATCAGGTACTTTGCGCAGCCGTACTCTCCGATGCCTGGCTTGTACGAGAAGTCCAAGCCTGCCACGTTCGTGCTCCATTCGTTGAGCCAGACGTCGATGTCCGGCTTGCCGTGCTGGGCGAAGGGCTTCTTGACGCCGGCGACGATCTCCTCCAGGCGATTCCACCTGGTCTGTTCGCGAGACTGGCCGAGGCTCTTGCCCTGATAGAACTCCATCGTCCCCATGCCGCCTTCCGGCTTGTCGATGCCGTAGGGGTGGAAGGCGTAGGCATCGAGATGGGGGGCCGCACCTTCGCGCAGGGCGATCTCCGTCGTGATCGGCGCCGGCGCCGCCGTGCCTCCGAACATGACCTTGAGCTTCGGATCGATCGACTTGATGTGTTTGGCGACCGCCGTCAGGAGCTTGCCGTAGAGTTCGGGTTCGTGGCCGGGGTACCAGCCGTTCTCTTCGTTCCACAGTTCCCACCAGGTCACCCGGTCCTTGTACTTTCGGACCACGAAGTCTACGTAGCGTACGAAGGCCTGGCGTCCCTCCTCGGTTCGCGGACCGCCGTTCAGGTAGAACGGATGCCCCTCGGTGTAGATGGGGCCGATCTCGCCCCAGGGCTTGTCGGGCCGCTCATGAAGGGCATTGCCGTAGTTGAGGCCGTACAGGATCTCCACACCGTTGGCGTGCAGCTTCCCGATCGCCGCATCGGTGGCGGGGTCCATCTGGAACTTGCCCTTCTCTCGTTCGACCGCGGCCCATTCCGTCTGATCGCCCCACTGACCCACGCGCACCCACTTCAGGCCGATCTCGAAGATCCGACCGAAGGATTCATTGACGGTCCGGGCCGTGTTCTGCCAGCCGGTGAAGACGTCGCTGGCCTTGATAGCGGAGCCCTGGCTCTTGAGGGCGACGTTGTGCCCCCGGTCGTCGATCACCTCGATGCCCGACAGCCGCGCCTTGTACCCTTGAGACACCTCGGCATAGTTGCCACCCGACAGCGGCAGACGCTCGAACTCGATGCGGACATGGCGAGCCGGCGTGGGCCTGGCCAAGGCGAAGCACTGAGCGACCTTGTCACCCCGCTTGGGGCCGTCGGCGGCGAATCGATGGTTCGTGATCGAAAGAGCCTTGTCCCACGTCCGGCCATCCGACGAGGTGCGCACGCTGAAACCCAGCGGGAAGTCGGTATTCCGCCAATAGGGGATCAGGTTGATCTGCCGAACGGCAACGGGACGGCCGAGGTCGATCTCGACCCATGGGGGATTGCCGGGAAATGTGGAGGCACGTTGCTGGCTCGACCAGCAGGTCTCCGGGTCGTCGTCGATCAGGTGCGTGGGATTGAAGGGGTTCTCATAATCTTTCGAACGCGGCAGGTGCGTGCAGACACCATAAGGGCTCCGCTTGATCTCGGCAGAGGTCTTGTGCCGGATCACCGTCGGGGGTGAGTTGTTGCGCTCCTGCAGCGTTGCCGGCCTCTCGAGCAATCGCCAGTAGCCGATCTCGTCGGTGCAGAGTTCCTGGCGCGTGTAGCGGGCGTTGCGATCGATGACGAGTGTCTTGTACGGCGCGGTGTCTTTGGCCGAGCCTTTGATGCGAGCGACAACCTTGAACGGCACGACACCCGGCCTGTCGGCCTTGATGCGCCAATCGAGACGGTTATGGGAGCCGACTGCCAGCTTCGGAAGGGCATGCACGGTCTGTTCTGCGGACAGGCCCTCGGAGAGCTGGAGATCGGCGGTGACCTCCGGCGCGTCCTCGTCGCCCGTGTTCTCGATCCAGGCGCTGAACCGGAGGGTGTCGCCGGTTCGCGCCAGGGGCTTGTCGCTCCAGACGTTGGCCAGGCGGATCTGCGGCCCGGTCTGGATGGCGTAGACCTCCACCGCGTCGATCAGCCAATCACCCTCGCCGGTCTTTGCGGCGTTTTCGTTGATTCTCGGGGCCATGAGGCAATGCCTTGCCTGCTGGGCCGAGAAGTCGAACTCGAAGAGTCCTTCGTGCCACTGCCCGTCGCCGACGTGTGGTTTGGGCGGTGTGTAGCCCTGGCGTCTTACCTCGGCGCCGCTCGGGCCGTTCAGCCCGATGGCAAAGAAGGTGAGATTCGCGCCGTCGGCCGTGGATCGAAGGACCTTGTAGTGGAAGCGGACATAGCCGTGGCCGGTCGGGATGACCGCTCCGTTCATGCCCACCTGGTCGCCGTCGGCCCCGGACATTCGAAGCGATCGTTTGCCCTGAAAGGCATCGTCGGACATCTCGACCTTTCCCGTCGAGCCCTGCCCGCAGACGGACCATTCCTGCGGCAGGGGGCGGGCGGCGGCGTCCTGAAGGTGTTCGAAGTCGCCGTTGACACAGAGGTTCTTGCCGGCGCTTGCTGCCCGGGGGTCGTTGCCGACGCTGAACCAGGCGAGCCGGAAATCGGGGGCCCAGTCACCCTCGGCGGGGTTCAGACAACTGCTGCCGTCGCAGATCTGCATGCGAATCGCCGCCGATGCCGGGTCCGTGATGCCCAGGGCCTTCCATGGGATCCGCATTTCAATGCGGTTGTTCTGATCGCCGCGTCCCACGGCATAGGCATCGGAAATGGTGATGGGGGCGTGCCAGCGGGACCACGTTGTGTTGTTCTCGCCGTCGATGCGGCGATGAATCATGATCTTGCCGTTGAGGTCCGGAGAGGGCTGAACGAGGAAGTCGACGCCGAGCGGTTTGGCCGGGAACCCGGTGGCCTCGTTGAGGTCCGAATCGATCGCCACCAGCGTGGGGCCCCAGGCCGAGCCCTTCACCGGGCCGACGCACAAGACAGAGAGGTACAGATTCTCGTTGTCGCGGGTGATCCAGACGGTCTTCAGATCGTTTCCGCCGCCTCGGGCGTCGCCCGTCGATTCGTTCAGCAGGCCGGTGCTGGCCGGCGATATGCCCTCCCAGTCGTCAAGCGATCCGTCAATGGTGATGGTGTTCGCGCCGGCGGCAGCGACGGACAGCGTGAGTGCCAACCCGATCATCGATGTCGTCATGATTCGCTCCCGTGTAGAGGGGTCTCGTTGCGTCCGGCTCCTGTCTGCTTGCTTTGGCTCAGATTGCCCCCGCGATCCGAGCCGGCGTGTGTTTCGGAAGGGGACCCTTATTTCTTCAAGAGGACCTCGGCCACCACTCCGTAGTGGTCGGCCAGATCGATCGTACGCCCCTCGTGCTGCCTTCGAGCCCGCTGGATGGTCTGACGCAGGATCGTCGTGCCGGTGCCGCGCGGATTCAGCAGGACGTGGTCGGGCCTGGTGGGGTCCTTCTTGCTGGGCTTCCAACTGTTGTTCGAGTCGATGGTGTACGGGTGCGGATCGTCCGTTGGGAAATCCTGCATTTCCGTGGTCTTCAGCAGGAGCTGGAACTTGTCGGTGCCGGGGCGTGTGTTCATATCGCCCGCCAGGATCTGCGGCACACCCTCCTGCTTGTAGGGCTTGAGGATTCCTTCGTAGAGTTCGGCGTACTGTTTGTCTTTGAAGTTCTGATAGCCTGCCTGAAGGTGGGTCCCGGCGATCTGAAAGCGAACGCCGTCTTTCTCGGCCTCGACGAGCGTGCACCCCTTCTCGGCCAGTGCATCGACGCCGGCGACATTCTTGAAGACGATGTGTGCGACGTAGCGAAGCGGGATTCGCCCCGCCAGCAGGATGCCGCCGCTGGCGCCTGCGATGCCCATCTTCGATCGCGCCGCAACGATATAGGGATACCGATCCTTGAGCCCCTCCTTCAGGCGGGCGGTGATTGCAGTGTCGATGACCTCCTGGAGGACGATGATGTCGTAGTCCTGGGCGTTCAGGAATTCGATGACCCAGGGGGTGCGGAGTTTCTGGTCGCGCTGGAGGCTCTTGGAGAACTGGTCCAGTGCCGTCGGCAGCATCTGGATGTTCCAGGTGAGGATCTTGAGATTCGCCTTGGGGGCTTGAGACGCCGTTGTTGGCTGCTCGGCAACCGCGAGCCGGGTCCAAAGAATCAGGGGAAGAATCAGGACGAGGAGGGATCGGGGCATGGCGGTACTCCATCTCGGGCTTCCGGGGCGAAGGCCCTTTGGTCTTGCGTTCGCACGAGAGAATAGCAAGCATGTGGGAAAGATGCCATTCCATGGAGATCACAGTTTCCGGGAGACGGACGCAATGAGCAGGAAGAAGGGGTTGCTCGCGACGAGGCTGCCTTGTCTGGTTCTGGGCGTTGTCGTTCTGGGAACGGCAGGGGTTGAGGGCAGCGATCTGAGGGCCGGGGCTGCGACACGCGTGGTCAACCCCACGCGGCCGATCGCCCCCAGCGGGCACGGAAGCCGCATTCGGGTTCCCCCGGCCGAGATCTACTCGGATATGGTCACCCAGGCACTGGTCATTGAGGATGCCAACGGCAAGCGGTTCGTCCTGATCAGTTGCGACATGATGCTGATCACTCGCCAGACCGCCGATCAGATCAGGGCGATGGTGAAGGAGCGATATGGAATCGAGCCGCAGGCCGTGTGTGTGCATGCCGTTCACAATCACGCCTGCCCGTCCCTCGTCGAACGCGAAGCGCCCACCAAGGAGCTTTTCGACCCGGCGTATGCCGAGTTCTTCCTGAATCAGACGATCGCGGCGGTCGGCGAGGCGATTCGTAATCTGGCCCCGGCTCGCCTTCGCTATATCGAGGACGTGTGTACGAGCGTGGCGATCAACCGGCGAGGCAAGGGGCCCAACGGAGAGATGCTCGGCATTTCGCCGAACAACACGGGGGCCGTCGATTTCACGGTACGCGTGGTCTCCATCGATTCGCCGGCCGACGGGAAACCGCTGATCATCCTGGCCGAGTATGCCGCCCACCCCGTGGTGACGGCGGTGAAGTATCTCGGGGGCGAGTATCCCAGCGCCTTGCGGAAATGGGTTCTGGGCAAGCACCCTGGCGCCACGGTGGTCTTCGTTCAGGGATGCGCCGGCAACATCCGCATTCAGATTCTCGACAAGGATCGGAGCGGATGGGTCGAGGGCACCCCCGAGATGGCGGATCGGTTCGGACACGATCTGGCCGACGCGGTCGAGCGGGCCCTCGTCAAACCCGGCGAGCCGATCGTCGGCCCGATCGAGACGGCGTGCGTCGAGGCCGCCGCCCCGCTGAAGCGCGATCAGGAACCCAAGACGCACCCAGTGCGGATTCAGGCGATTCGGCTGGGTGCCGGGAGTGCAAAACCCTTCGCGCTCGTGGGCCTTGGTGCCGAGGCCTTCATAGAATACGGCTTACAGATCGAGGCGCGGCTGAGGCCGGCCAACAGTATGATCATTGGCTATGCGAATGACTGTGCGGCCTACCTGCCCACGGCGCAGGGGTGTCGTGAGGGCGGCTACGAGCCGAGCGATTACGGCGGGATCTATGGGCTTCCCGGTCCGTACGCCCCTGAGGCGGAGGCGGTGGTATTGGACGCGGCGATGAAGCTGGCCCGGATGCCTGCGGTCGAGTCGTCTCGGTGAGGGGGCGACGTGCGGGTTGGGCCCGGCGAGGCAGGGGCCGATTGACGTTGGTGTGCTGCGTACCGGGAGTGAGCAGGTCATGCCGACTGAGGACACGTTGTCCGTGATGGCTGGTCCGCTGGTGGGGGCTTTACTGGCGTTGGTGTGCCTGCTGTTCGCCATGCGTTCGGGGAAGCGCCGGCAGCTTGTCGTGGATCTGCCGACGTCCAAGACGACGGGGGTCTTCATCGGGTTGGTGGAGCTCAAGGGGACGGCGGAGGCCGAGCACCCTCTGACGAGTTATCTCGCGGGCCAGCCATGCGTTCACTATGCGTGGAGTGTTGAGGAGCACTGGTCGAGGACTGTCACCGAGACATACACAGACAGCGAGGGTCACACCAAGACTCGGACGAGACACGAGAGCGGCTGGACCACGGTGGCACAGGGGAGCGAGTCGACGGACTTCTATCTGAAGGATGACTGCGGTGTGATTCTTGTCCGGCCGGAGGGAGCACGGATCGAACCCGAGAGCATCTTTCGTCAGACCTGCTCTCCGAGCGATCCGATGTACTACGGCAAGGGTCCTGCCGGGGCGGTTGCGGACTCGGATCACAGCCGCCTGTTCCAGGAGCGGGCTGTTCCGTTGCACGCGGCGCTGTATGTGATGGGTCGGGCGCGGGAGCGCCAGGATATTGTGGCGCCCGAGATCGCGCGCGATCCGCATGCCGAGATGTTCCTGATCTCCACTCGGTCGGAGGAGGAGGTGGGTAGCTCTCTGCGACTGGGTTTCTGGGGTCTTGGGATGCTGGGGCTGGTGTTCGCCGTGGCCGGATGGGTCGTGCGAACGTACATGCTGGAGCCCAATCCCGTGCTCGATCCGATCCGTTCGCTGAGGCGCAACCCGACGGTCGATTATGCCGAATGGATCGTCGCGGGCAGCGTGTACTTGAGCGTCTGGCTGCTGGGGTGGGTGTGGATGATGTACAACAGCCT
Organism: uncultured Planctomycetales bacterium; assembly: GCA_964446835.1. Classification (GTDB taxonomy): domain Bacteria; phylum Planctomycetota; class Phycisphaerae; order UBA1845; family JAFGLZ01; genus CAYUQT01. Next base: position 69,433 of record CAYUQT010000013.1, on the reverse strand, counting down.
GGTCGCGCTTCGGGAGCGTGTCGTTCAGGCCTGGTCGAACGTGGATGTGCAACTGAAGCGCCGCAACGACCTGATCCCGAACCTTCTGGAGGTGACCAAGGGGCTGCGTGATTATGAGCGGAGTCTGCAGACGGAGCTGGCCCAACTGCGGCAGCAACTCACGGCCACGCCACCGGGGGAAAAGGGGCCCGATCCGGCGGCATGCGCGGGCAGCCTGAAGGCGATCGTGGAACGGTATCCGGAGCTGAAGGCGAACGAATCGTTCTTCAAGCTTCAGCAGAGCCTGACCGACACAGAGAATCGTATTGCGATGGCGCGAGGTTATTTCAATGATATTGCGATGTTCTATAACACGCACCTTGAGCAGGTTCCGGACCGGTATATCGCAGCACTGGCCGGGATGAGGCCGCGATCGTTGATGACCGCGGATCAGTTTGAGCGTCAGCCTGTTCGTGTCGAACTCGCCGATGTGGGTTGATCCTCCCGGGGTGCCGGGCGGCGGTGCTATACTACGGGGCACTGGTTGCATTGTGCGACCCTTCACGTCGAGCTTGCAGCCCCACAATTGCAGGGTGCGAATCATGATGCGATCGATCTGTCATTTCTTCGTGCGGACTGTTGCTGGTGTATTGTCGGCGGCGGCAAGTGAATCTGCATTGGCGGCCGAGGCGAAGGGGCCTCCGCCGAACGTTGTCTTCATTCTTGCGGACGACATGGGATACGGGGATCTGGCTTGTCAGAACCCGGGGTCGAAGATCCCCACGCCGCATTTGGATCGGCTGGCGGCCGAGGGGATACGATTCACGGATGCCCATGCACCGACGAGTGTCTGCACGCCGACGCGGTACGGGATCCTGACGGGTCGCTACTGCTGGCGATCGCGGCTGAAATCGAGTGTTCTGTGGCCTTGGGCATCGCCGCTGATCGAGGAGGGGCGTCTGACGGTGCCGGGGCTTCTGAGGCAGCACGGCTACCGCACAGCATGCTTCGGGAAGTGGCACCTGGGTTGGACATGGCCGACGAAGGACGGCACGCGTCCGCAGACTACTCCCGACCGGTTGAGCAACGTGGATTTCACACGGGCGATCACGGGAGGGCCGATCAGCCGCGGCTTTGACTATTACTTCGGCGTCGACGTGCCGAACTTTCCGCCTTATTGCTTCATCGAGAACGATCGCACGATAGGTATTCCGAGTCTGCCGAACCGTCCGGAGTTCAAGCGTCCCGGGCCCATGCTGCCCGACTGGCAGTGGGTAGAGATCATGCCGGAGCTGACGCGTCGGGCGGCTCGATACGTGGAGGAGTCGGTGAAGGCATCGCCGAACAAGCCATTCTTCCTTTACTTCCCGCTGACTGCGCCGCACTACCCCGTGGTGCCGGCGCCTGAGTTCAAGGGCAAGAGCGGGGCGGGTGACTACGGCGATTTCGTTTTTCAGGTGGACTGGACGGTGGGTCAAATCGTGGCGGCCTTGAAACGGGCGGGCGTGGCCGAGAATACGCTGATCATCTTCACCAGCGACAACGGGCCCGAGGTGACGGGCGAGGTGAAGCCGGGCGTCTACGATCGGATTCGGCAATACGGGCACTACAGCATGGACGGGCTTCGCGGTGCGAAGCGGGACACGTGGGAGGGCGGGCATCGGGTGCCGTTCGTGGCGCGGTGGCCGGGGAGGATTCCGTCGGGGCGTGTCAGCGAAGAGACGATCTGTCTGACCGATCTGATGGCGACGGTTGCAGCGATGGTGAATGCCCGGCTGCCGAACGACGCGGGTGAGGACAGCTACAACATTCTGCCGGCTCTGTTGGACGCGCGGCGGGAGGGGCCGATTCGTGAGGCGACGGTGCATCACAGTTGCAGCGGCGCGTTCGCGATCCGCAAGGGCCGGTGGGTCTTGATCGATGCACCCACGGGGGACGACAACAAGGAGCCGGAGTGGTTCAAGAAGGAGCGGGGGTATGAAGCGCACAGTCGGCCCGGTGAACTGTACGATCTGAGCCAGGACCTTATCGAGCGGCGAAACGTCTACGCCGAGCATCTGGAGATTGTGGCGGAGCTCAAGGGGCTGCTGGCCAAGTACAAGCAGGAGGGGCGAAGCGTGCCTCGGCGGCCGTGACTGTGTGCCTCAGGATCCGCGGAGATAGTCTTGGGCCCGCGAGATGACGTCGGGGGGATAGCCTTCGCGTCCCAGGATGAGCAGGGCGTTTCGTCGTGTGGCGGGGCCCGGTTGGAGACGGTAGTCGAACACCGGCCCGCTGTCGGTCAGGTCTTCCTGGAAGTGATAGTTCGTCGCGTGGGTCTGGCCGGCCAGGTCGACCAACTGCTGCTCGTGCGTGGCCACAATGAAGAAGTGGGGCGATTCGGCGAATCGATGGACCAGGGCCATGCTGGCGGCGATTCGTTCCTGAGAGTTCGTTCCACGGAACGGCTCGTCGATCAGGCCGAGCAACCGCGTCCCGTCGTCGATCGGTACAACCATGTGGCGAAGCTGGCGCACCTCGGCCAGAAAATAGCTTTCGTGTTTGGACAGGTCGTCGCGAATCCGCAGGTCGGTGGCCAATCGATGCGGCTGTAAGACCATTCGACGGCAGAGGGCCGCACTGCCGATCTGCCCCAGCAATACGTTGATACCGACCATTCTCAGCAGGGTACTCTTACCGGCCATGTTGGACCCGGTAACAACCCATGTTCGTTCGGCCGGTGTGAGCGATACATCGTTCGGCACGACGACCTCGGGCTCGATCAACGGGTGAACGCCCTGTTCGATGAGGATCACCGGGTCGTCGGACAGGGTGGGGACACACGTGACGGGCTGCTCCCAGGCGAAACAGACGAGGCTTGCGAGGGCTTCCACATCGGCCAGCGCACCGGCCGATGCGATCAGGGCATCGCGGTGCGGCACGATCCGCTTGAGCACCATGTGGGCCACGTGCAGATCATAGAAGAAGGCGAGATTGAACAACACGTGAAGGAAGCCGCCGGTGTCTGCCCACGACAGTCTGCTGCACAGGGCGGGCAAGACTTCGTGACGAACGGCCGATGTCAGGGCGCTTCGGACCGGCTGCCACTCGGGCCGGTCGGGGAGATTCAGTTCATCGGCGGCCTGCTTCGCGGCGAAGAGGAAATCGGCCGCCACGATGCGGAGATCGCGCCAGGGCTCGATGACCTCCTGCAGCTCTCGACGAATTCGCAGGAGCAGGGTGCCGTTCAGGCAGAGCAGTGCGATCAGCGCGGACCCCCACGTTCGAAAGTCCTTATCCGCATTTCCCAGTGCGATGACAATCAGCACGGCGCTCACCAGAGACCACGCTCGAAGTCCGAGGGTGAACCATGATGCCGTGACGGCCCGGGCCTCGCGGATGAGTCGCACGAAGGCATCCAGACGCTCCTCCTGCCGCCGCAACCGGGAGGCGGCGGCCATGATTCGCAGCCGGGCGGATGGGTTCTCCGTCAGCCAGCCTACGAGCCTCTGGCGTGTCAGAATGGCGTCTTTGGACAGGCACGGATGCTCGATCAGGTCCCTCAGACGCCTTGCGCCGAGAATCGTGGAGGTGCGATTCAACAGGCCGAAGAGGCCGATGGGGTGCGCATAGGCGTCCAGATCGTCGAGTTCCTGGGCGCCGAGCGTTGTCGTCTGCCCGCTGCCGATCGGCGACGGCACGTCGGACGCGGCATGGGCCGGATCGGCGGGTCTGCCGCCGTCGCGGATGACGACCAGCCGCCCCCCGCAGCGAGTCAGGGATTCGGCAGCCATCTGCAGCAGCCGTTCCCCGAAGTCGCGAAGCCGGGCGGCCGCACGATGGCGCCACACCGCAAGGGCAAACAGGAAGAGCCACGGAATGGGCATGGTCAGCGCAACGGTCTCATTCTCGCGAAACAGATAGACCGATGCCCCTGCGGCGCAGAACGTCACCAGTCGGGCCCACGACCACCCGACCTCTCTGGCCCGCCACGTCTGGCATTGACGATCGAGTTCGGTCTGATGGGCGGCCATCCATTCCTGTGCCCGGTTGGTGTCTGACCCGTGGTGGTCCATCCGATCGCTCATGGTGCCTCGCCGGATTCCCCGGGCAGCGCCGCAACATGCGTTCTGCCAGGCAGTTGTCGTCCCGAGGGATCCCTGGCGGTATCTTCGCCGATTCACAGCAGTTCTGAAATGGGGAGACATCACGGATTTGTCTCCGATGCGAACAGGATTTGTGCGGAAACGAAGTTCGTGCTATGATCTGGCCCGTCATAAATCTGTGAGGGGTTCTTCCCGTAACTACGTATTTGTGGCAGGTAGGGTAACGCGATTAATACAAAACCGCGGCTTTTGCTCATTCATCCTTCGCCGGACAAAGATCGTCTGTGTTCGCGCAGGCGGCGGAAATCATCCGTCGCCCAGATCAATCTCTCGATTCTGGCCGCCCACGCGGACGACCGGTTCGATGTGCGGATCATCGATGAGAACGTCGAGGATGTCGATCTTACGTCGAAGCCCGATCTCGTCGGTATCAGTCTGATGACGCCGACGGCCCTCCGCGGCTACGACATCGCCGATGCCTTCAGGCGGGCGAAGGTCCCCGTCGTGCTGGGCGGGATGCACGTCTTCTTCATGCCGGACGAGGCCGCCGCTCATGCCGACTCATTGGTGATCGGCGAGGCCGAGTACGCGTGGAACGAACTGCTGGACGATTTCCTGGCCGGGCGGATGGGAAGCCGGTACGAGTCGAAGAAGGCTCACGATCTGGTCGGACTGCCCCACCCCCGCCTCGATCTGCTGAAGCCGGGCGCTTACACGTTCAAGAACGTCATCGAGACGGCCCGCGGCTGTCCGCACAAATGCAAGTACTGCGCCGTATCGGTCTTTTGGGGCCAGCGATTCAGATTCCGCCCCATCGAGGATGTGATCGATCAGATTCGATCGATGCCGCCGGGAGATCTGACCTTCATCGACGACAACATCTTCGGCCACACGACTCGGGCCAAGGAACTGTTTGAGGCACTGATTCCGCTCAAGCGGCGGTGGATGGGTCAGGGAGACCTGCGGGTATCCCGCGATCCGGAGCTCCTCAGACTGGCCCGAAAGAGCGGCTGCAAGTGGCTCTTCATGGGGATCGAATCGACCAACGGCGACAACCTGAAGGCCATGAACAAGGACCGCATCAATCGAGCCCAGGACTATGAAGAGTCCATCGCGACGATCCGCAAGAGCGGCATCAGCATCATGGGATCGTTCATGTTTGGACTCGACAACGATGACGAATCGGTCTTCGACCGGACCGTGGATTTCTGCGTCAGGAATCACCTGGAGGGCGCGAACTTCTATCTGTTCACCCCATTACCCGGCACGGAACTCTTCTCAGACATGAAGCAAGCCGATCGGCTCCTTCACTATGACTGGTCGCGATACGACACCAACCATGTCGTCTTCAAGCCCATGCACATGAGCCCCGAAACCCTGCTCGAGGGGTACATTCGAGCTTACCGGTCGCTCTATTCCGTCGGGTCGATCGCCAAGCGGGTGCTGGCGTTCCGGCCGCATCTGGGCCAGATCCTCGCGCTGAACATGGGCCGCCGGATCAACGCCCGATACTTCGAGGAAGGCTGCCGGGTGTGACGGCGGCGTTGAGAGGGGGTTCCTTTCTCCCGGCGTCGCCGCACTCTCAGACTATTCCTTGTCTTGGGCACCGCCCAGCGCGTCCGTGACGGCCGACAGGGCCTCGCCGATCATGAGGTTCGCCGCAACGATCTTGCCCTCCGGACCGATCAGAAACACCGTGGACTCGCGCAGCGACATAAAATCGGGCGATAGGCCATAGTCTTCCAGTAATGTTGGGGCGATCTCCATGTCCGCGTAGGCATAGTGCCACGAAGACGGAGCCGTCTTCGCAGGCTCCTGGATCATCCAGGGCACGATCGTGTCGCCTGGATCAGCCCACTGGAGGAATCCGGGGTCGGCCAGCGTCCCAAGCATGGTGGGCATCAGGTCTACGCTGAGCATGACAAGCCGGCCATCGCGAGAGCAAGTGCCTGCAATGCTATTCAGGATGGGCGACTCTGTGACACGCGGGGCCAGAGAGAAGATGACCAGGACGTGTTTTCCGCGGAAGTCGGATAGTTTGAGCCGCTTGCCATCGTGTGTTTCCACCTCAAACGAGGGCGCCGGATCGCCCGGCCTGAGCCGCTTGGGGGGCTGGAGCGTCAGGGTGCCGAGGTCCAGTGGTGTGTCGTTCCGGCCACCGGGCATCTCCGGCACAGTGAACGAGCGGCGCACGCTCCCGACCGGTTCGCCATCGAGCTTATTGCCCAGAATCGATTGGGCCGGTTTGGTTTTTCTCATGACCTGAACGTGCAGTTCGTATTCACCGGCGGATACATCCTCTGCGCGAAATGCGCCGTCGGGTTGGACGTGGACGGCAAGGCGACGGAAGGCCATCTGCCACGCCTTGCCCTCGCGGGTCTTCGACCACGTCTGCCACCACTGTCGTCTCGTCTTCCACGGTGCTTGTCTGATGTCATCGGGCATGGGCGGTTTCGGCTGCACGGATGTGATGCGATTGAACTCAGAATTCCATACCAGGTCGCCCTCGGCCCTTGTGCCCGACGGCAGGGCGATTCGGCCGGTGATCGGCCGGCCGGTTCCGCCGATGGTCACGTGGGCCGTCTGGCCGGCGGCAATCGCTACGGGCACAGCGTGGCTGAGTATCGCATCCGGCTCGCCGGTCTTGGGCGTGTAGCCGATCCGGCCGTTGGAGGGGAACACACGTTCCATGACGAACTGTCCCCCGGCATCTGAGGTGGCAGTGCATTCGTGCTGGACCGCGGGCAGCTCCGAGGTGCCATCCGCCCGGACGATCAACTGGACGTTAAGAAAGGCTCCTGGCCTTGTCCCGATTCGGACCGAGCCTTCAAGTCGGCCCCAGGGTTGGATCACAACGTCGCAGGGGGGAGCCTGTTTCATCGGCACCCGTGCCCACCCTCGCTCGTGCAGCACGAGAAGCCCTCCGGGCTTGGGCGACTGCGGGACGGAAAACCGGCCGTCCGGGCCGGTGCGTGTTGTGGTGAGATTCGAACTGGGGAAGTCCGAGAGCTTGCGGTTCTCGATGCGGATGAGGTCTGACGAGCCGTCCGCGAGGACGAGGGCATCGGCGAGCGGTCGACCCTGGGGCGAGCGGACGGTGCCGGTCAACCAGGCGACCTTCTTCAGCTTGACGTCGTAGATCACCTCCTCGTCCTGGTTGCCGAACTGTCGTGAGAAGAACGTTCCGTATCCCTCCGCTTCGATGCGGAATTTGAAATGCTCTAATGCGGTGGCGTTCTCACACCGGATGTCGTAGTGGCCGGGCGCGGTCCTCACGGACTTCCCCATGTTCCACAGCATGTCCATGGGCTGATCGCCGTGGGGCAGGAGCTTGAACTTCTCCACGGGCCGGCCGGTATCGGCATCTACGACGCTGCCGCTGATGTGCGGCGATCGGTAGAGCGTGATCACGTGTTCGGTCTTCGAGGGACTCAGGGGTGTGCTCAGGACCGGGTAGTCTCCGGTGATGAAGGTGAACTCCATTTCATCGGGTGGCGCGCTGTCCCACACGAATCGTCCATCCCGATCGGTCCTCAGGTGAGCCAGCGTCTCATCGATTCCGCGCCAACGGCCCGAGAGAACACCTACTTCGGCGAGCGGTTCGTTCTTCGCGTTGACCACGCGACCGCGGATGGTGTGGCCGGGCCCGAGGCGGAAATCGACGCGAGGCCCTTCCGGTGTGGCCTTGACCCGCTGGAGGTCCGGCGCATATCCCGTCGCCTGGGCCAGTAAGAACGCGCCCTCGATCTTGGCCTGGTAGAGGCAGAATCGACCGTCAGGGTCTGTTCGGGTCGTCTCGCCCTTCTTGCCGCCGGAGACGGCTTCAAGAAGGCTGGTATCCTTGCCCGGTGATCTCACCGACACGGACGCTCCGGGGATCGGTCGATCTTGCCGATCGAGCACCGATCCCAGGATGGCGATGCCCGTCCCCTTGGCTTTGAGAACCGTCGCCTGCGTCTTCCGGCGGAGCGCCTCGACCGAGGATGCCGATTGGGCCGTCAGCTCAATCGTCTCATATCCGGGGTGTCGCACGCGAATGGACAGATCGTCGAGTCGGGCGGGGGCCAGGTCGAATTGCCATCGGCCCTCCGGATCCGTCCGGACCAAGCGGTCCCAGATCTTGATCTGTGTGTTCGGGCCTGCCTCCGGGTCGGGTCGGCGAAGGTTCAATTCGACGCCGGCGTCTTTGATCGACTTGCCGGCCTGATCGCGCACGACCCCGCCGATTGTCGTCGCGGGCTCCATCGCCAGTGCGAATTCCTGTGAATCATTGTCGAACGTCTTGCCGTTCGACCATTTGACCATCAGTGGGACGAAGCCCGGCTTCTCGGCCGTCACGAAGAGAAACGCCGCGCCCTCCGGCCCGATACGAATGACGGACCGGCCGCCATCGTTCGTGATGGCCGATCCGGGTTCGCCGCCCACGATGGTCAACTGCACGCCGGCCAGCGGCGAACGGGTCTGACGATTGACTGTCAGAAGACTCCGTGTCTTGCCGGTGGGGGACGTTGCGGCTGCCGGTGTGCTTGTCGGCGCCGATGCCGCAGCTTTCGCCCCGGGAGGCCCCAATGCGCTGGCGAGCGCCGCCTTGATGCTCGGCGCCGGCGCGAATGCGACGACGTTCTTTCCGCCCGGAGCACCCCGCACGCCGGAGCCTCGCAGGTCCTTGGCGAGGATCGTGCCGTCGGGGCCGATCAGGAAGATCTTTGGATGGAGGAAGGGCAGTTCCATGATACCGTAATCGCGGAGCATCTTGTCGCCCATGAAGCTCAGGACACTCTGGATGAACCGGGGATCATCTTTGCCGAGGATCGCTTCAAGCTGTGTGTCATAGCGATCCACGGAGACAAAGATCATCACGAGGCGGTCGTCCTTGCGATAGGCATCCAGCACGACTTTGTAGTACTCCCACTCGGCCTTCATCCAGTCTCCGAATCCGCCGGACCATATCGTGAGCAGGACGAATTTGCCGCTGCCGGTTCTACCGACATAGTCGGCGAGCCTCAGCCTGCGGTCGGTGTCGCTTGTGGCATCTTTGGTGAGTTCGATATCGAAAAGCGGGGCCTCGTCGCCCACCTTGAGTTCCTTGCGGAACGAGAACTCCAGGTTGCCCAGGTCGACCGGCTTGTTGCCGTCGGCGAGGGTCGGTTCCGGAACCGTGAACTGGTGTTTCACCTCGCCGATCTGATCGCGTTCGGCGAGGCCGATAGGATTCGGCTTGTGCAGACGGACGTCGAGCCGGTAGCTGCCCGGGAGAAGATCATCCAGGCGGAAAGACCCGTCCGGTCCGACTCTGAAGTTAACCTGAAAGGGGACGGCCACGCGGGTGGTCGATGACCGGCGGCGGGCTGCCACCCGCAGGGCGTCCACTGCACTGATACGATCGGCCGGGGGCAATCCAAGCGCATCGCCAGTCACACACGCGAATTGATCGCCGCGCCAGTTGATCGTTTGTGTGCTCCCTGGGGGTGGCACGATACGACCAACGACCGTTCGGCATGTCGGTCGGGAGTCGGTTGAACCAATGGCGACACGAATCATCTCTCCTGGCTGGACCTCCGCGTGCGTGTCATATGCCGAACTCAGCGTTGTCGGACTGTGCTGGATGTCCCGTCGGATCTTGACCTTGCCGGGCGGGACGCGTTCGAAGACGAAGGTGCCGCTCGCATCCGTCGTGGCTTCGAGGGTGTGGGAGACCTGAAGATCGCGCTGATACAGTTGGACGTCCGGCTGCAATTCGAGGGGCTCTCTCGCGCCCGGCTTGCCGGCGATCCGAAGCGTTCCCTCGACGCGCCCCCATGGCTGAACGGTGATCGCCCGGGAGGCGGCGATCTGGCCGGCCGGTACCTCGGCGTAACCCCGCTCGTGGATCACCACAAGCCCGAACCTCGGTTCCTGGGGATAGAGGGTGAACCGCCCATCGCGGTCCGTCTGTGTCCTGCGGATCCTGCCGGTCAGCGGCTTGCCGTTCCTGACGAAGAGGGTGGTCTTCGGAGGCAGGGCGAGCACCGTCGCCCCGGATAGCGGTGAACCGTCGGGCAGGCGGACCGTTCCGGTGGCTCCGGAGGTCTTGCTGAGCTTGAAATCGCAGACCTGCTCCGCCTTGTCCGGCTCGAACACACGGGAAACGGCGGGTTCGTAGCCGTCGGCCTCGATGCGGACCTGGTAGTGGCTGGCCACATCGGTGTAATTCACCGAGTACCGGCCATTCCCGAAGACCTTCTGCATGCTGTGGTCCCAGTTGATTGGATCAACGGGATTGCCCTTGCCCTGGAGAACAGTGAATCCTGTGATAGGGTCACCGGTCTGCGCATCGACGACCGTTCCCCGAACGATCGGCGTCCGAATGAGCCTCACGACCTGTTCAGCATCCGTCGGCGTGAATTGGATGTCGCGAACGAAGGCATAGCCGACCTTGTTGACGGAGACGCCCACGGCGTCGGACGGGGCGTTGTCCCACCGGAACCGCCCCTCGGCATCCGTCTTCAACTTGAACTCATGGAAGCTCAGCCCGTGCCATTGTGAAGGGAGCACGTTGGCCCCTGCGATGGGGGTTCCCGAGGCATCCACGACCCGCCCTCGAATGGTGTGCGGCGGGCCAAGCCGGAACTCCACCGGAGCCAGGTCGGGCGCCACATTCAATGTCTTCTGCTCGGGCGCATGGCCCGGTGCATAGACGGTCAGGACCGTCTCGCCCGGCTGAGAACAGCCCAGGCGGTAACGTCCCTGTTCGTCGGTCCGCGTCTGGGGCAATTCATCCACCTCGGCATCGCGGCCGAGCAGGACGTAGGCGCCCTTGACCGGCTTGCCCTCCTTGCCCAGGACCGTGCCTGTGATGGCCAGCCCCTTCTTCATCACCATGACGTACGACCCGTCGCGGAGTTGCTTCAGCGACGGTGTCGGACGCACCCACGCGTTGCGGTCGCCGATGTAATCGGGATGCCGCACGCCCACTCCGATCCCCTCGATGTTCTCGGGCACCTCGTTGCACTGCCACCGGCCGTCGGAATTGGTCTTCTCTTCATGATCGGAGAGGCAGATGTGCTCCATCTCGCTCCCGTGCAGGTAGATCACGACCGTCGCCCCGGCGATCGGCCGGCCTGCCTCGTCATGGACGATTCCCCCGATTGTCGTTCCCGGCCGCATCTTCAACGTGTACCGATCGGGCACATCGAAGTGCTTGTTGAAGCCCCGAAAGTAGACGCCCATTGAGATGAATTGCGGCCTGCTCGCGTTGACGATGACCTCCCACGGCTCCTTGTCGGGCAGTGTGATGCGGTAACGACCCTGGGCATCCGACTTGCCCTCCGAGCGCTGCCGGTCGATCGATACATGGATGTCGACATCGGCCAGCGGTGATTCGGTTCGACCGTCCACTACGTGAAAGTCCAGCACTCGCCCAGGAAGCCACGCGCTCGACGCGGTCACGGCGTTCGTTTCGGCGGGCGTGGATGGGCTGGAGGTCGGATTCGACACCGCCGGCTGGGAAGTCACCGAAGCCTCTTGCGAAGGCGGAGGTTGCTGAGCGACGGCGGTGCGGTGCACCAGTTCCACCGGGGCGATGATGCCCATGGCCCCGACGGCCATAAACGTCAGGACGATCCGCGGCGACCGTCCCGTCAGGCATCGCGCCAAGCCGATGCCGGTATCCAGTTGACGCAGTCGGCGGGCGAGTCGAGTGGATCGCGCCATGGGGGCGCCTACCCATCCCGGCCGGGGGCCCCTGCGGACCAGGCCGGCGGCCACATCGATGAGGACCGATCCGTACGATTCGGCCCCGGATAGGCTGTGGACGCACAAGGCATCGCACGCCTGTTCCCGCACGATCGCAGCGAGGCGGCCTGCGACCCAGATCAGCGGGTGCGGCCAGTAGGCGATCTGTACAATCCGCAGCACAATCTGCCACAGATAGTCGCCCCTGCGAACGTGGGCCAGCTCGTGAATCAGGATCGCCTCTCGCGAGGCCCTGGGAATCGGACCTGCCAGTGAAAGGGGTAACAGGATCGTCGCACGCATCCATCCGATAACGGTGGGAACACCGACCCGGGCCGTCCGAACGAGGCTTACGGGCCTTCGTATCCCCAGTCGGTTCCGCCAACAGGCTAGATCGCCTAGCCACTCGACATCCGTCACCGGCGTGCCGGATCGCCTGAGGATTCCCACCGCAATCAGGGAACAGGCGAGCCTGACGGCCAGCAACAAAATACCGGCCGCGTAGATCAGCCCGACGAGTGCTTGCCAGTTCCAGTGACCCCTCAGTCGGTCCATCACCGTATGAGTCGCGCCGACCGCTTCACCTCGCGGCTCGATGCCGCTTTCGGTTCCGGAGGCCGGGGTCCCCACTACGGCAACATCCTTCGCGGGTTCGGGAACGGATTCATGCGAAGGCCGGCCGGCGGAGGGGGGAGCGGCCGGAGTGGCAGACACCTTCTCCGCGAGGGCTGCGGCCTGAGCGAGTTGGCGCTCAACGGCGGCCCGTTCATAGGGCTCGGGCGTCCCATCAATCAATGCCTCCGTAACCGATCGGCCTGGTTCGGCGCCGGCGGGCTGCTGTCGCAGAGGTTCGGTTCGTGCCACGGGGTGTTGGGATTGCCCCGGCGGAAGCACGGGGATCCGAAACCTCGGGAACGCTGCTGTCGCACACGGCAGCAACAGCAGGGCGACCAGGCCGGCATTCCATAGCGCCGATCGGATCAGCACCCATCGGCGCAGGACAAGCCGGTCGCAGACGATCGCCATGAGACACAGGACCGTCGCCTTCACGGCAACGTCCGCGCCGAACATGACGATTCGCCCGGCCCATGCCGAATCGGTCTGGAGTGTCTCGATCATGATCTGCCTCCCGAACGACGTGGCCTTCGCCCTTGTCGGGTCGCCCGCTTGAGTTCGTCCAACTGCCCGGCCGTCAGCCGATCGTCCTCAATGAGCCGCAGAACCAACGCTTCGGCCGACCCGTCGAAAAACCGTCTGAGCAGGCTGCGGATGGCTCCGCTCTCGGCCTGTCCCCGTTCGACGGACGGCGAATAGAGATACGCCTTGCCCTCGATGCGGTGCCGTACGTAACCCTTCTTCTCCAATACCCGGAGCAATGTCCGTACCGTCGAATCGTGCAGGCCGTTGGAGAGGTCCTGGCGAACCTGATCGGCGGTCGCCTCTCTGCGATCCCACAGGGCCGACATGATCTGCATTTCGCGCTGGGTGAGCGTTTCGGAGCGGGGCCTGACCATGAGAGGTTACCTCCCGTTATTTCATTAACAGGTATACACCAAAAATGGATCGCGGGCAAGCGATCCGGGTCTTTTCATCGGTCGCGTGCCCCTGTTCGCAGGGTCGCAAAGGGTTGGCTGCGAAGGCAGAGACGCCATGAATCGGCGCGTTTCCGGCCCATTCAGATACCAGGCGTACAGGACTCTCAGTTCGGCGTTTTCTTGTAGACGACGACGGCGGCCGCGGGGCTGGTCGTCAGACGGACGAGTAGCCCTTTGTCCATCAGCTCACGCCCGCGGATGCGCTGCGGTGCGTTGGTATCGAGGTCGGTCACCTCGTACGTCGCTTCGGCGTCGAGGCCGCGAAGCCTGCACCGGGCCGACTCGTAGATGCTCTTCTCGCGCCGGAAGGCCTGAACCATGCCCTGCCCCAACTCGGGGCGATCGAACTGCCAGGCGATCCAGGTGGTCTTCTCGATACTGTAGGACGTGAGCGGGTAGTAGTCGCCGAACAGATAGGGTCGAATCGCGAGATACTCGTTCAGGAGTCTGCGGAGCAGGGTCAGGTCGACGCCCGACCACCGCTGCCCGGGCAGGTCCGTGATGTTCACCATCGGCCAGCCGACCAGCAGGGCGGGACAATACGCGCTGCGAAAGGCGTAGGGGCTGAGTCTCGGCATCGGCACGGGGGCACCGCTGAGGGGAAGCCAGGGAAACAGCCCATAGTTGAACCCCTGCGTAGAGACCGGATCGAAGTCGCCCGAGGCCTGACTGTCGCTCCGCCAGAAGACGATGCTTCGGCGGATCGTCTCGAGGTCCACCTTCCGGGCGCCGCAGCCGCAGTTGTCGATCAGGAGATCGGGATTCTTCTTGAGCAGGCCATCCCAGAAGGCATAGAAGCCTTCAGTGTAGCGGATCTGGCTGATGCCGTTGCGATCCGGGGCGGTATCCTCGGGCCACAGGCTCAGCCCGTCCTGCCGGAAGATGTCGACGCCGTGGTCGGCGATGGTCTTCGAGAAGTGGTCGATCATGAACATGTTGATCCTCGGGTCGCCATGATCCAACCCGTAGAAGACCATGTCGCCGAAGGCCGGCTTATGTGAGAACGGCTTGCCGAGCCACTCGGGGTGCTGGGCGGCGATGCCCACGCCGGGGAACACGCTTTCCGGGACGAACCAGAGCAGGAACTTCATGCCGCGGCGCCGCGCGGCGTCGGACACGGGTCGAAGCCCCTTCGGGAATAGCGCCTTGTTCGGGACCTGCTGCGACTGATGCGCCACCCACCCCTTGCTCATGTCGGTCCAGCCGGCATCCATCCAGTAGCATTCCATCGGGAGCTGATGATCGCTCCACCAGTCGATCTCCTCGATGTGCTTGTCCGCCGTCATCCACGATCCCCAGTTTGCATCGCAGAGCAGACCGGTGAAGGGCTTGCCCCCCGGTCGTGGCGAGTAGTGGGCCAGGATCAGGCGCCGCCAGAGGTTCTGGCCGTGCCAGCGATCGCCCTTCCAGAAGAGGACGAGGGCCCGCGGGCTTCGTATCTGCTCGCCGGGGTGAAGCTTCAGATGCGTGCCGTCCATTCCGGCACGAATGGTGAGCGTCCGGGCTTTGTCGTGGCCGAACTCGGCGATCCACGGCCCGGTCCATCCGAGCCCGCCAATCAGGCCCTCATCGCCCCACTGCACGTTGAAGAAGGGCAGGGCTTCCACCGAGGGGCTGCCGCTGGGTGAGCCCATCGACGTGGGCCAGCCGTGCGAGTGCAGCGTGAACTTCCGACCCGGCGGTACGGCGTCGGAGGACGGGGCAAAATCCGAGAAAGCGGCGTCGCTGCCCTTGGCGTGATGGACGACGAAGTCGCCCGCGGCCGATCGGGCCACGGAGAGATCGATCGCTTGAACCTTCTCGAGAATCGGAGTGTCCGCCGACCCGCCGTTCTTGACATACACGACCCACTCGACGGCCGGGAACCGGGTGTAGGCGGTCGACACGCAGCGTACGACGAGGCCGGACTGCGGGTCGCAATAGGTGACCGTGGACTGCGTGCGTTCGTCGTCCAGCGCGCGGGCTTCTCGGCTCACCTTCCAAGTGCCGAGGATCTCCCGTGAGGGCTTGCCGGCGTAGACGAACGAGAACGGGACGTCGCGCGCCCTCCCGCCTGCGGTGTGCGTGGCGATCCATTCCCGCGCGGTAGACAACTCTTCGGGCGAGGCGACGGTGGCGCGGGTGGGCCGGCCCGTTATCGCCAGACACATCGACAGTACGAGGACCCGCAGTGCGTTGACGTTCATGGGGCATGACCTCCGAAGAATGCCTCATGATCGTAGTGGCCGTGCGGCAAAAGGGCCATCCGTCAACTGGGTGAGTGCGTGCAATCCGGCCGAACGCATCACGCCTTCTCTTGAGTGGCACGGACCATCTGTTGGACGGTCTGCTCGAGCAATGCCTCGCCGCCGAACTGCATGCCCAGGGCGCGGAGCTTGGTCGTGACGATCTGATTCTTCGGCCCCCGGTTCAGGTCGGCTATCGTGCTCTTGCTGTCGACCATGTCCCTCGCGAGTTGGGCCACCCTCTGATCGGATATGTACAGGTCGTAACAGTTGAACGCCTGCCCGCGGATCTGCTCGGCATCGGCCGCAAGCAGAAGGGCGACTGCCTTGGTCACGTCGATGACATGGACCTCCTTGCCCCCCTTGGTCGACTCGATCGACTCGCCTCGCATGACGCGACCGACCAGGTCGAACCATTTCGAGGCCGATGGAGGCTCGGCCAGGCCGTAGATGCCCGTGGGTCGCAGGGCACAGACAGGCCAGCCTTTGCCGAGACCCATGCTCGACACAAACGCCTCGACCGCGGCTTTGTAGGCACCGTAGTCCGACTCCGGCCAGAGCGGATGGGTCTCGTCCAGCGCCCGATCGTAGAGGACTCGGTCATGGACGGCGCAGGAACTGATGAAGATGAATCGCCCGACGCCGGCCCTATGGGCGGCGTCCATCAGCATGAGCGAGCCCATCACGTTGGTCTGTGCGAAGTCGAGCAGATTGCCGCCGCTTCGTGCGCCGGCCGTGCGATGCCATTGAACCGCGGCGTGGACAACGGCGTCGACGCCCTGGACGAGTTGGGCGGTGGCCTGCGGGTCGGCAAGTGCCCCCTTCTGCCAGTCGATATCCTCGGGCAGACCGATCCGCTTGCTCTCGTCACGGAACCAGCAGCGGAGCTCATGACCGTCGGCGGCGAGTTGCTGCACGAGGTAACGTCCCAGGAATCCTGTGGCGCCGGTAATGGCTACACGCATGGCTCTTGCTCCTGCAGAATTGCTTCAGACGGGCCCGACTGATCCGGCGATCAAACGGTAAGTTCGGAGTCCGCCTGAAGGTTGGATCGACAAAGCCGATCCCTCTATGCTACGCTCCTGCTGTCCGGTATCAACTCATGGCCGGGTGTGGCTGCGCCCGGCGGCGATGGTTTTCACGCACGCCGTGGTTGTGGCGAAAGTCAAAGAGTATCTTAAGAGGAATCTCATTTCGGCCGGGCCGCTGCGGACGTCCTACGGCGTGTACTCCCCTTTGGCATAGGCGACAGTGCTCAGGAGATTGCCTGTGATGATGCAGGCGGTTTGAATCTTCCGGAGGCGGCCGTCATCTTTGCACTTGCCGATGAGGCGAGGCAGGTCCGACAGGATGGATGTCAGAACGGCCCGGTAGGCCTTGCGCCCTTTGGCATCGAGGTAGGGCTCCGCCAGGTAGGTGGCGGGGCCGGGGAACGTGCCGAAGAGGTGGTGATCGAGCATGAACTCACCGGGGATCGGTGTCCCCCGGGTCTTGCGGAACGGCTCTTCCTTCCATTCGCTGAAGTAGCCGTCCTCGGCCCGGCGGAAGATGTCTACGATCGCCTGCCGTGTCGGTGCGTCGGAGGGTTTGTAGTAGAGGTCGATCACCTCGGCCAGCACGTCTGTCGGATCGCGCCGGGTATCCGACAGGATCCGCCCACCGACGGCGATGTTGGCCTCGGTGCCGGGGTTGTTGACGGGTCCCTGGTAGTACATGCACCCTCGGACGCCTTCCTGATATTGCTCGCGGATCGCTTGGCCGGCCCGCTGCGTGTACGGCATGAAGAACGACGAGCGGTCCCATCGGGCGTTGGGGTAGAGCCAGAGTTTGCCGGAGGTGCCGTAGGCGCAGTGCATCTTCGAGATGAACTCGCGCCGTTCGGCCTCGTTCACCTGAGAGCCGCAGTGGCCCTGGTCGAAGACGCAATCGACATGGCGGCTCAGCTCGATGACACGGGCCTTTTCCTCGGCGTTGAAGTGTTTACCGGCGGGGATCCAGTTGATGGTGATCACGTAGATCGTCTTGTCGGGCCATCGCTGGCGGATGTAGTCGGCGGTCTTGGTGTTGATTCGGACGTTGTAGCCCACGACGCCGTCCTTGCCCGCGCACTGCGGGCAGTGGCAGCAGCCCAGGTCGCACGATTCGAGATGCACGCCGCCGAAGTCGAACTCGCCCAGGACGAAGTCGATGATCCGTTTGACGTAGTCGAAGGCCTTGGGATTCGCATCGCACATGGCGTGGGCGTGCGGCTTGCCGTCGGGGTTCTTGCCTCGGACGGCGGGGTCGGCTTCGATGATCTTGTCGTAACCCCAGCTATAGGTGCCGAGTCCCAGCATGATCTTGATGCCGCGTTGTTTGGCTGCGTCGAGCAGGCGGTGGATCCTCCGGCGACGGCCTTCGTCGAGCGCCGAGACGATGTCGGTGGGCCAGCCGTAGGTGGCAAAGAGGCCCCAGACGTCGAGCATGTTGAAGCCGGCCCGGCTCTGAACGTCCATGGTCTTGATGATGCTTTCGACCGCCTCGTCGTCGAACTGCGGTGCGGGCCAGTTGTCCAGGGGCAGCGGCTCCCATCGCATGTCGTTGATCCATGCGCCGAAGGCAATGCGGTATTTGTAGGCAGGCCGCTGATGGTCGCTCGCCGGCGGGCTCGTTTCGGCCAGGGCCGGGGAGCGGTTGTGGGAAGCCAGGATGCCCGCAGCCCCCAAGGCGGCGCCTTTCAGGAACTCACGACGCGGCATTGCCATCGGTTGGTCTCCTGTGAATCGAGAGTGAGGGGATGTCCTGATGTTCCGTAGGGCCATGTTACCCGTGTCTGGTCCTTGGGCAATCCTGCGGGTCAGGGATATGCCATCACTTCGACCAGGTGACGCCCCGTATTGGCCGAGTTGTGCGTGAGGTTCACGCGGATGAAACGCACCTGCTGCGGGGGGAACGAACAGGTGATGCCCGCCCGGGTAGATGGTGCCTTGTTGTCTCGCCGATCCGCGGCCATGTGCCATTGCTTTCCGTCGAGCGAGGTCTCGACCGTGAAACCGTAGGTGCGATCGTCACCGTAGTAGAACACGACGACGACCCGGCCGACCTGCGTCGGCTTCTCCAGATCGACCTGCCACCAGGGATTCTTGTCGTTCGCCACGTCGGTAGCCCAGTAGCGGTCTGTGTTGCGGCGCTTGCCGTCGTTGGCCAGGTGGGCGGGATAAGGCGGTAAAGACGAAGAGCATGTCGTCGGCCGGCCGGTCGTCAGGCTCTGGGCCGCCGCCTCGGGCTCGAGCACGGTCTGCCCGTGCTTGGCCCACAGGGCCCTGGCAACGGCCACACTGTCGCCGATTGGCTCCGACGGATAGTCCTCGGTCTGATGCGTCCAGTTCACCTCCCAGTCGCGGATCGTGTTTTCGAACGCCTTGTCGTCGAACGACCGGCCGGAGGCCATCGCTTCGTCCAGCGATCGGAAGAACCTCTCCCATCGCGGCAGGTAGAACCCGCTGATGAGGCCCGACCACTGACGCTGCGAGTACTCGTGCAATTCGCTGTCGCGCGGTCCCCAGAGCGTGATGAGGTTGCGGGCATTCCATTCGTACAGCCGACGCTGCTCGTCGTTGGATGCCCATCGCTTGGCGTCGCCAAGCCACTTGCCGAGCAGGAACTCCCGGCGTGTGGCCAGCAGCGTGTCAACGTCTCGGATGAGGTCCAGGTATCGCCGGCTCATCTGGGCGAACGCCGGGCGATCGTTCGAGCGATAGGCGGCCAGTGCGTCTGCGAGCAGGTCGTCGGCATGGTTCAGCAGGACCTGACGTGCCACATGCACCAGGTCGAACCGATAGGTGTCGGCGGCTCCGAGTTCGCCCGCGGATTCGAGCAGGCCCTGCCACGCCTTGGCCAGGAGGGTCGTGTCGTACGGAGCGGAGGACTTGGCGTTCAACCAGGGCCGAGCGGTGACGACCGAATCATGGCAGCCGGCGAAGCGGTAGGCCGTGCTGGACAGGTGTTCCCAGGCCTTGGCGATCGCATGAGGCCGCCGCCCATAGCGCCGCTCGACGTACTGCGGGATCCAGGCACTCAGGTCGGGCACGGTGTCGCGCCAGGTCATCTCGGTCAGCAGGTCGTAGACGATGGGGTTGTAGTCGAGTCCCTCCATGATCAGCCCGATCCCCGAGAGCCTGCCGCGGCTCGGACTCGTCAGGGCGGTCTTGAGATTCTGACAGATCTGCGGCAATCCGCCGTACAGGCCGACCTTGCCGCCGAAGCTG
The DNA here is from genome assembly GCA_964446835.1 of uncultured Planctomycetales bacterium. Classification (GTDB taxonomy): domain Bacteria; phylum Planctomycetota; class Phycisphaerae; order UBA1845; family JAFGLZ01; genus CAYUQT01. The sequence continues at coordinate 49,589 of CAYUQT010000013.1, read as the reverse complement.
TGGATGATGCACCAGACCCACGGCGCACCGTGGAAGGCCTCGGTTGCGTTCCACACCGGTTGATGCTCGCAGAACAGGTCGATCACGACCGTGCGGCCCTGGGGCACCGCCCCGATGAGGGCCTTAGCTTGGGGCGGTTTCCAGAAACTCGGGTTGTTGAAGAAGAGCCACCCCTGCATCACCCAGGTGGCGTCCGGGTCGGCGGCTGCCATGGCGCCATAGACCGCCTTGCCCATCGCGTCCAGGAAGGCCGGCTCGCTGCTCGGCGGAGACATCTCGATGAACGTATCGGAGGCGTACAGGTGATCGGTGCCAAATTGGCGGGTCTGTTCTTCGATGAAGGCCTTGCCGACGGTCATGAAGAGCGGGTCCGCCGGATCTATGAACATCGTGGCCGGAAAGCCGCACCAGGGCGAGACGGTGCGATACTTCGCTTGGGGAAAGTGCTTCTTGAGGGCCAAGGGTGCGTGTCCGGTGAAGCCCTGCAACACGGGCGTCATGCCAAGTTCTCGCTGGCGGGCGACGATCCTCTTTTGCAGATCGAGGTGGGTGTTCATCCACTCCTGCGGCAGGGGGCCGCCCCACTGATCGATGCAGCCCATCCAGCCGAAGGGCAGATAGGCCGGTCCGACGAGGAAGCCCTGAATGTCCCGATCACTGAGCCCCATGTCGCGATACACCTTGTACCAGATGGCCTCCTGTCCGGTGACGGACAGCGGCATATTGATGCCGTGCAGGGCCATCCAGTCGATCATGCGTTCCCACTGGGCCCAATCCCAGAAGGCCAGCGTGTAGCTGAAGGCGCAGAAATTGAAGCAGTAGCGATAGCGATGCGGGCTGACCTGCCGGACCTTCTTCCCGACGGTCGGCAGCGGGTGTGGCAGATCGAGCTGATCGCCGCACAGGGACACGCTCGCCTTGCAGTAGTATTTCAGATACCAGTTCAGTGCCGAGCAGGCCGATACGCCGTTCGAGCCGCGGAGGATGATCTTGCCGTCGCGGGATTCGATCTCAAAGACGTCGCGTCCGTTGTCGGCAGGTATCTGCTCGAAGACGAAGTGCTCGGCCTCCTTGGGCAGCAGCCGGCTCAGAACGCCTTGGGCGGCCTCTTGGGAACTTGCCGACCAAGCCGCCTGGTTGACCGCCAGAATGCAACCGGTGAAGAAGAGTCGGCTCAGGTGGCGTGTCATCTTGGCTTCCTTTCGTACTCAGGGCCAACGGATGGAGATGAGCATAGAGAGTTCGGCAAGAATAGGCGAACCCGTTCTCTCTGTTAGCCTTTCGTCGTGGGGTTCGCCCCGGCCTGTCCGGGCCTCGGGAAGGCCGGTTGAGGGACACATTCTACTCGCACCGGAGAAGGACACAACGGCTGACCTCTGTGACGATCTGTCGAGATGTGTGGTGTGCATCTGTCTGTTCAAGCTCTGTCGTGAATCGCTACAATGGGCCTATGAAGCCGACTGTCTACGTCGAGACAACAATTCCAAGCTACCTGGCGGCTCGGCCGGGTCGTGACCTCATTGTTGCGGCTCACCAGAGGATCACACACGATTGGTGGGACAATCGGAGGATGTCCTTCAGATTGCTCATCTCGCAGTTGGTCTTGGATGAGGCAGCGAGAGGAGATGTTGAGGTGGCCGGCCAACGGCTGTCTCTCCTGAGTCCGCTCAGAGTGTTGGCAATCGACGATTCGGTTCTGGAACTGGCCGACGCCATCGTTTCCGCACGGCTCATTCCGAGAAACCGTGGTGCGGATGCGGTCCATGTAGCGGTAGCGGCGGTGAATGATCTTGACTTTCTGATGACGTGGAACTGTACTCACATTAACAATGCCGAGATCGCTGAGCAGTTGACTGCGGTCTGCCTCAAGGGAGGTTATCGATGTCCCGTGCTATGCACACCCGAAGAGTTGATGGGAGACCGGAGATGACGCGTGACCCGATAGTGCAAGAGGTCTGGCGGGTGCGGCAGGAGCTCTTTGCCGAGCACGGAAATGATCTGGCTACGCTTGTCAGGGCCCTGCAGCGGCGTCAGAGGGCATGCGGGCGCAGGCTGATTTCCCTGCACAGAGCCTCAAAGAAGGTCTCGCGCTGATCAGCGGCAGCCGAGCCGATACCACACCATAAATGAGGACAACGCATCCGGCCGGGAGGCCTCCTGCACGCTACCCGAATCCCAGGGAGGAATGATCTGTGCCTCTGGAGAAGATCGAATCGGAGTTCAACGCCGCGTTCGATTCCTGGGACATCCGTCTGCCGCCGGAGGACATCGAGCATCGCCGTCGCGGCGAGATTCTCAAGGGTGGGTGGTCGATCCGCTATCTCTTCGGATCCGACGAACGAGGTGAGTATTTAGACTATTACTCCGTGCATCGTATGACCAACGACAGCCATGTTCGGATCTATGCGGACGGTCAGATAGAATCACTTCCGGCGTTTGTGGAGTTTCGGTTTGCTTCCTCAGACCCGAAGGAGGATGCCCGCCTGGAGGCGGAATACCGGGCCGAAAACGAGCGAATCAGTAAGCTTCTTAAGGATAAGGGATTCGAGGATTGACCGGCGCAGCCGTCGGGCGGAATCACGATACTGCGTCTGACGCCTCGCAGCCGCGTAATGATTGCTCCACCACCGGCAACAGGGACTTGCTTGATCTGGGAGCGTTCAACGGCCATCCGATTCCCTAACCGCGAGAGTTCCTCAATCGTCAGTCGGAATCCGCTTCGCCTTCCGGCCTGTCCGATCACCTACGATGAGCTTCAAGACCAGGGCCATTGCCCTTAACGTCGTGGTCGATCTGTGTGTTTCAGTCGATCATATCGCAGAAGGGCTGGGAGTGGCGGTCAGATCAGACTCGGCCTTTCCAGTAGTCCGGACGACGGTGGAGATTGGCGATCGAAATGATGCGGACAAGATCGGACGTGACCTGATAGATGACACCGTACGGAAACCGGTTCACAAGGCATCGCCTCGTGTTGGCAGACATTCTCGACCAGGCATCAGGAAACTGGACGATCCGAACGATGGTGGCGTGAATCTCTTCAGCGAACTCAAGACCGAGACCGGCTTGGCATTCCTCGTAATACCGCCTCCGTGAGTTCCTCTTCAGCAGCCGGGTGGAGGAAGAATTTCATCTTCGGTACTTGCCTCTGATCTTCGAGAAGACTTCTTCTCCAGGGATCAGTTCCACCTCGCCCTTTTCGACTTCGGAGACGCGCCGTTCCGCCTCTTCTGCCCAAAGACGGTCGGTCTCCTGTTGTGTGGGCAGGTTGAGGCTGACGATGAGTCTCTCCACCAGGGTCAAGCGAGCTTCCACGGGCAGAGACAGCGCCTCATCAAATACCTTCTCCTCAACCGTCATCGCCATACACCTCCTTCTGCCATGCTACAAACTGGTCATGTTGGCGGCAATGTTCGGCATGAAGATCTTGGCGTCTGGTCGTGTGAGTCAACAACATGACGGCCAATCCGACCAGGCCGATCTGACAGATACCCAGCCCCGCGCATGGATTCACCCACGCCCCGGGGGGTTCGTGCACCGTCACCGCCGCCACCTTCTTGTGATACTGCGTATCGGCCGTGGCCGTCTCTGACCGGAACGCGGCTGTCGCACCGGCCAGGTCCGTTGATGACACCATCTGAACCCACACGCCGTATGTTCCGGCCGGCATCGGCGCGATCAGATCGCCGAATCCGTTCTCCGAGAACGACTGCCCCGGGGAGAGAGGCAATGTGACCGCCTGCATTCCGCCGATCCAGACAGGGTCGCCCACTGCGGCCCCGCTGCCGTCGCGCAGGCCTGCGACCGCGAACCATGACGCCCCCTCCGAGCCCACACTCGTCCACCAGCTTCCGCTGATTGCTCCCGCGATCGTCCAGCCCGGAAACAGGTCAGCGGTTTGCACACCCTTGCTTGTCAGCGTGATGTCTGCGGGCGGAAAGACATTCACATCTCCCACCTTCTTGTGGCACGGCCCCTCCGCGGCCGCGCTCTGCGACTTGAAGGCGGCAATCGCGTCGCTCAGGCTGGTTGTGGCTATCATCTCAATCCACACGAAATGCTTCGCCGGGGAAACCGGGGCCATCAGGCCGCTGAACCTGTTGTCGGTGAACGACTGCCCCGGACCCAGAGGCAACACCACTCCCTGCATTCCATCGACCGCAACGGGCTCGCCCTCGGCGGCGCCATGGGCGTCGCGGAACCCTGCGAGCACGTACCACGACGCACCCGTCGTCTCCAGGTCGGACCACCAGTTCCCGCTGATCGTCCCTGACACCATTCCGCCCGCCGTCACATTCGCCGGCGTCAGGCTCTTGCTCGTCAGCACGACATCTGCGGCCGGCCGGACCGTCACATCTCCGAGCTTCTTGCTGATCATTACTACGCCCGAAAACATGGCTGCCCGTGGGTGCAACGTGAAGGCCCACTTCGCGTAGCTCAGACTCGTACCGCGTACCATCGCAATCCATACCGCGTATGTCCCCTCATAGCCCGGTCCTGGTGCCTGCAAGCCACTGAACGCGTTGTTGGTGAAGGACTGTCCCGGGGATACCGGCAAGACCACACCTTGCATTCCCTCCACGCCCACCGGAAGGCCCATCGCCCTGCTGCTGCCGTCGCAGAAGCCCACGACGACATACCACGACGCACCTGCCATCTCCGCATCCGACCACCAGCTTCCGCTGATCGTTCCTGATATCGTATGGGCCGCCGTCACGGTTGTGGGCGTCAGGCTTCCGCTCGTCAGGGAGATGCTCGCGTGGATGACAGGCTCCGATACCACGACTTCTCCCAGCCTCTTGTGGTACTGCCCCTCCGCGGTTGGGTTCTGTGATTTGAAGACCAGGATGGCATCACTGAGGCTGGCCGCGGGCGTCATTTCGAGCCATACGGAGTATGTTCCTGCGGAGGCCGGGGCTATCAGGCCGTTGAATCCGACGTCGGTGAAAGACTGGCCGGGATACTGAGGCAGGGCCGCTCCCTGCATACCTTCTATCCCAACGGGATCGCCCAGGGCGGCGCCATTGGGGTCGCGGAATCCTGCGACGAGGTACCACGCCGCTCCCGCGGTGTTTGGATCCGACCACCAGGAGCCGCTGATCGTTCCCGACACCGTTCCGCCCGGGGCCAGGCTTGCCGGTATGAGGATCTTACCGGTCAGGGAGATGTCTGCCGGCATCACCACGGCGACCTCCGCTACCAATCTGTGGAATCCATCGTCGAATAGGGCAGTCTGAGACTTGAACGCGGAGACGGCGGCAGCCAGGTCGGCTGCTTGTACCATTTGGGCGTATACGTAGTATGACCCGGGCGTGTCCGGGGCCGTCAGGCCGCGGAAGGTGTTGTCTGAGAAAGACTGGCCTGGATAGAGCGGCAAGGTTGCCCCCTCCATTCCGCTGATCGGCACCGGATCGCCGCCCACCCATGCTCCGTTGGGGGCGCGGAAGCCTGCGACCTCATACCACACTGCGTCCCCCAGAGATTCATCTGTCCACCACTGGCCGGTAATCGAACCCGAGATCGCCCCGCCGGGGGCGATACTTGTTGGCGCCACGTTGCCGCTCAGCAGACGTGTATTCGCTACGTGACCGACCGGGATGTCAGACATCCTGCGGTGGCGCGGCGAGCTTGTATTCGAGGTCTGCGATTTGAACGCGGAGATCGCGCCGGCCAAGTCTGCAGACGGCACCATGTCAACCCACAGGCCGTAGGTTCCGGATGTTGATGGTGAGACAATTCCGTACCCGACTCTCCAGAAGGACTGCCCCGGGTGGAATTTCACATAGACACCTGCCATGGATGCCGGTGCCACCGGCTCGCCGCCCACCCAATTTCCGTTCCTGTCGCGGAAGCCCAAGACCGCATACCACTTTGCCGTGAAGTCATCGCCCCACCAACTTCCAGTGATATCTCCGGCGAGCGTGTCGCCAGGATGATCGGGACGGACCAGCCACCGCACCCCTGACACCGATATGTCCGCCCTCTGACAGACCGACATGAGTGCCAACTGCTTCTGGCGCTCTGTGTCCGTCGCCGGGGCGATCGTAGACTTGAACGCGGCGATGGCGGAGGCGAGGTCTGTGGCGGACACCATCTGAATCCATACGGCGTATGTCGGTCCTGTGGGCTCCCCAGAGGAGATGGAAGGCGCTACCAAGCCGCTGAAAGTACTCCCTGAAAATGAACTGCATGGAGACACCGGCAGCGTTACCCCCTGCATCCCGCTCACGCCGACAGGTTCGCCGCCCATCCAACTCCCCGTGAGGTGTCGGAAGCCGGCCACGACGTACCATGACGCTCCCTCCATGCCCGGCTCGGTCCACCAGCTTCCGCTGATCGACCCGGAGACGGTACCCTCGAAATCAACGCTGGTCGGCGTCACAGTCTTGTCGGTTAATGAGATGTCTGCCGTTTCTGCGTCGGCGGAGGTTATGGTCAACGCGAGCAATGGGATTGCGACGATCAGAAGGCATTCGGCAGGTGACAATGGTGTGGGACGATGGCAACGCGGGGTTTGAAGTCGGCTGGAATAGTGTGACATCGTTGTGCTCCCGAACGGTGGCAGGTTTCGTCGGAGGCGGGGAGGCCTGATTGGGCGCGAGCGGACAATCGCGGGCACACACCCTGCAATCAGAGCCCGGACGACAACTGGCGGGCGATCATGGGTGTACCTATCCTTCGCCCGCCGCCAATAGAGTATACCACATCATTCGCCGAGGGGAGGATCACATCGGGAGCTGTACGACGGGCTTCGACACCGACAGGTGGAGCCCATGATGAAACGAACATGGGAACATCACCGACTGGGCACGATGTTGCGTGCGAGGCCGCTGACGGCGAGCGATCGCGACGCGTTGCGAAATCACACCACGCACGACAGATCATTCCGCTACAGGGTCACACATCAAGCGGGCAAGGGGCCTTGGAAACCCGTGTCGGCCAGACGGATTCTGTAGAGCTGGGCAAACAGGCGGAACTTCCGGGCGAAGTCGCCGCAGAACAGGAGATTGTGATGGCCTTTGACCATGCAGGCGTCGGGACGATCGGTGATCTCGATCTCGACGTTTGTGGTGCAGCCGGCGGCCGGCGGCATGGCATGTGACTTGACCACGCGGCCGGCGTAGACGTCCAACGCCGGCTCTTTGCCCGGGTAGTAGCGGACCATCGTGACGGGGTCGCCCTCCTTCCAGAACACCTGAATCGCGCAGCTCCCTTCGTTCGTATGGGCGAAGCGGCGCAGGAGATAGGGCAGCTCAGGGCCTTCGGGACCGTAGAGTCGTGTCGTGCAGGTGCAGTGCGACCCGTAGTAATGGTTCCGTTCCGTCTCGTAGCACGGGTTGTGCTGAAAGCCGGGGCGACCGAGGAGCCGTTGCCCGAGCAACTGTGTATACACCGCTGGCAGATCGTTTTCGCAGGCCGCCGGAATCAGCTCTCCATTGAGCGTGGCGAAACTCATGCACGGTTTGAGCATGCCCCGGCGCAGGCAATTCATCGTGAGCCCGTCGGCCTTCTCATCGGCCAGCAGCTTCTTGAGGGCGATGTGCGCTCGGGCCGCGTTGTCGAGCGCTTCGGGAGTCACGCCGCGAACCTCCCGGGCGCCGCCGGTGGTGCGGGCGATCCATTGGCGAGCCGCCGCATCCAGGGCGGCCTTCTTGAACTCGTCGGCATAGCGGGCGAAGGGAATCACGCGGACGCGAACGCCCAGGAACGGCTCGACGGCCTCGGTCGTACCCGCCGCCTCCGTAATACTCAGGAGCGTGCTCTGACTGAGGCTTTTCTTTGCATGGATCATCCGCAGTCCGCTCTCGATGGCCTCCAGATTGTCGAGCGATTGGATGAAGTACACGCCGGGTCGGCGATAGGACGCCACCGCACCATGCTTGACGCCCAATCCGATGAAGAACACCACCGGTATCTGCTTGTCGCCCGCGACCTTCAGGAGGCGATCGGCAAGCGCCAGGCTCTGGTTATAGAACATGATCATGAGCAGGCCATCGGGCGGAGCGGCCTGGAGTTCGCCGGCTACCCGCTCCGCGTCACGCTCGCCGGCTACCGGGTGTGGGTCGATGGCGATCCGCATGGAGAGCCTCTTCTCGATCTCGCGAATCGCCGCCGTGTAGTTCTTCTGACGCCCCTCGGCGTCAAAGTCATTGCCGGGCCAACTCCACCAGCCGTCTGGATTCTCTGCGAACGTCTTCGACGGGGGATAGAGGAAGATCGTGCGGACAGTGGCCGGCGTCTTCCCGGCGGTCGGTGCCGGGGCATCGGCCGCTACCACAGAATCACTCGTCGTGAAAGCGAGCCCTCCCAGTGCAGCGCCCACAGTGGCGATAAACTCACGCCGGTCGCACCCGCAACCGCACCCGGACTCCTGATCGCGTTCTTTCATTCTTGGCCCCTTGCCTTGTTCTTGCCGCGTGAAAGGCCGGAATCGCCATGACGCATCCTGAACTGTTCAAACGGTACACGGGCAGGATACCGGCCTTCAAGACATGGCTCAACAGAGGTCCATCGGGAGAATGCGGAACAACAGCCGATCTGTCCCGCCTCCCAGCGGTCGCCGCTCTGAGCGGCGGACATCTTCTCTCGTCCCGCTGAGCCGATCACACCGCAGCTCTGCCCTGTCCGGATCGAAAGCCAGCCACATCCCTTCTCCCTTGATAGGATGTGCCTGGCAGGATACGTTGGCCTCACTGAAACGTTGCTGTTGCGGCGAGATCATCCTCGCCAACGCCGCCATCTCACGAACAGCCCACTGGAGGCCCAATTCGAGGAGCTGCCATGCGAATCAACCGGAGGACGTTCCTTTCGACGACAGTCGGATCGGGGGCGGTGGCCCTGACCGGTGCCGCCGGCGCATCGGCCGCTGCCGAGAAGGCCCGGCCTCGATCGTCGGACAAACGGTTCGGCATCGGCGCGATCGGGCTGCGCTACCAGGGTTCGGTGATTACGGAGAAAGCCCTGCCCTACGGGCGGCTCGTCGCGCTCTGCGACGTCGACAGGCATCTGCGCGAGATGGCGAAGTCCTGCTTTGGCGGCGGCCCCGAAATCTACGAGGACTACCACGCCCTTCTGAACCGGAAGGATGTCGATGTGGTCCTGATCGGGACACCCGATCACTGGCACGCCAAGATGGTGATCGACGCCTGCCGGGCCGGCAAGGATGTCTACGTCGAGAAGCCGTTAACCTTGACCGTCGACGAGGGCAAGGTCCTGTGCAAGGTGGTCGATCAGACCAGGCGGGTGGTGCAAGTGGGCACCTGGCAGCGGAGTGATGTTCGCTTTCGCCAGGCATGCGAGCTGGTTCGATCGGGTCGAGTGGGCAAGGTGAAGAGAGTCGTCGTGACAATTGACGGCAATCCCACGGGTGGTCCCTTCGAGAATGTGCCCACGCCCAAGCACATTAACTGGAATCTGTGGCTGGGGCAGGCACCGCTCGTTCCCTACTGTGAGGACCGCTGCCACTACACGTTCCGATGGTGGTTTGAGTATGCCGGCGGCAAGATGACCGATTGGGGCGCGCATCACGTCGACATCGCCCAGTGGGGTGTCGGTGCCGATCACAGCGGTCCGATCGAGATCGACGGCAAGGCTCGATTCGCCAAGGCCGACAACGGCTACAACGTGCCACCCTGGTTCCACGCTGACATGAAGTATTCGAACGGGATTGAGCTGGAGATTCGCAGTGAGGGCAAGATCGGCGTTCGCTTCCAGTGCGAGAAGGGTGATGTCTTCATCACACGCGGAAGTGTCGAGACCGACCCTCCCGCCCTTCTCAAGGAGCTTGGATTGAAACGCTCCGAGTACACACTCTACGCCGATGACCTGAACTTCGAGCCCAAGGTCGGCAAACTGGCATCGATTGAGAACCACATGCGCAATTTCTTCGACTGTGTAGCGTCGCGAAAGACGCCGATCTCCGACGTGGTCAGCCAGCATCGCAGCGCCGCCGTGTGCCATCTGGCGAATATCTCGATGCGCCTCGGCCGGCCCTTGAAATGGGACCCGGACAAGGAGCTGTTCGTCGGCGACGCAGAGGCCAACCAGTGGCTGTGCCGCGAGCAACGCAAGGGGTTCGAGGTGTCGTAACGGTGCCCTTGCGAATGAAGGAACGCGGGGGCAGACAGGACCGGCCGTTGAGGGACGGACCCATGATGAATCGGCGCGAGTTCCTGGGCGGGGTCGTCGGTGCGACGCTGGCGCCAATGGCGGCAGCGGCCGCACCATCGAATCCATTCAGACTGCGATACGTCCTGGCGTCGTGCATGTATGGCTATGCCCCATTGAAGACCATCCTGCCGGAGGTCAGGAAGACAGGCGCGGACGCCATCGACATCTGGCCGAAGGTCCACGGCTCACAGCGAGAGCAGCTCGACGAGATGGGCGCGGACCGATTCGCGGACTTGTTGAAGGAACACGGCATTCGATTGGGTTGTATCACACAGTACAAGCTGGGGCCCCTGGGCCTCCAGGACGAGATGCGGCTGGCCTCGCGACTCGGTTGCCGAACGATCGTGACCGGGGCGGTCGGCCCCAAGGGGCTCAAGGGGAATGATCTCAAGGTGGCCGTGAAGGAGTTCGTGGAGAAGATGAGGCCCCATCTGGCGGTGGCCGAGGAGACCGGCATCACGATTGCCGTCGAGAACCATGCCAACAGCCTGGTGGAGTCGCCCGACTCCATGAAATGGCTCGCCGAATTGCGACCCACGCCCCGCCTGGCAATCGCCTTCGCGCCCTACCACCTGCCTCAGGACGCGACATGGCTGGCGGGCCTGATCCGGGACCTGGGCCGTCGGATCGAGACGTTCTATGCCTGGCAACACGGAGAGGGGTGCATGAAGAAACTTCCCAAGGATCAGGAACTCCTTCAGATGCCCGGCCGCGGCCCGCTGGATTTCGCGCCGTTGCTCGTGGCCCTTCGGGAGATCGATTTCCAGGGAAACACAGAGATCTTCATGCATCCGGTACCCCGCGGTGATCCTATCCTCGATACGTCGGCAGCGGTCACGGCCGAGATCAACCGGGCACGCAGATACCTGGAAGGCTGCCTGAAGTAGCGGCGACTTACGGAAAGGAAAGGCCAAACATGGGCAAGGTTCTCGTCATTGTGGGAGACGCATCTGAAACCGTCGACACCCTGTACCCCTACTACCGTCTCATCGAGGCAGGATTCACGCCCGTCGTTGCCGGGCCGGAGAAGCGGCGGTTCCAGATGGTGATGCACGAGGTCAAGCCGGGCTGGACCATCACCAAGGAATGGGAGGGCTACACGATCGAGGCGGACGTTGCCTTCTGCGATGTGAACCCGGAAGAGTACCTTGGCATCTTCTTCTCCGGCGGCCGGGCGCCCGAGTACATCCGGTACGATGCGGACCTCGTGCGGATCACGCGGCACTTCTTCCAGGCCAACAAGCCGATCGCCTGCGTCTGTCACGGCGTGGAGATCCCCGCTTACGCCGGCTGCGTCAAGGGCCGGCGGATGGCCACGGTGGCCAAGTGCAAGTTCGATCTGGAGGTCTGCGGCGGCACGTTCGTCAATGAGCCGTGTGTGATAGATGGCAACCTCATCAGCGGGCGAACCTACCACGATCACGGCCACTACATAGGTCCCTGGATCAAGCTGCTGGAGGCCGCGAGGAAATCCGCCGCAGGCACCGCATAACGGCCAGGCAGTTGCCGGGTACGAGCGATCATGCGACTCCGCCTTCCTGCAATGTCGCAGACAGGAGGTCCTCGTGAAAGGTTCCCGAAGAGACTTTATGGCTGCCGCCGGCGCGGCAGTGCTCGCTGCCTCCGCAGGCAGTGCGAAAGCGAAAGAGGGCAGCCGAGAACAGGCGTCGTCGCCTGCCTCCACATCGAGTCATGGCAGCACACCGGAACCTGCGTACGTCTCGTGGCAGCGACGCATTCCGGTTCGTTACGAGGCCGATGTGGCGGTTATCGGGGGTGGCATCGCCGGCGTCTCGGCCGCTTGTGCGGCCGCGCGATCGGGGGCGAGCGTCATCCTCGTGGAGCGATTCGCCGTGGCAGGCGGCAATTGCACCGTCGGTGGCGTGGCCTCGTTCTGCGGCGAGACGCGCGGGCAGGGCGAGGTGTTCGACGCCATCGTGGCCGACCTGGAGAATTGGAACGCCATCGCCGGCTATCAGCCCTATCCGCAGGCGGATCACCGAGTCTTCGACCACGAGATTCTGGCCGTCGTGCTCCAGGAACTGCTGCTTCGTCGAAAGGTCCGGCTGCTGCTCCATACGCGTTTCGTGGACGTTCGCGTGGAGGCCGGACGGATCACCGAGTGCATCGTCTGCGGCAAGTCCGGACCGGAGGCGCTTCGCGCCCGGCAAGTCATCGACTGCACGGGCGAGGCTGAGGTGGTGGCCGCGGCGGGCTTCGAGACCGTCAAAGGGCGCCCGCAGGATCATATCCAACTGCCCATGTCGCTGATGTTCTTCGTCCGCCACGTTCCGCAGCAGGAGGCCCGCCCCCAGGTGCCTGAAGGGCTGTTCCGCGCCCTTCGCCAGGCAGGTGACCTGCCCATGACGAGCCTCTGGCCCAACGGACCGCAGGGCAATGCCCTGAAGATCAAGGTTCCCGGCTTCGATGCGGCCGATACGGAGGGCCTGACCCGCGCCGAGATCGCCGGGCGTCGGCGGATGATGGAGGTGCTCGACTACTATCAGCGCGTCGAAGGCAAGCCCTGGCAGTTCGATCACTGCTCGGCGCAAATCGGTATCCGTGAAGGCCGTCGTGTGGTCGGCGACTATGTATTGACGCTGGCCGACGTCCGGGCGGCCAGGCGGTTCGACGACGCCGTGGCCCGAGGTGTTTACTACCTCGATGCACACAAGCCCGACGACGACAAACGTACCTATGTCCTGCCGCCCGAGCAGCGGAAAGTGCCACCCTATCAGATCCCGCTGAGATGTCTGATCGTCAAGGACGCCTCCAACCTGCTCGTGGCCGGACGATGCTTCTCCGCCGATCAACTGGCGATGTCATCGGCCCGGGTGACCACGACGTGCTCGATGATGGGCCAGGCCGCCGGCATCGCAGCCGCTATGGCGGTTCAGCAGCGTCGGACCCCGCGAGAGCTGGATCCCCTTGCCGTTCGGCGCCTGGTGGAAGGCCGCGGCGCCCAGCTACAGGTCTGAAGCGGGCGAGACTCTGCGCCTATCCGCTCAGACGCCCGATGGCGATGCGGCGGTGTTGAGCAGGTTTCGCAGCAGCCGCTCGGCCACGGGGTCCTTGCCGAGGTTCTCGCGGACCCTGAGGTTGTTCAGAATGCACCGGCCGGTCCCCAGCTTGTAGATCGCGATGTGCAGGCCCGATGCGTACGAGTTAGTATCGACGCCGCCCGACGTGCGGATCGCACCGCACACCGCCTCGGCAGGCGTGGGCAGCCCCGTCATCACGGTTACCGGAATGATCTCGCGATAGAACGTATAATCCATGATCCCACCGGCCGGCAGCCCGGCGAAGATCGGATGATCCTTGGCCCAGTCGTCCTTCCGATAGAACCCGCCGACAACGTTAATGTCGCCGATAGACCCCTTGGGTTCGACCGGAGACCACCGCATCGGCTGGCCGCCCTCGGCCAGCGTGACGAGGTCAAGGAAAACCACCGTCGATCCGGCCGACATGCACCGTGTCAACTCGGCGAAGACGGCCTGGCCGCCCGGCGCCGGCGGCTTGCCGCAGGCAAGGATAACTCGATTGGCTGGCGGTTCGCCGGCCGCGAACGGCCGCGTGCGGATCCCGTGGGCCTTGAGCCATTGATCGAGCTCGGGGTCCTCTCCCCATCGTGTAACCTCTTGTGAGACCGCCGGCATGTCGGCGGGGTCCGTGGCATAGAACTCGACCCCTTCGCCCGCGGCGGCCGCTCCCTGCGTGAACGTGGCGATGAATCGGTACTGCCCCGACGGACCGTCCAGCCTGAGATTCTCGGCGAAGGCCTGGAAGGCAAACGGCGGCTCGGTCTTGCCGTCACCCGCGGGGACCTCGACGGAGATCATCTTGTCCAGTAATCGTTGCGTCTTCGGTCCGACGACCTGCACGCGGACGGGGTACTTGCCGGGCCTGAGGGCGTCATGATTCGCCAGCACCGCCTCCAGTCGGACGGTGCCGCCGCGGTAGACATTGACCGGTTCGACAAACAGGCACCACCGAAGCGGTGCGCCCAGATCGGTGGCCACGTCGGTGATCGTCGGCTTCAGTTCGCGGAACAGCGTGGTCAGCCCGCAGCCATGATAGGTGTCGGTCAGGGCGTTCCACAGTGCGTGCCCGACCACCTTGGGGTTCGCCAGAATCGCGTTGCTGCCCACGAGCCGGAGCCTGGCCACGTTGGCCTGTGAGGCCACGAAGAAATCCTCCGGCCGGGCCCAGCACTCATCGAGTCGCCACGCCTTCCAGTCGGCCTCACACTGTGCCCACTTCTTGCGGAAGTAATCGGCATCGTCGCCGTGCGCCTTGCCGATCTGCTCGAACTGGCGGAGCAGACGCGGATAGTTCTGCCCGCTGCACTGGCCGTATTCGGTCATGACGATCGGCGCCTCCGACGGGTTCGATCCGACGCCACGCAGCCGGCGGAGGATGTCGGCCGTATGGGGGACATTGGGATAGTCGTGCAGATCGCGGACAGGCGCGTCCCATGTCCACGAGCCCGGATTGCTCGCGCTGCCGAAGGTCCAGGCGTTGTCGAACCGCCCGCTGTTGAGCAGGAGCATGCGGTGCTCGTCGAGCGTGCGGACCAGCGACAGGGCATCGACCCCGTGTCGGAAGAGCCGGCCGTCGGACGTCTCGTTCATGTGACCCCAGGCGATGATGCACGGGTGGTTGCGATCGCGCCGGACCTGCTCGACGATGGAGCGATCGAACCGTTTTTCGATGTTCGGGTACTCCTTCGTGTGCCAGTCGAGCTGCCAGTCGGCCAGGTGCCCCTGAACGATGAGCAGCCCCACCTCGTCGCAAAGATCGAGCTGTTCGGGCGTACTGCTCGAGAATGCCACGCGGCAGAAGTTGAAGCCGAACGTCTTCATATTCATCACGTCGCGACGGAGCAGATCGGGATCGTGGGGCAACAGGTAGCCGGCCGGGTAGAGGATCTGATTCATCGGTCCCTGGAGGAAAACCCGCTTGCCGTTGAGGCGGAAGAAGCCGTTGTCGTAGCGGAAGTCGCGGAAGCCAAAACGGACGGACTGCTCGTCGGCCGATCGGCTGCCGACCGCCTCGACCCGCGCGGTAACGCGATACAGATACGGATCGTTCAGCTCCCAG
Source organism: uncultured Planctomycetales bacterium (assembly GCA_964446835.1). Taxonomy (GTDB): domain Bacteria; phylum Planctomycetota; class Phycisphaerae; order UBA1845; family JAFGLZ01; genus CAYUQT01. The sequence goes on along the minus strand of CAYUQT010000013.1, from coordinate 34,322 downwards.
AGACGGTGCGAGGGCACGCGGAACACGGCCTCGACGAGCGTGTCGCCGGGGACCAGCGGCTGCTCGAAGGTCTTTGCGGCAATGGTAGTGCCCCGTGCGGCCGGCGCGACCGAGATGCTCAGGCGGGCGACGGCGTCCTTTGGCCCGGCGTTGCGCAGATTCACGCGGACGCGAACCTCGCCGGTCTTCCAGTCGGGGATCGATTGCACGTCTTCAATACGCACCGTCGGGGCGAGCAGTACCTCCACCGAACGGTGGATGCCGCCGGCGTTGTAGCTGGCGTTCGGCTGCACGGGGTAGTGGTTCAGCGACTTGGCTACCTCATAGAGCGAGATGCCGTCGATCGGCTCGTACGTCGGATTCAGCACGCGGACCGCCAGGAGGTTTTCGGCACCCGGCTTGATCGCGTCGGTGACATCGAGCATGAACGGCGTCTCGGCCCCCTCGTGCTCGCCGACCGGCCGGCCGTTCAGCCAGACGTTGGCCATGTAGCTCACCGCATTGAAGCGAAGGAGCGTGCGGCCGCCCTCGTGCGGATTCGCCGGTGCCTCCAATCGCCGCCAGTACCAGACAACGCCATGATAATTGGGAAAGGCATCCTGAAGGATCCAGGGCACCTTCGTGGGCTTGGCATCCTTGCGCGGTTCGTTGAACCAGCCCTCCTGTCGGCCGACGTTCTTCGGATCGATGGCGAGCCGCCACATGTCGCCGTCGAGCGAAAGGGTGCGGGTCAGTTCGACGGCTTCGGTGGCCACGGCGGGCCGGTCCGGTGCGATGGGCGTCGCGGGTACGATCCTTGGATGGATCACAAACGAGAAGACCGTGGGCAGTCGCGACAATCGCCGTTCGGCACCGGCGATCTGTGAGCCGCACCTTACCCACCAGTATCCCGGCTTGAGATCGGCCGGTGGAGTGAACTTCGCCCGGAAGCCCGAGGCCCGCTGCAAGATGACCGGCGGGAGCAGGCTGGTGGACCGTGCCGTGCCCTGGAAATCGCTCCACTCGGCCTCCAGTGCGATAGGAATCTCGGCCAGTCCGGAGGGCAAGGCGGACGCCAGACGCTCGTCGACAGAGAGGTCGAAGGTCGGCGGACCGCATCGCGCAATGACGTCCTTATCCACGATCTGACGTGCCTTGACCCGCAGATGATTCGCCAGGGTTTCGGCTGCCCGTTCGGGTGGGATCGCCGCGTGGTCGAATCGGGTGATCGCCCGGCGCCAGACGCGAACCTCGTCGATCAAACCGCGGAATCGACGCGACGGCTCGTCGATCGACCAGCCGATGCGAAGATTCACCGGAGACGAGGCCATGGGTGACCGGTCGGCGACAACAGCCACGACCAGGCCATTCAGACAGAAACGCAATTCGTCGCGCGTCTTGATCAGTGCGACGTGCTGCCATGTGCCGGGCGTCAGCGCGACGGCCTCCGACGTCATCCACCGATGCGACCCGGCGCCACATGAAACGTTATAGGTGTTCTGCCCTTCGGGCCCCTGTTCCATCACAAAGCCGCGCCCGCCGTGGGCGTGATTGCCGAAGATGTCGGCGTAAGGGCTCTGCGTATCGGCGGGATTGACCCAGCACTCGACGGTGAACTCGGGTCCGAGCGCCGAGTCGGCCAGTCCGGTATCGACATGCGTCTGGCCGTCGAACGAGAAGCACGGCCCCTTCCGACCGGCAACGTAGACGGCATTGCCGTGAACCTGTCCGTCTCGCCGAGCCCCGGATCGATCGGTCGCGTTGCCGTCGAAGTCGTATTCCAGCAGCAGACCCTCACGCGAAGTTGCCGGGGTGTCGGGCGTCTGCGCCATCGCCGCGACTCCGATGGTGACGGGAAGCAGCGTGCCAATGAACCACATCAGACGAGGGTCGAGTCCGCAATAGCGCCTCTGAATCGATGACGTCATGGCGTGTGTACTCCGAATGGGGTTGTTAACCAGCCTGGCTCCGGCGGGCATCCGTGTCGGTCCGGCCGTTCGCCGAAACCATGTCATTCGTCCGACCAGGCCGGCAGCGAAACGGTCGCGCGATAGTTCGATTCGCAGCTCAACGGGCTGCGCCGTGGTCTGTACAGCCGGCCGGGCTTGGGGTTGTCGTCCTGAGTGTAGACCCAAATCTCATAGGGGTCCCACACGACCACCTCATCCCGGCAGTCTCCGGTGATGTCCAGAACCGCGTAACACCTGTCCGGATGACCGTCGGCCGGAAACTGTACCACGCGACGGCCCCAGCCGTCGAACATGCCGCCGTCTTCGACGTTCGCCGACAAGACGACATACTCCGGTGGCCTGCCCGTCCAGTTGACGGGCAGGCACAGGCTGCCGTGCTGGAACGGTTCGAAGTCGTGATAGAGATTTCCCTGGGCATCGAAGAGGTGGATGATGCCCTGGTTGCCCCAGAAGTTGACGCTGGCGATCTCGAGGCCGGGCCGGTCGGGTCGCAGATCGGCGATCCCGGGGTTCTGGACATGGCCGAAACGATGGTGCTTGAGGACCTTGCCACGGATGTCTGCCAGGATGAACCCTTCATCACTGGCCGTACACACCCAACGAGGCTCCGCGTTCGGATCGGTTCCGAGCCTGACGATGGCCACACCGTCCGCGTGGTCCTTCAACATGTTGTCCAGCGTCCAGACGACCTTGCCGTCATGGTCGAAAAGGGTGTAGCCGATCGCCACCTCATCCTTCTTGTCGCCGTCGACATCGTACGCAAAGGGGTAGTGCCCCGTGTTGCACTGCGCCTGCCAGAGCATTTCGAGCCGGTCGTTGAGCGCCCAGAGGCTCTGGTATCGGTCTTTGAGAATGATGTCGGCCGGCCGGCCCGTGCCGCGGAGGTCGCAGAAGAACAGGCTGTCGCCCAGAATCCGAGGATATCTGTTGTACGGCGGCTTGGTGTTCTTCGGCATCTCGGGCGTGGGCACCTTTCGTTTGACCCGGCCCGTGGCGCCGTCGGCCACAATCAGCTCCATGTTCATGCAGTAGATGACCTCGTTGTGCCCGTCGCCGTCGAGGTCGTGGATCTGGAAGGCGACGTCGTTGGTGAGGTGATCCTTCCAGAGGTCCGGCTGGCCGATCTGCCACAACATCTTGCCGTCGAATGTCATGGCCGTCAGACAGCTCAGTTCGCTGCCGGCATCCTTCGGGCCGTGATGCACCACTTGGCCGATCAGCACGTCGATCTGACCATCGCCGTTCAGATCGCCGAAGCGGAGATTGCGGCCGACGCCGAAGCCCTCGGTCTTGATCTTCTTCCAGACCACGGGTCTGGGATTGGTTGCCTGAAGGGTCTTCAGCTCCTGCTCGCGCCGGCCTCGCAGCGCCTCGACGCGCTGCTTCTCGGCAGGGGATGCCGTAACCCGAACCTGCATGAACCGCGTCGGTCCGTCCGCAGTCAGCCCGATCCGGCCTTGGGCATAGGTGTCGTCTTCGGCCGTCAGTTCGAGGCTGTCATTGAGCTTCGCACGGATCGCCTTACCTGCAACCGCGACCTCAGCCATCAGCACGCTGCCCGGTTTCCGGGCGTACTCGCGTGAGGCTAGGACCTTCTCGAACGGTGTGTGGAAGTCCGTCTCGTGCCGGACCATCTTCAGGACGGCCTGAGTACCGCTGACGCCGAAGAAGTAGTAGCACCGATCGTTCCGATACCGGAACACCACACCGCTCTGGCCACGCTCGGATTCCGGGACAAATCGCACGGCCACTCTGTAATCCGCCCACAACTCGTCTCCGCCGACGATCATCGGATGCGTGTGAGCCATTCGGTTCTGATAGGTCTGCATCATGACGGGTCCGGCGTCGTTGCGTCCGACCCGCCAGGCCAGTTGTGAGCCGGGAGAGGAGACGAAGGTCGATATTTCCCAGTGGCCCTTCGGCCCGCATTCGGGCAGATAGTGGTATTCCGCCTCCGCTCCGGTCACGCTGCCCAGCGAACCGGAACGCAGGTCGGCAAACCCATCCTCGAAGAGCACCACCTCCTCGGGACCCTTGGCCTCAGACGTTGCACCGGCTGTGTCGGCAGCCGAGAGGATCATCAGCAGAGACAGAAGTCCGGCCATTGTGGCATCTCCTGAGGCGACGAATGTCAGTCACCAAGCGGTGACGACCTTCGGCAGATGCCAGACAGGTTATTCGAGATGAGGGGGTTATCCTAGAGGCGCGGACTTCCGGGCTGGAGCATCGCCGTGGTGCGCAAGCACCCGGACAAGTGTGCGAGGGGGTCGTCAATGTGACCGGCGGTGTGTGCCTCGACCGCCCGCGCGGGTTCATACCCGGCGCGGGCGGTTCGGGTCACACGTCTCGATGTCTATGCGTTGTCTTCAGCGGTCTTTCTATAGACCATCGTCATCAGGCCACGGATGGTCGAGCGGACGCCTTCGGCCTGAGAGGTGAGTTCTTCGGCCGCACTGGCCGATTCCTCTGCACCCGCGGCGTTGGCCTGCGTCACCTTGTCCATCTGTGCCACGGCCGCGTTCACCTGCTCGACTCCCTGGGCCTGCTCGGCCGAGGCGCGGGCGATCTGGGAGACGAGATTCGCGACCTGCGTCGCGGACTCGCCGATCTTCTTGAACCCGGCAGCCATGGCCTGGTTCAGCTCGGCGCCTCGCGACACGCGACTGACGGTCTGCTCGATCAAACCGCCGGTCTCTCGGGCGGCCTGGGCTGCGCGCTGGGCGAGGTTTCGCACTTCGTCCGCCACCACGGCGAATCCCTTGCCGTGTTCCCCCGCCCTGGCCGCCTCGACCGCCGCATTCAGGGCCAGCAGGTTCGTCTGGAAAGCGATCTCCTCGATCACCTTGATGATCCTTCTGATCTGATCGCTCGCTTCGGATATCTGTTTCATCGAGTTCGAGGTCTCCTTCACGGCCGCGTCCGCTTCGGCGATGCTCTTGCCGGCTTCGCCCATGAGCTGATCGGCCTGCTTGGCGTTGTCGGCATTCTGACGCGCCATGGCCGCCATCTCCTCGAGGGCGCTGGACGTTTCCTCAAGACTGCTGGCCTGTTCGGAGGACCCCTCCGCCAATTGCTGGCTGGCGTTGGACACGTGCCCTGCTGCCGACGTGACCTGGTTCGCCCCTTCGTTCAACTCGTCGACAGCTCGGATGATCGGCCCGGTAATGCCCCGCGTTGCCAGTAACGCCACGACGACGGAAATCAGAACGGTCAACACGCCCAGGCCGACGGACCAGTAGACGACCGACCGAGTGGCCTTCGATTGCGTATCTTCTACGGCCGCCAGAGTGGCCTGCGCCTTTGCCGTCATGGTGTGGGCGGCATCGTAGAACTCGTCCTCGTAGGTGCCTGCGCCGATGACCCAATCCCACGGCTCGAAGTAGGCGATCGACACGATCTTGTCCCGTGCACTGGAATCGCCGGGGTTCTTCCATGGGTATCGGGCCTTGCCCATTTGGCCCGGCTTCAGATCCAGCGCCGTCTTGCAGATGTCCTGGATGAAGAACCGGCCGTCGGCGTCCTTGGCCTCCCAAAGGTTCTCTCCGTCACGTTTGCCGTCCTTCGAGACAACATAGTTGCCTCGGGCCTCCCCTTTCGCGTTCAAGACATAGACATAGCCCGTCTTGCCGACCTTGACGGACATGATGGCCTTGCGGAGCGATTCGGCACTTTCCTCCTTGACCCCCACGTACAGCATACCGGCGATGCGGCCCGTTCCGTCTTTGATGGGTTCGTAGGCGGTGACGTACCACGCGTTCACGACGAAGGCGCGTCCCAGATACTTCTGACCTTTCAGGACCGCAGACACCACGGGGTTCGGCTGGCCGTCGGCGCCAACCGCCGGAATATACGTGCCGATGGCACGCGTCTTGTCCAGGGTTTCAACGTTCGTGCAGACGCGAAGCATGTCCCCTTCGGAATTGATGCGCTGAAAGATCGTGCACGTGCCGCCGACGAGATCTCGAACCTTGTCGACAATCGGCGAGGCCGTCTTGGTGTCCCGGTTCTGTCCGAGCCACGTCTGCCCGACGAGCATCTTGGGCAGGGAAACGTCCTGACGGACCTTGGTTGTCTGGTTGACCGCCTTCCAGGGAATAGTGTCCTTGGCGAAGGAAACGGTGCCGCTCTGGCAAAGCATCTCCCGAGCGACATTGAGATCGCCGTTCACCTTCTGTTGAAGGAGTTCCTGCTGAGCCTGGCACATGGCATGGACGTCCGAGGCGATCTGGCTGATCCCGCTCATCCCCGAGGCGGTCAGCGCCTGCTGCCCGTGGTCCGTTGTGACCTTGAAACCGGATTCCGTATCCGTGCGGACCCGCTGGAAACCCGATGTCGTCCGCCAGAGCAGAATCGCGGGCAACACCAGGCTCGGCAAGAGGATCAGGCCCAGCTTCGAGGCGATCAGTTTGGTCTTGAGCGTCACATCGGTTCTCCTGTTGTCAAGGAAAAGGAAGACATCGCATCGCTCAGGCCCCCAGCCACCGCATACATTGGTCGAGCGATTCCGCGACAAGGTCGGCACAACATGACGATCCAGAGTCCTTAAACACCTCACGACCGTCTGACGTTGTCGGTAGAGTTCTTCGGTCAAACAGAGGGGGGGTGTTGGGATTTTTTCGTGTTGAGCTTTATCGGGGGTTTCTACAATAGGGGCTCTTGAGGATGTATTACTCAATGGCAAAGGGCAGACCGCCAAGTTGCGTTAGCGACATAACTAATCTCGTCTAGTGTTCCCTTCGTCAGGATGCCGAATATGCGGGCATGTGGATAGGGAGCAACTTAGGCTGTCCGCATCGACAGGTCCGGTAACTGATGATCACTGCTGCCCAGATCCTCCGAGGAGTCTCAACCTCGTCCTCGCGGGTCGTCTGTCTGCATAAGGCGTCACATCCCTCAGGTAACGAATCATCGGACAGAACGATAGGTTCGCCCCTCGTGCGAGATTAAGGTGGTTGCAGGGATTGTCGCTGAGACTTGCGACGGACGAGGGCGACCCAATCCTTATCCAAGTCATTGGGCGGCTTGCTGATAGTCCGTTTGCCGGGTCCCGTGAGCGTCGCACCCGCCACAAGCGGGCCGCCTTTGCGCGGGTCGTACCACGCCACCGAAAACGTTCCCGCCGGGAGATCGAGTGTCGCTTCGGCACCTCCCCAGACGTAGACGGCGTAAACCTCACCCGGCTTTGCGAAGCACCAGACACGGTCTTTCGGCTCAACCAGCGTGTCGTCGCCCTTCATCGCAGAGAAGGGCAGGTATCGGTGGAAGAAGTCCATCGCCACGAAGGTCAGATCCCACAGGTTGCTCCAGGGCCGCCAGTCTTCGCAACGTGTGTCCTGATGCGGGGCCCGCTCCTGTCGCGGCCATGTGTTGTAGGCGAAGATCCACTCGCAACCCGCGCCGCCGGCGATCAGGTTGCCCCAGAGGGCGTGGCGCACCACATCCTCGTGTCCTGGGGCTTCGGCGTCCGGCCTGACACACACGCTGGGCGGACCAATCTCATCCAGGCAGACGAACCAGGGACGCCCCGCTTCGGCAGACCGCGCGACCCACCGGAGCGTCTCGGCATGCGTCTTGGCCATCTTGTCGATCTGAAGCGAGGGACCCTCCAGACAGGGATACCCCAGCAACGGTGCGTAGACCTTCTCGATCTGGCTCGGAAAGGTGTGGACCACGATGGGGTGCTTGTACGGATCCAGATCGCGAACGTACTTGGCGAAGGCCTTCCGCTGTGGGTCCGTGTTTGTGTTCTCTTCGCCGAGGTTCCAGACCAGCGCCGGGTGGTGCGCGTGGCGGGCGATCAACTCGCGATAGTAGAGCTTTCGCTCCGGTCCCAGCTCGCCCTCGTTCAGCAACTGGTCGTTCTCCTGCTCCTGGTGTACCACATGGAGCATCAGGCCCAGCCGATCCATGTGTGAGAAGACGATCTCCCATTGATCGAGCTTGCTGCAATCGAAGCGGCGCCGCTCGTCCCGGCTCGTCCATGGCCAGACATCCTTGCCATCGCCGTTGACGTTCATCGTCAGGAAGTAGACGGAGTTCATCTTCTTGGACGCAAGATAGTTCAGGGCGCCGATGAGATTCTTGCCCTTGGTCTGGTGCCAGGTCGGGTCGCCCGGCCGCCAGTCGGCCGCATGCGGTTCATACGTGTGCGTCGGCGGCGTCTGATCGAAATCGGCGAAGCCCAACAAGTTCTCCGGACTGTCCGCGCCGCCCTTGATGAAGTAATCGCCCGTCTCGGCGAAGCGAAGATATCGCTCGCCCCTGTACTGCAGCAGTCCCTTGCTCAGGAACCCCTGGGCCGACGTGTCCGTCGGGCCGATCAGAAATGAACCGCTCATCCCGTCGAAGGCCGTCGGCTGTCCCGTCTCGGCGTTGTCCGCAACGGCTATGCCGGGCCCCTCACGGAAACGGGCGCGATACGTCCACGTCCCCTGGCGATCGGGGAGAAAGCGGACGCGCCATACCCGACCGGACGAGGCCCCCGTCTCGGCCGGATTGCCGTCCGCCGCGAAGTAGCCCGGCACGACGACCTTCCGATCGCCGCATTCGAAGGACACATCGAACCGGTAGTCCGTGAACGGATTCTTCTGGCCGTCTTCCGAGAGATTCGGTCCTACGAACGACACCGTGACGGCCTGCCACGTCTTCATCTCGCCCGAGACAATCGCGCGCGACTCGGGGCGGTATCCTGCGGCGCCGGCGGCCAGCTTCAACGCCCTGTTCAGGCTCGCCGCCGGATCGCCGGGTTCCAGTTCGCCCCACTTGCCCTCGGCACACACCACCACAAGGTTGAGGCTCGGCATGATCACGGAGCAATTGCCCCGCGCGCCGGAGGTGTAGACAGTGTCCGCTGGTGCGTCCGGCCAAGTCAGGCTCTCACGATGCCGCTGCCCCGTGCTGTTGAACCACCAGTTGAACCCATACGCCCCCGGTCCACACTGCGAGAAATGCGACGACTCGCCGCCGTAGGTGCCGATCCGGAGGTAGTCGTCCGTCGGGGCATCTCGTGAAATGGCCAGGTTCTTCGGCACCTGTGGCCTCATGTACTCGTCGAAGTAACGCCGCGGCAAGACCTGTCGGTCGCCCCATCGTCCGCGATTCAGCCAGAACCAGGCAATGCGGGCCCAGTCCCGAACCGACGCCGATATCCGTCGCCGATCGGAGAACTTCAGCCCATCCTGAAAGCAGAGTGCGCCGAGCCGATTCGGATCCTCACACACCGTCTTGGCATCCTGCTGGAACACCTTATCGAACAGCGTCTTCTGGTAGAGCTGGATGGCGTAGTCGTTGTAGGCCCACGCCTCGCCGGGCTTTTCCGGCCGGGCATAACCGCTGATCATGCCGCCCAGATGCCGGAAGGTCATGGTGCGGTCTTTCTCCCTGAGTTCCCATCCGAAATCCGCGATCCGCTGATCGACGCCCTGGGCCTTCCCTTCCTCAATGGCGAAGAACAGCATCGTGCTCAACACGGGCTTGGCTGATGAGGCCCAATCGCCCCGCTTTGCCTGGTCGCCCCACGTCTTGACGACGTAGCCGTCCTTCACGACACACCCTCGCCCACCCAGCCGTTGCTCGAGTTCATCAAGCTTCGCCGGGTCCAGGCCTACGTCCGCAGGGTTGCGTTGCGGCCACGACTCACCCGGAAAGACAGCAGTGGCCGAGTATGATGAAGAGATGCCCCACCAGGCCAACATCAGACAAGCAACAGACATGAGCATTCTCCGGTCAAGAGATGGTGACGCCGGACGCTACGGCAAGACTGTTCGCCCTATCGTAACGGATGTGATCCCTGGCGCCTGCCGGCAGACACGACCCAGGGTAGCGAAGTTTGCCCCCCAAAGCCTTTCGCAGACCAGGGAATCCAGCCCTTACGGTATTCCTCACCCGCTGCGGCCCGTCCGCTGTTCTTGGGCGAAAAAACTCGTGCAACTGATCGGCTGTCGAGGTATAGTATTGCATCTGGCGTGGTGATCAATCCAGTGGTTGAATCTCTGCGGCATCGATAATCATGCTTGAGTACATCACGAACCATTTGATGGCAAGCGTGGGCCTTCTCCACGCCAAGCACCTCTTCCGCTGGTTCACCCGAGCCACCGAGAACGCAGATCAGGTTCAAGAGAAGGTCCTGCTCGAAAAGATTCGTCGAAACGCCGAAAGCGACTATGGTCGCAAGCACGGTTTCTCCAAGATACGCTCCTATAAGGACTTCGTTCGTCAGGTTCCCTTGCAGGACTACGAGGATTTCCGGCCATACATCGACCGCGTGAAGAAGGGCGATCTGAAGGCCCTGTTCGGTCCGCGTGAGAAGGTCCTGATGTTCGCCCTGACCAGCGGCACGACGGCCGTGCCCAAACATATCCCCGTCACTGAACCGTTCTACAACGAGTACCGCCGAGGGTGGAACATCTGGGGCGTCAAGGCGATGATCGATCATCAGCCGGCGCTGCTGCGATCGATCGTTCAGGTGTCCAGCCCGATGGACGACGAGATCACCGAGGGGGGTATTCCGGCCGGCGCGATCACGGGGCTCCTGGCGGCGATGCAGAAGAAGATCATACGGCGGTTCTACTGCACCCCGCTCTGCGTCGCCTATATCAAAGATCACGAGGCCCGCTACTACACCATCATGCGTCTGAGTCTGCCTCGCGACGTCTCGTGGATCGTCACCGCCAGTCCGGCCACGGTTCTGCGTCTGGCGAGAACCGGCGACGAGCAGCGAGAGGCCCTGATCCGAGACATCCATGACGGGGGATTGCGGCGGGACATCGACGTGCCCGAACCCATTCGCCGGGAACTGGCGCCGCGGTTCGAGCCCAATCCCGAGCGGGCGGATCAACTCGAGAAACTGGTCAACCGACACGGAAGGTTGCTGCCCAAAGACTATTGGCGGATGGATTATCTGGCCAACTGGACGGGCGGCACGATGGGACTCTACCTTCAGGATTACCCGGAGTATTTCGGAGACGTGCCCGTCCGCGATCCCGGGCTGCTGTCGAGCGAGGGACGGATGTGTATCCCCATCGCCGACAACACGGCTGCCGGTGTGCTGGAGGTTACGAGCCAGTTCTTCGAATTCATTCCCGCCGAGGAATACGAAAGCAAATCACCGACGCTGCTGAGATCGTTCGAGGTTCAGGAAGGACGCGAGTATTTCCTGGTCATTACAACCTCGTCGGGATTGTACCGATATGACATGGGCGACCGCGTTCGCGTCGTGGGGTGGTATGGACGAGCACCCATCATCGAGTTCCTCTGCCGTGGAAGCCACATCAGCAGCCTGGCCGGCGAAAAACTGACGGAACGGCAGGTCGTCGGCGCGGTCGATGCCGTGAATTCAAGCGGGCAATGGCGGATCAACAACTTCGTCATGGCCCCGCGCTGGTCCCAGCCGCCCTACTATGTCCTTCACGTCGAGCGGTCTGCCGGACGGCACGCCGGGGCACTCGCCACGGCGGTCGACTCGGAACTGCGTTCGGCCAACATCGAATACGACAGCAAACGCAAGAGCGACCGGTTGGCTCCCCTGTCGGTCAACTTCGTGCCCGACGGCTACCTGACCATGCTCGACCGCCAGGCCACCCTGGCCAGATCGGGCCGCGCCGAACAGTACAAGCACGTCTTCCTCTATACCGTCCCGGGTTCCGACGAGAGCTTCCCGACCGCAGGCGCGTAGGGTTGCATTTTCAATCTCGCTTGACCGCCAGAACCGTGACGCTGGACGCTATTCCCTCCAGGTTGTCCCCACACTGGCACGTGATGGGATCGTCACCGCACTGCGAGGCCGAGTAGAGCTTGTCGCTCAACACCTCGATCGTCCCAAAGCCGGCCCCCTCGATCGCCTTGAAGTAGTCCTGCCGCAACAGGGCCCCGGCGATACAGGCCGCATAGAGCTGGTCGCTCCGCCGCACCGCCTCGGGCAGCTCCCGATTCAGCACAATGTCGCTGACGACCATCCGGCCACCCGCCTTGAGCACCCGGAACACCTCGCGAAACACCTGTGGCTTGTCCGGCGAGAGGTTGATCACGCAGTTCGAGATGATCAGGTCCACCGTACCCGACTCGATCGGAAGGCTCTCAATCTGGCCCTCGCGAAACTCCACGTTCGTCAGGCCGGTGCGCTGCCGGAGACTCTCGGCATTCCGGCGGGCCAGAGCGAGCATGTCCGGTGTCATATCTACGCCGATCACCCGGCCGGTCGGTCCGGTCTTCTCGGCGGCCAGGAAGACATCCCGCCCCGCGCCGCTGCCCAGATCCACCACCACGTCGCCGGGCTTGATGTGCGAAAACGCTACCGGGTTCCCGCACGACAAGCCGAGATCCGCCTCGGGAACAGCCTGATCGCTCTCCGCATCGCAGGGAGCCTTCCCGCCGCAACCGCAGCCGCAGGACTGCTGCCGCGCCACGGAACCGTACGCCTCTTTCACCATCTCGCGGACATCGCGTTGATCGCTCATCACACCAAGCCTCCCATCGCCGACGCACCCCGGCTATCGCGCCGCAGCGCCGCCGCCCACGCCGACGGCCATCGCCAGGAAGATTCACAGCGTCAGATACCGATCGAGGAACGAAAGCCGTTTCGAACACCCTCTTTGTGCATGAGTTACTGCTCCGAACGAAACCCAACATCCTCAATGACGGACGCTCGAATCCCTCAATACCTCGGACAGCCGCTCCACGAAGACGCGGATATCATCACGCACCCGACGGTAGTGCGCCAGGGCTTCCTCTTCCGTCTTCGCATCCGCCGCAAGGCGTGGCGGATCGTCAAATCCCACATGCACCACACGCGTCGTACCCGGAAAGACCGGACAATGCTCGTGGGCTTGCCCGCATACCGTCACCACATAGTCGAAGGAAATCCCCTTCAGTTCGTCCACGTGTTTGGCCCGATGACTCGACAGGTCCACACCCGCCTCCGCCATGACCCGAACGGCCAGCGGGTTCAGCGATTGCGGCTGCACACCGGCTGAGTACGCCTCGGCGACATCGCCCTTCAGGTGCCGCGCCCATCCCTCGGCCATCTGACTGCGGCAGGAATTGCCGGTGCACAGGAAGAGAATCCTCAACTTCCGATCCTCGGCTGCCACAGGGTCACGATCCGTGAATCGAGCATCCGTCGTCGTCGGCCCCCGCTTCGCCTGATCCAGCCACCCGCACCGCCGAACCTCGAAGCAGTCGAATCGGGGCGCATACGGCTTGATGTCGAGCAGTGGCGTTCCATCCAGCATGTCCACCTCGGCGATTCGCAGGATGTTCCCCTCGACGCCCAGCAGGCGAACCGACGACATCCCGATGCCATTCGGTCGGCACGGCGCTCGCGTCGCAAAGATGCCGCGCTCGGTGGTATCCAGAAACGGCACCACCCTCAGCCGAGGCGGTACCGCACGATGAAACGTATAGAGAAGCCAGATGCGGTCGAAGCCTTCAAGGTCGGCAAGTCCCGCCTCGAACTGCGGAAGAACCTCGACCCAGCCCTCCGTGCCCCCCGCCAGGGCCGGCTGAATCGGCATTCCCTCCGCTGTCGTGAACGGAGAATGGATGATCCCAATTGGTTCGACATTCATGCAGGTCTTACCGCCCTTTGCCACACGTTCGAATCGCTACCTCGGCCACGCGGCGGCCCAGGTTCTTGGCGGTAGACGTTCCAGACTCGTCGCCGCTGATGTCGTCCTGTCCGTTGTTCACCAGCACGGCACCCGTGTGGGCCGTAGGCCTGCCGTCGCCCACGACGACCATCTCCTGACAGAACAGAACCGCCTGTACCGATGCGATGGCCAGCTCCTGCCCTCCGTTGCGGGCGCCACCCACCGCTACCACTCCCGCCACCTTATTGCGTAGCGCGAAGTTGTTCTTTCGGAAGACCATGCAATGATCGAGAAAAGCCTTGCACAGCGACGACATGGCGCTGAAATAGACCGGCGTGCCGATGATGATGCCGCCCACCTTGGGATCAGACAGGATCGGGATGAGCTTCTTGAAGCCGCCCTGACTCTCGGGATTCGCCGGGTCGAACACGCCGATGTTCATGCCGGCCAGTTCGATCAACTCGACCTCCACGTCGGGATAGGCTTCCTTGGCGGCGTCCAGGCACATTCGCAGCGCCGCCGCCGTCGTCTTGCCCTTTCGAGGGCTGCATGAGATGCCAAGGATCTTGATAGGACCCTCAGCCCCTGCCTCGGCGGCACCGGCTACCACCGCGCTGCCCGCCACACCCAGAAACGTTCGCCTGGAAAGATTCGCTGACATGACGTTACTCCTCATACTACCCAAGACGTCAAACTCTCATTGCTCGGAAACCAGGCCCCTAAGGGGCCGCGTAGATCAGATACACCCCGCCCGCCAGAACCAGTACACCGCAGGCCTTCTTCAGAATCGCCGCACCTTTCGATTGCTCGTTCCAGTTCAGATACCGCTGAACCACCTCGGTAAAGGTGCCGGCAAAGACGATCACGGAGCAGTGCCCTGCACCATAGGCACCCAGCAGCACAATGCCGTACAGCATGCTCGTCGCCGCCAGCTTGAACGTTACGCCCAGCATCGGGGCCATAAAGGCAAACGTGCACGGCCCCAGGGCAATCCCGAAGACCAGTCCCAGTACAAACGCGGCCAGCAGGCCCTTGCGCTTCATGCCCACCTGACCGGGGCCCGACCACGGCATCGGAATTACGTCGAGCAGAACCAATCCCACCACGAAGAAGATGGTCGCGACAACGTAGTTCCCGTAACGTCCGATGTCGCCCATCATCCGGCCGGCGGCGGCCGTCATCGCCCCGATGGCCCCGATGGTGATCAGGATGCCGACGGCGAACAGCATCGAGATCACGAACGCGCGACGCGTGGACATCCGTCCCTGCTGATCGATGAATCCGACGATCAGCGGAATACTGGCCAGGTGGCACGGACTGAGCAGGATGCTGAGGATGCCCCACACAAAGGAAGCCGCCACGGCGATGGTCGCCGTTCCCTCGACCGCATGGGTCAGCGTGGTGAAGATCTGCTCCATCGTCACTTGACCCCCAGGCTCGTCAACCTCTTCTCGATCTCCTCTTGAGGGTAGAAGCCGGTGTGCCGGAAGACCTCTTGGCCGTCCTTGTCGAAGAAGACCTGGACCGGGATCGATCGAATCCCGTATCGGGCTCCCAGGATCTGCTCCTGCCGGACTTGGACGAACAGAACGTTGGCCTTGCCCGCGTATTTCTTCTCAAGGTCCTTGAGAATCGGCGCCATCATCTCGCAGGGCCGGCAACCGTCGGCCCCGAAATCGACCATCGTCGGCTTTCCGCTCTGGCGGGCCTTGTCCACCGGGTTGTCCCTGGCCAGTGCCGCCTGTTGCCTGACCCAGGCAGCGGAGACCTGGACGGGTATCCTTTCCCCCAGGGTCTCTACGTGCTTGTTGATCGCCTCCTGCTGTTTCTGCTGGCGGACGTATTGTTCGAGTTGCGGCTTGATCTGGTCCAGACTGGCACCGCCGCACATGTCCTTGTTGCTCTCGTAGAACTCCGCCACTTCCTTCTCCGTCGCCTTGATGTCATCTGCGAACCCCTTCAGATAGCCCTGGATGACCTCCCGGTCGCCCGCGCTCGAGACATCCTTGCCCGCCTTGGAGGCCTGGGCCCTGGCCGCGACGAGCAGCAGCTTCTCGGCGGCAATGTTCTCCAACAGGAAGAAGGCGTTCTTCTTGAGCTGTTCCTGCATCTCCTTGGGCGCTCCGGCGATCTTCTCGCTCACGTCCTTCTCGGCGAGGCTCAACCCCTCAGACTTCACGAGCGTCCCCCCAGGAAGGTCCGCCAGCTTGGCGCACATCAGGGCACCCGACGCCAGGCCGGGATAGGCGTCCTTCACCACGCCCGGCTTCACGGGCGTCGCCCCGGGCGCAGTAGTCTCCGCGCCTTGGAGAGACGCAGCCCAGAAGGCCGTAACCGAGAACGCCGATAGGAGGATCTTCAACTGTCTCATGTGGGTCCTTTCCGGCCGGTAGGTCATTTCGGCGCACACCGGCCGATCTTGCACGCCTTGGTAATTCGCTGCGACGACTGCTTCATCGTGTCCCCGAGCTTCGGGTCGATACGGAGGATCCGACCGGCGCCGTGCTGAAGGTGAAGCCGAATTCCTTCCACTTCTTGAGGATGTCCTCTTTAGAGAAGAACCCCTCGTGCCGGAAAAGTTCCTTCCCGGCCGGGTCGAAGAAGATCTGCGTCGGGATCAGGTTGATCTTGTACTTCTCGCCAGCCCCCTTGTTCTCCCAGACGTCGATAAAGACCACCTCCATCCGCCCGGCGTAGTCCTTCTTCAATTCCTCCAGAATCGGTGCCATCAGCTTGCAGGGGATGCACTTGCCGGCCCCCAGATCGACCAGTCGCGGCAATCCCGCCGTACTCGGCTGAGTATCGGGTGCCGTGGTAGTCTTCAGCGAAGCCCCGGCCTCACCCCCAGGTGGCACCTTGAGCGGATCCGGCTTGTGGCCCTGCTTCAGCACCACCACCACGCCGACAACCACGACCAATGCAATGACGATGCCGATCTTGCCTGCCTTGTTCATGGCCGAGAGCCCTTCCTTTTGCCACACCTTCCAGGACCAGTGCGAAAACACCCACAATCCGGCCAGAAACGCCACCACCACCAGCGGGTCCATGCCGCCATCACTGCAACACTGACATGGACCTGTGGGCACTGCACACACCTCAACCGAACCACGATCCTGGCGACAGGCGCGAAATCATAAACTCACCGCCGGCAACGAGGGCTGGGCGTTACCGGTACGCGCCGGCCGCGCTGAGTTGCGCAACCTTCTCCGCCGGTTTGCGGGCCGGCTTGCCCGCCATGTCATAGTCCAGGATAAACGCCTGCTTCGGATCGGTTTGATACCGATTCAGCGTCGGCGAGAACGGACGTACATCGATCGTGTTTTCGGTCGGGATGAACCGCATCGTCACCAGCCAGCCGTTGCCGCCATTCGGCTGATTCTGATAGTCAAACATGATCTCGTGAACCGGCCGGCCCGCATCGTTGACGCTCGTCTGATGACGGGTCCCCGAAATGTGCCCGCAGACCACCATGAAGATGTTTTCCTGCTTGCGCACCAGCTTGTTCCAGAGGTCTACACCGCTGTTGGACGGCATATCCATGCTCTTCTGGATGTTGCGGCCGGCCTTGTTCAGGTAGTTGTGCGTCGCAATGATCACCCGCCGGTCCCGGTGTGCACGAATGACACCGCTGGCCCAGTCGATCGCGGCATCCGAGGGGCAGTACCCCAGGCTGATCACCATGAACTTCATGCCGCCGCCCTCGAAGAAACAGAAGTTGTTGGCGTTCGTGTCGCCCATGTGCCCGCCGTACCAGCGGCGCTTCTTGAACCGCGAGGGCGGAAAGACCTTGTCGTATCGCGTCGTATCCCGCGTCAGCTTGCGACCGTCGTGATCAAGGTCGTGGTTACCCGGAACCACGCTGTAGGGAACCACCCCGTCCAGAACACGATGAGCCGCGTCGGCGTTCTGCCACTGCTTCTCCTCGGCGTAGCGGTTCACGATGTCGCCCAGATGGATGACGAACCGGATGTTGTCTTTGGCGGCCTGCGACTTGATCCACTCGGTCTGGGCCAGATAGGTGTTGGGGAAATCCTGTGAATAGAGTTGAGTATCCGGCAGCAGAACGATCGAGAACGGCTGGGGCTGAACACACCCGCCGCCGACAATCAGAAACAGACCAAGCGCCAGAAACCACAAGCGACTGCGCACCGACATCTTCATGGGGACCTCCCGAACAAGGAACCTCATCGAATCACGACCCATCAGGTCACAATGATCTTTCTGTACGCGGCCGTCAGGGTCTTGTCCAGATCCGCCTCCGGCAGCGCGAAGTTGCGGTTCTTGTCGATTCCCAGGTCGGTCACGACGAGATACGCATAATTCACCAGACCCGCCTTATCCATGCACTCCTTGGCACAGGCCACCGAACAACCGTCGATCACCAGTACTTGGTTTGCCCCCCGCACCGACTCCACCATCGCCGCGATGTGCCCGCCCACACCGGCCAGGCAGAAGAACTTCGCCGCACCCTCTGCATCCAGCCGCTTGGCCACCTCGTTGGTGATCTGCCCGACATTCGATCCGCCCGAACACGCCACGACCGTGACGTTCCGGCTGTCGCAACACGCATGATTCTTGTCCATGATTCTCACTCCCGGAGTGTGCGGTCACACGGGTTCAGAGGAAGGCCCCAGACGGCCCGTCCGCACCTCTCGCACGCCCAGCCGCCGGCCACTGCCGACGTTCACGTCAATAACGCCTTGATCTCCTCAACGCTCGGCACCTTCCCGACCACTTTGACCTGGCCATTGACCGCCAGCGCGGGGGTCATCATCACGCCGAACGTCATGATCTGGTTGATGTCGCTGACCTTCTCCATCTCGTACTCGATGCCCAGTGCCTTGGCGGCCGCTTCCGTGTTCTCGGCCAGCTTGTGGCACTTGGGGCAACCGGTTCCAAGGATCTGCAGTTTTCTCATGTTTCCAGTCTCCTCGTCGCACGGGCGATCCGCCCATGCACGGTTGCACGCAGAACCCGCGTGCTAAGGCATTACGTTGCCGCAGATCATCCCGGTGATCGTCGCCACCACGACGATCAACCCGCAGAACACGGCCGTCTTGGCGTACCCCATCAATCTCCACAGAACGATCATGTTGGGCAGCGAAAGCGCCGGGCCCGCCAGCAGCAGGGCAATCGCGGGGCCCTTGGCCATCCCGTGCTCCATCAACGCCTGAGTGATCGGCACCTCCGTCAGCGTGGCGAAGTAGAACAGCGCCCCGACCAGCGATGCCACGAAGTTCGATCTCAGACCGTTGTCGCCGACCAGTTGTCCGATCTGCTTGTCCGGCAACATCGCACTGATGAATCCCACCACGAATACGCCACCGAACAGAAGCGGGACGATCATCTTGGCAAAGGTCCACGTGTTGCTCATCCACTCCCGGAGCTCCTCACGCTCGAACCATCGCCACGACATCAGAGCGACCGCCAGCCCCATCAGACCCGCCAGATACCACCGGACGTGATACACGTCCATCACCCAACTCCGAACCTCCTCGATTCGCGCGATCTGCGGCTTCGGCAGAACCAGACGGTCGCCCGCCCGAACGCCTGCCCCCGTCTCTTGAACCTGGATCATCACCTCGTCGTGCATCTCCTGAAGGATCACGCCGCGGATCGCAGTCCCGTCGGTCTTGTGAACCACCGCATCGCCCGGGTTGAACCAGTCGCTGAAGATCAGAAAGGCGACCATGCACACCATTTGCAGCGTGGTCTGCCACAAGCGTCGCCTGGGTGCCGGAGGCGGGGGCATCTGGAGTGCCGCCTGTGCCTTTGCCTGCTCCTCGCGGCGAAATACCAGCGCCATGCCCAGTCCGACCAGATACGCAAACGCGATCGCCCCGACCGCCCGCCAAAGCCCGATCGAGAACCCCAGCACGCGGGCCGTCAGAAAGATCGCCAGGATGTTGATCGCCGGTCCCGAATACAGAAACGCCGACGCCGGACCCAACCCCGCACCCAGCTTCCAGATCCCCGCGAACATCGGCAGCACGCTGCACGAGCACACCGCCAGTATCGTCCCGGAGACCGCCGCCACCGTGTACGCGATCGGCTGGTTCGAATTCGGCCCGAGGTACTTCATCACCGATGCCTTCGACAAAAACGTAATGATCGCCCCGGCGATGAACATCGCCGGCACGACACAGGCAAGCGTGTGGTTCCGGGCGTACCACTGAAGCAGCTTGAACGCCTCCACGATCGCTCCGCTGACCCTGGGATCGGACAGCGGCAGGTAGTAGGCCACCAGGAAGATGGCGGCAAACGCCGCGAAGACCTTCAGTTCCTTCATCGAACCGACTCTATCCCTTCTCGATCGTCGCCAGGTGCTCTCTGGCCGCGGTCTTCATCACCGTCTCAACGCAGCCGAAGAACTCCATGATGCACGGACAGCGGAGATCGTAGTACACCTGCAAACCCCGTTTGTCGTCCCGCACAATGCCCGCACCCTTCAACACCGCCAGATGCTTCGAAACGGTCGACATGTCCGCCCCAATCATCTCCTGCAATTCACAGACGCACCGCTCGCCGCGAGAAAGCTCATCGATGATGAACAGACGCGTCGGATGCGCCATGGCCTTGATAATCCGGGCTCGAACTTCAAACCGGGCTTGTGTCTTTGCGTCCACGATACACTCCTGTCATAACTTGGTTATTTGGCAATATAGCCAAGTAGTCCCGACATGTCAACCCCTCCGTCCCCCAGGCCGAAGGCCTTGCACAATCCTCCGCCCCGGCCACTCTTATGGAGATGGCTTGCCGATTTCAACCACGATGGTTCGCTTGAATGACGTCCGCGTGTTCCTGGCATCCGAGGCGTCGGTAGCCACCGCATGGAACGTGTGGGCGCCGTTGCCCGGCCGATGAATCCACACATAGGGGCCCGCCGCCTGCTTGCCGAGAGACTTCCCGTCGCAGTACAGCTCCACCGACGCGATCCCGCTCCGGTCCTGGGCGGTCACTTCAACCGTCACCCGACCGTCCTCCCGGCTCTCAACGTCCCCGATCTCCACCGCCGGCGACGTCCGGTCCTCGTACCCCTTGCCCTGAATCTCCAGCAGCATCGGCTGGTCCAGTTCCACCACAAACGACCGCCCGTCCTCCAGGGCGCTGAGTGGAATCGCCTTGACCGCATTGCTCGCCGGCGTCGACAGCACAAAGCGCTCCGCCCCTTTGCCCGTGTAGCAAATGCGGAGGCCCACCTTCTGATCGCCCACGGGGTCCAGAAGGTATCGGCCCTGCGTCTGCCGAACCCCTCGTACCCGCTTGTTCTCCATCGCCTCGACGTAAAGCTCCAGCGTCTGGCCGCACGACTCCCAGCCGCTCAGACTCACGAACGCCATCCCCGTCTTGCCCGTCACGATCGTCCCGGCTGTCAGGATCGGAGCCCCCTCCTCAAACGACACCTCCACGGCGGCACTGTGGCTGCCCCGCGAGAGGTTCGCCAATGCCAGATACCGCTTCGCCGGGGTTACCGCGTCCGGGACCACCAGTCCCTTCCACCCGTCCGGCAGCCGCAGCGCCGTCCCCGACTTCGACAGGACTTCCGAGGCCTTGGCGATCTGCCCATGCGGTGTGTCCGGGTAGAACACCGCGCTCAGGTCCAGGCCGATCCCTCCGGCCTCCACCTTGCGATTCTCAATTCCACCCAGGTACACCGTGTCGCACTTATCTTTGTAGGCGTCCGTACGCGCCCAGTTGTATCCTGGCTGCCGTTTGATCGTGATCGGGCTGGCCACCTCCCCTGGTTGGACGCCTGTCACCCCCAGCATGTCGTTGACGCACCACCACGACGAGCGCCTCTCTGCCGATTGCTCCAGCGCCTGCGACCCCTGGGCGTCGTAATATGTCCGGCCTTTGGTGATCCCGTCCCGGGCGTAGAAAAACACCGGCATTCCCGTGAAGCTCAGCGTACAGGCCTGTTTCGCCCGCCATTCCGTCAGCAGCGCGCACGGCCCGTCATCGAATGAGAAGAAGGCATACGCACGGTCCATGCCCGCCTCGTCCACCACCCCGGCCGTACTCAGGCTCCCGTCATCCCGACTGAACCTGTACTGCTCCTCCGACAGCCGGGCCGCCGGCGCCTTGCCCTCCCATTTCACCGTCTTGATACCAATCAACGACGTGGGGTGGATGTAGACGAGCGGCTCCAGCCCTTCGGCCAGTCCCCGGGCCGGGACCACCTGGCCGCACATCCGGCTCAGGCGCCCCCCCGTGATACTCCCCCATGAGAACGACACCCACTTGTTCGGTGCCCGGTGGACCAGCGCCTGCTGCCACTTGTAGTGATACGTCCCCTCCAGACGCCGGAAGGCCTCCGCAAAGGGTACCGGTTCGACCCGTGGGCCTGCCATCTTGTGGATCAGGTATGCCGTCGCCGCCTTCGCGAACGAATTCCGATGATAGTCATACTGTCGCACCGTCCGGATGTGCCGGTCCAGCACTCTCGCCGCCCGCTCCTCCAATGCCGCCGCCACCGGGTCCTTCTTCAAGACCGCCCCATAGCAGTAGCTCAGCAGACCGGACCCGTAGTACGAATCATACTCCATCCCATGAACCGGCATCGGTTCGCCTTCCGGCAGGCACAGCGTCTTGGTCCAGTCCAGGATGCCGTCGAAGCCGCTGCCCGGATACCGGAACGTCTCAGGAACCGGCAACTTCGTCAGCCGGCTCACAATCTCCAGGTAGAACCGTCCCTCGAACAGCTTGTCGTTCCCGTACCACACCTGCGACCAGCCGTGGTGGTCGCTCGAATAGTCCTGGTACAGGTTCCAGACCTTGGCATACTCGCTGATCTTCTTGCCGTCGGCCACGGTGGCGTTCGCCCGATCATGCCAGGTGCTGACCATGTCGATCCCTTGCCAGCGCACGATGTCCATAGAGAGCCGGTGGTCCGGCCGTTGCGGAAAGAGGAATGCCGCCCCGAACGAGCTACCCAGGTCCTGTTTCACCTGATCGTGGTTGCCGCCGGTGCTCTGATTCCAGGTGAACGGCAGACGCTCCTTCGGCGCCCCGCCGATCATGACCTTCTCCAGCAGACCCTTCGTCTCGGCATCCAGCTTGTCCCACAACCGCGCGGCGGCCAGGGTGGGCCAGCCCATGATGTCCGCACGGCGGCCGAGCGGCCGAAACCAGTTCTTGCCTTTGTAGATCTGCTCGTGGCTGCGCATGGGGAGATAGTCGTAAGGCTTGTCCACGTAGGCGCTGGTCAGACTGATCCAACGCAGCACCTTGATGCATCGGTCGAGGAGCGTTGCCCGTGACAGCTTCGCCTGGCCGAAGGTCTCCTTGTCTGCCTCGCTGAGAAGCAGGCCGTAACAGTAGATGATCTGCCCGTTTCCACAGACCGTGACGACTTCGGGGTATCCGACGATGCCCCAGTTGGTGTACTTGCGCAGATCGAAGAAGCCGCTGTTGGGTACGCGGGCAGAGTCGTCGGTCCACAAGGGTTCAAAGACATCGACGGCCTCTTCGACCACGCCCAGGTAGAGCTGACAGAGTTCCTGCTCGGTCATGCCCGGTGCTTGCGAGGCCGGAAGTATCACAGCAACCAGTGTGAGGACGACACAGCACAGCCTGAATCCTGACGCGGGCATGCGGCTTCTCCTTGAATGGGGGCGTACCTGTGGTGGCGAAGATCGTATCGGATTACACGCAGATCATGAAGCTCAATGAAGGGATAGATGACGAATCCCGCTACCGATTCGCAAGACCCGCCCTACCGCCCGCCGAGTCCGGCCGCCCTCACGGCAGCCGCTGAATCAGTCCGGGTTCGGGTCTCGGTTTGCCGACCAGCACCCAGGCACCCCGGCCCAGCATGGCCGACAGGGCGTCGGCCCCCCGCGCATTCACCAGACGCGTGCAGAGCAGGAACACCGCCACGACGATGCCCACCCCGAAGCCGCCCAGGTGCGCCCAATGGGCCGTCCCATCCTTGATCCCGTAAAGCGTGCTGCCCACATCGAAGGCGATGTAGAACAGCACCACCCAGAACCCTCGCACCGACCAGATCTTCATCATGAGCCGGAACCCGGCAAACAATCCCCATCGAGCCCAGGCCGCCATGTGAACCTGGTGTACGGGGAAGAACACCAGGTACATCCCGGCCAGCCCCATGATCGCACCCGAGGCCCCGATCATGGGTGTAGGCGGCTGCCCCTTCATGCTCATGACATGGGCCATCGCCGCCCCCGCGGCCAGCAGCGGATAGAGCACGACCGTCGACACGTTGCCGACCATCGCATTTACGCGCGAGCCGAAGACCATCAGGAAGATCAGGTTGCCCACCAGGTGAAGGATCCCATCGTGCAGAAAGGCATGCGTGATCAGTTGCGACGTCCGGTACTGCCCCTGGTACTGTTGCTCGGGTGACAAGGCCTGATGCGCCGCCAGGTAGACGTCACTGCGACTGGCCTCCGGCTGGATCGCCCGAAGCTTCTCAACATTCTCCTCAAAGGCCTCCGAGTCGCCGTAGGACGTGTAGTTGTAGTAGTAGTAGAGAAGGCCCGGCGAGGGGGGACCGTCGCCCGACCAGAGCATCAGGTCTTTCAGCGTCCGCATCCGCGGCGAGTCCGTCCAGACGTATGACATGTACCAGCCGCTGATCAGGATCGTGGTCAGGGTGATGCCCCAGGTGACATGGGGTTTGCGGGTCCCAAAGGCCTCCGAGGCCACCGGGTAGAGGCCGATCCATATGATCCAACTGATCACCCGGATGATGCCCTCAACCGCAATGTAGATGCGATCGAGATCGACATCGTCCGACGTGATCAGGACCTGGCCGCTCTTGACGTCCAGGCCGCAGGCGACGCAGATCTTCCCCCCCGGCGGCAACTCCTTCTGGCACGAGGGACAGACCAGCAGCTCGCCCACTTCCTCTTCAAAGGCCACCTCGCCGCCGGCGATTTGTTGGGTCACGACATGACGTCTGGGCCGGGCGACGGCTTCGCCCTTCTCCTCGGCAAGGGCTTCGAGGCTGAACCCCACCTCGGTGTCCTCGTCGGCAGTTCGGGCCCGTTTGGAGCCCGGAATCGGCGGATGCTCCGAAGAGTCCTCCGACAGGCGAGGGGGAGGCGGAGGTGTCGGACCGGCCGGAGGTGCCGAGGCCGCCGGCGCAAAGTAGCGCAGTTCATAGCCCCCGACGCGAATGTGATCCCCGTCGTGAAGCTCCAGGCTCTCGACCCGGCGCCCGTTGACGTACAACCCGTTCTTGCTGCGACAGTCCTCGATGAGCCAGTCGCCCTCGATCGGAACCAGCCGGCAATGCAGACGCGAAACGGTCTCACCCGCCAGGATCAGATCGTTCGTGTGAAGCTTCCCGATCTCGATCGGTTCCTCGCCCACCAGCAGAACCCGCTCGCCCGCACGCTGAGGCCCCTTCAGAATGACCAGCGCACCCCGGACCAGCGCCGACCGGGGTGTCCCGTGCGCGATCACCCGCAAGGCCCCATGACAGGCCGGACACACCGCGGGCTTCTTCAGATGCGTGATCGGAAACTGGAGTTGCTTGCCGCATCCGCAGCGGACGATCAATGTTGCGGCACCCGGATGAGGTGATTCCACAGAGGGATCTCCCACCGCCAGCGAGGACCTGTCGGGCAACCGGCCCACCCTCGTCGGCCGCTGCCCCTCTGCATTCTAGACTCCGGTAATCTCTACGCCAAACGCCCCATCGACCCCGAGACACGGCCAAGAGGCCCGACGGATTGCCGCCCGTCTTCCGGGGGCGGAGCCGCTACGACATGTCCAACCCCATTATACCCGACGATTACAGCCTGAACCGTCTTCCCTCATCCAGCATCGCCAGGTAATTGTCGACCGAAATGTAGTTCGCCACACTGTTGCCCGTGCCCAACACGTAACCGCCGCCGGGCATGCAGGCCTCCAGCGTCTGGCGGACGCGACGGCGCACCTGCGACTCATCGGCGCGACAGAGAAAGTCCAGATCGATGCCCCCCAGCAGCGCGATACGATCGCCGTACTTCTGCTTGGCCTCGATAACGCTCTCGATGGTGTCCTCGAACGAATGCTTCGCATCAATCCGAACATCCTCGATCAGATCCTCCATGATCAGGCGCAGGTCGCCGCAGGAATGCAGCAGATAGGGCCGGCCCGCCTCGTGGGACATCCGCGCGATCATCTTGTGCCCCGGCAGAACAAACTCGCGAAGATCGTCCGGGCTGATCAGCGGACCCGATCGAAACCCCATATCGTCGCTGCCCCAGATGATCTTCACCCGCTCAAACTGAAGCATCCGACGCGTGACCACCTCGTACATCTCCATCAGCCGCTGGGCAATGGCGGCCACCAGGTCACGCTGATCGAACAACGCCAGGCACATCGTTTCGTAGCCCATCAGCCACGAGATGTACTCCGCAAAATGGGCAAAACCCCCGCTGCCGATGATGCACATGTTCTCCGGCAGGTTCTCCGAAAACCACTCCAGGCGGGCGGTCGACGCCTTGTACGGATCGGGCCAGGGATAGGCCTCAAACTCCTTCCAGTTCGTGATCGGGCCGCGATGCTCGTCGACGAAGACCCGCCCGCCCTGACGCTCGAGACCGGCGGTATCGGTCGCCGTGACGTTCCGTACCTCCATGAGCATGTCGTCCAGCCCGATCCGGACGAAGTCGTATCCCAAGAACGATTGAATCTTGATCTGACGGTGATACTCGAAGTACAGATCGTTCGGGTTCAGCCCGTCGAGCAGGTTGTAACGACGGCAGACCTCCACCTGAACCTCAGGGTCGAGGAACAGCTCGATAACATGCACCCGATCCGGCGTCCCCTCGCGACGGATGCAGCGCAACAGCCCCCGATCGTCGGGGGTAACCTTCACCGACAAAGGTATTGTGCTCATCGACATGTGCCCTCATCTCGTCCCACGGCCGGATTCGCCCGGTGTGCCGTGTGAACTCTCATTCACGCTCGTCACTTCGAAGGCGCCGTCGCCGTCGACGTCGGCGGCTGGGCGTCCGGACCGGTGTTCCACGGATTCGTGACCACCACCCAGGCATCGTCCGGATCCTCGGCATTCTTCGATACCCGAAAGACTTCACGGTACCGAACCTTGCCCACATCTTCTATCCGAATCTTGCTCATGCGATCGAGCTTGTCCGACTCGAAAATCAGATACTCCCTCCGGCCACCTTCGAGCCGCTCCCTGATCATTCGGATGCCTTCGGCCACGAGATCCTCCGGCACCTCCAGACGCCCCCGACGCCGTCCGGCAAGGTCCATGGGACAAAAAAGCTGTGGGATGTTCATGCCCGAGTAGAACGACAGACGGGCATCCGTTCGTCCGATCCCCCATGTCACCCCATCGTTTGGACCCATCGGATAGTTCTTCAGCCGGTCGGCCAGGTGGAGGATGTCTTTCTGAAACTCGCTCCGCCCCAGCGCCGACCAGATCCATCCGAACAGAAGGACCGACATCAACGACAACGTCACCAGACTCGCCAGCCGCTGCCCGTAGTAGAAGAGCGCACAGCACAACACAATTCCAATGCCCGGAATGAATGCGCCTCTCCAGGCCAGCCAGAACACCTGGGGATTAACCTGAGCCAGGAGGTACAGCGCAATCGGTCCGCCGACGATCAGCACGCCCAGGATCGCCAGGATCGCCACCCGTATCTGATCGCGCGATGCCTGTACGATCCCGAAGAAGAGCTCGTCGATTACCGGCGCCAACAGCAGACAGAGCCCTGGCAGCACGGGCAACAGATAGTGCGGACGCTTGAATGGCGACGTGCTCAGAAACACAGTCTCGACAACCACCCAGGTCAGCACAAAGAGCAGCCCCGCCCGGTGCTTCCGGTACACATTCATGAAGGGGGCCAGGAACGCCTCCGGCAGTGACAGGAGAAATGGCACCACCAGCACGAACAGCAGCGGCAGGTAATACCAGAACGGCTTCGGGTTGTCCGAAAGAAGCCCCGCGTAGCGGTCGAGGTACTCCGTTCGCCAGAGCGACCATGCGTTTTCTACACGGATCAGGACGCAGACGTGCCACCAGAAACTCAACATCAGCAGCAGAACAACGCCGGGAATGAACCACAATCGTGACAGCCGCCTCACTTGGCGCCACATCCGGCCAATCAACTCGCGATCCCAGGACACGCCGGAGGCCCGATCCGACCCGGAAAACGTTGCCGATACCGGAATCGTGCCGAACCAGTACACAAACAGCGTCAGCCCGATCAGCGCCAGCGGCAACGGGGCCTTCGACAGCATGGACAATCCAAACAGCGCATAGAACCCGGGCAAGTACCGGTTCCGAAACCGGGGTCGGCGAATGCCCAGCCAGAACAAGGCCATCGCGCCGGTCATCAGCGTCGCACACAGCAGGTCAGTCTGGGCATTGTGCGAGAAGAACTGAAAGGAGGCGCAACTCGTCAGGATCAGCGCCCCCACAAGCCCGGCTCGCACGCCATACATCCCCTTGCCCAGGATGTAGACGAACACCACCATCAGAAACGCCCCCATCGCCGACGTGAATCGGGCAGCCGTTGCGCTGACAGGGGGTTGCTGACCGGGAGGATCGACCAGCCACGATGCGATTGCCACAAGCCAGTATTGCAGCGGGGGCTTCCGAATCGAGGGACTTTCGTTGAACGTGGGCAGCAGCCAATGCCCGTGCAGCCGAACTTCACGCGCACTCTGAGCCACCATCGCCTCGTGATCGCTCAGCGGAGGCCCACCCTCCAGCCCCCATAGGCTCGAAATAAGGGCCAGCGCCAGTACGCACACGAGCGCAGGGGCCTCCCATGCGGGTCCCTGCCGCGCGGACAGACTGCTCTTGGCCGGACACATCGGTTCCTGCATCACACCCCCCTCATCGAGGAATTGCTGCCTTGAACGTCAATCACGCCGCCATCGTCGGCTAACTCACCCCACGGTGTCAAGCTCCCGTGGCTTAGCCGACGACCCCGCCCACCGTCCAGATGTTTCCAGGAGCAGGACATAAACCTCTGTTTTAGAAGTACTTGTGACCTAATTATCTGGCTCGTATTATTTGGAGACATATAATATGCGATACGGATCCTATGAACGGCCTCCACTCTTTTTTTTCAACGCCGACTGGACTTGCCGACGATGAGACTATAATGATATGGTGAAGCGGCGCGGCGGGAGGCAGCGGGGTGCGCGCAGACTCAGACAGGGCGCACTGGCCGGGCGGTGGAACCGCCACAACCTCCACTCTACTCCTCTACAATCGTAACAAGCTGGGCTTACGGAGACTGCCGATATGAGAAGGTCCATCGTCTGCCTGTTGCTCGTGGGAATGCTTGTCAGTGCTGGGGGGTGCTTACCGTTCTTCAACTGGATCAATCAACAGGCCGCTAAAAAGACCGGCGCGTCCGACCTGTACCGGTTCAAGTCTGCTCAGGAACTGAAGGACTTCCTCGTCCAGCAGTACCAGACCCGCAACTCGTCTCAGTACACGGACATGGGCGGCTGGTTCTTCCCGGTGGCATTCCTCGCGACGCCGATGGCTTCCACCGCCACCGTGGGCACACAGCGAAACGACGCCGCAGCCCCGGAGTCGGGTGACAAGAGCGAACAGTACTCCACTACCAACACCCAGGAACAGGGCGTCGACGAGAGCGACGTCATGAAGAACGACGCCAACTACGTCTACATCCTGAAGAACAAGTGCCTCTTGATCGCCAGTGTCCGCCCGCCTGAAACTCTGGAACAGATCGGCAAGCTGGAATTGGCGGGCGCCCCCAAGGATATGTATCTCCTGGGAGACACCGTCATCGCACTGGCCCAGAGCACGCCCTATTACTACTACTGGGATTATGCGGTCAAGTCCGCCGTCGATGACGTCTATTCGCCGAACGATATCCAGGAACCCGTCGAGGCAATCGTCACGATCATCGACGTCTCGAATCGCAGCGCACCGGCCATCCTGCGAAGCTATCGCCTCGAAGGCACCCTCGTCGAATCACGCATGATCGACGGCAAGCTCCATCTGGTCATGACCGCCACGCCGAACTTGCCGCCGGTGGTGGCCGATCCGAACACGCCGGTCGACGAGATCCTGCCTGTGTGCAGGGTCCTCAATGCGATGGGCGGCACGGTCGCCTCCAGCCCGGTGGCTGGTTGGCAGGATTTCTATCGCCCCTCCGACCCCGACGGCTATGGGTTGGTCACCGTCACGACGCTCGACACGACCGATCCGAACGCCACCGTCACCTCGGTGGGCCTGACGGCCGATGCCGGCGTCATCTATGCTTCGACGACGGCCCTCTACATCACAGATACCGACTGGGGTTACTCCTCCAATTCGGAACAGCAGACCATCGTCCACAAGTTCCGCTTCAGCGACGACGGTCCGCAGTACGTCTCCAGCGGTTCCGTCCCCGGCCGGCCCCTCAACCAATTCTCACTCGGCGAGTATGAGGGGTATCTGCGAATCGCCACGACCCTTGGCTTCGTCAGCCGAAGCGGGTCCGGCAGCACCAACAACGTCTTCGTCCTCGGCGAGGGAACGTCCAAACTTGAGAAGGTCGGACAGATCCGCGACATCGCTCCCGGCGAGCAGATCTACTCGGCCCGCTTCCTGGGGCCTCGCGGCTTCCTGGTGACGTTCCAGAAGGTCGATCCGCTCTTCACGCTCGACCTGGCCGACCCCTGCAACCCCAAGGTGGCCGGCGAACTGAAGGTGCCGGGCTATAGCGACTACATCCATCCCCTGGACGCCAACCACCTGCTGACCATCGGCAAAGACGCCGAAGAGGTCGAGGGCGAAAACTTCGCCTGGTATCAGGGCGTCCAGCTCAGCATCTTCGACGTGTCCGACTTCTCCAAGCCTACGCTGCTGCACAAGGTCATCATCGGCTCGCGAGGCACCGAATCGCAGGCCCTGCACGACCACAAGGCGTTCAACTACTTCGCCCCGAAGAACATGCTGGCAATCCCCATCAGCGTGGTCGAGGGCGGACAGGGCGGGCCCACCTACGGCCAGCACACCTTCACGGGTCTGTACGTCTACCGAGTGACGCCCGAAGAAGGCTTTGAACTCAAGGGACGAATCTCGACGGCAATCAGTAACCCCACCTCCGGGTGGTACGATCGATGGTACAGCTACAGTTGGACCCGCAGTGCCATCATCGGTGATTCCGTCTACGCCATTACCGACGAGATGGTCCGCTCGGCGGCCTTGTCGGACGTCGGCACGGTTCTGGATACCCTGATGTTCACAACGGAGGAGTAATCACCCTCCTCGGTGGACAGGGGCATCCGATGGTATGACCCACGCGGACGGGTAAGAACGCACACCCCTCGCGTCGAGCGGCCGATGAGGCCAACCTCGACCCGAGGGGTGTCGTACTTTCGGCCCCTACGGTCGATCCCGTCATCGAACACGTCAAAGCAGCGTCAGCGGATGTCTTCGATTGGCCAGCGGAAACGCCACCGGTGCATTCAGGCGGTGCGATTCATAGACCGCCAGAATCATCTCCAGGGCGGCCCGTCCGTCCAGGGCGCTGCCCTTGGGCTGCGTACCGGTCTCGATCGCCCGGATCAAATCGAGCACGGCCAGCCGATTGCCCAGCGTTGCGTTCTCGGCACTCGACAGCGGTTCGGGCTTGCCCGCCCCCGCACTGGTAATGGGCGTCCAGCGGGCGCCCGATCGGCCGGGCTGCCAGCTCGGATCGTCCAGCAGCCAGGCCGCCGGCAGGCTGCCGGTCGTGATCGTCATGATCCCCTTGGTGCCATGCACCCACACCGCAAACCGCTCGTTCGCCCCTTCCTTGGCCCGGTCCGATGAAAAGTACCCCATGACGCGCCGCGGAAACCGGTACGTGGCCTGAATCTCGTCGCCCGCCAGCGGACCGATGCCCTCGTTGCCCGCTCGAACCTGCTGCCGGGTCACCGGCTGGCCGTTCTCGAATACTCGGGCAAAACACCACTGCGGATCGCCCGCCAGCAGACGCATCAGGTCCATCACATGAGAGCCCAGAACCATCAGGTCCTCTCCGCCCCCGCGAACGCCCTCCTTCCCGCGAGTGCGCAGCTCGAGCACCTCGCCAAGCCGGCCTCCGGCAATCAACTCGACCACCCGATCCAGAACCGGGCTGTACCGCGTCTGATGCGCAATGACCAGCTTCAGCTTCCGACGCTCGAGCGCCGCCACCATCTCGTCGGCTTCCGCCAGCGTCGGACACATGGGCTTCTCCATGAACACGTGGCACCCATGCTCGGCACACGCCAGAACCATGTCGCGATGAGCATCCAGCCAACGCGGGGCCACACTGACAATCTGCGGCCGCTCCTTCTCCAGCATCTGGCGATAATCGGCGTAGGCACGCGGGGCGTTCAGCCGCTTGGCCGCCTTCGCCAGGCCTTCGGGGTTTTCGTCGGCCACCGCAACAACCCGGGCGCGATCGATGCCCTTCCAGACGGTATCGATGCCGTGCCCGTAGTCGCCGCGCCCCGTCCGGCCAATGACGGCCACACGATACGTCGACGACGCCTCACCGGCCTTCGCGCGACGCGCCAGTGCCAACATGGACAAACCGCCCACCGTCGTACGCACGAAATCACGCCGTCTCATGCCGCACCTCCCTATCGGACGCCGTTCCCAACCGCATCGGGCCTTCCCGACGGCCCGCCGCCTGCCCCTACCCCGCCTTCTTCGCCGGTTTGGCCACCATCTCGTAGTCCAATGGATACGAGTAGTGAGGGTCGTCGTTGAACCGATCCAGTTTCGGCGAATAGGTGCGAACGTGTATCTTGTTCTCCGGCGGGACAAAACGCATCGTTACCAGCCAGCCGTCACCCCCGTTCGGCAGCCCCTGATAGTCCGCCAGAATCTCATGCACCGGCCTTCCGGCGTCATTGGTGCTCGTCTGATGCCGAATGCCCACCACGTGGCCGCAGACCACCATGAAGATGTTTTCATGCTTGCGAATCAGCTTGTCCCAGAGCTGATCGCCGACGTATCCGTCGAACCCCTTGGGGCGATCCTCTTTGGGCCGGCCCTCGGGCCGGAGGTAATAGTGCGTGGCCACGATGACCTGCCGGTCCTTGTGTGCGCGGATGATCCCGCTGGCCCAATCGATGATCGCATCCGACGGGGCGAACTCGAGGCTCACGACCATGAACTTCTTGCCGCCCCCCTCAAAGAAGCAGTAGTTGTTCGTGTTCGAGTTGCCCATGTGCCCGCCATACCACGGATACTTCTGAAACCGCGACGGCGGAAAGTACTTGTTGAAGAGCGTGGCCGGGCGCTTCTCCTTGCTGCCCCGGTCATAGTCGTGATTGCCCAGCGTCACGCTGTAGGGCACCACGCCTTCCAGAACCCGCTGCGCCCGGTCGGCCACCTGCCACTCCTTCTCCGCCCCGGGCGTGTCGGTCATGTCGCCCAGGTGGATGACGAAGCGGATGTTGTCCTGCTTCGCCCGCGAGGCGATCCACTGCGTCTGACACATGTAGGTCTCGGGAAACTGCTCGGAGTAGTACTGCGTGTCCGGCAGGAGCACGACGCTGAAACTCTCCAGGTTTGTCTTGCCGGTGGCACAACCCCCGATAACCACAGCCAGTAGGGGGCAAACGACCAGGAGCATAAGACGACGACCCATCAGAACCTGCATATACTTCTCCTCGAAATGAACACCGATTTCAGCTCGCCAGAACGCCGGAAGTGCAATCCCCCGATCTGAGAGACCGCCGGATACCACCCGCACATGCTATTCGCTCGCCGGGCGATCTGCCACCTCTGCCTCTCCGCCCAACCTGACCGCGGAGTTGACGAACGCGGCGCTCCAAAATAGCCTGATACCCATGTCACGAACACTTTTGCTCCTGTCGGTCCTCCTCCTCCTGCAACCTGGTCTGGCGCTCCCCGCCGAAAAGGCCGATGAATCGCCTGTCTACACGATCGTCCGCCCCGAGCGATCCTGGGAACAGGTGCAGGCGGCCAGTGCCGAAATTCCGCCCGTAACCTATCAACCGCCCGCCGACCGGTGGGATCGCCTGCCGATCACCCGAAAACACCTCGCCGACGAAGGCGGACCCCTTCGCATCGTGATGCTCGGCGACAGCATCGTCAACGACACCTGGCGATCGCGATGGGTGGATCGGGTAAGCCGGCAGTGCCCGAAATGTCAGATCCAACTCACCAACGTGGTCCGTGGCAGCACCGGCTGCTGGTGGTACAAAGACAACGGCCGCGTCGCCCGGTATGTGCTCCCGCACAAGCCGGAACTGCTCATCATCGGTGGCATCAGTCAAAGGGAAGACATCGATGCGATCCGCGACGTCATTCGCCAGGTCCGCGCCGCCGGCCCGTGCGACGTGCTGCTGATGACCGGCCCCTTCGGAGACCTCGATCCCCGCGACAACACGAAGTGGCAATTCGACATCACCGACGCCAAGAGCTATCGCGCCAGGCTCCGCGATCTCGCCGACGAGACCAAGAGTGCCTTTCTCGACATGTTCGCCCACTGGGGCAAATACGTGCGCGACTCCGGCCACGAGATCGGCTGGTTCAAGCGCGATATCGTCCACGCCAACGCCCGGGGCGAACAGATCCTGGGCCAGATCCTCGCCCGATACCTCTCTCCCTCCTCGCCGCCCGGTCCATGACAGCGACGAAGCCCGTAGCCCAGGGGCAGCGAAGTGTCGCTCCGAACAACTCCTCGCTCGGGAGGGCGAGAGTATCCGCGAGCCGAAACCCCGCCCGAGCTCCATCCGAGCCGGTCGTCCCCGCCTCGCTCTTCTGCACAGCTCCGCCCTACCCGGCCGGAGAGCCTGAAAACGAGGGTTGCCTGGAGCCTGGTAC
>CAYUQT010000012.1:0-185229 GCA_964446835.1 uncultured Planctomycetales bacterium | reverse complement strand
CGAGGTTCTCTGGGGAGAAGAAGTCCTCTTCGGGGGGTGGGGTGAGCTTGTTGATTTTGGCGCGGAGGAGTTGTCGCTGAAGCTCGGCGGTCTGGGCGTAGGCGTGGGCCCGGGTGAGCGTGGCGGCGGCGGAGGCGAGACGTGCGAGGTCGGTGGGTAAGAGAGAACGACAGGAGAGGGCCATGAGGACTCGGTGGAGGATCGTCGAGATGACCTGGTCGAAGGGTGGGCTGGGTTTGTGCTGGGCATCGGTTGGGGTGGTGGATCCTGGTTTTGTGGATGACATTGTTTGCTCCTTCTGTGAAAGGTCTCTATTGGTCCATAAGTGAGAAAGGGGCTGACGACCGGCGTTGTTGATGTGGCAGACGTGCAGAGTGAGGGGTTGGAGAGACGGGGACGAATGGTGGGTGAATGGGTGTCAGTGGCGGAAGCATATCAGCGGAAGATTAGAATATGCCCTTTTGCCCGGCCAAAAGCAGAACGCCGCCTTCTTCGGGGCTTGACTTATCGTCTTGGGGAGCGTAACGGATTGGCCCAGGAAGATGAGTCACTGACACATTGGCATCGGACACATGGACATAGCTGACCTGGATCGGGGTGACTTCCCCGTGATACGGGAATGGATCGATCCGACGGTATTCCGGATCTTCCACGCCCCGATCGGAGACGACCAACTCGAAAGGCTGCTCACCCGGCGCAGGGATGGCAAGGTGACCGACCTTGGCCTCAAGGCGGTGGCCGATGTGGGCGCCACGGTGGGGTTCATCCATCTTGTCGTGGATTGGGCGAACGATCTGGGTCACATCCAGCAAATTCTGGTGGGCGAGCCCGGCCGGCGGAGACGTGGCGTCGGTTCGGCCTTGGTGCGGCACGCCCTGCAATTATGCTTCGGCGAGTACAGGCTGCATCGGATGCAGTTGTTCGTCGACGAGGACAACGAAGCGGCCCTGGCGTTCTACAGGAAGCAGGGCTTCCAGACGGACGGATTCATGAGGGAGGCGAGCAGGATCGGCGACAAGTACGTTGGCTGGTACTGCCTGTCCATGTTGCAGGGGGAATGGCAGGCACATACCGATCAGCAAGTGGCCGGATGCGATCGCCGGGAGAATGACAATGTGCACTAGACAACTGCTGTTCGCGGCCGGCTTCATCGCAATGTGTGCGTCAACGGTTCGCGGGGCCGAGAAGGGGGCTGCCGCTTCGCCAGGCCGTGCCATCCCCGTCATCTTCGACACGGACATCGGCGGGGACATCGACGATACCTGGGCGCTGGTCATGCTGCTGAAGAGCCCGCAACTGGACGTCAAACTGATCACGACCACCAACGGGGCGGCGGAGTATCGGGCCAAGATCATCGCGAAGATGCTCACCGTTGCCGGGCGGACGGATATTCCCATCGGGTTGGGCGAAGGCGGGCGCGAGGGGACCGGCGGCCAGCAGTCGTGGGTCAAGGACTACAAGCTGGCCGACTATCCCGGCAAGATCCACCAGGACGGCGTTGCGGCCGTCATCGACGTCATCGAGCGATCGCCGCAGCCGATGACGGTGATCTGCATCGGTCCGTTGCAGACCATGGCGGCCGTGCTTACCCAGCAGCCGCAGATTGCCTCGAAGGCGTTCTTCGTGGGCATGCACGGCAGCGTTCGGAAGGGCTACGACGGGGGACCCGTGTCGGCCGAATGCAACGTCGTGACCGATTCGGCCGCCGCGAGGAAGGTTCTGTCGGCACCCTGGCAGCAGATCACCATCACGCCGCTGGACACCTGCGGGCTGGTCAACGTGTCGGGGCAGCGGTTCGCGACGCTGAAGGCAAGCCGCGATCCGTGCGTGCGGGCCATGCTGGAGAACTATCGCGCGTGGAGCAACAAGGCGACGGTCGATCAGCTCCAGGCCAGCAGCATCCTGTTCGACACGGTGGCGGTGTATCTGGCCTATCCCGGCGAGAAGCCGCTACTGAAGATGGAAACGCTTTCCATCGGGGTGACCAACGACGGATACACGCGGATTGACGACCAGGGTCGCAAGATGTCGGTGGCGATGGCGTGGACGAACCTTGATGACTACCGCGACCTGCTGGTGAAGACGCTGACGGGTGGGAAGTAGGTGATTGCCACCCTCCTTGTTTCTCTGGTTGCCTATTCCTTCGTGAGGTTGACCTTGTGCGGCGCGGACCCGCGAGCTTCGGCCTGTTGACAGTCACCTACTGCCGTTTGTCGAAGGCGTCGGCCAATCGTTCCAAGGCCGTCCGGTACGCCGCGCCGGAGTCCTTCACCTTGGGCGGCGCCATCTCGGCGAGGGGCCTGGCGTAGAAATCATCCGTGATCTTCTGCATTGGCAAGGGCCTGGCGGGCTTCATCGGGCTCTTCTTGTCGCCGCCGGCCAGGCGATCGTCGATCCACCGCATGTAGATCGCCCATTGCGGGAGGTAGTAGTGGTCGAACAGTTCGAAGATGTAGCTCCGGCAGTAGCTGTTCTCCGCGTTGCCCTTGAGCGTCTGCTCGAAACAGGGATTGACGGGATGGATGGCCGCGAGTCTGACCATCGATGCGTTCATCGAGTAGTCGTCATGTAGCGCGAGGATATCGCGCAACGCGGTCAAGACGGCCGCACATCGTTTGCCTGCTGCCTTCACCGCGGAGGCGTCGGCGGCGCCGTGCAGCCACGCGCCCTGAGCGATCACGTAGCGATAGATCGCATGGCTGAATGCACGCCCGGCCACTGTACGCGACAAGTCGATCGCGTCACGAGTGACAAACGCATTGTCCATGCCATAGGGCAGAGCGGCCAATTGGCGGCAGAGTGCGGGGAACGCGTTCATGCACGGCTCGAGTTTCGCGCAGAGGCCTTTCAGGTCTTCGACACGTTTGGTAGTCACCTCTCGCTGAGCGAAACTCGCGAGATTGCGGAACTCCGGCGGCAACGTACCGTGCATCTTGATCAGCGGCATCGCCCCCTGCCACGCGGCGAGCATCGGGCTCGCCTGCGATTGATAACGGCTGCGGCAGAAGGCGGGCAGCAGCGCCTCGGGCGTCACCGTGTCGGGCTTCCACGCGTTCTTCGTGAAGAAGTCGAGCATCAGACTGTCGCTATGGGAATTCTCCGGCCAATAGACGAACCCCTTGCACATGGGGTCGGCGGCGGCGATGGGCATGCGCCGGCGAATCACGTCGTAATTGCCCCGCACGTCGTTCTCCCATTCGTATGCGTGGAAGATACCGAAGAACCACGGGAACGCA
This sequence comes from uncultured Planctomycetales bacterium, assembly GCA_964446835.1. Taxonomy (GTDB): domain Bacteria; phylum Planctomycetota; class Phycisphaerae; order UBA1845; family JAFGLZ01; genus CAYUQT01. The sequence continues at coordinate 181,993 of CAYUQT010000012.1, read as the reverse complement.
CCGACCACGCCCCAATTCTCAAAGCTCTTGTCCGGCAGATCGGACGTGTAGTCGAAGATGTACGTGTTCTGTGGATTCAACATGCCCAGCAACTTCGACACCTCGTCGCCGTTCCATCCGGGGTAGTAGAAGTCCCACGACGCGATAAGCAAGGGCGCCTGCGGGTGGTGCTCGCGGAGCTTCTCGATGATCCGGCGGTAGGCGTAGAGCTTGATTTCGAGATTCCTGGCGCGGTCGGGAAAGACATTACGTTCGGCAAGTCCGATCGTGTGGAACATTTCGGCCTTTCCGTACGCGTCGATATGTGCCTGCGTGAGCTTCCAGTAGTTGTCGAGATTTACATCGTCACGGATGTCCCAGACGGCGCCCGTCGGGTTGCCTCTGTACGCCCCACCGGACTGTGGCATGAACGTCGGTTTGACAGATTCGAGGAACGCCTTTGGCGTGCGGCTGTACCAGTGGGTCATTGTGCCGGTGTCTTCCGGATGAATCAGGCCGCGGTCGCGCGCGTATTGCAGGATGTGTTTTCGGAGTTCGCCTCGGAAGCGCAGGGGCCACGCCGTCGTGCGGTCGTCAAAGGAGCGTGCAACTGCTTCGGGCGACGGCGCGTCCTCCGGCGGATACGGCACGATGCCGGGAAAGGCCTTCTGATACACGTCGTCCATGCCGATGCGCAGCATGAAGAGGTTGAGGCGCTTTTTGAGCAGCCAGTCAATTTCGCGTTCCCACTGCGCCGGCCCCCAGTGCTCGGCCTGGAATCGGTCGAGACTGCGGTGGGCGAAGTACCGGATACCGCGGTAAGCGAAACGCGGGGATTCGGTGACGTCGAGTCCGCCCATAGTGATGTCCGCTCGTTTGGGAATGATGTCGCCGTCCCAGAAGTAGCGGCATCCTGCCTGCCGCTCGAAGAAGTCGTAGACGGCGTAGAGCGTTCCTCGCCCGGTGCCGCCCGCCAGAAAGAGGAACCGCCGCCCGTCCTTTTCCGCAGACTTGATTCGGTAGGCGTCCGTATCCGCGGCGAGGTTCAACGATGCGATGATCCCTTGTTCCACGGCGGCCCGGCAGAAGCGGTTTACACTGTCGGAACCTATCACGACGAGGTTTGACATATCCGGTTCGGAGATGATCGCGAGTCGCCGACCGGTCACCGCATCGTAGTATTTCTGGAACTCCTGTGCGGATATCGCATATACCGGCGGCGCGGAAACAGGCTTGAGGATCTTCCACTCGGCGGCCTGCGCGGCGTAGAGGGAACTCCACGTACACATCAATCCAAGGACAGTCGTCTGAATGCTCTGCATGTTGATTCTTTTCCGCTTCCTTGACCTTGCGGTCAAGGGGCAACCAGAGGTATCAGAGGAGATGAGGGACAGTCGGCTGCTTCGCAATCGCATCGAACTGCGCCGCACCCCGAAACCGCACGGCGCAGGCCCATGGCCTGCAAACAGCGGTCTTCGATCTACGGACCCAACACTCTTCACTCCGATACCCCGCCCGACAGCCGAGAACAAACAACGAATCGACGTGATATGATTTCACATATCATTGAGACACACCCTCTTATACCTGTCGACGGAGCGAGGCGTCGTCGGGTAGATTGTCCGCCATGATGCCAACCTGCTTCCTATCTGCTTGTGTCCTTGCCGCCGTCGGCGGCGGAGAGGCGACTTCGAAAGAGAATCTCGCGAAGCTGCTCGATACACCGGCGTTTCGGGCGGTCCGGGAGATGGCGGACGTGCTGATCGCCGACGGCAGAGACGTCTACGGTCCGCGACATACGCCCCTGTTCGCCGGACAGCTTAACCCCAGGACGCGGAGGATCCCGGCCTGCACCGCCGACGACCCCGGACTTCTCGCGGACGGGAGGGAGACGGCGGGGTGCGGTCCGACCTGCCAGAACCTGCTCTTCGATCTCGGTCTGCTCGACGTACTGTGGCAACTGACCGCGGCCACCGGCGATCCGAAGTATCAGAGCGCGGGCCAAGAGTATCTGCGGTATCTGCTGGGAAACTGCCGCCATCCGGTCTCCGGAATGATCCCATGGGGAGAGCACGTCGGGTATGACCTCGTGCGCGACGAGATCCGCCGAGGCGACTACAAGGGCTGGCACGAGGTGAAGGCGGTGGTCATCCCCTGGGACCGGCTCTGGGCGGCGAACCCCGAGGCCGTACGGCGGGAGATCGGCGTTTCGTTCCGAAACCACATCTGCGACGAGGGGACGTTCGCGTTCAACCGCCATGCGGACATGGGCGGCCGGCCGAACACGGGATCGAGTCCGTGCAGCCTCGCCGACAGCGGCGGTGAGTACCTCTACGGATGGGCGTGGCTCGGGGTAAAAACGGGCGATGCGCGGTACATCGAGTGGGCCCAGAAGATGGACGGCCTGTACCGAGGGCTGCAGTTCGCGGCGACGAGGCTTTTCCCATCAAGCGAGGACCGGCCGCACGAGCTCTGGTACGCCGATGTGTTGTCCTATGCAGTGATGCTGCTGGCGGCCGGCGATGCGCTGGGGGCCGGGGGCGCCACGCTCCGGGACGAGGCGGTGGGGTATGTCCGGTCGTATGGGAAGTGGGCGTACTGTGCGGCGGATCGGGCCTTCTTCGACACGCTCGACACGGCGACCGGCTCGCCCGTGATCGGGGCCTCGGCCCATTACCCCCAGATCAAGCGGCCGAAGTATCTGGCGGCCTGGCAGCCGATCGAGAATTCGACGAACCTCATCCACGTCGCGGTGAGTGCCGCCCTGGTTTACTCCCGGACGGGCGATGCCGAGGCGGGGACATTGTTCCGCCGGGCCCTGGAGGGGATCGACGTCCGCGGTCAGATCTCGGCGGGCTCGGACCTCCCGCCGGGCCACGTCGCGGGGGTCATGCTGGCCTTGGTGCACACCGCGAAGAGGGACCGGAACCCGGAGCTGATGCGGCTGGCGGGCGATCTGGCGGAATACTCGCTGCGGCGGAACCGGGCCGGAGGGCTGATCGTGTGCCGGTCGGGCGGGCGCGAGTATTACTGTGCCCGGCTGGGATGCGGCGACCTGGCCGCGGCGTTGCTGGCCTTCGCGGCGCTCGATGCCGGGGCTCCCGACCTGATGCCGCCGATTCGGAATCCTTACGGCACGATGCCGTGGTGAGGGGCGGGTCGGGATTGGCGAGCATCTGGAAAGGCCGGCGACTGCCCCATTGCCATGACAGAAGCATTGGTGCGTCAGGACGCACCCAACGGCACTGAAGTGGGCGGGCCAGATCATGACTGTTCAGAACGAGCCGAGCAGGGATGAGACCGGCAGGGCTGATCCGATCACAGTGCCGGTGTCTGCTGTGACCCTGGCACCACTGATGAGAAGGGTGGAAGCCGCCCCCTGCAATGCTGGGATGATCCTTCTGTGGTGGTTCATCGCGAACCTTGTGATGTGCGTTGGACTTGGTCCTGGACCGGTCGGGAACGGCGCAAAGTCTCGATATGATTGGGCGATAGACCTCTTCTTCATCTTTCACTTCTTCGTGCTGCCCGTGCTCTTCAATGCTGCGTACTCGGCCCGACGAGGCGGAACCTTTGGGATGGTGCAATGCGAATTGGCGTATGAACGCCACAAGGGCGGACCGACCACCGCCGTGCGGCGTTTCTGTCGAGCGGCAGTAGGGACGTTGTGTGTGCCGCTCGTGCCGGTCTCGCTCGCCATCTTTCTGACCGATCCATTCAAGAGAACCCTGCCCGACCTGCTCTGCGGAACGACCGTGTGCATGAGAGGGGAACGCGCCCCCGGGACCAACGCGGAGTAGGCTCACGGGCAGGTTGGTGCGTCAGGACGCACCCTGCGACACTCCCTCTGATCGATCAGAACTTGATCCCCAGACCAATCAGGGGGCCGTAGTTGAAGGTGTTGAGCATGAAGGGGCCGCTGGTGTGGTCGATGGCCATCACACGGTAGCCCGCACTGAAGTAGGCGTGTTTGTGAATGATGTACTTGAACAGCCCCGTGATCTGCCATGTCGTGTTCTGAGGCCACTCATAGCCCCCCACATCGCCCAGGGTGTCGAATGACCATCTGCGATTGATCGGAAAGCGAATCCGAAGCCCGACGATGGGATCGATCCACTCCTTCTGATGGAAGGCGCTGAAGGTGAACCCCTCGACCTCGATCGTGGTCCGAGCGGTGTTGAACTGGGCACCGACGAACGCCCGGACCGCCACGGGCTTGTCCCATCGCAAACCGACGGCGGCCATAAGATACCCGTCGCTGATCTTCTCTTCGATGTGCCCGAAGAACGTGTGGATCGGATCGATGGCGTACAGGTAGAGCCCATCAAGGAAGATGGAATACCTGCCCCGGCTGAACTCGAGCATGGCCATGCCGGAGAATTTCACGTCACGGACCACGTCCGGGGCGTTGATGTGGATGCCGCTCTTGATCCCCATGGTCCGACACGATGCGGATATGTTGGCGATCCACACATAGGGGGCGAATTCCAGCTTCCAATCGGTCCCTTTGCTTCCCAGGACCTCGTTCAGCGGCGTCGGGGGAGGCGGTTCCGGATTCTCCTGGTCCCCCTGCTTCATCCCCTGAACCTCGGATGCCAACTCGACATACGTGATGTCGCCGGTCGGCACCTGCCGATCCGAAGATGCCGGTTCGCCTGAGGACTCAGATCTCAGATACGCATCGAGACTGCACGGATAGATGGATTCACTTGGACGATCGTCACAAGGCTCGGTCTGGCGCGAGTCCTCTTCGATATGATGCATCAGCCATTCGATCCCCTCGTCCTCGGCCAGTCCAAACGCCGGCGCAAGCAACAGCATCAGGGCCCCGATGCCCTGCGCCGTCCAGACGTCCCTTTGCCGCATCCGTGCGCGCCGCATAATGACTCACAGGATCAACATTAGCCCGATCGCGCCGACACTCCCGTGTTATTTCGTCAATTGGCCGCACGTCGCTTGAAATCTGGTGGGACTACACCGACGACAATGAAACCGAAAACGAACCTGATTGCGCTGTGGCAATGTGCGAGGTATTGGCCGCCGTTGTTGAGCCTGAGGCGGGCTTGATGGTCATTTGGTCTTGAGCGAGCCCTTCTCCATCGTTGCCAGCCACTGCATGGCCCGTTCAAAACCTTCTTCGAAACACGTCGGCGGGGTCCAGCCGAGTTCCACGCGGGCCTTCTCGATCGAAAAACGCAGCCGCGAGCCGAGGTTCTTGACGGCATAGGTGGTCAGCAGCGGACGAGAGCGGATGCCGAGCACCTTCCAGATCAGTTCCATAAGGGCCGCCGCACCATAGGCCGCGCCATAGGGCATGTGCAGCGTCGGCGGCTCGACGTTCAGGTGCCGAGCGATCCGGGCGCAAAACGACTGAAGGGTCAGACTCAGACCGTCGTGAACCAGATAGCCCTGACCGATGGCCGCGTCGGCCCAGCCGATGGTCACCAGCAGATCGACGACGTTGCCGACGTACGCCGGCCAGACCAGCACGTCGCGACGCCAGAACAGCATCTCCTTGTTGAGAATCGCATCGGCCAGCAGCGGAACGAACGTCGTGTCGCCGGGCCCATAGACCCAGCAGGGATAGACGGTCGTGGCCGGCAGATTCGACTCTCGATGGGCCTGCCATGCGAGCCGCTCGCACGCAATCTTCGTGTCGGGATAGGGCTCCGACCATCGACGCAGGTCGTCGGCCTCTGTCAGGACGCGACCTTCGCGCAGGCCGAGCACATCGTTCGTGCTGATCCAGACGAACCGCTTGACCCGTTGGCGCACCGCAGCACGCAGGAGGTTCTTCATGCCGCCGATGACGACGCGTTCGAACAGCGACCACGGCGCCCAGTCGGTCACAATACCGGCACAGTGGAACACGCGATCCACACCGGCCACCGCCTCGTCGATCGACAAGGCAGAGGTGACATCTCCCCGGATGACCTCTGCGCCGAGAGCCGCCACCCGATCCGCCCCCGCATCGCCCGGCAGGCAGAGGACGCGAACGCGGTGGCCCTCGCTCAGCAGCCGTTCGACCAGTCGGCCGCCGATAAACCCCGTTCCACCGGTGACAAGCAAAGTCTCGCTGGACACGTCATACGCTCCGTAGGATCGTTCTCGGTCATCCGTTGTTCTGGGCCGTGGCCGTCAGGGCCTGCCCGCAATGACACCGGCCACCTTGCGGTCCATCACCCACCACACAAACGGCCGGGCCAGGCATAGGACCACACGCAGAAAACGCGTATCCAGGCCGGGCAGGATGTGGAAACGTCGGCGAACGATCCCGCGGACGATCGCACCGGCCACGGCATCGGCGGACATCGGCTTGATGGAGCCGGCGATCGCCTTCGTCTCGGCCGGCTTGGTCTTGTTTTCTTCGTGCCACTGAGGCGTATCGGTATCGGGCGGGCAGACCACCGAAACGGCGATGCCGTGCGGCCGGAGTTCGCCGCGAAGCACCTCACTGAGACCCCATACGGCGAACTTGCTGGCCGTGTAGCCGCTGTAACCGAAGACGCCCAGAAAGCCCGCCACCGACGAGATGTTGACAATGTGTCCGCTGCGACGGGCCTTCATCGCCGGCAGAGCGGCCTGAATCGTCTGAACCGTGCCGAAATAGTTGATCCGCATCTGCCGCTCGAAGACCTCCATCGGCTGCCGATCGAAGTAGCCCGGCTCGGGAATGCCCGCCGAGTTGATGAGGATCTCCGGCAACCGGCCTGCCGCCGCCATGGCCTCGAACGCCTGAGCCACCTGCTGGCCGTCAGCGACATCGCAGGCAATCGCCAGACACGGCTGCGCGCCGGCGGCGCTGGCGGCGTCGATGGCCTTGGCGGCCTCGTCGAGCCGCCGCCGATCGCGCGCCAGAATGACGACGTGGGCCCCGAGCGAGGCCAGTTGCCTGGCCGCAGCCAGACCAATGCCGCTCGACCCACCCGTGATCGCCACCTGCCGGCCCGACAGGTTGCCGCAACCGCAGCCAACGGCAACGTGCGGACGTGGTGCAGGCGGCGTCTGAGTCGAAGGAACGGCAGCCGGTGTGGCCGGAGCGACTCCTCGCCCCCGAGCCGGTATCCACACCAATGTCACACCGGCGATCAGGCAGTACAGATTGATGAACCCGTTCAGCAGCCCGTCGAACACCCCGAGCGTGTAGCGCGACTGCTGCACGTTGAAGCTGGCATCCAGGAGCCCCAGGAACACCATCGCCCCACCTGCGGCGATAGTGCCCGGAGCCGCCAGCGGCCCACCTCGCCGCACCGACATTCCGCCGATCATCAGCAACGGCGTCAGCCACAGCAGATCGGGCACCGGGAACGACCGCTCAAACGCCAGATAGATCGGATCGTTGCCGGGTTTGCGATTCTCCACCGCGAAGAAGTAGACCCAGAACAGCACGATGCCACACGCGGTAGCGAGCTGAAGCGTGCCCATCCAGCGAGGCAGCGGCTTCGACGAGGTCGGCATCTCGGAATGACCAGACATGATGTCCTCCCAGCGAGTCTCCGTTGGCGGTGGCTATCCTAGACCGACGCAGGCCTCCGTGCCAACCCGGAACGCCAACCCGATCACCCCTCGACTTTTGCATGGTGCCCGCAAGGTCGGTAGCATCCTGGAAATGGGAGAGGTCTCCGGAGTTGCAGGCCCCGACGGGTCCGCCCCCGATGGCCGAGACCTCCCACCATCGCGAGGTTCCCAGGTGGCACGTCACATTCGAGTCGGCTTCATTTCGCTGGGCTGCGCCAAGAACCTCGTCGATAGCGAGGTCATGCTGGGTCTGCTCGCCCAGGCCGGCTGCGCGATCACCTCGGACCTGGCCGACGCCGATGCCATTGTCGTGAACACCTGCGGATTCCTCGGCGCCGCCAGACAGGAAGCCCTCGACGCCATCGCCGAGGCCGTCAGGTACAAACGTGCCGGCCGCTGCCGGCGCGTCGTCGTCGTCGGATGCCTCGTGCAGCGCGACGGCGAGGCCCTGCGGCAGACCGCCGAGGGAATCGATGCCCTGCTGGGTGTCAACGAACGAGAGAAGATCACCGAGGTCGTCAGCGGCGGCCGGGGCGAATCAGCCGTCTCGAACCTCGCGGCCGCGCCCTGCCCCACGCTGCCGCCCGACATGTCGCGATTGCGTCTGACGCCGCGGGCCTATGCGTATCTGCGCATCGGCGAAGGCTGCGACCAGAAGTGTACCTTCTGCACCATCCCGCGAATCCGCGGCCCGATGCGATCCAAACGCCCGAACGTCGTGCTCAAAGAGGCCCGCGAACTGATCGCCGACGGCGTTGTCGAACTCAACGTCATCGCCCAGGACACCACCGCCTATGGGCGAGACATCGGCCTGCCCTCCGGACCGGCAGCCATCCTTCGGCGCCTCGATCGGCTGAGCGGCATCGCCTGGATCCGCCTGATGTACGCCTACCCGCGATTCTTCGACGACGCGCTCATCGACGCCATCGCCGAATGCCGCCACGTGGTCAAGTACGTGGACATGCCACTCCAGCACATCAACGACCGCGTGCTCCGCTGGATGGGCCGCCGCGTCAAACGCCGCGACATCGAGAGGCTGCTCCGGCGCCTTCGCGATCGCGTGCCCGGCATCGCCATCCGCACAACGATGATGGTCGGCTTCCCCGGTGAAACCGAGGCCGAGTTCCGGGAACTCCTGGCCTTCGTCCGCGACTTCCGATTCGACGCACTCGGGGCCTTCGCCTACTCGCGCGAGCCCGAGGCCCCCGCCGCCCGACTGCCGAACCAGACCCGATCGAACGTCAAGCAGCGCCGGCTCGACCGCCTCATGCAGGCGCAGCAGGCCATCGCCTTCGGCCGGGCCGACGCGATGATCGGCCGGCAACTGGACCTGCTCGTCGAACGCGTCGCACCCGACGGCCGGCTGATCGCCCGCCACGCCGGCCAGGCGCCCGAGGTCGACAGCGTGGTCCATGTCACCGATCCGCCGGCCCGCCCCGACCGATTCCTCACCGCCGAGTGTGTGGCGCGCGACGGTTACGATTTGATTGCCAAGCCCGCACAGGGTATCCTCAGATCGCAATCGTAGGCCGTCAGCCGTTTAGGGATACCCCATGCGAATCAACCTGCCCAATCAGATCACCCTCGGTCGGCTTGCCCTGACCATTGTCGTGCTCATCCTGCTCGGCAGATTCGACTACAACACGCCCACCGCCGGCGACTTCTGGGTGGCCCAGCTCTGCTTCTGGCTCTACCTGATCGCGGCCTTCAGCGACGTCGTCGACGGCTACCTCGCCCGGAAACAGAAACAGGTGACCAGCTTCGGGCGAATCCTCGACCCCTTCGTCGACAAGATCCTCATCTGCGGCGTGTTCTGCATGCTGGCCGGCGCAAGCTTCTACGACCCTAAGACGGCCCGCTATTCCACCGACGTCCGACCGTGGATGGTCGTCGTCATCGTCGGTCGCGAACTGCTGGTCAGCAGCCTCCGCGGCTTCAGCGAGGGACAGGGCACCAATTTCGCCGCCAGTGTCTATGGCAAGATCAAGATGCTGTCGCAGGCCATCGCCGTCGGTGTGGTGTTGGGCATCATGGCCGGAATGGATCGGGTGCTGGGCTTCGACGCCCGCCGCATCCTGCAACCCCTGTGGGTGTGGGCCGCCGTCGGCATCACCGCCCTGTCGGTCATCAGCTACGTGCATCAGGCCCGGAGCTTCCTGATGCAGACCACGGCACCGCCCGACCAGCCGCAGCCGCATTCCGCCTCCGGAGATTGACCTTTCCGCGGTTCGCCCGACCTCTTTCAGAAGAAGATTCAGGAATAGAAAGGAATCAAACCCCGCCCGGCCTACCCCGCCTGACCTTCCGGCGTCTCGATCGGTTCCAGCACCGGTTCGAGCACCAGCGGGGGCTCGGCAGGACCATAGCGCGACACCTCCGGCTCGGGCACGGTCTTCAGCAGCCGGCGGACGATCTCGACCGAATTAACCCCCTCGGCCTGGGCCGCGAAGTTGCAGCCGATGCGGTGTCGCAATACCGGAACCGCCACCCGCCGGATATCGTCCACGCTGACCGCGTAGCGCCCCTCCATCGCCGCGAAGGCCTTGCCCCCCATGATCAGCGACTGACCCGCCCGCGGACCGGCACCCCAATCGACCATCTTCCGCACGTAATCCGGCGCCGAGGCGTCCACCGGACGCGTCGCCCGGACCAGCCGCGCCACATAGGCGATCACATACTCGCTGACGGGCACACTGGCCACCAGCTTCTGCATGTTCAGGATCTGACGATCGTTCAGAACCAATTGAAGCGGCGGACGCTGACCCCCCGTCGTCGTCGACAGAATCCGCATCTCCTCGGCCAGGTCGGGGTAGTCCACCCAGATGTTGAACATGAACCGGTCGAGCTGGGCCTCGGGCAGCGGATACGTACCTTCCTGTTCGATCGGGTTCTGCGTGGCGATGACGAAGAACGGATCGGGCAGCGAATAGGTTTCCTGACCCACCGTCACCTGCCGCTCCTGCATCGCCTGGAGCATCGCCGCCTGGGTTTTGGGCGGCGTGCGGTTGATCTCGTCGGCCAGGATGATGTTCGCGAAGATCGGCCCCCGCACAAACCGAAACTCCCGCCGGCCACCGGGGGCCTCGTCGATCACGTTCGTGCCCGTGATGTCCGACGGCATCAGGTCCGGCGTGAATTGGATCCGCTTAAAGCTCAGCGCCGTGATCTCGGCCAATGTCGAGACCATCATCGTCTTGGCCAGACCCGGCACCCCCACCAACAGACAGTGCCCCCGGCTGAAGATCGCCGCCAGCATCTGATCGATCACCTCGCGCTGCCCGATGATCACGCGGGCCAGTTCGCGAACGATCAGCTCTTGGCTCTTGGCAAATTGATCGATGTATGTGGCGTAGGTTTCGCGACCCATGGTGTTCGGCCAGCCGCTCCGCGATCCATTCCCCGCGCGTACTCTACCCCCGCCGCACCCGCTATTCAAGAAAGCCCCATGCCCGTCCCAGGCGCATCCGGCGACAGGAAGCATCCGGAACCCGTCTGGGCGATCACTCCTCTGAGCGAATCAAATCATCGACGGCGGAGTGCAGAACCTTGATGAGATGTCGACCGGCTCCCTCATGAAGCAGGTCGATCTGGAAGTTGTGTTCTGCCGGTACCCGAAGAGTCCCGTCTGTGGCGATCCATGGATACTCGCAGTTGGCCGGGTGGGCCCCACCTCCTCTGACGGCCGGGGCAAGTAGTTCGATCTTACGGGCCAGCTTGCGAATGGCGCCGATCATCCAGGATCGATCATTCGCGGTATGGCGCGACTGCTGGGCGAATTGCTGGCGGACAACAATGGGAAGCACGCTGGCGATATAGGCATGGCTGGTTTGGAGCGTCTGAGGAGCGGTTCCTTGGCCGCACAGGTAGGCCTTGCATATCTTCTCGCAGGCCATCTGGAGGAAGTGAAGCTGCTGACAGTCCGGGAGAGCGGCATCCTCCAGGAGCCTATCCCTGGCCTGTAAGTCGGCCCGTGCCTGTTTGGCGTATGCGATGCGCCATTCGATATCCGATGCCATTAGCGCCCCACGCTGGCTGGCGAAGCCTTCGGCAGCTCCTCGCCCAATGCCCAGTGGTTCGGCAGGCGAGACGGGTCACGGCGAATCTGTTCGTATTCCTCCGGCGTAACCTCAACGATCACGGACGGATAACAGATGCCGCTGGCCTTGTGGGGACCGAAGAAAACGGGGTGGATGCCGTCCGTTGTGTTCTTGTTCACCTCCAGCAGTTTCACCGGTTCGGTGGGATCGGCCTCCCGTTCGGAGGCTGCAACCAGGCGCACAATATGTACGATTCCGGGTTCAACGACATAATGGGCTTCAGCGAGGCTTCTGGCAACGGCTTCCTTGGAACGCTCCATGGCAGGCCTCCTCTATCGTCTATTATTGTACGACCTTCCCAACGAGCTCGGCAACAGCCTCCTCGGTCCCCCTCTGGGGCGCATCCGACAGACCATGGCGGGGCGATGTTTCGTCGAGGTGAAGGACGGCGATGTTGATGGCCCGTAGGTGAGAGACCACCGCCAGCGGGCGCTGTCGCACCGGACAGGCTGGAGGGCTCGAACAGAAGCTGCCGTTCAGGCACAAGAACGGGAGGTTGCAAGGCTGCGAGACATCTTGAAGAACTGCCTCAAATCAAGCTAGGATCACTCGCGGATCATCCACATCCCGAAGCCCGCAAGGGCAAACGGAGACCCAGGAGTTCGCAGCATGATGCTCTCTACACTGGCTGCCTTCATTCTCGCATCCGCCGACTTCGCCGCGTTCGTCCCGGGGTTGCTGATGCTTCACGTGGCGAGCAGGATGGCGAGTTGGCCTTCCCAACGCCGCCAGTACTACCCCCTTCTGCTGCCCGATGCCGCAAGGCGCGATGCAGCCTCTCGCAGGCTGTTGAATTTGGGAAGCACAACTGACCTGGGATGCTTCTTCTACGCGGCTGTCTCTGCCCTGGGCGGCCTTGAGGTTCTCGCCAGAGGCCTCGGGGGGAGATTCCTCATCACCTCAGTCTCGGAACCGGTGTTCATTCTCTACTTGCTGATCCTTGCCGCGATACTCTTCCTGCCTGGAGCTTTGACCTGTGGACGCATGACTCGCGTGGTCAGGCGCATCACCCAGGAGCAGTTTCGTGCATGTCCCGAGTGCCACTACTCGTTGATGGGACATACCGCCGACGGCACTTGCCCCGAGTGCGGCTACGCCTTCACCCAGGAGTCACTTGAAAAGGACTGGGCGGACATCAGGACGCTCTCGCTCCTGAAATCCCCGGTCTGGGGAGGGCTCCTCTCCCCAAGAGTTTCTCCCGGCGGGCAAGAGGAACTCCGGTGATCGCCACCCCTATCACTGCCATAGCTCGGGTTCAGCGATGACGAGGCGAGGTCCAGCCACGTAGGGCGCGTCGTGACGCACCACTCTACTCTGATCTACGTGGTCAGTACTGGCGTTCGTATCCTGCCTCAACCCACAGATCGTGACACACTGTCATCCGCCTATCGAATACCCCCATCCATACCGGAAAGCCCTGTCAGCACACCTTGACATATTCATTCGACAGTTTATAGTAGTTATTAGTTACATGTTCATTAGCATTTCTCAGTAGAAACGCTGTACAACGTGTTGGGGGAGTTGTGGGCGCAGGCGCACTCGGCCAGTCCGTGTCGAGGCCGCTGCGAGTTGGCGACGCCGCGGTCGATGCCAAAGGTTCTCACCTTTTCGCGTCGGCGGGGTTGTATGCGCTCCACGTCGCCATCGCCGGAAGCATCCTCCTGATCGCCTGCCTGCCGCTGAAGGTCAAGCTGGTCCACCTGCTCTACGACGACTACTTCTACTACCTCCAGGTCGCACGGCACATGATGGCCGAAGGGAAGCTCACCTTCGACGGCACGGCGCTGACATGGATCCCGCATCCATTGTGGCTTCTCGTCTGCGCAGGGGCGCTGCGGCTGGGGGGCGAGAACCTGGCCGTTCACCTGCCGATCGTCCTGGCCGGCGTGCTGCACCTGGTGCAGGCCTTCCTCGTGTTTAAGATCCTCGGGGCGATGTGTTCGCGCCGCCTCGCGCACCTCGGCGCGGTCTTCTACATGCTCAACTATCGCATCCTGGCCTGCAATCTCTCCGGCCTGGAAACGCCGTTGCAGTTGGTGATCCTGCTGGCCGTCCTGCTGCTCCTGACCTGTCACCGGCATCCGCTGAGCCTTCGAGCGTCATTGGGCTGGGGCCTATTGCTGGCCCTGGGAACCCTGGCGCGAACCGATATGATTCTCCTGGCCGGCGTGGTGCCCTGCTGGGTATTGATCGATTCGAACTTCGGATCGAGCTTCTGGAAACGACGGCTCCCGACCGGCGTGATGATGGTTCTGATCGTGCTGGTCGTCCTGACGCCCTGGTACATCTTCTGCGCCGCGCACACCGGCATGCTCATCCCCAGCACGTTCGAGGCCCTCAGTACGTTCCGATTCGAGCGGTTCGACTACGGCAAACCCCTGGTCTACAACCTGGCGATCCTCAAGACGAAGCTCCTGGCGTCCTCGTGGTACTACGCGGATACGGCCAACCTCATGGGGCTCTGGCCGAGGGTGCGACCGCCTTATCTCGGCGGAGGGCTCGGCGGCGGCCTCATGCTGCTGATCCTGGGCGTGCTGATCGCCTGTGCATGCCGGCGCCGCCGCGACGATCGCCGGCCGATGCTGATCGGCCTGACGCTGTACGGAGGCCTCCACTTCGCCTACTACACGCTGATGGCCCATCCCGAGCTGCGCTATCTGCTGCCCTTCTCCATCGTGACCATCCTGGTGGTGCTCATCTCGGTGGGGCACACACGAACCGAAGGCTCCCGACGCCGGCGATTGGCGGTGGCGTGGGTGGCCGGCGGGGTCCTCATGTTCAACAGCCTTGCGGCCGGGGCCGATGCCTGGCTGCACAACCAGGGGGCCACCACGACGCATGCCCTCCACGGCGGCCTCCATGACATGGCGCAGTGGATCTCCCGCCATACCGCCCCGGACACGGTGGTGGGGGCATGGAACTCGGGAATCCTCGGATTCTATTCAGGAAGGACCGTCGTGAACCTCGACGGTCTGGTGAATGTCGACGCCGTCCGCGCCATGCGGGCCCGGGCGTTGTCGGCCTATCTCGATCAGCGCAGGGTTCAATACCTGGTCGATCTGCCCTGGCAGATTCGGATGTTCATGGATCGATTCGCGGGACGGGCGGATTGGGGCAAGGATCTGGAACTGATCCACTCCGAGTCGGCCGTGGTGGCGCTGCGGCGCCGCAACTCGCCTCAGATCGCAGGAGGTGTCGAACCCGCCGGCCGCAGCCTCGGCCCTCCATAGGCCGGCAACAATGGCCTGGGCCCGTAGACTACGCCGATCGTCACGGCTCGCGGGTACGCTCGCCCTCCCGCAGCTCATGCTGCCATGCTCGAACGTGAAATACCCTGAAGTCCTCAACTCTCCGGCATGGCCGCCTTGAGCGTCTCGATCGCCGTCGAGGCAACCACATCCGGACTGGGATCGTAGATGAACGGCTCGACGCTGATCCAGCCGCGATAGCCACAGTCGATCAGGGCGCACAGCACGGGGTAGAAGTCGATCGGCGCATCGCCCATACCCGGCGCATGGCGGCTCGGATCGTTGGCGTGAACGTGCTTGGTCCGGCGCCCGAACTTCTCGATCGTCTGAACCACGCCCTCCGGCATGCTCGCCATCGCCTTGATGTCCAGCATGACGTCGATGGACTTGCTCTTGACCTCGTCGACCAGTCGGCACGCCTCGGCGATGGTGTTGATGATATTGGTCTCTTTGGGTGACAGGGCCTCCAGACACAAGGTCACCCCGCGCTCCTGGCACAGCGGCGCGACGTCGCGAAGCCCCTGAATCAGCCGCGAACGGGCCCCCTCGCGGGTGTTCGGCGGCTCGATGTTGCGCTGCTTGGGCGATCCGAAGATCATCACCTTCCCGCCCAGGTCGCCACAGAAGTTGACCAATGACTTGAGGTACTCCACCGTCCGGCCGCGAACCGCGTCGTCCGGTGTCGTCATGTGCAGCCCCGGCGGAGAGACAAACAGCCAGTGCAGACCGACGATCTCCACGCCCGCCTTGGCCGCCGCCTCGACAATCTGACGGCGCCGGTCGGCATCGATCTGATCGACCGAATCGGCAAGCGTAAAGGGTGCAATCTCCACCCCGTGATAGCCCATGGAAGCCGCCTTGGCAAAAACCTCCTCAATTGGCAGCTTGCCCCATACCTCGTTGCAGATCGCCCACTTGAACATCGTCTGCTCCTGATGCTCCTTCACTCAACAGGTCCCCGACAGGGAAACACGGTTCGGCGGAAGCCTCATCCTCCCGACCCTCCGACCGCGCGAGCCCCTCAGAGCCTTGAGTCGATCTTCGTCTTGATCCGGGCCAGGATGTCCGCCGCGCGGCCCAGTTGGGCGACCGTCTGACGGTGCATCTCTGCGGCCGCCGTCGAATCGCCAAGCTGAGAAAGGTTCACGCGGATATTCAATGATGCCGCTCGTGCCGCAGCCTCGCACAAAATCGCTGCGGCGCCCAGATCGCTCAGCAGATAAGGATTGCAGACCGGCTCGAGCTGTTCAAGCTCGGCCAGAACCGCCACGCACGTCGCGACGATCTCCTCGGGTACGGCAATCGCCGCCGTCAGCGCCAGACGGGTCCGATCGGCCTTATCTGGTGATTCTTTCGGCAGTTTAGACGCTTCACTGTAGAGTCCGTATGCTGCGATATCCTCTGATATCAATTGCCGGAACATCGCCTGGGCCCGCGCCAGCCGGTCGGCAATCGGCTCCACCGCGGCGTGATACTCGGCATACTTGCGACTTTTGAGCGTAAAAGCCGACGACATCTGCCCCATCGTCGTACCCAGGGCGGCCACCAGCGCCGAGACGCTGCCGCCGCCGGGCGTCGGCGAGGCACCCGCGGCATCGTCCAGAAATCGCCTCATGGATTCGTTCAGATAGTTCGGTGGCTCGGCCATGATCGCATCCCTTTTCAGTCCGTTGCCGAGGGTTTGAGCCCGATATCAACCTTGTCAGGCTGAGGCGTCACCACCGTGACGATCGCGCGGGTCAGATACTCCTTCGCCACACGCTTGACGTCGTCCATCGTCACGGCGTTGATGCGGTCGGCATACTTCAGATACTCGGCGAACCCGACGCCGTACAGCTCGTCGAGGGCCACCTTCGTCGCCATCTGCGCGACGGTCCGGTTCTGCAACTGCTCCGTCGTGATCAGGATGTTCTTGGCCCGTTCGAACTCCTCCGGGGTAATCGTTCCGGCAACCGCCTTGCTCATCTGCTCCCGGAAGATGCGATAGACCTCGCCCACACGCTCGGGCTGGCACCCGGCGTATGCACCAAAATAGCCCGGCGCCAGGCCCACGAAGTTCAGGCCGTGAACCTCATACACCAGGTCGCGTGTCCCCTCGCGAAGCTCGTGGTGCAACCAGCCCCCGGGCAGATAGGCACCGGACATCACGCAGTCCAGAACATCCAGGGCGAACCGATTCGACAGGTCGGTATAGCGGGTCCCGCGATAGCCCATCCAGATGCCCGCCACGGCCGGCTGCTTCGAACGCTTGACGTACAACGTGTCGCTCTCGATGCCGGCCTCGGCCTTCAGATTCAGCGCAGGACCCTGCCCACCGGGCAGCGCCCCGAAGTGCCGCCGAACCATCTCCTCGGCCCGGGCGGGGTCCACATCGCCGAACACCGCCAGCACGGCATTGCCCGCCTTGAGCGACTTCGTGTAGCAGGCCTTCAGCGACTCGGACGTCAGACGCTCCACCGATTCCTTGGTTCCGATCGTCATGAACCGATACGGGCTCTGACTGAAGAACCGCTTGCGGAAATACACCTGAAGCTCGCTCCGCCAGTTGTCGTCGAGCTGCTCGATGGCATTCAGAACACGCGGGCGGAACCGATCGAGTTCGGCCGTGGAGAAGGTCGGATTCAGCACAACATCCGCGAAAACGCCCATCGCCTCGGGGAAGTCGTCCTTGAGCACCTCCGACGTGAAATACACCGTGTTGTTGCCGCCCTGACCGGCCAGCGTGCCACCCCTGGAATCAAAGAATGCCGCGATCTGGTCCGCCGTCCGCGTCGGAGTCCCTCGAATTGCCAGCTCGGCCACCATCGACCCGATGCCGTTGTCGGCCTCCGACTCGGCCAGAAGCCCCCCGGCCAGGAAGAACTGCATCGCCACGATCGGCACCGACGGATCGCGCCGCAGCAACACCCGCAGCCCATTGTCCAGAACCACCTTCGTGATCGGCGAGGGCTGGTTCGTCGCGGCCGTGGTCGCCTGGCTGGTGGCCGCCTCCGGCTCGACCTGGACGGTAGCGAAGACCTCCGGGTCCAGATACTTGCGGGCCACCTGCCGAACCTGCTCGGTCGTCACCTTCTGGATATTCGCCACATAGGCATCGCTGAAGTGCGGATCGCCCGTGCTGATGAAGTCGTCGGCCATGTTCTGGGCGACGGCCTCGGCCGTCTGCTGGCCGAAGACGTGTTCGGCCGATTTCTGTCGCTTCGCCTTGGCCAGTTCCTCCGCCGAAACCGGCTCGTCACGGAGCATGCGAATCTCGTCCAGAATCGCCTGCCGGCACGCCGCCGCCTTGTTCGGCGCCGTCACCGACGTTACGGCAAACATCCCCTTGCCCCAGTGGGGCGTCCAACTGAAGCTCTCGATCGCAAACGCAAGCTGCTTCTCGCGAACGATCGACCTGAGCAGCCGCGAACTCTCACCATTACTGACGATGTAGCTCAGCACGTCGAGGGCGTACAGGTCGGGGTGGGTCAGAGAGATGCTCGGCCAGCACATCTGCATCAGGGCCGTGCCGCGGCTCATCTTCATCCGCTTGATGACCGTGCGCGGCGTCACCAGCGGCGGCTGCTCGGGCAGGATGATTTCCGGGCACTCGCGCCGGGCGAATCCCGCAAACGTCCGCCGCACCACGCGGACCATCTCGGCCGCGTCGGCATCGCCGGCTATCGAAACCACCACGTTGTCCGGCACATACCGCTGCCGCCAGTATTCGACGATCTGGGCCTTCGTCAGCCGCTGAAGGATCGGCTGATACCCGATGATCGGAAACCGCGCGGGGTGCCGATCGTAGAGCGTCTCCATCGTCAGGTTCCAGAGCTGCCGCTGCGGATCGCCGATGTCCCGCTCGAGCTCGCGCTGCACCACGCCCCATTCCCGCTTGAACTCGTCGTCGGGGAACGTGGGGTTTGTGATCCAGTCGGCCAGCAGATCCACCGTCCGGGCCAGGTTGCGTGCGGCCGTATTGACGTAGTAAGTCGTATACCACTGACTCGTGGCGGCGTTGCTGTTGCCGCCGAGTTCTTCGAGGATCTGCTTGCTCTGTTGCTCGCTTCGGGTTTTGGTTGTCCCGCTGTGCAGCAGGTGCTCGAACAGGTGGCTGACCCCCGAGCCCAGCCGGTCGCCTTCATACAGGCTGCCCGTCTTGACGTACATCCGCACCGTCACCACCGGGGCCGTTCGATGCTCCCGGGCGATCACCGTCAGCCCGTTGCTCAGAACGGTGACGATCTCGCCGGGTTTGTCGATCAGCCGGGCCGTCTCGCCCAGCATGGCATCCGACGGTTTCGTCGAGGGCGCCTCGGCCCCCCGTGCTGTCTGAAGGGAAATAAAGATGAGTCCTGCGATCATCCCGAAACGACGCACCGTCCACGTGCGCAACACGGCGAGTATCTCCTATGAATCCTGTTCAGATGTGCCGAACCCTTCGCTCATATCGCTCTCGAGTTCGTCCATATATGACAGGCTGCGGTCCAGAGTGCTCTGCATCCGCCGGTTGCGAAGCAGACTCCGAACGCGATCGATCAGGTCCTTGCGATTGACCGGCTTGGTCAGATAGTCGTCGGTGCCGCTGTCGAGCCCGCGATCGATGTCCATCGGCTCGTTCAGGGCCGTGATCATGATCACCGGAATGTGGGCCGTCTTCTCATCCGCCTTCATCCGCTTGCAGACCTCGAAGCCCGACATGCGGGGCATCATGACGTCCAGCAGTACGAGGTCCGGGCTCTCCTTGTGGATCACCTCGAGGGCCTCGACACCGTTGGTGGCTCGCAGGGTTTTGACCTCCGGCAGGTCTTCCATGTAAGCCTCCAGCAGCTCCACGTTCTGCGGGTTGTCGTCGACGATGAGCACCTTGCTCGTCGGCACGGGGGAAGGGTTCGTCATACGCTATCTTCCTTGGCCACCGGCAGACCACCCCCTCGGGTGCCGCCGCACCTGCAATCCACAGGCAGGATCATACACGCCCCTCCGCCAAGCTTCCAGTCTACCCCCCCGCCAGAACCCCGCCCCGACGCCGAATCCCCGGAAGCCCCGACAGACGTCTCGCTTCGGTGCCCCCGCGCCGTTACGATGTTCCCATGCCCTCCGCACAGGAATACCTCCGCCCCGAGGTCATCGCCCAGGTCCAGCGGCTCGACCTGCGGGCGCGGTTCCTCGTCGAGGGGTTCCTGGCCGGCCTGCACCGCTCGCCCTTTCACGGTTTCAGTGTCGAGTTCAGCGAGCACCGCAAGTACGTGGCCGGCGACGACCTCCGAATGCTCGACTGGAACGTGTTCGCCAAGACCGACCGCTTCTACGTCCGTAAGTTCCAGGCCGAGACCAACCTGGACACCTATCTGATGGTCGACATGTCCGGCAGTATGGACTATCCGCCGCTGGACAAGCCCGACTTCGAGGCCGGCAAGCTGCGGAAGATCGACTACGCCATCTGCCTGGCCGCCGCTATCGGGCACCTGCTGATCCACCAGCAGGACGCCGTCGGACTGGCCACCTTCGGGACGAAGCTTCAGACCTTTATTCCGCCGCGGTCCAAGCGATCGCACCTGATGACCCTGCTGGCCGAGCTGACGAACGTCCGGCCCCACGGACCGACCGGCCTGGCGGGGGCGATTCACGAAATCGCCGATCGCGTCCGCAAACGCAGCATGATGATCCTGTTCAGCGATCTGCTGGCCGACGACATTGACGTGGTGATCGAGGCGATGCATCACCTGCGGTTTCGCGGGCACGATCTGATCATCTTCCACATCCTCAGCGAGACGGAGGCCCTGCTGCCGGTTCGCGGACCGAAGCGGTTTACCGATGTCGAGGGCGATATGCGGGTCGAGGCCGACGCCTCGGCCATCCGCACGGCCTATCTCGAGGAACTCCAGCGGTTCATCGACGGCTATCGCGATGCCGCCGCCGGCGTCCGCGCCGACTTCGTCTCGATCCACACCGGCATGACCTTCGACAAGGCCCTCACCCGCCTGCTGGTCGACCGGCAGAGGCACTATTGACCGCTGTCACAACGGTGCGAGCGGGGTCCGCCGCTGCATCGAATCATCAAGGGCAGTAGGGGTTGCTTGTACAGTGCCATAGGCTCCCCTTCAGGCCGAAGGCCTGCCACCGGAGTAGCGGAGCGGCGATCGCAGCGATGCCCCCGAGGCCTCCCCCAACCATCACCTTGTCCGATGTGCCGGTTGAAGTTAGGATCAATACCAAGTTGCCCTGCTCGACGTCTGGCAGGCGTTGGCAATTCTCCGATCGGTACGCAGCGGCTGGTGTGCCGAACGCGAGGGCGAGTGATCATGTCAGGCTGGTTCGATCTCCGGGTGGCGACGGCATTCTTCCTGCTTCCCATCGTGTTAGGCGTGGTGCCATTCCTGCTGTGGGCATTGCGCGTCCACGCCCGATGGGCTCTGGCACCGATTGACGACCCCATCAGGCGAGACCGAGCCAGAATCAGAGCCATCCGAATTGGACCATCAAAACTTCCCCTGACTGATCGCGTGTTCTGGAGCCTTGCATGCCTCGCCGCCCTCCTCGTACTGACCACCTTGATGCTAGACGATTTGCGCCAGCCGTTTGAGATCCAGGCATGTGCTATGATTGGCGCATGTGTTGTAGGCCTTGCTGCGCATCTGCGGGCACCTCTCGTGCTTCGGGCGGGGGAACGTAGTTCGGCCCGAAGACTGCACGAACTCCTCCGTTTGGGTCTGCCGCGGGTCTGTCCGGATTGTCATCAATCGCTTGGGCACCTCCCGCTTGGCGGCAATTGTCCTGGCTGTGGACTGACATACGCGTCCGACTCCCTTCTCGATGATTGGGTGGACATTTGGGCGACCTTGTGCCATGGATTCCCCTCGCTTACCGCGCATGCGCTTAAGCCCGGCACGTCAGACTTTCACGATAGGATCGTTCTGCTCCTTACATCAACGGACCCGAGCACTCGAAGCGAACTGGTTCCCTCCCACCTCCTGCACTGGTGCGCCCCAGCGAGGCACTCGCATCTGATTACAGACGCAGACAGAGGGTTCAGTGGGAACAGGCGGGCGTCGCGGCTCATCTCGCCCGCGCCCCTTTGGCTTTTCTCCTGGCTGGCAGCGGTTCTGTTTCTGGTTGGCTGGCCCCTCTGCATCGGACACGGTCTGGAGGGCCCCGGAGGTCTAGGGGGCCTCGGAGGTTTCCTCCTGATGGCCTCCCCGATGGTATTGCTGCTTGTGTTCGAGAAATGCAGCCAAAGGGCTCTCGCACGGCTTCAGGTGGTGATTACGGACATGCCCCGTGTTTGCCCCGAATGCTTCGCCTCGCTTCGCGAGTCTCCGGAGCAGGGCGCGTGCCCTCAGTGCGGGCAGGCCTACACCGCTCAGTCACTGATCGACGACTGGGTCGATATCTGGACCGTCGCTTCCGATAGACGCCCCACGATTCTCCGGATACTTCTGAAGCCGGGATCCCCGGAATTTCGCGCTCGGATCACAACCCTCCTCACGTCGCCATCCCCCCAAGACCGCGAACTCCTGGCGATGGCATAGCCCGCCATGGGCCTCCGGCTCTGCCGTAGAGAATGAAAAGTGGATGCAACATCCCGTCACATTGAACGCGACAAGATGTCGTGCCTAGTGCGTTCTTCGGAGCAGGTCGTCAGGACATCACTCTCTTTGGTTCATAACCGCCGACCCGCGTGACGGTATTACAGGCGATGACCTTCTTGAAGAGGCCCCCTCACACATCGCCGCCTGCCACCATCACGGCCCGCAGCCTCCTGGCGATCATCTCTGAGCGAGTCAGCTTGTTCTTTCGGGCGACGCGATCGGACTTGGCGAGCCTTGTTCAAGGCGCCGTCGAAGAACTCACCGCGGTGCTGGCGCTGTTGGAGAATGGGAATAGTGGGAAGGAGTAAAAAAAGGAACGCCACCCTTTCGGGTGACGTTGGCCCGGAGATGCTATCTCCGGGGGGGTTAACATAATATACTATCGGCCGCTCGAGGCGCATTGTCAAGCTGCACCGTGTTCTCGATGTACTTCCGATGCCGGTCCGGTCGTCGGGGAGGGCGTGTGGAGCGGGTGATCTCCTACGTGGATGGATTCAACCTCTACTTCGGACTTCGGGCCCGAGGCTGGAAGAGTCTGTATTGGCTGAATGTCGGTCTGCTGTCTCGTTGCCTGCTGAAACCCACCCAGAACCTGGTCTGTACGAAGTACTTCACCTCCCGGATCTCGTCGCCCCCGGACAAGGTCAAACGTCAGGTGACGTTTCTCGAGGCCCTTGCGACGGTACCCGACTGCGAAATCTTCTATGGACACTTCCTCCTGTCGGCGCGAGAGTGCCGCAGGTGCGGTTTTCGAGACCAGGTGCCCACCGAGAAGATGACCGACGTGAACATAGCCACGGAGATGCTGGCCGATGCCTTCGAAGACAGATACGACACGGCCATCCTGATGTCGGCGGACAGCGACCTGACAGCCCCGATTGGCGCCCTGCGCAGACTCTTCCCAAGCAAGCGCGTCGTGATCGCCTTTCCGCCGGATCGTTTCTCCGTCACGCTCCGCAGGGCCGCCCACGGCTTCATTCACATCGAGCGAACCCATCTGGCTCGCAGCCAGTTCCCCGATGACGTACTCAAACCGGACGGCTTCGTCTTACGTCGCCCAGACAGGTGGAGGTAACGTGGCACAGAAGCCGTCCATGGATTCCGATCTCGACGAAATCGCCGACCTGCTCATGTCGCCTCCCCTCAGGGCTCTACTCAGAGGGCACGCGGCTTTGAAAGGGGGTTTACTTTCTCGCGGTGCTTTGTAAAGAGGCGGCGGTTTCTTTCAAAGCCTGCCGAGCTCTGAAAGAGTGTATTAGATGATACACCTCTTGGGCCCGAATGGCCTTCCAAGGACGGACGGCGACAGAAAACAGACCAGGACGCAGTCCTGGGTTTGCGGGTTGCGCGAGTTCTTCAGAGCCCCGTAGGGGCGCGCGAGCGCAGCCGCGAACGAAACGATCGGACTTTGCGAGCCGCCCCCTCACGGCCGCGTCGTCGCGCCGGCCGCCGACAGGTTCTCGTAGTACTTCTTGAGGAGGTCTCTAAAACCCTTGGGCATCTCGCCCTGCATGGCGTCGGCAATGTCGTCGCGAACCTGGCGCGGCATCGACGGCGAGGTGTCCTCCTGCACCGCAATCTTGCCGTCGACCAGCATCTTCGTCCCGCGAAGCCCGTCGATCACCACGTCCTTTCGCCGCAGGGCGTTCTGATACCGGAAGTTCGTCAGATCGTCCTCCGTGCGACGCATCGCGCGGATCACCTCGGGCAGTTTGAAGTTCTTGTAGTTCTTCACCTCGAACGCCAGGTTGATCTTCTCGGCCTTGTTCCGCAACGCGGCCTGCTTCTGAGACAGCCGCCCGAGTTCCCGCTGAAGCTCCGGCGGCACCGGCCCCTCGAGCCCCTCGCCGCCCGAGCCGCTCAGCTTGCCGCCGCCCGTGGCCCCGCCCAGCCCGTCCTCCTTGCTGGTATCCTTGATGTCGCCCTTCTGGAACGGATCGTGGCTCAAACGCGTGGGCGTCCGCCGGCCCCCCAGATCGTGGGCGCTGTCCTCCACCATCTCGCCGACCGACTTGCCGCTGCGGCCCTGGCCGCTCCGCCCGCCGATCTCGCTGGTGTTCGGAAGGTGGTTGCCCGTAACGCCCTGGGCCGACATGTTGCTGATCGGACCGTCTAAGGCGTCCCAGCCTGCCCCCTTGTCGATCGAATCGGTCCACTTGCTGGTGACGTCGTCCATCTCCTCGAAGAGGTCCTCCTCCTCTTCCATCAGGTCGCCGATCAGGTCCTCGAGTTCCTTGGGCAGCTCGGCCATCGGCACGTCGGTCTGCTCGTTCAGCGGCTCTTCCATCTTCCACGCCTGGCGGTCCGGTTGATCCGAAAGCCACTTCTCGATGTGGGTCGTCATGTTCTCGGCCAGCTCCAGCCCCGACTCCTCAAAGGGCACGGCGATCTCCGTGGCCTTCTTCGCCAGGGCGTCCTTGGCCATTTTCAGATCGTCCCGAACCTCGATCATCTCCTGAAGCAGGGCCGCGTCGGAGAAATCCTGCTCGGCCATCTTGGAGAAGTCCGTGATCATCTCGGTCATGAACTTCTCCCACTGATCCTCCATCGCCTTGAGCTCCTCGAGCTGCCTGGCCTCCTGCTCGGTGTAGTTGTCGACCGGCCGCTTGGCCAGATACTTGCTGCCCTCGATCACCTTCTTCTGCTGTTCCATGAAGCGGGCCAGCTCGCCCTGCAGCTTCTGGAGCTTGTCCATCAGGTCGGGCGGCAGGTCCCCGCCCAGTTTGCCCTGCTCGCCCTCGACCTTGGTCTGTTTCAGGTCGCCCACCACGCCGATCAGCGTCTCCAGGGCCGAGATGATCTGCTGCTGAAGCCCCAGCAGCTCCTCGATCGCCTTGCCGTGTTTGCCCGGATCGGTCACCTGCCGGAGCATCGCCGCCGCCGCCGAGGCGGCCACCGCCTCGTTGTGCCCCAAGAGCAGAATCGCCTGCTTCATGTCGGCGGTCTGGTCGTCGAAACCGAAGGTCTCGCCCAGCGAAATCAGCTCTCGCTGCACCCCCGCCTGCCCCGTGTGGACCTTCTCTTGTGTCGAATTCCGCGCGGGCCCCGCCGGCTGATGCCGCGCCTCCAGCGTGTCGGCCTTCACCCGGATCTGAAGCTGAAGGATCGCCTCCAGCCGCTTGCGGAGCTCCTCCATCCGGGCCAGCCGGTCCTTCTCCATCCGCTCCTTGTCCTGAACGAGGATGCGGAACAGCGCCGCCTCCGACAGATCCGTCGGGGTGGTCTGGTTGCCCCCTACGCCGGGAATCTCACGGTTGTCCGTCGCCGAGGCGTAGTAGGTAATGATGTCGCCTTCCTTGTAGTGCTCTTTGTCGATCGGAATCGTGCCCTTCAGCACGGCATTCTTCGGATCGTCAAGCCGGTCTGACTGTGCCAACGTCGAGAAGTCGCCCTCGCCCTCCTTGCCCTTCTTGAAGTGAATCGCCATCTGCCGGACGCGGTAATCGTCCGAGGCCTTGGCCACCACCTCGACCTTCGAACCCGGCGAGGCGGCAATATCGCGTCCCGGCTGGGCGATCTGAACCTTCGGCGGCCGGTCCGGCACGATCCGAATCGGCCAGTACCCCTGCGAGGCGCTGCCGACCTGCCCCCGGGCCGACACCTGCTCCGACGCGCCCGCCTCCGACTTGCGAGCATCCGGCACCCGATGCAGCTCCTGATCGTTGCGGTCGAGCAGAACGATGGCGTACTGATCGTCGCGCGCGATCGCCAGAGTGCCCGAAAACGTCCGCCCACCGGCGTCGTTGAGGACCAACCGCTGCCCGCCGGCCGTTTCCAGTCGCGCCGTCCCCACCGGCATGTCCAGCCGCAGTGTGAATTCGACCTTCGTGCCGATCGGCGCCTCGATGTTCGGGTCGGTCGATTGCCGCGGCGGAAGCTTCGTATAAGGCGGATAGCGGTAGTACAGCTCGATCGACTCGACGTGGACCCGCTCGATCACGGTGATCGAGTGGATCGGCGTCTGACTGTCCTCTACCTCGATGCGATAGCGGAACGACTCGGCCACCGGCCCGAGACTGTGCTTGTACTTCTGTCGCGTCCCGCCGAAGGGCACCATCTTCTTCACCAGGGACGAACCGTCCGGGCGAAGGACAATCAGCCGGGCGTCCAGCGGCTCGTTGGCCTTGTTGTCCACCTCGACCAGGATGTTCAGGGGTTTGTCGGCCAGCACCCGCGCGTCGCCGGGCTCGACCTTCAAGATCGCGATCCGCCCCGCATGGGCGATGAATTCACGCGGGCGCAGCACGCTGATCAGACTGTTGCGAAGCGTCCCGCCGGCCACCGCCCCGTAGCCGATCAGGATCACCAGCGCCGCAGCCACCACCAAAACCCACCGCCGGACAGCACCCAGCCCCACCACCTCTTCCGGCACCACCCGCTCGGCACTGCCCGCCGCCTCACCGATCGCCCGCCATACCAGCGCCTGCGGACCGGCGTCGGGCTCGCCCGCAAGCTGAAGCGTGTTGATCAGCCCGTTGTTCAGCCCCGGAACGCATTCCTCAATCGATCGGGCGATCTGAAGCGGCGTCCGCCGTTCGAGAAGGGGACGAAGAATCGCCCAGAACCCCGCCACCACCGGCACCCCCAGCAGGATCACCAGAAGTACGTATCGGGCGAAGGTTTCGGCCGGCCCCGGATGAGACCCCAGACGAAGAAGCCCCGCCGTCAGGGTTACCGCCACCAGCGTGCCCAGACTGATACCCACCCACGAGGTGATCCCCGCCAGCAGACGGGTCCGCCGATGCCGCTGCTCCACCCGATCCAGCGTCTCGGCGACGAATGCGTACCCCTCATGATTCACAAGCGTGGTCATGTTTCAGCCGTTCCGCTACTCATCGGCGGGCCCTTCGTGCGCGGGTTCGGCGGGCGCATCGGGACGCACCACCGCCGGCGCCTCCGGCTGGGCCATATTCAGGTTCCGATCGTTCGCGTCGAACCGGGACCGCCACATGGCCGCAAAACGCCCCTGGGCCTTCACATACTCCTCCGTCCTTTGATCGTTGAATTCCAGGGGGCGGGCGCCCAGCGTCACCGGCACGTCCAGAGACTGCTCGCCGCGAAGCACCGTCAGTCGAACGCGGCTGCCCTGCGTCAATCGACCAATCCGCCGGGCGAAGTCGTCGGGGCCCTGGTCGGCCCGAAGGGCCTGCCCGTCAATGGCGGTGATCGTGTCGCCCGGCATCAAGCCGGCGGCCTGAGCCGCCGTGTTCGGCAGAACCTCGACGATCCGCATGCCCCCCTGAACCGCCGGCTGATTGGCCTGATCGACCTCTGTCAGCATCCGATGGCGAACGCCCAGGAAACCGCCGCTCATCTTCAGCTCGGAGGTCAGAAAGATGTGGGCCGCCACCTCCTTGATGCGAAGCCGGACCTCCCAGCTCCGGGCCGCCTTATAGGCTACCGCCAGATCGTCCAGCCTTTCCCGGCCCGCGGTCTTCAGTTCCGCCGTCGCGCGATCGCGCACCGCCCACCGGCGGTCGTCCAACTGAAGCAGGAGTTCTTTGACGCGGGCCGGCGACAGTGCCACAGGTGCCGACCCCGTAGCTCGCGAGGTCGAAGCCGACGGTCTCGATTCGGCCGCCGCACCGAGACAATACGCGGTCGCGCACAGGAGCATTCCCGAAACCACGGACACCTCCGCCGAAGGATCCTCCACCTGGCATTATACGCGGAGTCACAGCAAAGGAGACAGACGGCCCCCGATCGCCAATCCGGCGTATGGAAGCCCCCACCTGCGAACGCCCGGCCCCGCCTCTGACCCTCACCGCAGCCGTTCACAAAACCCCTCGCTCCAGAACGATCGTTCGAAGCATCGCCGTCGAATCGGCCGTCCGACAGGATTCCAATCGTTGCATCTGCCGGAGATTGCCGCTAGAGATATGGGTATGGCACGCCCGCTACGTAGGGGACCGGTATCGATGAACCCATACAAAGTCGGCATCAAGGAGTTCGGCTCTAAGAGCGATACGGGAAATGAACGTTCTGATCATCAACAGTGGTAGTTCCTCCATCAAGTATAAGCTGTACGACATGGTCGCCGAGATCGATCGCGCCCGCGGCGTGATCGAACGTATCGGCGAACCCATGGCTCGTATCACACATCAGGTCAACGGCCTGCGAGTCGATCTCACCGAACCGATCTGCGACTATGAAAGCGGCGTTCGCCGAATCATGGACCTCCTGGTCGCCCAAGGCTCGCCGCCCCCATTGAGAGGCCCGGGTGACCTCTCGGGCGTCGGACACCGCGTCGTCCACGGCGCCGAGGCGTTTCGAGAATCCGTCATCGTCAACGACCAGGTGCTCAAGGTCATCGAGCAGTGCTGCGGTCTGGCACCCCTGCACAACCCGGCCAATCTGGCGGGGCTGCGCGCGGCGATGAAGCTCATCCCGAACTGCCCGCACGTGGCCGTCTTCGACACTGCCTTCTTCCAGACCATGCCCCCCGAGGCCTACCTCTACGCCCTGCCCTACGATTGGTACGAGAAACGCGGTATCCGCCGCTACGGCTTTCATGGAACGAGCCACCGCTACGTCTCCGCCGTGGCCGCCGAACGACTCGGCATCGCCGCGCCGAACCTTATTACCCTGCACCTGGGGAACGGCTGCAGCATGACCTGCATCCGCGAAGGCGAGGCGATCGATCAGACCATGGGCATGACCCCCCTCGAAGGACTGGTCATGGGCACACGCTGCGGCGACATCGACCCGGCCATCCCGTTTCATCTCATGGCCCTGGGTGAAAGCCTCGACCGAATCCGTGCCTCACTGGAGAAGCAGAGCGGACTCCTGGGAATATCCGGCCTGTCGCGGGATCTCAGGGACATCCACGAGGCCGCCGAGAAGGGGCACACGCGGGCCCAACTGGCCATCAAGGTCTTCGCTCACAGGGCACGAAAATACCTGGGGGCATTTCTGGCGGAACTCGGAACGTGCCACGCCGTGGTCTTCACCGGCGGCATCGGCGAGAACGCCCCGTGGATGAGGGCGATGATCCTCGACGGATTGGCCCCGCTGGGCATCGAAATCGATTCCCGCCTCAACGCGACGCGATGCCAAGGTCCGTTCACCATCACCGCCGACCACAGCCCGGTAGCCGGATACGTCATCCCCACCGACGAAGAGCTGATGATCGCACGAGACACCCTGCGACTCGTCGAGCCGGCCGGCCTGGTCCACGCAAACAAGTAGACCCGTCGCCCGGCCGCGCAGATCCTGAACCCGCCCCCGGAACCCCATCGCACGCCGTATCGATCACGCGTCCAGCACCTTGAGATTGGCGTACTGAAGCACGAGCGTCTTCTCGGTGCCGTTGGCGAAACGAACGCCGACGCGGGTCGCCTGGCCGCTCGGGTCGATCCAGATCAACCAACCCACCCCAAACCGGGGATGCAACACCTTTTGCCCCTTCCGAAGTCTGCCGTAGGGCGTCGAGGCGCTCGACGAACCGCCGTCGTCATCGCGATAGCCGGCGGTCTGATCCTCGTCATGATCCGCGGCGCGGCGATTGTAGCGATCGTAGCCGTCGTGGCGATCGAACCGGTCGTACACCCCGTCGTCGCCCCGGCTCTCCTTGTGCAGTTCTTCGCGGGGCAGTTCATCGACAAATCGCGAGGCGGCCATCCGCAGGGTCTCGCCCCGCAGCGTGCGATGCCGAGCCCGACTGAGGATCAGTTCCTCCCGAGCCCGCGTCATGCCCACGAAGCACAGACGGCGCTCTTCCTCCATCTCCGACGGCTTGGCCTTCGTGGGGTCCAACGCCCGCTGATGAGGCAGCAGACCTTCTTCCAGTCCCACGATGAACACTACCGGAAACTCCAGCCCCTTGGCCGCGTGCAGCGTCATGAGCGTTACCGCCCCCACGCCGTCCTCCACGGCATCGACATCGCTGACCAGGCTGATCTCGTGCAGGAATTCCGTCAGCGAGCCCTCCGGGCATCGCTCGTCGTAGTCGGCCGCCACGGTGATCAGTTCGTTCAGGTTGGCCGCCTGCTCGCTGTCGATCCCGCCGGCCTCATACATCGCGCGAAGACCCGACTCAAACAGAACCGCCTCCACCAGGTCGCGCACCGGGCTCTGCCGATACGCCTGCCACCGCCCGACCATCCGGGCAAACTCGATCACCTTGCCGGCCGACCGCCCCACCGCCTCGACCCGATCGGCCTGCCCGCACACCTCGAACAGCGATCGGTGCGTCGCGCGGGCCTCGTCGTCGAGCCGCTGCAGCGTCGTCTTGCCGATCCCCCGCGCCGGCTCATTGATCACCCGCAACAGCGAGGTCTCGTCGGCCGGATTCACAACTACCCGCAGATACGCCAGCGTGTCCTTGATCTCTTTGCGATTGTAGAACGCCACGCCCCGGGCAATCTGATACGGAATCCTCGCCATCCGCAGGGCCTCTTCCAGAACGCGGGTCATCGCGTTGACGCGGTAGAACACGGCGATGTCGCCCATCGATCGGTTCTGCTGCATCGCCGAGATCGTCTCGGCCAGGAACACCGCCTCCTCCTTCTCGTCTGAGCAGTCGACCACGCGGACGGGAACACCCTGCGGATTCTCGGTCCACAGGTCCTTGTGCTTTCGCTGCTTGTTCTGGCGAATGAGCGCGTCGGCCACGCGGAGGATCGCCTTGGTCGAACGATAGTTCTGCTCGAGCCGAACCACCCTGGCGTTGGGATAGTCCCGCTCGAACTCCATGATGTTGTGGATGTCGGCCCCGCGCCACGCATAGATGCTCTGATCGGGGTCACCCGTGGCACAGATGTTCTTTCGATTCCGCGTGATCTGCCGCGCGATGACATACTGCGCGTGGTTCGTGTCCTGATACTCGTCGATGAGCACATGATGGAACCGCTCTTCCATGCGGGATCGCAGCTCCTCGTTGGTCTTCAGGAGCAGTGCCATCCGCATAAGCAGGTCGTCGAAGTCCAGCGCGTTCTGCTCTTTGAGAAGCTGTTCGTAATACGAATAGACCTTCCCGATCGTCCGCGTCGACCAGTCGGCCGTGCTCGGGGCAAACTCCGACGGACCCTTCAGACGGTTCTTGGCGTTGCTGATCGTGCCCTCGACCGCCCCGGCGTTGAACTGATCCGTCGCCACCTGCGCCAGTTGCATCGCCTGGCGAATCACCTTCGACCGGTCGTCCTGATCGAAAATCGAATAGTTGGTCGACACGCCCGTCAGATCGGAGTATTCCCGCAGGAATCTCGCACACACGGCGTGAAACGTCCCGACCACTGCACCCCGATCGACGCCCGTCGCGGCAATACGCTCCTTCAGCTCGTTGGCCGCCTTGTTCGTGAACGTAATAGCCAGAATGCTGCTCGGATGCACGCCGGACATCGCCAGATAGGCCACGCGACGCGTGATAACGCGGGTCTTGCCGCTGCCCGCGGCGGCGAGCACCAGCAGCGGACCGTCACGATGCGTCACGGCCTCGATCTGAGGTTGCGTCAGGTCGGCTAGAAGCTCTTGAGGATTCATACGTCTCCAACGGTGTTCATCAAAACGCTCGACGCGGGTGGGGAACTCACCTTTCTGTCCCCCCAGGCCCGCAAGGGCGTGTTATTATAGGCCCCTGCCCTATGGGATGCACGGACCCGATCGGGACGGTACAGAAGCGGGCCCGATCGACCCCTGCGGGCAACGGGAGCCGACCATGAACAGACTGATCATCGTGATGGCGATGGGATGCGTGGGGCTGCCCGCCGCGGCCGAACAGGCTGCCCCATCCGGATCTGAAACCGGCGTGTGCGAGCTGTACGCCCCCGGGCATTTCGGAAACTCCTATGAGGTCCTGGGCGTCAACGAGATGAAATGCATCCTGGCCGAGGCGAAGTTCTGGGGCTTCAACCGATACGGCGACTGGTTCGATACGCTCGATTGTGCCGACCCCCGTATCGCCGACAACGCCAACGCCCTGGGCGGCGCACTCTGGGATCGCAAGAAGCTGAACTTCCGCACCGCCCAGAAACTGGGGCTTCGCTGCGATCTCGTGCTGACCCCCAACCACGTCTATACCAACCAGCTCCGCGACGAGTGGCTGGCCGTTCGGACCCCGCGAATCTTCGGCCAGCTTCTGTGCCCCAGCAAACCGGCGGCCCGAAAGGTCATCCTGGACAACCACGAGTCCTGGTTCGCCGATCTGGCCCGCAGCGGTGTCCGCTTGTCCAGCCTCTCGGCCTGCCCGTACGACTACGGCGGCTGTGCGTGCAAGGAGTGCACCCCCTGGATCCTGACCTTCGCCAGGCTCTGCCGCGACATCCATCAGCTCGCCCTGAAGCACCACCCCGACGTCGAGATGCACTTCATCGGCTGGTGGTGGGGCGCCGACGAACACAAACAGTTCGCCGAGTGGTGCGATCGCGAGGCACCCGGCTGGGCCAAGAGCATGGCATTGCACATCCCTTACGACAAGAAGGGTGTGGCCAGCGTCGCCCTGCCCAAGGGGTGCCAGAAGCGGGCCTTCGTCCACATCGGCTATGCCGAGCGGCACGATCGCAAGGACATCTACGGCCACTTCGGTCCGGTCGTCGCACCCAATCGCCTGCCACAGACCGTCACGAACCTCAAGGACCAGGGCGTCCTGGGTGTCATGGCCTATTCCGAGGGCGTTTTCGAAGACGTCAACAAGGCGCTGCTGGCCGGCCTGTTCAGCGGCAAGTACCATGACGGCCCCTCTGTCCTGCGGGCCTACGCCCAACGCTATTTCGCCGCCGACGAAGCACAGGCCAACGCATGGGCCCAGTGGCTGACCGGCTGGGGCGACCCGTTCACACGCGATGCCACGGCCGCCATGAAGGAACTCGCCGGCCTCTCCGGCCAGACCTCCGATTGGCGACGCCGGCAATGGGAACTCAAAACCCGGATGTTCATCGCCCACCAGGCCATCATGAGCGAGAAGACCTGGACCCCAAAACGACTGGCTGCTGTTGACGAATTCTGGGCCGCGCAGGAAGACATACACCGCGGACTGTGGGGCCTGGCCCCATTGCGCCACATCTTCGGCCGCAAGTTCACACCCGTACCGTGGTATGCCGAGTGGGCCAAGATCCAGGCCGAAAAGGCCGCCAGGATGGGCGAGGAGCAGTAGGGCGACCGTCCGATCGTGTGGCACGACCCTGCCCTCTGCGTTGTATGCGTCTCGAAGACCTGATCGGTTGCCATTCCCGCTGCCTCCTTTTGAGCGCGCAGGCCCCAACCGTGGAAATCGCGGGTTGACAGACCGACACACCGAGGCCGAACATGACGTCCTATGGCGGGTCGGACCCGCGAGGTTTGTCCCGCTCCAAGGAGATTTGCCGTGAGAGACACCGCTTTGATCCGCACGAACGTCGTCGTCGCACTCCTGTCTGCCCTGGCGGCCTCGGCCCCCTCTGCATGGGCCCAGACAGGAACCCAGCCAAAGCCCGCCAACCCCATGAAGGAGATCTTCCCCATCGGCGTCTGGTACGATGGCCGGGTCGAGGGCATCAACTGCCCCAAGGGCTATGTCGACGTCCCCGCCGGCCAGGAGAATGCCCGCAAGTACTATGAGACCACCTTCAAGGACATCAAGGAGCATGGGATCGACATCGTGGTCATCCCCAACACCCCGCCCGACTATCGTCAGACGCTTCTGACCGTGGCCGACAAGGTCGGCGTCAAGATCGTCCTGGAAGTTGTCGAACTCGCCGAGGAAAGGTTCGGCGGAAACCTCTCCATCCGGAACCCCAACATGATCCGCGACGAGGCGGCTCTGCTCGAACGACTCCGAACGGTGATCGAGCCGATCAAAAGCCATCCGTCCCTGATGGCCTATCAGTTGATCGACGAGCCACCGGCCACGTTGTTCGACAACTGGCAGCGTGCCAGCCGGACCCTCCAACGGATCGATCCCGATCGCCCGTCGTTCAGTTGCCTGTGCAATGAGGGCGAACTCGATCGCGTCCGCCGCATGGGCTGCCAGATGATGATCTTCGACCGCTACATCATCGGCGAGAACACCAAGCCAGGCGATTACGACTGGCAAGCCTGGATCGGCCTGATCGAGACCATCCGGCGCCAGGCCGACGCCTTCGACCTGCCCTTCTGGATCGTCGTCCAAACCTGCGCCAAACCCGGCGGCCTTCGATACCCCACCGCCGCCGAACTGCGAACCATGACCTGGCTGGCATTAGCCCGAAACGCCAAGGGCGTGTTCTTCTTCCTCTACAACACCCACACGCAGGAGGAGTCGCTCCAGGGGCTCGTCGACACCCAACTGAAACCCCGACCGATCTACGAACCGACGGCCACGCTGGCCCGCGACCTGAGGAAGCTCGCACCCCTGCTGCTCGACCTCCATCCGGTAACCCGCTTTGCCTCGACCCAGGCACCGGTCGATGTGCAGTGCTTCGCCGACGGCAAGAGAAGACGATACCTCTTCCTGACCAGCCTGGATGTCGTCCGTCGCATCAAGTGTGAGGTGACATTCACCAGCCTTGTCGTCAGACAATGCGCCGATTGCCTGACCGGCCAGTCCATCCCCGCGACCTCCGCCGAAAGACTCACGGTGTCCCTGGACCCCGGCCAGGGGATGATTCTGGAGATCAACCCGTAGCCCCGGAAGCCGTGCCTGTCCCCCTCGATGGATCTGTTGGCCGACGTCGCATTCCGAACCGGGCGTTCCCCCGCCCGGACACGATAATACGGTGCGTCCAGTTGCCCGACCTGTCCTTCCGGACCTGGCTCCCGGCAGTCAACCGGCCATCGCAACGCCGAGCAGCCGGCCGATGCCATAGGTCACACCGGCGGCGGCGAGCCCGATGAGGAGTTGACGCGTGCCCGTGTAGAGAGCGCCTCGCCCCGTCACCAGAGAGATCGCCATGCCAATCAACACCAGACCCAGCGCCCCGGCGCCCAGACTCACCCCTATCGCCAGCCGCCCGGACAGAAACATGAACGGGACAACGGGCACGATCGCCCCCATCACGAAGAGAATGAACGACGCGATCGCCGCCTCCCACGCCGATCCGCCGAGTTCCTTCGGATCGATGCCCAGTTCCTCCCGCGCCAGGGTGTCGAGGGCGTGGGCTCGGTCGGATATCAATCGGGCGGCGATGGCCTGGGCGTCTTCAGGAGACATCCCCTTGGCTTGATAGATCAGGGCCAGTTCCTCCTGTTCCTCGGCCGGAGACTCCTGCAACTCGTCGCGCTCGATGTCCAACTGGCGCTGTGCGAGTTCACGAGAACTCTGCACCGAAAGCCATTCACCCATGGCCATCGAGCAGGCACCGGCCAGAAGGCCGGCCATACCGGTAATCAGGATCGCGTGACTGGACAGGTTGGCGCCCGCGACCCCCATGACGAGGCTGAGAACAGAGGACAGACCGTCGTTCGCACCGAGGACGGCCGCCCGTAGAGCATTGCCGCCGATGGCCCGATGGCGACCTTCCAGACGGGCCAGGGCACTGCCTTCCAGCCCGGCCGTCGGACCACGACTGATGATCCCCAGCAGGCGAGCGTGAGAGTGTTCGCTGGCCGACATCTGGACCATCTCGGTCTCCGATTGCCCGGTGTAGCCGTCGCCACCCATTTGTTCCCTGGCGACCAGGCTGGGCAGCACGAAGCCGGTACCCAGATGCCTGGCCATCCAGCTTGTCGCCTTCGACCGGAAACTCGGGCGCGCACCGTCGACTCTCTTGCCGGCAGCTCGGAGCTTCTCGGCCCAGAACCGGGCGTGTTCTTCCTCGGTAACGGCCAGTCGCAGGTACACCTCGCCCAAGGGCGAACCCCGTTCGAGTTCGGCAAGGGTGCGATAGACCGCCGACGTATCCACCTCATCCTGATAGTTGCGCCGGTAACGTCGCATGTCGCTTCGATTCGTCATGGCTGCTCCGCTCGAACCCGGTAGCTGCGGTCCTACGACGGCTGCCCGTCTGCGACGGATAATGGGGTGCGTCCCTGGTTGCCACGCTTTCCGACTCAGGAAAGCACGCGGCTGAGGGCTTCACTGATCTGCTCCGGCGTGGGCATGACCCCCCTCTGGGCGTGCACAACCTCCAAGGCCCAGTTGATGGCCACGGCAAGCCACGTGAATATCTCGCTCATGTTCCGCCCGGGGACTCTGTCGCACTCGAAATCCACGTGACCGTCATAGAATGCCAACCCTCCACGCTTAATCGCCGAGGGTAGCGGCAGTCCTTCCGTAGAACGCTGGAGTTGAAGCCCTTTCGTGGCGGGTGAATGGTACTGCCCGAACTCACTGCTGAAAGGAAAGTAAATCGGGTCCGCACATCGGGGTCCATCAATGTACCGAGTCTGATAGTACGTCGCGTCGGCCACATGGAACTGCCAGCTCTCGTCCACGAGCATGAACATCCGTGAGGGCGCGTAGACCTCGTCCGGTCTCATGATGTGCCCGATACCGAGCACGCGGTGGTACACATCGCCCCCGGGTTCCCAGGGAAGGATGAGCCGCCTGCCAAACAGACTCCGTGTGTAGTTGAAGACGCTCTGGGTCTTGTTGGGCACCCGCTCGAACTCCGGGCAACGATAGAGAGACTCAAATCGCGAGTAGGGAAACAGGGTGCCGCTGCGAGGACACTTGCCGGCCGGCCATCCGGCCTCCGGAGTGGTCCAGATCTGATCCATGTCCTTGGAGATCCAGTCCTCCCGGTTGTACGCTTCGACGTTCTGGGGGGGATTCTCCATGCCCATGGCGATGAACGGAGGTCGTTCAGCGTAGTCCTCGGAATACAGCTTCATCGCGAAGTACTGCTGGTACATCCGACTCGCGCACAGCGTCTTCCTGCTCTGCTCGCGGGCCTGATTCAACGATGGCAGCAGAATGGCGATGAGCAGGGCGATGATCGCCACAACGACCAGCAACTCGATGAGCGTAAACCCACGGATGCGACCCGACATTGAATGCCCTCTCCTATTGGACCTGAACCGACCCCACGAGCCCATAGGCGTCCGCCGACCACCCGAGATGTCACCGTCTAGGCCACTCAGTGTATGGAGTCATTGTAGCGGAGACAAACCCCTTTCGTCCGCTCCCACAAGCGGTGCCTTGCCCAACGCACACAGATCCTCGGGAGTGCGGAAACGGGCTGGTGGAAAGGCATGTCTGAGACGCCCGTGGTCAGACGCACATGGAGCAGCGGGTTTCGACGATACCGATGGCATGATCTCCTGGAAGCAGGCCCGACCCCCTTTGGGTTCCTGAGCAGATGGCCGGAGAAGGATCCAACCGCTCGAAGACGGCGAACCGGTCTTCATCTTCGCTTAATGTTCGGTGGCCTAGTATTGTCTGAGAGGAAAGGGCGGTGTGCACGGCGTGTCCTGTTCACGAGACATTCGTGTCGGCACCAGAGCATGAGGCCGAGCCGTGCGTTCGAGATTGGCATTGCCGTGACGAATCCCTCAACTGGGTGCGGCCAGAAGACTACGAGAAAGGAAACACCGTGAAACAGTTGCTCAGGCTTACAAAATGGGCCGGCCCGCTTACGATCGGGTCGTTTGGTGTGGTTGCGGTTACCGGCATCCTGATGTTCTTTCATCTGAACACAGGACTGATGAAGCTTTTGCATGAATGGATGAGTCTGCTCTTCGTTCTGGGGGCCATCGCGCACATTGCCGTGAACTGGAGGGCGTTCCTCGGCTACTTCCGCAAGCCGGTCGCAATCATCATCATCGCCGTCCCTCTCGTGCTGGGTGCCCCTTCTTTCCTTCCTGAGGGTTCTGGTTCCTCCCACCGGCCTCCGTTTGCCGAAACCTCCAGAGCACTGGAACAATCCTCGCTGAGCGTTGTCGCCCGGGTTGTCAAACACAGTCCGGAGTCCCTCATGGAAGAACTCAAGACCAAAGGGATTCGCGTTCGAAACGGGGAGCAGACGATTCGCGAGATCGCCTCCGAAAACAGCGTTCGGAGCATGGAGGTTCTGGGCCACATCTTCAACGGACAGGAGGAGCGGCCTGGAAATCCCTCCCGAGGGTAACAAGGTGCAAACACGGTCGCGGGGAACGGGCTCACGTTCTGGTGCGTCGGTCTTATGACCTGAGCTCCGGAACCTGAGCCCGTCGCCGTTTCGATGGGTCCCCCGATTCCCTTTGCCGGGCTAACAGGGTGTGCGGGAAAGGATGGACGATGGTGGGCACGTGTGCCATGGTCTGGGCTGGGTCCGGGGGTTCGGTTGAGTAGGAGATTTTCGTCCAGCCTACAGAAAGGTAGGAATAGCTGGGGTTAGCCTTCCGGATTGGGGGGTCAGGGATTACGGGGTTTGGATTCGTTGCGCCGTATCGGCGATGGGGTCTTTCGATCGAGAATGGAGGCCGGTGCCGTAGAGGACGGATTCCGAAGTACAAATCTTAAGCCGCTATATTATAATAGGTTGCATTCGTATTCGGCATCAGAATCGAAGCCGGTGGATCGCGTACGCCCTTTCCTGAACCACCAAACACCTGGCTGCCGGCCCAGTCCGTTCGCCTGAGTTCAGACCGTGTGGCACACGAAATGGAATGTAGCGACGGGGGCTGCTTCGAACCCCACTGGAGTGTAAGATAGACGGGTTGTGTATCCGTGCGGAGAAGAGGCTGTCTGCTGTGTGGCAGAACCGGAAGGACCCTTCAAAGATGCCAACCGATGTTCATCCATCTGGCCATCCGCTCTGTGGTTGCTGCCGGACAAAGGTCCGATCCGATCGAGCGCGTGCCTGAGTCGGCGTCCTCTCGACACAACAGATATTGGAGGAGGCCGGGTGATCCGGTCATCAAACTAAGAGAAGGTACACGAATCACTTTTGACGCCTTATGAATGATACGAACATGAGTCACCGCGAAACGCCACACAGACAAGGGTTGTACGATCCGGCCTACGAGCATGACGCCTGCGGCATTGGGGCTGTTGCAAGCATTTCAGGGCGGCGAGATCACGCGATCATCGACTACGGCAAACAGATTCTGATGAACCTGATCCATCGCGGGGCGGCGGGAGCGGACGAGTCGACCGGCGACGGTGCGGGCATCCTGATACAGATGCCCCATGAGTTCCTCGCTGCCGAGGCGGGCCGCGCAGGCATATCTCTGCCGGAAGCATGCGACTACGGCGTGGCGATGGTCTTTGCGCCTCGCGACGGCACCTTGCGGACCCAGTGCGAAGGCATTCTGGAGGAGGCGACCAAGCGCCACGGGCTCAAACCGCTCGGCTGGCGTGATGTGCCCACGGACAACGCGAGCCTGGGCGAGACGGCCAAGGCCTGCGAGCCCGTGGTCCGGCAGTTCTTCATCGACGGCGGTGGCTTCTCCGGAGAGGACCTCGAGCGGAAGCTCTTCCTGGCTCGCAAGCGGGCGGAGAATGTCGTCCGCGAGCGACTGGGCCGGCCGGCAGAGGACTTCTACGTCTCGTCGATGTCCTGCCGCACGCTGATCTACAAGGGAATGTTTCTGGCCCCGCAGTTGTTCGCCTACTACCCCGATCTGGCCGACCCGCGCATGGTGTCGGCGTTGGCCATCGTTCACCAGCGGTACAGCACGAACACCTTCCCCAGTTGGCGGCTCGCTCAGCCGTTCCGCATGGTGGCGCACAACGGCGAGATCAACACGCTGAGCGGCAATCGGAATCGAATGCGTGCCCGCGAACATGACATGGCCTGTCCCGAGTTGAGCGACGATCTCAGCGACCTGGTTCCGACTCTGACGCCGGGCGGAAGCGATTCGGCCTGCTTTGACAATGCTCTCGAACTGCTCGTTCGCGCCGGCCGGTCGCTGCCACATTCGATGATGATGCTCATTCCGGAGGCGTTTGGCCCGAGCTACTACATCAGCACCGACAAGCGGGCCTTCTACGAATATCACGCGTCGATCATGGAGCCCTGGGACGGTCCGGCCGCGATGGTCTTTACCGACGGGCGGCTGGTGGGTGGAACTCTCGATCGCAACGGTCTGCGCCCCGCCCGCTACGTCGTGACCACCGACGGGCTGATGGTCCTGGCCAGCGAGGTCGGCGTTATCGAGTTTCCGCCCGAACGGATACAGTCGAAGGGCCGGCTGCGGCCCGGCAAGATGTTTCTGGTCGACACCGAAGAGCGTCGGATCGTCGTCGACAATGAGATCAAGGGCAAGATTGCCCGCCAGAAGCCCTACCGCCGCTGGCTGGAGCAGAACCGCATCGAGTTGCGTGGACTCTTCAGTGCGCCCAAGGCGTTGGAAGTGGACCCCGTCGCGCTGCTCCGGCAACTGCGGGAATTCGGCTACACCCGCGAGGATCTTCAGCTCATCCTGATACCGATGGCGGCGAACGGGCAGGAGCCCATCGGATCGATGGGAACCGACACGCCGCTGGCGGTTCTTTCAGACCGTCCCAAGTCGCTGTTCAGCTACTTCAAGCAACTTTTCGCACAGGTGACCAACCCGCCGATCGATCCGCTCCGCGAGGGGCTCGTAATGTCCCTGATGCAGTTTGCCGGCAAGCAGCGGAACCTGCTGGCGGAGTCGCCCGAGCATTGCCGGCAGCTCAAGTTGTCTCATCCGATCCTCACCAACGGCGATATGGACTGCCTGCGGTCCGTTCACCGGGAAGATTTCAAGGTGGCCACGGTGCCCGCCCTGTTCGACGTCGACCAGGCCGATCCCGGCGGGTCGCTCAAGCGGGGCATCGATAAGATGGTTCGCGCGGCCGCCGAGGCCATCAACAACGGCGCCTCGCTGTTGATCGTCAGCGATCGCGGCGTGTCGGAGGAGCATGCGCCGATTCCGGCGCTGTTGGCCACCGCAGCGATACATCATGGCCTGTTGGACCTTGGCCTTCGCGGCGAGGCGGGGCTGGTGGTGGAAAGCGG
Organism: uncultured Planctomycetales bacterium; assembly: GCA_964446835.1. Taxonomy (GTDB): domain Bacteria; phylum Planctomycetota; class Phycisphaerae; order UBA1845; family JAFGLZ01; genus CAYUQT01. The sequence continues at coordinate 140,783 of CAYUQT010000012.1, read as the reverse complement.
CGAGCCCCGCGAGGTCATGCACTTCTGTCTGCTGTGCGGGTATGGAGCGAACGCGGTCAACCCCTACCTTGCACTCGAAGCGATTCATGATGCGTGGCGGCGCGACGAATTCGGCGCTGCTGAGAGCCCGGAGTCGCTGATCGACCACTATGTGACGGCGGTCAAGAAAGGCATCCTGAAGACCATCTCGAAGATGGGCATCTCGACGCTTCGCAGCTATCGGGGAGCCCAGCTTTTCGAGGCCATCGGCCTGAATCGTGAGGTGATCGACGCATACTTCAAGCGTACGGCCTCGCGCATTGAGGGTGTCGGGTTGGACGTCATCGCCCGCGAGGCGCTTGCCAGGCATCGGAACGCCCACGAGCCGAGACTGCCGGGCTCGCTCGAGCTCGACTACGGCGGTGAATACAGTCTTCGGCGCGATGGAGAGGAGCATCTCTGGAATCCGGTCACGGTTGCCCGGCTTCAGCATGCCGTGCGAAACAACGATCCGGTTGCCTATGCCGACTACTCACGGGCGGTCAACGACCAATCGCGCAAGCTGTACACCTTGCGGGGGCTATTCCAGTTCACACCGGGTGAGGCGGTGCCCATCGAGCAAGTCGAGCCGGCGAGCGAGATCATCAAGCGGTTCTACACGGGGGCGATGTCTCACGGTTCGATCAGCAAGGAGGCCCACGAAACGATGGCGATCGCCATGAATCGCCTCGGCGCCATGAGCAACACGGGCGAAGGTGGAGAAGATCCCGCCCGCTACAAGCCGCCGACCAATGGCGATTCGCTCAACTCGGCGATCAAGCAGGTGGCCAGTGCACGGTTCGGCGTGACGATCGAGTACCTCGCAAACGCCAAGATGCTTCAGATCAAAATGGCGCAGGGCGCCAAGCCGGGTGAGGGCGGCCAACTTCCGGGTCACAAGGTGACCGAGGAGATCGCGAAGCTGCGCTACTCGACGCCCGGCGTTTCGCTGATTTCGCCGCCGCCGCACCACGACATCTATTCGATCGAGGATCTCAAACAACTCATCTACGACCTCAAGTGCAGCAACCCCGGCGTGAAGGTCTCCGTCAAGCTCGTGGCCGAGCTGGGTGTGGGAACCGTCGCGGCCGGAGTGGCGAAGGGAAACGCCGACGAGGTCCTGATCAGCGGCCACGACGGGGGCACCGGCGCCAGCCCGCTTTCGTCGATCAAGCACGCGGGTATTCCCTGGGAACTGGGCCTGGCGGAGACGCAGCAGACGCTCGTGATGAACGGGTTGCGGGATCGGATTCTCGTGCAGGCCGACGGCCAGATGAAGACCGGTCGCGACATTGTCATTGCCGCGCTTCTGGGCGCAGAGCGATTCGGCTTCGGAACCGCCGCGGTCGTCTCGCTGGGGTGTATCCTGATGCGAAAGTGTCATCTCGGCACGTGTCCGGTGGGCATCGCCACTCAGGACAAGGGGCTTCGCGGTCGTTTCACCGGCCAGCCGGAGCACCTGGAACGGTTCATGCTGTTCGTGGCCGAAGAGGTTCGCCAACACATGGCCCAGTTGGGCTTCCGCAAGATGGATGAGATGATCGGGCAGGTTGACCGGCTGAGTGTGCGAGAGGGCATCGAGCACTGGAAGGCGCGTGGGCTCGATTTCTCAGCGGTATTCGAGAGGCCGAACGTTTCCGAAGGTCAGGCCATCCGGTGCATTCGTTCGCAGCCGGATTCGCTGAAGGATCACCTGGATTGGGAGATCCTCAAACAGACCGGCGATGCGATTGAAGACGGGCGCCACGTGTCGATCGAACTGCCGATCCGCAACGTTCACCGCACGGTGGGGGCGATTGTCAGCAACCGCATCGTCAAGCGGTACGGTTCGAAGGGGTTGCCCGATGGGACGCTCGAGATCACGCTTCGGGGTTCGGCGGGCCAGAGCTTCGGGGCGTTCTTGGCGCCCGGCGTAACGCTCCGGCTGATCGGCGATGCGAATGATTACGTCGGCAAGGGGCTGTCCGGCGGTCGCATCATCGTTCATGCACCGCCCGGATCGGGGTTTGCGCCGCACGAGAATATCATCGTGGGCAACACCCTGCTCTACGGCGCCACCGGCGGCGAGGTGTTCATCAGTGGGATGGCGGGGGAGCGATTCGCGGTTCGCAACAGCGGCGCGGTTGCGGTGGTTGAGGGCGTCGGCGATCACGGATGCGAGTATATGACGGGTGGGACGGTGGTCGTGCTCGGAGCCACGGGCCAGAACTTCGCGGCAGGAATGAGCGGCGGCATTGCCTACGTACTCGACGAGCAACAGTTGTTCGACACCATGTGCAACCTCGACATGGTAGACCTCGAGTCGATATGGCAGGAGGAAGACATCAAGCGCCTGCGGAGCCTGATCGAACGCCATCATCGCTGGACGGGCAGTGAACAGGCGAGCCGCATCCTCGGCAAATGGGAAGAGATGTCAGGCCGGTTCGTGAAGGTCATACCGATCGATTACCGGCGGGCCCTCGAACGGCTCCGCGAACGCGAGGAGGCACAAACGGAATTCACGCCGGCCACGGAGGAGGTGTTCCATGGCTAAGCCGACGGGATTCATGGAGCAACAGCGCGAGGAGATCGGGCATCGGCCCGTTCAGGAACGCATTTCCGACTATCGAGAGGCCGATGTGCCGCACCCCGTGGAGACGCTGGTTCGCCAGGCCTCGCGGTGTATGGATTGTGGCATTCCGTTCTGCCACAGCGCGGGGTGCCCAATCATAAATCGCATCCCCGAATTCAATGATCTAATCTACCGGGGACGATGGCGTGAGGCGGCAGAGAACCTTCATTCGACCAACAACTTCCCTGAAATCACCGGTCGGGTGTGCCCCGCACCGTGCGAGGCCTCGTGCACGCTCAACATCACCAGTGAACCGGTACTGATCCGGCACATTGAGTATCAGATCGCCGAACGGGCCTTCGCCGAAGAGTGGGTCCAACCGATGCTTCCCTCGCGGCGCACCGGCCATCGCGTGGCGATCGTGGGTTCGGGACCGGCGGGGCTTGCGGCCGCGCAACAGTTGGCCCGTGCCGGCCACGATGTCACCGTATTCGAAAAGGACGATCGTGTCGGCGGCCTGCTCCGATACGGAATCCCCGACTTCAAACTGGAGAAACACGTCCTCGATCGCCGCCTCCGTCAGCTTGTTGCCGAAGGGATCAGGTTCGAAACCGGCGTTCGGATCGGAGAGGACATCTCCGCCCGCTATCTGCGGAAGATGTTCCACGCAATCTGCCTGAGCATGGGCGCGGGCGAACCGCGAACCCTCGCGGTTCCCGGAGCGGAGTTCAAGAACGTCGTCCTGGCACTGGATTTCCTGTCTCAACAGAACCGGCGCAATGCAGGCGACTTCGAGCGGACATCGCCGCCCAGCCCCATCACGGCCAAGGACAAGGTTGTCGTCGTCATCGGCGGCGGCGACACGGGCAGTGATTGCATCGGCACATCGATTCGACAGGGGGCCAAAGAGGTCCACCAATTCGAGATCCTTCCCAAACCACCCGAGGGGTCCAACCCCAGGACGCCTTGGCCGATGTGGCCACAGATCCTGCGTACCTCGTCGTCCCAGGAGGAAGGGTGCAAGCGGCGGTGGAGCGTGCTGACCAAGCGACTAACCGGCGAAAATGGATTGGCCACCGAACTGCACGGCGTGGAGGTCGATTGGGTGACCGGGCCCAAGGGCATGGAGACGAAGGAACGCCCGGGCACGGAGTTCAGTATGAAGGTGGATCTGATTCTGCTGGCGATGGGGTTCGTTCACGTCGTCCACTCGGGGCTGATCGAGCAGCTTGGCTTGAAGCTCGACGCCCGCGGCAACGCGACGACCGGCAACTACATGACCAGCGAAGAGGGCATCTTCGCCGCGGGCGACACGGTTCTCGGTGCGTCGCTGGTGGTTCGTGCGATCAACGACGGCCGCCAGGCCGCCGCTGCGATTGACGAATGGCTTGCAGCCCGTTAGGCGGAGTCCCCCAAGGCAGTTCACACTTGCCGGTAGCCACGACTCTTGCGGGAGGGCGAGCGTACCCGCAAGCCGCCACGCACTCCCAAACACCCGAAGGAGGCGGCGGCGCGGCCCCGGAGATGGGGAGGCAACTCTACTTCGCCTTCGGCACAAAGGGCTGTGTATAGGCGGCCATCGTCTGCCCTCGGGCGTGAGACTCCTTCTTCCTGGATGAGATGACCTTCGCGCGAACGTACATCTCATTGCCGACCATCGAGTAGCTCGGCGATGCCCCTGTCACCTCCGAGAGGACCTCCGCAACGGGACGTCCTCGGCGGGTGCCGATAAACTGCGTCGAATACACGGCGCCGTCTTCGGCTTGGACCTCAATCGTGATCCTTCGGCCGTCGTAGCGGATATCCTTCAACTGCACGCCCGTAGAGGCGTAGAAGTCGCCGGCCAGCATGGCGGCAACAATGGAATCCGGTGAAAGCCGAACCGCCCGCACGACCACCCAGCCCGTGGCCCACTCTCCCTCGTTCGGACGGGACGGGTCGATGACTTCCGCGTCGTCGGTCAGCACCCCATATAGAACCTGCCCGCCGGGTTTGCTGAGCCGTCGCACCAGGATCTCGTCCCACGCCTGTTCGATCACGGGGTAAACGATGCCCCCGTTGCCGATCTCCATGAACCGCAGGTCCGGAACCTTGATTACATCATCGACGGAAAGACCCCGGCCGAAATCCGGGTGGTTCAGTTGCACGAGCATCGGCCGACGGCCCTTGGCCTGCTGAGCCGAGACGGCGTCCACGTTTCGTCTGATGACGTCGGCGGCCGTCTTACCCGGCGTAGGCCGGGGGGGCAGGATTATCTCCGTAATGTTGATCGCACAGAAGTGGATGGGGTTGTGGTCGAGCGCATCGCTCACCTCCTCACCCGCGATCAGGCAGAAACGGTTGGGCTCTTCGACCAGGGGCCGTATTTCCTTCAGCGTCTTGAGCCGCGCCATTCGCTGGCCATTCTCTTCGCGGAGTTCCACCCACGTGTCGCCGAAACGCTTCTGGTACTCCGCGAGTGCCTTGGCGCCGCCCTTCGTTCGGTCGACGCCAACCCACCGGATACGATCCTGCAGGATATTGTGGTCCGTCAACGACACAAAATGATAGCCCTGCTGCTTGTACCAGTCGGCAACGACATCGGGGTACTGGTTGCCGTCACTCCACTTGGAGTGTAAATGCAAGTCCCCCTTCCACCAGCGAGCGGGCTGCGTCGTGGGAAAGACCTCCTCACTGCCACCGGCGTGGCCGGCCGGGCGGACACAACCGGACACCGTCGCAAACCAGATCGCTGCCAGAAAGGCGGGCAGCACCCGCCCCGACCGTGGCAAAGTTGTCATGATCCACCTCCGGACGAGGGGTTATTTCGTGATCGCAAACACCTAAAGACACCTGAAGGGGGCGCAGCTCTTTTCAGTCCCCAATTCTTTTCAGTTCCAGCCCGGCTTGCTCTCGCGCGTCAACACAAAGAGCGGCGTGCCCTTTTCACTCCATCGCCTTTCATCGGTCGCCCGACCGACAGCCGCGCAGCTCGCGTCGTGACGCATCATGATACCCCCGCGCCCCCCTTCTCACACGGGGACAGATAGAAACGCCCCGCACCGAGGAGAAGACCATGTCATCACCAAGCCCCGATTCAACCGACGCGTCCAACCCCACACGCACCCCCCGCTCACGTCCCCGCCGCCGCTTCCAACAGACGCGCGTCGCGCAACCCACCGGACCCAACCCGAACCCCGCCCCCCAGCGTCCCGAAACATGTGACACGCATGTCGAAAGTGAGACATCCGCCGCCTCGCCCGCCCACCGACCGGCATCCGACTTCCAACTCCTAACTTCTAACTCCCAACTCCTAGCTTCTACCCCCCCACCCCGCCGAACAGGTGACAATACGGGACAAAATGAGACATTCGCCGACGCGCCCAATCCGAATACGCCCGCCCACCTACCGGCTTCTGACGTCCAACTCCTGACTTCTAACTCCCAACTCCTAATTTCTATCTCCATATCCCCCGAATCCCCTCCCCCGAAAACGTATGAAATATGCGTCGAAAGTGAGACATTTGGCGATACGATCACTCCAAATATCTGGCCGCCGCCCGAACCTCGGCGTTCAAGACGGGCAGACTCCCGCCAGCCCCTCTGGCCCGTGTCACACCCGAAACGTATGACAAATCCGTCGAAAGTGTGACATGGCCCGACGTACCGGATCGCAGCCCCAACCAACAACCTATCCCGTCGCCTCACAGATTCACAATCCCCCAATCCGCATCCCCCGCCCCTTCGATGCCACCACCGCAGAAACCATCGCAGATCACAGACCCCCTTTCCAATTACGACGGAAGGAGGTGGATGGGCGCGTCACGACGTACGCTACATTGCTCTCAGCACCCCGCCCCATCCCCTCACGCTCGTCTCCTTGATCGTGAAGTCTCGGCAAGCTATCTTGGATCCAGGTAACAAGGCACTCCGCGCATGAGGCAGTTCAAGTGGATTGAATGGAACCTGCAGAAGATCGACGCACATGGCCTCTCAGCGGAGGAGGTCGAGGCCGCCTTCGACCACGTCTATAGCCTTCAGGAGCGAAGCGACGGCTCCTACCAGATGTTCGCCGCGACCCCCTCGGGCCGCCGCATCTGGGTCATGTGGCGGTATGACCGGGAGAATGATGAGATCCCCGACGTCTTCGGCGAGTTGGGCGAGGTGCCCATCTTCGTGATTACGGCCTATTGAAAGGCAAGCCCCATGAGCACCCCAGGTCAGGACAAGCGGAGCACTGCCCGGCGAACGCAGGACGAGCAGATCGCCGCCGAACCGCAGATGCCCCCACTCGACCTGCCTCCCGATGTGCCCTCCTCTCCCATGGAGGCGCTACTCAGCCGGCACGCCCGGCGCCCCCTCGCCTTTGCGGGTGTCGTGGAGAACGGCCTGGTACGCCCCCTCGATCCCGACGTGAAGCTCGCGGAACGCTCCAGGGTCATCATCGTGGCGACCGACCCCACCTGATTCCCGGCCACACGTGCCTCGATCCCGTGACATGCACGCAATCGGCGTCGAACCTTCGCCCCCGACATGCCGCCCCCTCCCTCGTCACATCGCCCCCGCCCCTTCGATGCCACCACCGCAGAAACCATCGCAGATCACAGACCCCCTATCCAATTACGACGGAAGGAAGTGGGTGGGCGTGTCACGATGCACCCTGCGTTGCTACGCGGCGATCCTGGCCGACGAACGTATCATCTTGAAGGCGGACAAGACGAGCGACAACATCGTTCTGTTGACTCGCCCCAATTCGGCCGATAGATTAGTAATCAGCAGGGCAAGGGCAATGGAGTCCTTGCCGACAACCGAATATGCCATCAGACGGGACGTTCCACGCGGGCGGCGCCTGCGTGGGGTGAACACCTAACGGTGACCGTCGGGTCATCTCGCGAGAGCCTGCAAGATGATCTCAATTCCATGGCGAACCTATTGGAAAGGAGAAAACCATGGCCGGCAAAGCTCATGCCGTAGAGGCTCCCGCTCTACAATCCCAATCAAGAACCGGTACCGATATTGTCCACGAGGAACTCCTCAGAGAAGGGGTTGACGTGCTGTTCGGCTACGGCGGCGGGGCCATCATGCCCATGTTCGACCGTCTGTATGAGTCGCCCATCCGATTCGTCTTGAGCCGTCACGAACAGGGTGCCGGCCACATGGCCGACGGATACGCCCGCGCCACCGGCAGGGTCGGTGTGTGCGTGGCGACGAGCGGTCCCGGCGCCACGAATCTGACGACCGCCCTGGCGACCGCCTACATGGACAGCATTCCCATGGTTGCGCTGACTGGCCAGGTGGCCACTTCGTTCATCGGAAACGACGCCTTCCAGGAGGCCGACATCACCGGCATTACCCGCCCCGTGACCAAGCACAACATGCTGGTCAAGGACGTGCGAGACTTGCGCCGGGTGATCCGCGAGGCCTTTCACATTGCCAGGACCGGACGCCCCGGACCCGTTCTGATCGACCTGCCCAAGGACGTTCAGGTGGGCACCAAGGAGGCCAACCCCGATGTCCAGATGGAACTGCCGGGCTATCGCCCGCGGCGGAAGGGACACCTCCGCCAGATCCAGCTCGCCGCCGAGGCGATCAACGCCTCGCAGCGGCCCGTGCTGTACATCGGCGGCGGCGTGATCCTCGCCGATGCCTGGACGGAAATGCGGGAACTGGCCGTCAAGGGCAACATCCCGGTCACCACGACGCTGCTGGCGCTGGGGGCGTTCGACCAGGTCGGCGATGCCCACCTCTCGCTGGGCATGCTGGGCATGCACGGGACGGCCTATGCCAACTATTCGGTCCAGAACTGCGACCTGCTGATCGCCATCGGCGCGCGCTTCGACGATCGCGTGACGGGACGCACCGACACCTTCGCCAGCCAGGCCAAGATCGTCCACATCGACATCGACCCGTCGAGCATCAGCAAGAGCGTCAAGGTGGACATCCCCGTGGTCGGCGACGCCAAGCTCATCCTCCAGGAGATGCTGCCGCTCGTGAAGACGGTCGATCGAACGCCCTGGTTCAACCAGATCGACGAGTGGAAGCGCAAGTATCCGCTCTCGTACGACCGGAACAGCGCGACGATCAAGCCACAGGCGGTGATCGAGGAGATCTCCCGGCAGAGCGAGGGTGAGGCCATCATCTGCACGGGCGTCGGCCAGCATCAGATGTGGTCGGCGCAGTTCTGCCGATGCCGGCACCCACGGCACTTCATCACCTCCGGCGGCCTGGGCACGATGGGGTTCGGTTTCCCCGCCTCGATCGGGGCCCAGATCGGCCGGCCCGACAAGAAGGTGTTCGACATCGACGGAGACGGGTCGTTCCAGATGACCATCACCGAGATCGCCACCGCGGTCGATCAGAAACTGCCGATCAAGGTGGTGATCATGAACAACCATTTTCAGGGCATGGTTCGCCAGTGGCAGGAGATGTTCTTCAGCCGCCGCTATTGCCAGACGCGTCTGACCAACCCGGACTTCGCCAAGATCGCCGAGGCCTACGGGGCCAAGGGCATGAAGATCACGGAGAGGGCCGACGTGGCGGATGCGGTGAGGCAATTGCTGGACAGCAACGTCCTGACCATCGCGGATTTCCATGTGGAACCCGAAGAGAACGTCTTCCCGATGGTCGCGGTGGGCAAGTCGCTTCACGAAATGAACCTGGGGTCGCTACCGTCCTGGGAACCGACGGAGAGCATGGTCTAGTCTGGAATATTCGCGGGACTCCGAGCCGGTTCGCCGAGGGCGATACCGCCCGCGGGCAAAGGCGTACGGAGCCCCGATCCCTTGCGGGACGATCGTCCCGAAGTTATCACGGGGATTTGTCATGGAACGAAAAGCCGTTTTCAGCGTGTTGGTTCAGAATCAACCCGGCGTGTTGGCCCGCGTGGCCGGCATGTTCGCCGCTCGCAGTTACAACATCGACTCGCTCGTCGTGGGTCGAACCGAAGAATCGAGCCTCTCGCGGATGGTCATCGTGACCAGCGGCGATGAGGACACCCTCGAGCAGATTCGCAAGCAGCTTGCCAAGCTGGTGTCCGTGGTCAAAGTCCGCGATCTGACGGAGCAGCCCTGCGTGGTTCGCGACCTGCTGCTGATCCAGGTGGCCTGCCCGCCCGACCGGCGGGCCGAGCTGAGGAGCCTCGCCGACGTGTTCCGTGGGAATATCGTCGATGTGTCGCCACGGAGTGTGACCATTCAGTTGACCGGTCCCGAGGACAAGATCGAGGCGTTCGTCGAACTCTGCCACCCCTACGGAATTCGCGAGCTGTCGCGAACCGGCCTGATCGCCGTGCCGCGCGACAGCACGAAGACCGTCCGGAGTCCGAACCAGCGGCAGGCCGCCGGAGCGGCCTCGCCGACGTGAGACAATCGGGGTACATTCGCCGTCTGCCGGTTCGCGGAGCCCCTCCTCGAACCGGCAGACGCGGTCCCGACCGTCGAGCCGTCTCCCGTTGCGTTGTGCGATTGATAATTGGACGCTATGCCCTGTGGTTCGCACCTCCATATATGACGAGACGAGACGGCCTCCCCGGGAGCGGGGCCCGCGGGCCCTCGCAGTGGCCGGCCTGCTGCTCGTTGCGGGCGCCGTAATGCCCGGCTGCCGCCTGTTCTCACGGCATTCGCCCACCACGCAGAACGCAAACGTCTCGCCGGCCGACGCTCAACCCCTCGCGCAGGCCCAGGCCGTGCTGGAGGGTCGGGCGAGCGGCATCCTCGTCGCCGCCAACGGCGGAGCCACCGGGGCAACGGCGGAGGCGAACACCCGGGCCGCCCTCAAGTCCGCCGTCGCGCTGAACGTCCCCATGGCCGTGATGGATGTCTCTCAGGAAGCCGACGGGACCCTCGCTTTGGGCCGAAGCCTGATCGCACCAGGACGCGACGCCCAACCCTCTGCCGAGCAGGGTCCGGTCCTACCGGCCGCTTCCCAACCCGAACCGACTCCCCTGCCCACGCTGGCCGAAGCTCTGAAACTGATCGACGGGCGAATTCTGCTGGGCATACGCCTTTGCGACGCTCGATCTGCGGACGTCGTGGCCGCCGTCGAACGCGCCGGGCTCGGGCAACAGGTGATCGTCTTTGCCGAGACCCCCTCCGACGCCCAGGCGGCTCGGGAATGCCTCCGTCGAAAGACCCCCGTGCGATTCCTGTTCGATGCCTCGACGCCCGAGGGGCTCTCGCACATCGAGGCAACGCCCCCCTGGCCGGCACTCGTCGCGCTCGGTCCGCAAACCCTCAACCTCCAGAACATCGCCCGCATTCAGGCCATCGGGGCGAAGGTCCTGGTTCATCAGCGGGGACTGCTGCTCGTGCGGATTGGTTCGAACCTGGCCCCCTATCACAAGATGGGGGTGTCGATCGTCCTGACGGACTGGCCGCGACAGCTCCTCAAGGAAATGCGCCAGATCAATCAGTGGTGAGGTGTCGGCTCAGCGATGCCGGCCGCCCGGCCTGTGTTCGACCGCGGACGTGGCGGGCACCGGAAACCAGTCGGGAATCGCCTGGACGCGGCCCTGTTTGTCGACACACGCCAGAGAGATGAAGGCCTCGGCCAGCAACCAGCCGTCTCGCTTGAGCTGATAGCTGTGTTCCACGCGGGCCCGCGTGACTCGAACCAGCGTGGTGGTCAGGGTCAGTTCGTCGTCGAAACGGGCGGGGGCTCGGAAGCGGCACTCGATCTTGTTGACCACGAAGAACACACCCCGTTCTTCGCACACGCGGTAGCTCAGCCCCGCGCGTCGCAGCAGCTCGACCCGTCCCGCCTCGAAGTATTCGAAGTACCGCCCGTGGTGAACGTTGCCCCACGGATCGGTCTCGGCGTAACGGACACGTATCTTCAAGTCACAACTGGCAGCAGAGTCTTCCATGAATGAGCACCCGGTCCTCACAGATCGTTGTTCTCAATTGTCCCGGGATGCCGCGGTTCGTCAAGTCGGACGAACGATCGTCGGAGAACGTTCCGGAGAAGTCCTCCATGTCGGCTGGCAAGATAGGGGGGTCGTGTGAGAAGGGAAGGAAGCTTGAGTCGATGAGGAAGAAAAGGTGAGCGGGTCCGTCGGAAGAGTTCCGGGGAAAGGATTCGAGCGAGGGAACCATCAAGCACGGTCTGCGGTCCAAAACGCCTTACGCTTGGTGGTGGAGACTGCCTCCTCGGGACCCGCGAGTTTCTGGTTCTGGGTTGATCACGCCTCAGGAACCGGCCCACCAAAGTTGAAGCATCCATTCTTCAACTCCGGCGGCCTTCTCTTGACCGGACGCAGCGGCACGCTCAGACGCGGACGCATATCGACCTCATAGGGCGATCGATAGAAGCCCTGCATGATAAACGCCTGAACGGTCGGCATCGTCCTGAGCTTCCGCTTGGTACTCGCGTCCGCCCGACATCCTTGCAGAGCGAACGCACCGAGATTCAACCCACTGGGAAACGCGACACCATGACCTTCCGTGGCCTTGGTGGTCTTGGCATTGACACTCTGACCTGACCAACACACTGTGTTACACCCGGTCGGGGCAGATCCCACGGGCTTTCCAGCTCGTTTCGGATTCTCGATCTGCCTGTTCATCTGACTGACTCCCTGATCGGCGGCCTTCCTGTTCGTCCATCCATCTGAAATATACCCCGGGGTTTCTCGTGGACAATTCGAAGGCAAGCCCAAGAGCCCAGAAAGTTCCATCCGGGCCCAATCGCCATATCGGAGATATTGCGTCGCAACCTAGCTGCGGTATCGAGGCGGGGTGGCAGCCCCAAGATGTGGGTGGCTCCACAGAAGAAAGCCTCGCTGACTTACGGAGCGGAATCCTCGCTTTTCTTCAGTTTAAAGGGTGAGCGTTCAAGCGGTGTTGGAGCACCGCGAGCGAAGCTTTAGATGGGGGCTACCTGGTGTACTTCTGGGATTCCGCAACCGCCAGGGCATCGCATCGTTCGTTCTCGGGATGCCCGGCATGACCGGCCACCCATTCGGTCGTAACGTCATGCAGGTCGATAAGTTCGGCGATTCGCTGCCACAGGTCCACGTTCATCGGGACCTCGGAGGAGTTCTTCTTCTTGCGCCACCCGCACGCCCGCCACTTCGGCATCCACTGCATCACGCCTTTGGCAACATATTGGCTGTCGGTGACCAGGCGAACACGACAGGGCCGCCGGAGGGCCTCCAACCCCTTGATTAGCCCCGTCAGCTCCATGCGGTTGTTGGTCGTCTGGGCTTCGCCGCCGCTCAGTTCGCGACGCTTGCCGGAAGCCACGTGGTGGAGAATCGCCCCCCATCCGCCGGGCCCCGGATTGCCCGAACATGCCCCGTCGGTGTACAGAATGACTTCCGGTTCTTCACTCATGGTAAACCTGCGGTCAGACGCTTGTGGCGCATTCGCATGTCGTAACGAGCCGAGGCGATGTCCGACGTCCCCGGGGACTTCCTGCCGGCGTATCGCCTATCAGAGCATGCCGGCCTTGCGGGCATAGCCGAAGATCCCACCCGCCTCAACAATCGGTCCCACATCGCCGAGCGACTGGAGAACATACTCGGCCGACCGCGTCCGGTTGACCAGACGATTCGCCACCGTGTCCAGCTCAACCTCATCCCCCGTGTGTATCTTGTCGTTCAGGCGAACGATCGTCTCATACGGAATGACATAACCGCCGTTGACACTGTTGCGGAAGAAGATGCGGGCGTAACTCATGGCGACGACGGCGCGAGCACCGGCCTCCGCCAGTGCCAGGGGTGCGTGTTCCCGGCTGCTACCACACCCGAAGTTCGTTCCACCGATGACGATCGTGTACCGGCTTCGCGTGTTCGCCGGATCGCTCATATCGACAAACGGCACATGCCCGTCCGGCAACCCTCGCTGCCCTTCAGGCACGCCGACCAGGGCATATCGCCCGAACAACCGGCGCTCTGATGGTTCTGCGGGATTGTACATGAGATACTTGGCCGGAATGATCTGGTCGGTATCGACGTCATCCCCCACCACATAGGCCAAGCCGCGGATCATGGTATCCATTCCTGTCACTCCCTGTATTCTTTTGGACGCGGCGGAAACGCGACCCGCTCCGCACGTCCGCATTCCCCATACTATAGTCGACCCGCCGAACCATGCGAACCCCGCGCGACAACTGTCGTTGACAAACTTGCGAAGATATCGGCGGCGGGGCTATGATAGTCGGCCGGTCGACGTTGTCTGCCCATCCGCATGCGACATGTCGAGCCGAACAAGTGAGGACCGTCTACCGATGGATATGGACCAGATACCGCCGCCGAAGATCCCCGGCTACGACGTGCTTCAACAGATTGGTCGGGGCGGCGGAAGTTTGATCTTTGAAGTCCGCGAACAGAAGACCGGCAAGAACTTCGCCCTCAAATTCGTCAGCCGGCTCATGGAGAAGGGGAGCCGTTTCTTCGAGCAGGTCGAGGCCGAACATCGGCTCGGACAGAAGGTCAACCACCCGAATCTTCGAAAGACCCATCAGATCCGAAAGAAGGGTCTCTTGACCGTTCAGGAGATGTACCTCTGGATGGACCTGGTCTACGGCCGTCCGCTGAGCCGAAAGAGCGACGACTTCAGCCGACCGGTGCTGGCACTGCTCAAGGCCGGTGACGGCCTTCGGGCCATCCATCGCATGCGATTCATCCATGCCGACTTCAACCCCAAGAATGTCATCGTCGCCGACGACGGAGCGGTCAAGCTGATCGACTACGGCCAGAGTTGCACAATCGGCACAATCAAGAAACGCGTCCAGGGAACACTGGAGTTCATGGCCCCCGAGCAGACAACCAAGGGGGTGTTGGACCATCGCACCGACATCTTCAACTTCGGTGCGACCCTCTACTGGGCGCTCACGGGACAGACGATCGGCCTGCCCGCGATCGAAAGCAAGGGAGGACGCCGCGCCGGTTCTCGGAAGATCAATCCTCCCAGGACTATTAACCCCCGCGTCAGCGAAGGGATGAGTGAAATCGTCATGCGGTGCCTCGCCGAGGCCCCCAACGAACGGCCTTCAAGCATGGACGAGATTCTGGGCGACCTTCATGTCGAACTGCGTGAGTCCTTGCTGGCCGGAGAGAGTTAGTCGGCGGCGGACTTCACAGGGGTCAGACCGACACATGGCCGAAAATCCAGAAAATATCGCCGTTTTCCCCGGGACCTTCGATCCCGTCACCTGCGGACATCTGGACATCATCGAGCGAGGGCGACGCCTTTTCGCCAAGCTAGTCGTTGGCATCGGCAAGAACCCCGAGAAGACCCAATTATTCACCCCGGAAGAGCGTGTGGCGATTATCCGGCCCCTGGTCGCCCACATGACGAACGTCGATGTAGAGAGCTACAACGGCCTGACGGCCGATTTCGCACGGTCCATGGGTGCTCGGTTCATCCTGAGGGGCGTCCGCGACTTCATCGACCTGCGCAATGAGCTTCAGCAGGCAAACACAAACCTGATCGTGGGCGGTATCGAGACGATCTTCATCCTCACCTCTCACGAGCACGCTTTGACGAGCAGTACGCTCATCAAGCAGATCGTCGAGATGGGCGGCGGCGATCCGTCCCGCCTCAATCGGATCGTCCCCCAACTGGTCATTGACAAGCTTCGCGAGAAATACCTCGTCAAGGGCCTGCCTGGTTGACCCCCGGCCATTCTTCTCCCCAAAACGGCTTGGCAGGCAGGTAAACCCCCGTGTAAGCTGGCGTTCTATGGTTGAGCGAGTCCTGTTGGACATCGACACGCAGAACGATTTTCTCAAGCCCGACGGAGCTCTGTACGTACCGGGGGCGGTGGAGATTCTCCCGAACCTGACACGGCTCATCGAGTATGCCCGCTGCAAGAAGGTGCCGGTAGTCAGCACCGTCGACTGCCACGCCCCGGACGACCCGGAGTTTGCCCGGTTTCCCAAACATTGTGTCGTGGACACGCCGGGTCAGGAAAAGGTCCCACAGACTTTGCTCGAACGTCGGATCACGCTCGAACCCTCTCGGAGGGTCGATCGTCCGGCCAGTCTGTTCGATCAGGCAGACCAGATCATTCTGGGCAAGACCTCGTTCTCGGTGCAAAGCAATATCAACGCCACGGCGTTGTTCGACGGTATCGGGGCGGCAGAGTACGTGGCCTTCGGTGTCGCAACGGACTACTGCGTTCTTGCCGACGTGCGGTTTCTGCTCTCGCGAGGCCGATCTGTGACGGTACTAACCGATGCGATCCGGGCCATCAGCGAGCAGGACGGCGCCGCAGCCCTGGAGGAGATGAGGGCGCTGGGCGCCCGATTCAGGAAGACGGATTCGGTGGTGTTCGAATGAATGCGCCGTCGGCACCGTAAGGAGCCGGCGTCGACGATCCGGCGACCCATTCGCCGAAACGGGAGCAGCACGATGAAGATCGCGGCCGCTCAGATCAACCCCCTGGTGGGCGATCTGCAGGGCAATAGCAGCAAGATCATCAACGATATCCATCGCGCCGCCGAGGCCGGCGCGGAACTGGTGGTCTTTCCGGAACTGTCGATCGTCGGGTATCCGCCGAAGGACCTGCTGCTCAAGCCACAATTCATCCGCGACAACCTCGAGGCGCTTCATTGTATTGCCGAACACTGCACGCAGACCGCCGCCCTGATCGGCTTCGCCCAGCAGAGCGAACTGCTTCGCGGACGATCGCTGCGAAACTCGGCCGCGTTCTGTCATGACGGCAAGGTGATGAGCATCCACCACAAGCACCTGCTGCCGACCTACGACGTCTTCGACGAACTCCGCTACTTCGAACCCGGCCCGGAAGTCTCACTGGCGACTCTCATGCGGGATCGGCATCCACTGATGCTGGGCGTGAGCATCTGCGAAGACCTTTGGAATGTGGAGGAAGCGCTGGGTCGCAAGCTCTATCACGCAGACCCGGTGGCACAACTCGCTGAGGCCGGCGCCCGTGTCGTTGTCAACATCGCGGCGTCCCCCTTCACGCTCAACAAGCACTCGATGCGCACGAGCCTTTTCACCGCCCAGGCGCGGCGGATCGGACGCCCGCTGGTCTTCGTCAATCTGGTCGGAGGCAACGACGATCTCGTTTTCGACGGGGCCAGCATGGTGATTAACGCGCAGGGACGAGTCATCGCGCAGGCCAAGGCTTTTCAGGAGGATTTCCTGGTAGTAGACCTCGACGACGCCACCGGTGGCGGGCGCTGCGATGCGTATCCCGACGAGGTGGCCAGTGCCTACGAAGCCCTGGTTCTGGGCACGCGGGATTACATCCACAAATGCGGATTTTCCGGCGCGATCATCGGACTGTCCGGAGGAATCGACTCGGCCCTGACCGCGGCAATCGCCGCAGAGGCCCTGGGACCCGACAAGGTGTACGGCGTGGCGATGCCCAGCCGCTACAGCAGCGAGGGCAGCATTCGCGACGCCCGCTCGCTGGCCGAGAATCTCGGTATCGATTTTCGCATCATCCCGATTTCCGATATCCACGCCGCCTATGAACACCATCTCCTGCCGCACTTCGAGGGGCGTCCGCCCGACCTGACCGAAGAGAACATCCAGGCGCGTATCCGCGGAAACCTCCTGATGGCGTTGTCGAACAAGTTCGGCCGGCTGGTGCTTGCGACGGGAAACAAGAGCGAGCTGTCGGTGGGCTACTGCACGCTCTACGGTGACATGTGCGGCGGTCTGGCGGTGATCGGCGATGTGCCCAAGGTGATGGTCTATCGGCTGTCCCATTACGTCAACCACAAGGCCGGGCGAGAGGTCATTCCGGAAGAGAGCATCACCAAGCCTCCTTCGGCCGAACTGCGCCCCGACCAGACCGATCAGGATTCGCTGCCCGCCTATGAGGTCCTGGACCAGATCCTCCAGCGGTACGTGGAACAGGAGCAGTCTCTTGACGAAATCGTGTCGTCCGGTTTCGATGCACGCGTGGTGGCCGACGTGATACGAATGGTCGACCGCAGCGAATACAAGCGGAAACAGGCCGCACCGGCGCTGAAGATCACCGGGCGGGCCTTCGGCTCCGGGCGACGAATGCCGATCGCGGCCCGTTTCAGTTAGAGGTCAGGATTATGATTACCATCTGCGGCGGATGTCGGAAGAAGCTGAAGATAGAGGACGCCCTGGCGGGGCAACTGGGTCGATGCCCGGCCTGCAACGCGGTCATCAAGATCCCGTCGGTAGACGAGGCGGAGATGCGCCTGGCCGACGAACCGCCCCCCATAGCCGAAGTCACGACCGATCCGTTCCCCGACTCCGGCGGCGTCTTTGCCCCGACGCCCGGGGGAGCGCCCTCGGTGCCCGGAGGCATCCAGACCGATGAGCAGGGGTTCGTACTGGCCATCCCCGTCGAGGATGAGGAACCGGCACCCGCCGAAGCCTCTGGTTCACAGGACAAGGCGGGGTCGGACACCTCCATACTCGGGTTAACTCTGGAAAGAGACAAGGACCATGAACCCTCACCGGGGGCCGACAAGTCCCTGCCGTCCGGCGAGAAGATCATCACGCGATGCAGCGGCTGCGGCGGACGACTGGCCATCGAGGCCCAATTCGCCGGCAAGATGCGCACCTGTCCGGGCTGCAGCACCGAGATCAGGGTGCCGCTCCACTCAGACTTCCAGCCGACACCGCCGCGCAGCGGATCGTCCGGGGTGGCTCGGACGTTCACGGGGGGTGAAGTCGATGCCGAATCCCTGCCGGAAGTCGACTTCGACAGCTATGCGGCAAGCACGCCCGTGGGAGCCTCCGGAGGCGTTGCCGCCTTCTGGGTACCCATCGCCCTGGTGGTCGGGCTGGTTGTGGGATTCGCGGTTGGCGTGCTCACGGGTAAGTACATGGTGACCCGAAACCAGGCACAGCCCGAATCGGCACCCGTCGTCCAACCCAACGAGACGGCCCAGAGTTGACGGATGCTGTCAACGGACTATACTTCGGACTACATTCGGGGGTTGGCAGTTCTTACTGACGGGAGGTGTGACCATGGTGAAGGCATTGTGGCGTTGCGCGGCGGTTGCGGGTTTGATCATGATGGTATCGGGGTGCCAACAACCGCTCAAAGTCGGCATGGCCGCCCCGGATTTCTCGGGGATGACCGACGAGGGCAAAACCTTCAAGTTGAGTGAACTCAAGGGCAAGTCGGGTGCCGTCCTCTATTTCTACCCCAAGGATGAGACGCCGGGATGCATCACTGAAGCCTGTGCCTTCCGGGATCGGTTGTCCAAACTCAACGAGAAGGGATACACCGTGGTCGGCATCAGTCTCGACTCGGTGGACTCTCACAAGGCCTTCAAGGCGAAATACAAGCTGCCCTTCGTGCTCGTCACGGATGAAAAGGGAGATATCGCCAAGAAGTTCGGCGTGCCCCTTGAACGCAAGACCATCGCAGGACAACCCACGCTCCTGATCGATCGCCAGACATTCATCATCGACAAGGACGGCGTCATCAAGGAACAGTTCAGGGTGGAAGATCCGGAAGAACACGTCCGCAAGGCGATGCGAGCCCTAGAGGTGCCATACTGATGTCCAAGAACGACATCACCCCAACGACTTACTTTGAGCAGGTCATGCGATGGCTGACCGACACGGGGCTCCTTCTCGTCAGCAAGGACGCCAAGGGAAAGCCCAATGCCATGACCATCGGGTGGGGAGCCCTGGGTTCCATCTGGGGCAAACCCCTCTGGATCGTCCTGGTTCGTCCGTCGCGCCACACGTATCACTGCATCGAGCACACGGGTGATTTCACGGTCAACGTTCCGACCAACACGATGAAGGCGGCCGTGTCGTTCTGCGGCACGAAATCGGGACGTGATTGCGACAAGTTCGCCGCCATGAATCTGACCGCGGTGCCGGGCCGAGTGGTCAACGTCCCCATCATCGAACAGTGCGCGATTCACTATGAGTGCCGCGTCGTTCACCACAACGACGTTCTACCCTCGGAACTGGCGAAGGACATCCAAACCGGCGCCTACAAGAGCGGGGACTACCATCGCGTGTATTATGGCGAAATCCTGGCCTGCTACGCCGACGATACAGCGGCGGTCAAGCTGGTCTAGGGCGAGCAACTTCGAGAAGGTCACGGACGGCTGAGCCGCCCGTGACCTTCTTTTGAACGGATACGTAGCATGTGGGGCCCATTGGCAAGAGGACTGGACAGGTTCGTGGCCTGGGGAGCCGGCCGCCAGATGCGGTTCTTCGGGAAGACCGACCCTTCCGACTACCGGCTTTCCTTTCACGACATGCTGCGACGCCGATTGCATCTGGAGCCCCGACTGCTCACACCCGTCCAGGAGATGCTCAATCATCAACCCGCCCACACGCACCGACGAAGCCTGCCCACCGCTATCGGCCGCATCGCCGTCGACCGCGGCGGCACTGTCGTTGAATCAGGTTTCGACTACTACGCACGGGGCCATCGAGGACGAACCCTGATCGTTTATCACCACGGCCTGGGCGAGATCCCCCATGACCTGTCCTTCCGGTGGATACTGCTGCGCGACTCGGGACCCAACCTTCCGGCCGATTTGATCTGTTGCCAGGCGACGGGGCATCGGTCCTATCGCCAAGTCAATGAAACACTCGCCCACTTGTCGGGATTCGCCACTCTCGTCGGCGACGGCATGATGACCATGCGGGCCATCGCCCGCGCCTTTCGACACCACTACAATCGTGTCGTCTGCCTTGGGGCAAGCCTCGGAGGGTTGGTGACCATTGCGGAAGCCGCTCTGTCGGCCAGCTACGACCTCAACATCTCCCTCATCGCTCACCTCGACCTGGTCGAAGTCATGCGCGATACGGTGTTCCGCCGGTTGATTGACAGCGAATTTCGGGCGTGTTGTCCCTGGGAGATCGTTCGCCCGGGGATCGACGCCGAACGACTGGTGCGCGAGGCCCAGCGCCGACTCGTCATGATCAACGGTACCCACGACATGTACTTCCGTGTCGAGCGGGCCAGGGAACTGTGGGCCCAATTCAAAGACATCGACCACTACGAGCTTCCACACGGACATATCAGCATGGGCATGGCCCCACGACTCATCAAACGCACCCTTATCGACATCCTCAGCAACCGACGAACCGTCGCATGATGAACGATCATCGGAGTCCCTGAGACCGCAAGGCGGCTGGCTCTGCACACACCGCCTGGTGCGAAATGCACGCGTCGGGCTTCGTCATCGTGCCACCCATCGAGTATCAACATTGCGTGCGATGGTTCGGCCCCCTAACATGGTTGGTTTTGGCGCCGGGCCAAAAGCCCAGAGGCACCCAGTAATGCTGCGAGTGACTCCAAGACACCTTTCCATCATGCACCTGCTGGGGGTATCCCTGTGCCTGGTCTATTGCCGACCGGCGGAGGCGCAGACCCCGACGTCGTCACCGGCAACCACTCAGGCCGGCGAAACCGACCTGGCGCGATATGTCCCGGCCGAGGCCCTCACCGTCTACTGGGGACGCCCGACCCCCGAGATCCGCGCCGGAGACCATGTCCTGATGCGTCTGCTCAAGTGGGTTGAACTCGCCCGCGAACTGAACCTGATCCCCAGCCAATACCGAACGATCACCGATCTGGCGGGCTGTCTGCCGGCGATCGGCCGTCACGACCACGTCGTAATGCTTTTGGATGTATCGAGCAGACCGGTCGGTACCGCAGGCTATCGCCTGGCCCAAATGCAGTTGGCCACCGTCGTGGCCACCCACGGTCAAGACCAGGAAATCAAGGATCGCATCCGCCTCCTGCTGACGACGTACACCGACAAACACTTCGCACGGCTCGAGGTCATCTCACGCGGCGAGACGAAATCCTACCGCCTGACCGACTCGCGACTGCCGGGTTGGGCCACGTGGGAATGGGGCCAGGTGGGACCCTGCTACGTCGTCGGTCTGGGTGCCGGAGCGTTTGACCGCATCGTCGAGGCCTACGCCCACGCCAATCGGTCCATTGCCGGCGACGCATGGTTCGACCGGGCGCGAAACCGCTGCCAGGGCAACGGTGCCATGATTGCCTGGTATGTCAACTATCAGGGAATCCGACGCGAGCTTGAGCCCGTGGTCAAAGACCGCACCGAACAGGTACTCGAGGCCTTGGGCGCCGGCAAGCTCCAGCGCGGGCTCTGCACCTTCCGGCTTGAGGGACGGTACATGGTCAGCTACGTCATGCACCAAACCGAAGCCGGCGACACGTTCACAGAGCTGTCCGATCCGCGAACCCTCTCACCGCAACTTCTCCGCCCCGTGCCCCCTGAGGCAAGTTGCGCCGTCTTCGACATCGAACTGGCCACCTGGGTGAAACGCCTGGCCACAGCCTATGCCGCCTCGTGGTCGCCCGACGAGCAGAAGCAGTGGTCCGAGTGGTTCACACGGTTCGAACGTCAACGTGGTGTCGACGCGCAAACCCAGCTTCTGGATCGGCTGGGCAAACGACTGGTCGTCCACACCTGGCCGCCGCACCCACTCAAACTGCCTCTGACGTTTACACTGCTGATCGAAATTGATGATCCCGCCCCGGTGCGAGATTTCGTCGATGCGATCCTGGGGGCATGGTTCGATCTCCAGCGTCATCCCGCCACCACGACCGCGCCGACCACAACCCCGACAACGCATCGAACCCGAGACCAGTTCCGCTGGCGACTGGGACGGGAACCGGACGGTATGTGGTATCTTCACGCGGGATTGGTCCGGCCGGCCATCGCCGTCAGCGATCGGTATATTGTCATCAGTTGGTCCCCCGAGGCGGTGCGGGCCAACCTGGAGTTTCTCGGCCGGATCGAGCCCCCGCCCACTTCGGCACCGACGACGAATCGGTAGCCGACGCGTACCGTCGGTTCGAAACCCGACGTACAGATGCTCGGGCGTGCCTCTCGATTCGGGAACGTATCGGAGTCTGTGTGTTTTGACGTGGAGTGTCTCAGCCGAAAGAAGCCGTATGATATCAGCCAGCAGAATCCGCGGTGTGATCTTCGACCTCGATGGAACCCTGTGCGACACCCTGGGAGATATCGCGTATGCCGTGAATATCTCACTGGAGGCGCTCGGCCTGCCCACGCATCCGAAGGAACGCTATGCCGGGTGGGTGGGGTGGGGTCTCAAGCGCCTCTGCCAGACCGCCGTCGGCCCCGATCATTCCGATGTGCTCGATCGATTGTGTGAACGAGCGACCTTCGAATACGGCAAGTTCCCCATGGAGCGGTCGAGCATCTATCCAGGCATTTCCGAACTGCTCGACGAACTGACACATCGGGGAATCCCCTTCGGAGTGGTCAGCAACAAGCCACACGATTTCGCAGTCAAGATCATCGAGGAGATGTATGCTCGGTGGACCTTCGTGGGCGTTGAAGGCTACCTCGACGAGTCTCGCCGAAAGCCCAATCCTATCGCCGTGCTTGACCTTGCCCGACGCATGGACCGCGTGCCGGCGGAGGTTGCACTCATGGGCGACTCTGAGGTCGACATCGAAACAGCGCACAACGCCGGCATGATCGCCATCGGCGTTACCTGGGGCTTCCGGGGACCGGACGAACTGACTAAGGCAGATCGTATCATCCAGCACCCCCTGGAAATGATGGATGTAATCGGCAAATGACTCGAAACGGCGTTACACCGAGGGTGTGGCCCGACCGCCGGTGCAGTACACTTAGTGAAGTGCCTCCAGCCAATCGCGAACCCGATCGCGAACGAAATGGCGGGCCCGCGTCTGTTCGAACTGATCGTGCGTAAAGCCCTGGAAGATCGGCATGAGCGCCATCATGTCCCGTATGTGCCGGCCCAGCACGTCCACATCCGTCCCACCACCGGACCGAAAACGCGAAAGCTCCAGGAGTACTCGGGTGGCGTCCGTGAGGGCCCGCATCGGAGAATCGTAGGTCCACGTGATCCGCTCAAACGCATCGATCGCCTCGATCAGGAGGCAGTCGCGCTGAGGCGTGAACTCCCTTCCCACCTCCCACCACTGCTCGATCCGAGTCACTCCCTCGGCGAACGAAGTCGCATCACCCTCGGGACTCGCCGTCCCGGCATTGGCGAAGAGGTACGTCCCCAGATCACGCAAGAGGTCTGCCGCGTCCGCTTCGGGATGCACCATCTTTCGCATCATGACCCAGTCGCCCGGAAACTGCGTGAAGGGCGTGAGGCGATATCCGATCAGTGAAGCCATCCCTTGCCCTCGCTGCGATCGGATGAATTGATCGGTCCGGACCAATCGCGGCCGAGGCAGGATGTTGGTGTCTTCCAACCCGGATTCCGGGTCCTGATAGAAGGCCATCGTCAGCGGGTTCACCCCTCGCGACTTCGCCAGACTCAGCAGTTCGTCCTCGGTGTCCCCAGGAACCCAAAGCGAAGTTCCCTCCGGCAGCGATTCGATGACCCTCCGCTGAAGATCGGGAATGGCACCCCGCCCCTGCGTCCCACGATCCACCCATTCACCGCCCCAAAGGCCGGCGTGAACCTCGCCCCGTCCCCCGCGCATCTGCCGGTAGGTGTCCAGGACCTCGGCAACAACACGAACACTGTCGGCGCACCGCGGGCAACGACACGACCCGGGATCGAGAAGCCCGATCACCACCCCGTCGGCCACAGGCCCGAAGTGATCCAGAAGGGCCTGGTGGTACTTCAGCAGCGTCTTTCTCCCGCGATCCCAGCATAGATCGACGCCTTGGCACATCGCCTTATCGGCGCGTTCCTCCGGATGGGTGTGCCAGACATGCGGCGGCACCGCCGTGTGACTGAACGCCACGATCGTCTTGAGGCCCCACACCCTCGCCCAACCCAGGGCCTCGCGATAGACCTCGTATCGCCAGGCATTGTGGTGTGTCCAGGGATCGTCCCGGTGATGAAGCTGCGCCGGCCAGATGCGGATCGTCAACAGGTTGCCGCCGGCCGCCTGAAGCAGCCGGATATACCACTTCCATTCTTCGATCGTCCAGGTATCGGCGGTCAAGCCCGTCAAGTGCCACGGAATCCCGTCTGTGCACATCCCGCGGATCGCGAAGGCAGGCGACTCCTCTGCAAAGCGCCTCTCCATGAAGTAGTCATGATGGGTGGGATCCTCGCGCGAGAAGCGAAATCCGCACCGGCTATACAACGCCTGTGCGCGGCGATTGTCCTTGTGAACCGTCAGGCGAACGCCCCGCCGCCGCGTCTGTCGAGCCTCGTCGATCAGAGACGTCAACAGGCGGCGCCCCAATCCGCGACCTTGCCCCTCATCGGACAGGCCGATTCCCACCAGCGGAACATCGTCGCTGGCGCGGTGATACCACGCATAGCCGTGGATTCGCTCGTCGTCGCCCTCACCGACGTGGATGACGTATTCCGGATCGCTCGCCCGGGCGGCCCATGAGTCGGCAACCGCGGGCGTAAACGGATGGGGCCAGAAGTATCGCCGCGAAGGCGGAGACATGCGTCGGAACATTGCGTACATCGATGGCCCGTCGTTTGCGCAGATTGGTCGAATGCGAAGGCGGTCACCATCACCGAGAGGTTGTGTCATGTCACTTCGTTCCTTGATAGAGACCTCGCGCCTCATGATCATCGGAGCTGACAGCGAGGTGGATGGTAAAGCACCCCCGGTGGCCGTCAAGTACCACCACGCGCCCACTCAACGCCACGGGTGTTACCAAGTGCCGATCACAAGGGAGGCCGTTGACGCCACCACATCGCCAGGTCGACGCGGCGTCTGAAACCCAGCTTCTGCATGATGTGAGACAGATGCGTCTTGACGGTATCGAGGGACACATGAAGAGAACGGGCGATTTGGGGGTTGGACATGCCTTCAGCCACGCGCTGAACCACGTCCAGCTCTCGAGGGGTCAACCGCTCCTTCGGCCGGCTGTCGGCAGAACCATCCCGAAACAGATCACAGATCGTCTGGGCAATCAGATCGGATGCCATTTCCTTCTTCAGGATAGCCTCGACCCCGAGTTGCCTCACCATGGGTTCGTTGTCCCAATCGTATCCCGTGAGCACCACGATGCGGGCCGTCGAACACATCGGCTTGATCGAAGCGACAGTCTCTACACCCTGCGAATCGGGCAGACGAAGGTCCAAGAGAATCACGTCTGGCGTGATCCGCTGCAGAAAGACGGTGGCCTCGTGCAGTGTCCTCACCGATCCGACCACTACCACGCGTCCATCCAACTGAAGAATGCGCTCGAGACCCTCGGCAACAAGGGCGTGGTCGTCGACGATCAGAGCGCGAATCGGTTTCATGATCTCGGCGAGAACTCCGCTATCAGCTCAGCACCACCGGTGTCGAGAGGCTGAAGCCGGAGCCGACCCCCCTCCTGCTCAACAACCTTCTGAATGCGAGACAGGCCATACCCGAAGCGAACGGGAGACTCGATTTTCGCCCCGTCGCTTTTCAGGACACACAGAACGCCGTCCCCGGATGTGCGGGATATCCGCAAAGACACGCGGGAGGCATTGGCGTGCCTCTTCGCGTTGTTCAGACCCTCCCGAACCAGCTTCTCGACGGCACGCCATTGAGGATCGGACAGCACGACGTTTCCCGCGATGTCGATGCCGGCGCCGACGGGCCAGCGATCCCTGACCACGCGGCGGACTGTCGCCGGCCCCGCGGGCTCTGAGGTCTTGGTCATGTCGAACAGCTCGCGGAGCTCCGAAGCGGAACGGCGAGCGATGTCCTTGATCATGTTCAACTCGACGAGCAATGGACCGTTCGCATCGCCCGCCAGTCTGCGGGCCACCTCCGCCCTCAGGTCCATGGCGGCCAGACGCTGAAGGTAGGTGTCGTGCAGCCGATCGGCCAGCTCGACACGTTCCATCGACCGCGCCGCTTCCGTCAGATCGGCACACAGCCGGATGCGAAGCAGGGCGGTGGCCGCTCGTTCGCACAGGGTCCGAGCCAGCGACTCCTCCCGTTTCGTCAGTGGTTTCTTTCGGCAGACACGAAGAGTCCCCAGTTGCTCCTGTCCGACATCGAGCTCCCAGGTTGTCGCCGGAAACGCGCCCTCGTTGGGCGGCGCCTCTTGTGGAAAACACCGCCCGTCCGTAAGACACAGCCTCTCTGTATGAGTCTTCAGCGAATCATGAATGCGCTGCAGAAGGACGCCGGTCACCTCCTCATCCGTGATCGCCGCAGCGAATCGGCGAGCGGCATCTTCCATGATGACGATCATCCGGGAGTTCTCCAGGAGATGCACACTGATCATCGAGAACACCGCGGCCACAGCGTACAGATATCCGGTTCGGACGGTGAAAATCATGATGTTGTTGGGCGGGTCCGGCACGATCAGAGCGACAATCATGTGGGCCACGAGAGCCATGCTCGCCATGATGAAGGGAAGTGCTCGAATCCGGCCGAAACCCGAGACCATCACGGCAAAGACGTACCAGAGATTGAAAGGCTTGTTGTAGACCTCATGAACCAATAGCAGATTTGATGCGAACACCAGGTCGAGAATGGGCGACGCATAGACGTATATGCTCAGTCGAATCCGCCGCGTCCTGAGAAGCCAGCAGGCCAGCAAGGCATAGAACAGGAACAGCCCCAACGCTGTTGAGGACTTCAGAATCTGGTCCTTCGTGCTCAGAAACTCGTACTTGGGATCAAAGAGGACTACAAGAACGTTGAGCAGCGTGAGGACAATGCGAACCCACGCTGTGGTTTCCGCCAAGGAACGTTCGTGAAACAGCTCGTCGGAGAATTCAGTTCCCCGGGACATCAAGCGCTCCCGAAGTTGCAGCCGCAAACCCGTTGTGCTTCGGAGTCCGAAGCCCTGCTCCCCTCACACCGATCAGGGGCTCTTCTCTCAGACAAAGCCCGATATGACTCAAACGACCTGCGTCGGTCGATTCGACGATTCCTCGGAGCCACTTGTGCCATTAGTCGCACGACATGTCGATTCGACGGTTGACAGCCGTCACTTCAGTATACCGCGCCGTACGGCTTGACGCGTGATCAAGACGAAGACTTGCCCCCAATTTCCCCGCGAACGACACACGTCGACGATAAGCCGAAAGCTTTGTCCCGTTCACCACCCGACCCAACGAGGCTCCCGACGGATCGGCGGTCAGCCGGCCAACCAGGCGGCCAGCAGATCCACCGCGGATTCGAGGTCCTTCTTGTGAACGGACTCGACGACCGTGTGCACATATCGGCAAGGCACACTGATCGCCACGCATCGCACGCCGGCACCGCTGCGTTGAATCGAAGCCGTGTCGGTCCCACCGCGAGGCAGGATCTCGAGCTGATAGGGTATCTTCTTGCGTTTGGCCACCGCGACCAGTTCGTCGACCAGCTTACGATCGCAGATGACCGACGAGTCCATCAGTTTGATCGCGGCCCCCTTGCCGAACGCCGTCACACGCTCCTCTGCCGGTACACCCGGCGTGTCACATGCCAGAGTCACATCGAGACACACCGCGATGTCGGGCTGCACGTCAAAAGCCCCCGTCCCGGCCCCGCGCAGACCCACCTCTTCTTGTACGGTGGCCACATAATAGATGTCATGGCGGCTCTTCCGCCCCACCTTGCGGATGGCGTTCAGGGCTACCCAACTGGCCATTCGGTTGTCCATCGCCTTGCCGACATAGGCCTCGCCGATCTCTACCGTTTCCTGCAGCAGCGTGACGGGGTCGCCCACCTGAACGAACTTCTTGACCTTCTTGGCATCCATCATCAGGTCGACATACATTTCGTTCATCTGGGGGATCTTCTTGCGCTCCTCATCGGTCAGAACATGTGTGGGTTTGGTGGCGGGCATGAGCACCCCGATCAGGTCCTCCCGCCCTTGAACCAGCACCCGACGCGCAAAGAGGGTCCGCATGTCGAATCCGCCGACGTTCACAAGCCTTAGACGTCCAGCATCGTCAACAGCAGACACATAGAAGCCGATTTCATCCATATGACAGGCAATCATCACGCGAATCGGCTTGGTGCCCTTCCCGGACGACCGCCCCGGGAGCTTCCGACAGATCAGGTTGCCCATCACGTCGACACGCTGCTCGTCGAACAGGTCCCGCGTGTACTCCTTCAGGAAGTCACGTACGCGGTCTTCTCGACCCGGAACGCCAGCCAATTCCGTCAACCGCTTGAGCAATTCCATCTGAAGGCTCCTATTATCGGACCTATCCCCACCAAACCAACCGGCAGGACCGCTCGTATAATACCCTAAGGCACAAGCGGTTGCATGTCGAGCGCTGCCCGAGAAGCAGTACCCCCGTGATCGGACAGCCCGCTCGCAACGGTGCCCGAGATCAAAGGAGGCACTTGTCGCCGGCTTTTGTGACAGGATTCCGCCGGCCTCAACGTCTACTAGGGTGGACATGGAAATGGTTCAGCCGGCCACACAAGATGCGGACCTGCCTCTCATCGAGGCGTTGATGCGTGGAGAGTCCCAGGCTCTGGATGAGCTTGTGCGCCGACATGAGAGGTGGGTCCGCGGTGTCATCTTCGGCCTGACGGGTCGCCCCGACCTCGTGGATGACGTGCTGCAGCAGGTTTGGACGACCGTGTGGCAGCAGATCGGTACGCTTCGCGATCCGGCCGTCTGGCGATCCTGGCTCTACCAGATCGCCCGGCGCGCCACGATCGACGCGGGCAGACGGTGGCGACGGTCCCGTCGTGAGGAAGTCCTTGTTGAAGGCGAAGTAATCTCCCGTCTCCCCTCGTCTGAAAGACCCGATCATCAGATCATGGCCGGCGAGCAGCATCGACAGGTGATGCAGGCCATCAAGTCGTTGCCGGCGATCTATCGCGAACCATTTGTCCTGAAACACTTGGAGGGATGGAGCTACGCGGAGATCGGCAAGGTGCTCAACCTGCCGGTGGACACGGTGGAGACGCGTCTGGTCCGGGCCCGTCGAATGCTCCGCGAGACATTGCAGGGTGCCGTATGAACGACGTGGACTCCAGAATAGAACGGTTGATCGTTCGCCGACTCGATGGGGAACTGACACCCGAAGAGGAGACCGAACTGAATCGCGAGCTGCTCCGCTCGGCCGACGCCCGTCGCATGCTCAGTGACTGCCAGCAGACCGACCGGTGGGCGTCCGAGGTGGTCGCCGCCGTGGCCGACAATCGCTGGCCGCACGAAGCCTTGCCGCCTGACATCGAGCAATCATGGCGACACGGCATTATGGGTTGGAAAGGTGTGAGCAGCGTCCTGGCCGCTGCGGCCGTCGTGTTGATCGTGGTCGGGCTCTCCTGGCGAGGTTCCGAAGAACCCGGTCGATCGACGCCCGTGGCGCGTCTTCCGGAATCGCCTCGATCCAACCCCTCGATGCTCCGGTCCGACTACCAGGTCTTTGCGGGCAATGACCTGCCGAACCGCGGACACCGCCGCTTGGATCGGGACTATGTCGGGATCCTAGACGAGGACCGCAAGACGCTGTACATGCTCGAACTGAACCGGACGCGAACGCTTCGGATTCCGATCGCCGGAGACCTCTGACAGCAACGGACCGAACACGTGCCGGCCGCCTCAGGAGCGTCGGCAGCGGTCCAAGACTCGAAGGCGATGACGCCTTGGAATCCGCCGCAGAACAACGAAGCATACAAGTGGCGCCGACGACAGCCGCGTATGTCGGCGTCTGTCAAAGGAGTACATGACGATGAGACACGTGTGCCTGTGGACTGCAGCAAGCCTTCTGATGAGTGTGGGAGTAGCGCCCCTGTCGGCCGAAGTCTCGCCGGGCTGGCTGGGCGCCCAGGTGGGTCCGGTCCCGCCGATCCTTCGGGTGCAGTTGAACCTCAAGGAGGAGGGGGTCATGGTTCTGAACGTGGCCGAGAGCGGACCCGCCGACAAGGCCGGTCTCGAACAGTTCGACGTGATCACTCAGATCAACCAAGGCAACCTGACGGGCGTCGAACAACTCATCGACAAGATTCGCAAGACCCCACCCGGCACGAAGATCACCTTGCGGGTGGTGCATCGCGCGCAATCCAAAGACGTCGAGGTCGTGGTCGCCTCGCAGCCTTCCGGCCGGATTCACTACAAGTACGACCGGTTGCCCGACGCACTGATGGACGACCGGTTTGATGTCCGCGGCAAGATCTTCCGCAAGGGACCCGGCGGCTGGAGCATGGAAGACCTGGGAGAAATGGAGGATATGCCCCGATTCCTGGAGGACCTCGTGCCTCCGTCTCGCGGCGGTGAACGTCGATTCTGGTACGACGACAGTTCGGACCCTCCCGCCACATTCCAGATTCGGGTCAAGCGCGACAGCCAGATCATCGACATCGAAGGGGCTAAGGACGGCAAGATCACCGTCCGTCGAACCGAAACCAAGGGCGATGCTAAGACCGTCCGCGAGCAGACGTATGAGAATGCCGACGCCCTGAAGAAGGCCGACGCGGAGGCCTTCGAGATCTACAAGGACGCGACGGACAAACAGCAGAGCGGCGCACGCCGACCTCACGGAATGCCGCCGCGAATGCGTCGAGACTGGGCTGAGGATGACGCCCGATATCGCGATCGCCTCCGCGATCTGCTGAACGAGAAGTGGAAGGACCTCGCCGAGAAGCGTGGCGACTACGAGAAGAGGCTGCAAGAAGGGCTCGATTCGGCCACCCGACAGATTGAGGAAATGCGAAAGCGGCTGGATCAGTACCTGAGCAAGCCGTGGTCTTCTCCGCTTGTGGAGCCGGGTGCGGCGGGTCCGACGACTCAGCCGTCCAAGCTGTCGTGCCGCTTCGACGTGGCGCCCGACGGCAAGATCATCGTCCAACTGCGGACGGGCAACACCGTTCAGAACCTGCACTTTGACAGTATCGACCAGCTCAAGGCCCAGCGCCCGGACCTGCTCTTCGAGGCCCTGCGCAAGTAGGCCGGCCGAACCCGTTTGTCTCGATCACTCCTCGGGAGTCCTTACCGTCCTGAAAAGGGCAGCGGAATGTAGCCCAGAGTCGGCGCACCGGACTCTGGGCTAGCCTCCGGCGTCCCCGGGGACTCATGACGAAACCGCCCGGCCACACGCAACCACGCAGAACCACCGCACCCCGGCCGCTCCGCTGCCAAAGCCTCGCCAGGGAAATGCCGATCTCTCTTCAGATGCGGTCCGGTTGATCCCGCCGACCTGAGAGTCTAGAGTCTTGGTGTATCCGGTAATGGGGCCCCCGGACATATCCCGGGCCAAGGCAGACATGAGTCAGTCGATGACCAGCGCCGGTCTCCCTGCACCGTCGCCCCGATCGGAGGGCGCAGGAGAGTCCCCGTATGAACTCCTGACGGCCGCCGCCGCCCAATGGCCGGACCATACCGCCATAGAGCTTCTGGATCGACGGCTGACCTATGCCGAGTTCGATACACAGAGCCGCCGACTGGCGGGATTCCTGACGGTACAAGGCGCCGGACCCGGCTGCCGCATCGGCTTCTGCTTCGACAAGTCCGTCGAAGCCCTGGTGTCTCTGTTCGCCATCATCCGAACGGGCGCCACCTATGTGCCCCTGGACCCGAAATTGCCCGCGGCACGGATGATCGCCATCTGCCAACACTGCGGGATCCGGGCGATGGTGTGTGGCAAACCGCACCCCGACGTCACCGGACTCGATTGGGTCGTTGCGGTCGATCCGGCCGGCGCCGAATCCGCCTCCACCACCGTGTTCACTTACGAAGAGGCACTTGCCCGCGGTCCCACGGCCTGCGGACCGGCCCCGGCCCCGGCCGATGGCGTGGCCAACATCCTGTACACCTCCGGCTCGACGGGCGAGCCCAAAGGGGTGATGATCACGACCCGCAGCCTTCTGCACTTCGCCCGCTGGGGCGTGCGAACCTTCGGGATCACGCCGACAGATCGGCTGAGCAACCATGCCCCCTACAGCTTCGACCTCTCGACGTTCGACATCTTCGCCGCGGTGTGTGCGGGTGCCACGCAGTGCCCGGTACCCGAATCGGCCCGGAGCTATCCATATCGCCTGGCGAGGTTCATTGCCTCCTCACGAATCACGATCTGGTATTCGGTGCCCTGGTCGCTGGTCCTCATGGCGCTGAGGGGCGGTCTCAAAGATCACGACCTGAGCCTTCTGAGGCATGTCCTCTTCGCCGGCGAGGTTATGCCGCCCGAGCACCTCCGACGAATGATGGAACTGGTACCGCAGGCGACCTACTGGAACCTCTACGGCCCCACCGAAACGAACGTGTGCCTGTATCACCGCGTCGAACCGCGTGACCTCGACCGCCCCGAGGGCATCCCGATCGGCCGTCCGATCGACGATACCACCTCGTGGGTGCTCGATTCGAACGGCCATTCGATCCAGGCCCCAGAAGCGGGCGAGTTGGTGGTTCGAGGTCCGACCCTCTTTGCCGGATACTTCAACAGTCCGTCAGAAACCGCCGATCGGTTGATGCCCGCACCCGACGGCGTCGGTCAGGCTTACCGCACCGGCGACCGCGTCGCACTGCTGGCCGACGGCGAACTGGGGTTCATGGGACGATGCGATCGCATGGTCAAGTCGCGCGGCTATCGGATCGAGCTGTCGGAGGTCGAAGCGGCACTGGTCAGTCATCCCGCCGTAACCGAGGCGGCCGTGGTCAGTGTGCCCGATACCGTCCTGAGCAACGCCTTGGTCGCATTCATTGCCCTTCAAGAAGGCACACAGATCGGTGTGGGCGATATTCGATCGCACATTCGCGAACACCTGCCACAATACATGGTGCCGGCCCACTGGCGATTCGTCGAGCGGTTGCCCCGCAACAGCAACGGCAAGATCGACCTCACCGCCATGATCAAGGCATTCCGGTCTGACAAAACATAGCCGTTCCGCCGTCACGCACGATGCCCGAGGACAGGCCTCACGGCGCACCCCGACCGCCAACGGGACCGCATCGCTCACATGAAGCTGTGCCCACCGAAGACACGCCGCCTGCGCCCCCGAATTGATCCCATCCACGCCATCGCCGGTTGCCGAGTGATATAATGTAATAGGCGGGTTGAGTCACTTCTTAGGGGTCACATCTTGGTGATACACCTGATTGTCACCGAAAACAGTACGCTCAAGGCGGACTTCTCCGTCAACGACGAGGCCATTTACATCGGCTCGCGCCCGGGCTGCAAAGTCTTTCTGAACGATCTGCGTGTCGGCAAGCAGCACTGCGTCATCTTCCCCGACCCCAAGAGCGGCTGGGTGATCGAGCATCTCGAAGAGGGCAGGTACACACGGGTCAACGGCGTGGTCATATCGCACCGGCAGGAACTCCGAAGCGGCGACATCATCACCATCCAGGATTACGCCATCGAAGTTCGCCTGATGGGCAAATCGCCCGACTCCTCAGCGACCGGCATCGCCGAAGCCCCGCACATCGAACCACAGGCACTGCCGACAGGCTCGATCGTCCACAAGCTCGACGATCCGATCCAACTGACGCGGGGGCGGCTCGATCAGCTCCGCCAGATCGGGCTCGGCTTCAACAAGACCGCCACCCTGCCGGAGCTGACGGACCTGACGCTGATGACCCTGCTTCAGGTCTTCAAGGGGTATCGGGCCTGGATGGGTCTTTTCGGCGCGGGGGCCCCGGCCACGTTTTCCGAGGGTCGGGACATGACGGGACGCCCGATCGAAACTCCTCCGCTGATCGCATCGCTTCGCTCCCGTTGTGTCGACCGGTCGCAGCACATCGCCATTCCCGCAGTGGGCGACGGACGAACAGGGTCGGCCATGGCGGTGCCCTTGATCGGACCCGGCGGCAAACTCGGCATGATCTATGTGGACAATCGGCCCGGGACCGCCGCGTTCACAGAACAGGATGTAGGATTTCTGGTGGCACTTAGCGCGATCATCAGCGTGCACATCGAGGCCACGGCCCACAAGCAGGCCCGATTGGCCTCTGAGGTCCACTCGGCCGAACTGGTCATCGCCAAGAAGATACGAGCGAGGTTGCTTCCCGGCGCCCATCCGGAATGGGATACTCTGCGTGTGGTCCGACTGGCCGAGGACGGCGAGACGGGTGTCAGCGATCTGTACGATGTCGTCAAACTGGCCAACAAGTCCGCGGCCATGATCCTGGTTCAGGCCGAGGCGCCCCTCGATCAGACTGTGC
Organism: uncultured Planctomycetales bacterium; assembly: GCA_964446835.1. Lineage (GTDB taxonomy): Bacteria > Planctomycetota > Phycisphaerae > UBA1845 > JAFGLZ01 > CAYUQT01. The sequence continues at coordinate 106,302 of CAYUQT010000012.1, read as the reverse complement.
AGATGCTGGCCCAGGTGCGGTCGACCTTCCGGGTGACCTCGCTTCACGCCGACCCGCCGCACGTACAGATGCGGGCGCTCAACTGGCTGCTCCACAATCCCGCCGAGCACCCTCTGCTGCACGCCTGCGCGGTTCAGATCAATCCGGTCAGCGGTGAACTGGCTTACTCCACCGCGGGCTCGCCGAATCTGTTCATCTTCGATCGGCAGGGAACGCCTCGCGAGCTGAACTCGCCGAAGACGCTCCCGGTGGGCAGCAACCGAACCACAGAATTCACCACCCTCCACGACCGTCTCGACCCCGGCCAGACCCTGGTGATGTTCACCGAAGGCGCCACCGCAATCGTGAATGCCAACCGGCTGGTGCTGGGACGCAGCGCATTGCTCGACATGCTTTCAGACGTCTGCGGGCAGCCGGTGACCCCCGCCATCAGCGAGTTGGCAAGCGACCTCTATGAATTCATGAAGGACGGACAGCATCCCAAAGACATGACCATTCTGCTGGTGGGAAGGGAAGGCTGATCGAAACATCGCGCCCCAGGAGCAGCACTTCATCCAAGGCAATCCGGCCCGCACCGCCCTGCCCTTGCCGTTCGGATCGCACAACCCACCGTCAGATCCACGCGCGATCCTTCATGGCGCGGACAAGTTCCTCGCACGCGGCGGACTGTGCCGCCAACCTCAACGGGACGCGCTTCTCGGCCGCGCGCGACACCACCTGGCCGAATGCCCACGTCAGGCGGTCTTCGATGGTGGCATAGGTTTCGCTCTTGCCGGTGATACTGCCCGACTTGGCATTGCGCCATTCGACATAGCTGGCGATCACGCCCCCGCTGTTGGCCAGAATGTCGGGTACAACCCGCAAGGCACGATCGTCGAGAATCGAATCGGCACCCGAAGTGGTTGGGCCGTTGGCGGCTTCGACGACCAATCGGGCTCGAACCTGCGAGGCGTTCTCCTCAGTCAGCACATGTTGAACCGCTGCGGGAATCAGAATGTCCACACCCAGCCCCAGAAGCGAAGCATTATCGATCGGCGTGTGCCCGCAGCCGGCCACCGTCTTGTGCGCCGCGGCATACTCCGTCAGCCGATCGATCGTCAGCCCCTTCTCGTCAAACACACCACCACGAGCATCGGCAACGGCCACGATCTTCGCACCGGCCTGTTGCAGAAACCGGCAGGCCCACCCGCCCACATTGCCAAAGCCCTGAACCGCCACGGTCAGCCCGGCGATATCCTGCTTCAGGAACTCTCGCGCCGCCAGACGTGTCACGATGGCCACGCCGCAGCCGGTCGCCTCCTCACGCCCGGGCAAGCCCCCGACGCTGGGTGGCTTTCCGGTCACCGATTCCAGCCTGTGGGTCTCACCGAAGATGACGGCCATGTCGCGGGCACTCGTGCCGAGATCCGGCGCGGGAATATAGCTGCCCGAGTGCAGTTCATCCCGATGGAGGTGGACGTACTCCTTGATCACCGCCGTCCGATGGAAGGGGCTCAGGTCGTGCGGATCCAGGGCGATCGAACTCTTGCCCCCGCCGAAGGGAATGCCCACCAGGGCGGTCTTCCACGTCATCAACTCGGCCAGTTCGGCCGTCTCGTCCAGGCAGACATCCGGCGCCATGCGAATGCCGCCCTTGGCCGGCCCCCGAACCGTGCAGTGATAGACCAGATGACACGTCGTCTCGATTACACCGTTGTCGGTCAGCAGCGTCAGGACCTGCGTCAGCGATCGTTCCGGCCGGCTCAGGATCCGCTGTGCCGCCGGCGGAATATCCACGTAACGGGACAAGGCATCGAGGTGGACCACACCCATGAATGCACCCCTTGAGACATCGGCACGTCTGCAGACCGACACCCCCGCGGCGCACCCGCAGGCCCGTGACCTTCAGCAAAGGCATGTCGCCCCGTGTCCGGAGGGCTACTCCGGCAGCTTGATCCGCAGGTCCTGGAACTCCACCGATGCGCCTTCGCTGTGGGCCTGCAACGTGATCATGCCCGGGCGGACCACCTTGAGCTGATCGGTCGAGCCACCGGGTTGACCGTCGACGAAGACCTTCACCGTCTTGCCCTTGAGGAAGATCTGCATCGGGAACCACTCGCCGTCGCGGGTTGTCAGATTCTCGGTTCGGTTGATCGTGTAGACACTGCCGGTCGGGTTGTTGCCGTCGGGGTTGTTGTACACCTGGATCTCGTTGCCCCGGTCATCGGTCTTGAGGGTCTTCCAGCGGAAGAAGATCCCGCCGTTGGCATTCTTGCTGGTCCTGACATAGGTGAACAGCTCGAAATCCTGATACTCTTCCTTCGTCAGCACGTACCCGTTGCCGACGCCCTTCAGTACGCCGTCCTTGATCTCCCAGCGAGCGCCGCCGATCTTGTGCCAACCCGTCAGGTCTTTGCCGTTGAACAGCGTGATCCACTTCTCCTTGGACGGCAGCTCCCGGATCCGCAGATTGCGGAACGTGATCGGGCTGCCCATGGCCTGGAGGCCCAGATAACCCTGCCTCGATCGATACCACAGCTTCTCGTTCTTGGCGCAGTCCACTTCCTGAACGAGCTTGCCGTTGACCGTCACGCGAAGGACCGGATAGTCCATGACCACCTCGACCTCGTTCCACTCACCATAATGTTTCGTGGCAAGCTGCTTCTCACGCTGAACGGCAACGATCGTCCCCGTATGCTGCGTGTTGGCACCGGGGGCCGTATCTTCACACAGGAGGATCTTCATCCCCACGGCCGCCGCATGCCCGTACAACGGGGCGTGAACCAGCAGACCGGCCTCCGAGTAGTACGGCAGCTTGAACTCGAAGCGCAATACAAAGTTCTCATACGACTTGTCCGACCGAAGCCAGAGCGGCCAGTTGTCCAGCCCGACGAAATGCAGCTCTCCCTTGCCGGTCGCCGAGATGCCCCGCGCCTTGCCGTTCATGACCGTCCAGCCCGACAGGTCCTTGCCGTTGAAAATCGAAACGAACCCCTCTTCCGATTGCCCTTCGGCCGCCGCGGCCACCATCTCCAGCGCGATCATGCCCACAAACGCCCACAGACGAGAGTACTGCATGGAAGACAACCTCCGTTTGGAAGAAGTGACTAGCGCACCTGACCGACCACCCGACGATGCCGCTCGCGGATCGACCACAGGGTGCCCTCAAACTCAACCGCCACACTCGGCGCTTCTCGATAGTGATCCGCGCCGCCGCGGGTATCGTAGTGGATGTCGCCACAAGTTTCGATCGTCAAGATGCCGTTGTCATACTCGGCAGAAACCGTGATGGGACGCTCGGCCGCCACGCGAAGGGTTCCGGTGGGCTGAACCACCTCCAACGTCCGCCCCCCCACCATCAGAAGGGCCTCCTTGTCTCGCACCAAGGCGAACGCCCCGTCCGTCGAGAGTGAAACCCCGTCGCCAAACCGCGTCCGCCCCGGCCCGAAGATCAGGCAGTACGTGTGTGCCAATGTCCTGGCTTTCAGGGAATCGCCTCCCTCACCGTGCGAGAGGTCCTGAAGGTTCGGCGAGGTGCGCCATGCGTCCCAGACCGCCAGGAAAGGTCGATTGTCCGTCCGCCGCACACAGAGTGTCTGACAGGGCGGATGCCCGGGCGTGACGATGGCATTGCCCACCGGATAGGTCTCGAGCGCGAACACCTCTGTGGCCGGCGATCCCATCAGGGTCATGCGCGAGGTCACACCGCCGACGGTCCACCGGGCATTGAATGCCTCGTCCGTACGGGCGTGCCGGATGCGATCTGTCCCATGGGCGAGCCAGTTCTTGGGTTCGAAGGAGACTGTATCGCAACTGAGAGCGACCGGACGTGTCGCGGACGCAGCCCCCGAGAGAATCTGGGGCGTTCCTCCGGCGTGGTGGACAATCCAATCGTGTGTCGATCCGCCGACCACTCGGAAAAGGTCGACCGCAACATCCTCAAACAAGGCCACGCTCCGCCGGTAGATGCTCGTCTGGGGATAGATGTGGTCCCCGTGCAGTTCCGCGAAACGGACGACCGGCCCCGAAACGAAGTGGGCCACCTTCGGCACCTCGTTGCCGCTGAGCGACTCGCCCTGCTTCTGAGAGGCCTTGTCGACCGCGACGGTATTGTGCATGGGTGAAAGCGTACCCAGTTCCCGCGTGATCGCCTCGTTGTAGGGCGTACCCTTCTCCAAGGCCAGCAGTTCCCCCTGCGAATACAGCAGCAGGGCCAGACGGTCGGCATGCTGATGACCACCACCGGCAATCAGAGCGTTCAGCCCTACCCAGACGCGATTGCCCTGCCACTCGTTCCGAAGCGATACCCACCCGCTGGACAGATAGGAACTGCTGAACGGCATCTCCTGACGCTCGATTCGGGGTGAACCATACAGCAGCGCTACCCAATTGCGCTGCCCCTTGCGAAGCGATTCGTAATCGCCGATCGCCTTGACGCCGAAGAACCGATAGCCCACCTCGGCCGTGGTGAAGTAATCGTCCATGCCGGCACGCGGGGCGGGTGAGTCGCCCTGGGTCGGCATCGTGCGATCGGGCATCGCCATCGCGACGAACCATTCCAGCGCTGCGTGGATGACGTCGCCGCCGGGACTGGCTCGATCCGTCAGGTCATACCGATTCGCCGGAAACCGCACGGGGTCCATCTCCGACAGATGGTGCGACAGCACAGCGATCTCGCAGAAAGAGAACATCGGATAGAGATGATAGCCCGAACACATCTCCCAGAACGCCCCGTCGGGCTTGAAATGCGTGGCGATGATCCGCTGAAGGCTGCGATGTTCCGGCTGCCGTTTCACATCGAATGCCCCGTATCCGAAAACCCAGTCGATCAGGTCGTCTCGTTCGAGGCACAACGCCACTTGCAGAATGGTCTGATGCCACTGGTACACGTTGTTCCAGTCGGTGGTGTAGATCGGTTCGAGCATGACCTCGTCCAGCATCCGGCGCAAGACGACCCGCTCAAAACGATCCCGCTGAACCGGACTCATGTGGTCGCGAAGCAGCTCGTACGCCTTGGCCAGTCCGTTGAGGATCTTGTTGTCGCCCTCCCGGTGATAGGTCAGCAGTGCTGCCGACGCCCGATCGCCGGCCACGCTGACCTTCAGCGGCTCGATCGTATCGGCATACAGCAGCAACAGATCGATACCTCGCCGAAGATAAGGCGCCCCGTTCGGATCGCCTTCGACGCGGGCGATCACGGCCATGTCGGCCGCCACGGTATCGGCCAACTGATAGAACAGACACGCCCAGCCGTCGTACATCGTCCCGTGATAGCGCTGGCCCCGCCCGTAGACGCCGGGGTCGGTGTTGGGGTCGAAGCCCTTGTGGCAGATGGGACACTCGAAACGGTCCGGATTGAACGGGTCAAACGTAAGCCTGCATCGATCGTTCGGACACGAGAAGTTGTGGTAGACGTTGCCCCGCCGCTTCGGAAAAACCCTCCTCAATTGATCCGGCGAGAGTGTCAGCCACTTCTGGAGCTCAACCTTCCGCTGAGTGTAGACCTTCTCGGCCCATTCCAGGGTGCGAATCTTGTCCTTCACCTCGATGAGAGTCCGGCTCGTGACCAGCCCGGCGGGGTGTTCCCAATGGACCGCCGGCTGTGTCTCCGGCGACGGTGTAGTCTGGGCGCCAAGGATCACTCTGAACAGACACAGTGCAGAGGCGATGCTCATGGTCGGTTTCCTGTCGTGTGATGCGTGATACGCTACGCGCAACCCACCCCCCACCGCAAGACCAACTGGACCGGCACCGCCCCCCCGTCACACAGCGCCCGAAAGACGGTTTGACCCTCGCACCGCGGAGCATCACAATGAACCCGGCCCCATCCGACGAGGCAATCGCTGCCGGATGGGCGGTTCTCAGGAGGAATTTTGCGGATGGCCAGGAAGCTCCCAGGGATTTTCGTCACGGGCACCGACACGGGCGTCGGCAAGACGGTGGTCGCCTCAGGTCTGGCGATGCTCTGGCGTCGCAATGGCCTTCGCGTCGGCGTGTTCAAACCCATCGCGACCGGCTGCACGTGGCGCATGCGACTGGGGCTCGTCAGTGACGACGCCGAGTGCCTGGCCTACTGTGCCGGATCCGACCTGCCGTTGGACATTATCAACCCGATCCGCTACCGCCGCCCGGTGGCGCCGCTGGTGGCCGCCGAAGAGGCCCACACGCCGATCGATTGGGAAACCCTCTGGTCTGCCTACGAACAGGTGTGCCACACATCGGATGTCGTGATCGTCGAAGGCGCCGGCGGACTGCTTGTGCCGATTGAAAGAAAGCGGACGATGGCTGAGCTGGCTGTCGAGTTCGGATTTCCACTGCTGGTGGTCTCGCACGCGGGTCTGGGGGCAATCAACCACACCCTGCTGACCCTCGAAGCGGCCCGAGCCCGCAAGCTGACGATCGCCCGAGTCGTTCTCAACGGCTACAACACGCGCTCGCCGAGTCTTGCCGAGGAGACCAACCCCGCCACGATCGCCGATTGCGCAGGCGTCGCTGCGCCCACCGTCGTTCCCCGTGACCGTCAGACCGATGTGGAATCCGGTCGCATCGGACGACGAATCATCGAGGCCGTCGGGCGCATGGGCCTCGACCCGCAGGCGTTGCTTCGCATCCGTTAAGGTGTTCCCGACGGACATCCGAACATCGGCAGACGCCGCCAACACATGGCAGCGGTCGGTCCGATTCGCTACAATGTTGAGTTTCCTAGGGGGCTTGTTTTTCGGAGTTGCACAAGATGAGTAAGCAGCAGATAGGTCTGATTGGTCTGGCGGTCATGGGCGAGAACCTGGTGCTCAACATCGAGCGGAACGGGTTCGGAGTGGCCGTCTTCAATCGAACCACCGAGAAGGTGACGGATTTTGTCAACAATCGAGCCGCCGGTAGAAACATCAAAGGCACCTACAGCATTGAGGAACTGGTCGAGTCGCTGGAAGCGCCTCGCCGGATTATGCTGATGGTCAAGGCCGGCGCAGCGGTAGATGAATTCATCGAGAAGCTTCGCCCATTGCTCTCCAGAGGCGACATCCTCATCGACGGCGGCAACAGCTTCTTCAAGGATACGATCCGCAGGAACAAGGCCCTGACGGCGGATGGAATCCAGTACATCGGCACGGGCGTCAGCGGCGGCGAAGAAGGCGCCTTGTGGGGTCCGAGCATCATGCCGGGCGGGCAGGAAGAGGCCTACGAAGCCCTGGCCCCGGTGCTCACGCGGATTGCCGCTCACGTCGACGGAGACTCGTGCTGCGCCTACATCGGTCCCAACGGTGCCGGCCACCACGTGAAAATGGTCCACAACGGCATTGAGTACGGCGACATGCAGCTCATCTGCGAAGCCTACTACATCATGGCCAATGCCCTGGGCATGTCCGCCGCCGATATGCACGACGTGTTCTCCGAGTGGAACAAGGGTGAACTCAACAGCTACCTCATCGAAATCACCGCCAGCATCCTGGGGCAGGTAGACCCCGAAACAGGCAAGCCGCTGGTAGACCTGATCCTCGACAAAGCCGGCCAGAAGGGCACCGGCAAATGGACGAGTCAGGATGCCCTCGATCTGGGCGTGCCCGCCCCGACAATCGCCGAGGCCGTGTTCGCTCGCTGCCTGTCAGCGATCAAGGACGAACGGGTATTCGCCGCCAAGAAGATCAAGGGCCCCCGCAAGAAGTATCGCGGCAATCGCGAGCAATTCGTCGAGGCCATTCGCAAGGCCCTGTTCGCCAGCAAGATTTGCAGCTACGCTCAGGGGTTCGCCCTGATGAGAGCGGCCGGACAGGAATACGGTTGGGAACTGAACTTCGGCAGCATCGCCCGAATCTGGCGGGGCGGCTGCATCATCCGGGCCCAGTTCCTCCACCTTATCACCGAGGCGTATCAGCGAGATCCGAAGCTGGCCAACCTCCTGCTCGACCCCTACTTCAACGATGTGGTTCGAAATGCCCAGGCCGAGTGGCGCAAGGTCGTGGCCACAGCAATCAACAGCGGCATCCCCGTGCCGGCGTTCAGCAGCGCGATCACCTACTTCGATGGCTACCGCCAGGCACGCCTGCCGGCCAACCTGCTCCAGGCCCAGCGCGACTACTTCGGCGCTCACACCTACGAGCGCGTCGACAAGCCGGGCAAGGGACCGTTCCACACCGAGTGGACCGCCGCGAAGTCCCAAACGTAGTACGACAGCCCCACACCGAGTCGGGCCGGCCCGCGCGAGCCATGTCGGCCGGGGCGGCAACGGCCCGACTCGGTTGTGATCTGAGCACTCCGTCCTCGCAAGGAAACCCCTCACAGGTTATCGGACCCACCGACTGCATCCGTTTCATCTACGTCCGATAAGAACCCGCTGCGTGCTGCGGAAAGAGCCGCCTCCAGCCCCCTTCGACCGATAAGTATCTAAACCGCCTCCTCTTGTAGACCGATAAGCACAATGAGAACGAGGGGCCGCCCTTGGGCCCCCATGCGACGGGACACGGATGTCCCCCGACAGGATGAGATCGCACCGCAAGGATGCGGAAGGCATGGAGGCATTCGGACCCAAGGGCGGCGGCCCAATTGGAGGGCCAGACTCACTCGTCAGGCCCTCACCCTATTGGAGACGGTGGGGGCAGGGGGCGAGCCCCGGGTCGAATCACGAAAAGGGCGTCTCCGGCAACCCCGCTCGTTGCCTTCTTCGGACTAAACCGTGTCACACCCACCCATCTCAGGTGAACACATTGCCGAAGCGGATGATGCCCCGCCCGCACGCCGCCTGCCGATCCTGTCGATCGTGGCATGGGCGGCAGCCCTCGCCCTGGCCGCCGGAGCCTTGTGGACATTCCGAAGCGAATCGCGACACCTGCCTCTTCTCCACCAATTCCTGTCGACCAGCCTGTTCGGAGCGGTATGGCTCGTCCTGCTCGACCTGACGGTTTCCGCCTGGTTCTCGGCCGAAGTGCTTCGCGCCTTCGACCTCCGGTTGCGAACCTGGGAATGGTTCTTCCTCGGAATGGTCACAACGCTGGGCAACTCGGTGGCCCCCATGCGCGGGGGGATCGGACTCCGCGCCGGCTATCTCTGGAGCCGGCACAGGCTGAAACTGGGCGATTTCGCGGTCGGTATGGCCGGCCTCGTCCTGATCCTCCTCTGGTCAATCGGCGGCGTCGCTGCCGTCGGACTGACCATGTTGTACGTCTACCGAGGACTGATCATCCCCTCTCTGTGGGCCGTCGTCGGCGTGTGCTGGGTCGTGGGCGCCATCCTGTGCCTGATGCCGCCGCGTCTGACCCGCCCCTCCAACCGCTGGATGGCCAAGATCGTCGACATGATCAACGGCTGGCGAACCGTTACCCAACACCCGGGACTGCTGCTCCGCCTGATGATCATTGCCACCATCAAGCGACTGATCGAGGGTGCCGTTTACCTGATGATCTTTCAGGCGATGGGTGTTTTGACGAACTACTGGGCCGTTCTCACGGTCACCAGCCTGGCGACCCTGGCCGGCACGATGGGTCTGTTGCCCGGCGCACTGGTCGTCTATGAAGCAGGCATCACGTTGACGGCGAGCATGTGCGGGATCACCGCCTCGGATGCGCTGACGGCCGCACTGGTATTTCGTTTTCTGACGATGGCCTGGCTGGCCCTGCTCGGCACCGCGGGCAGTGCCTACCTCACGGTCAACCTCCGCGGGTCGCCTTGCCCAGCCCCCTCCGCATGTTGACACCTCGCCGACGCGCTGAGGCCGCCCGACCCCGCCCCCCGAACCGACACGCACCGTCCTCGATGGAAGATGTTCATCCCCCTCTTTCTTCTCGCGACATGTTCTGATTGCCGCTAGAATCTCAGTAGAAGCCTCCCGGCCGGTGGGTGCCGGGTTGCCGCATGTCGGGCTTTCATGCTGTTGGGAGGGCCAATGGGGATCGACATGGGACCGATCGACATCGATGAATCGCGGGAGTTCGATCTCGCGGTCGTCGGCGGAGGGTGTGTGGGAACGGCTGTCGCCATGTTGGCGGCCCGTGCAGGAATGGAGGTCGCCCTCGTCGAAAAGGACGACTTCGGGTCCAAGACCAGTGCCGCCAGTTCCGAGATGATCCACGGCGGCCTTCAGTATCTGGCCAAGCTCCAGTTCGCAATCGTCCGAAAGTCCAACCAGTATGCAGGACGAATCATGCAGTCGGCGCGACACCTCGTCGAGCCGATCGCTATCGTGTTTCCCTACTATCAGGGTGGACCGGCCTCCGGACGAGCGATCCGCCTCCTGCTGCGAACCTACGAACGGTACAACACTCGCTACAAGCACGCCCCACGCGGGCAGCCGCTGACCTCCCAACAGATCGCCGACCGAATACCCGGCATTCGCACCGAGGGCCTTCAGGGCGGAACCCTCTATTATGAGTGGGGCATCGATTCTCCCCGGATGTGCCTGGCCAACGCCCTGTGGGCCGCCGAGAACGGCGCGTGGATTCGAAACCACGCCGCCGTCGTCGCCTTCGAGCGAAACGGCGATCGGGTCACCGGAGTGTGGATCGACGACCGGCGCACCGGGCAGCGGGCCCTGGTTCGCGCCAAAGCCGTGATCAACGCCACGGGACCCTGGGCCGATCGCCTGTGCGACCTGGCCCACGCCGGCGGCGGACCGCACGTCCGACCGACCAAGGGTGTCCACCTGATCCTCCCGCGACAGAGCGACACGGGGCTCATCCTCCACTTCATCGACGACCGATACGGCTTCATCATCTCGCGAGGACCGTGCAGCCTCATCGGAACCACCGACGACGACTACTACGGCCTGCTCGACCACGGGCTGGTCACGCGAGACGAAATCGGCTACCTGCTTCAGGGGATACAGCGGTTCATCCCCGGTCTGACAGCCGACGATGTCGTCGATACCAAGTGGGGCGTTCGCCCGACCGCCTTCGCCTACGGACAGATCGAAGACCGCCTCAATCGCGACCACCGCATCGTCGATCACGAGGATTCCGGCGCTCCGGGACTCTGGAGCATCTACGGCGGCAAGCTGGCAACCCATACGTGGATGGCCGAAGACCTTCTGGCCAAGCTCTTCAAGAAACTCGGACGCGTCCTGCCACCCTCCGAGTCCTATCGCCTCCCCGGCGGACCCGACACACCCGTGGAAGAATACATCGCCGAAGTGGCACCCGCCGCTGCCGTTCGCTACGGCGTCGAGATCGACGACGTGGCCTCTCTCATCCGGCGACATGGCACGTGCTACGAGTCGGTGCTCGATCTGACAACCGAGAACCCGGCACTCAAGCGAAACCTCTGTAGTTGCACGCGCGATGGCCGGCCCGTGCGAAGGGTCCTGGCGGCCGAAGTCATCTACGCCGTCCGCCATGAAATGGCGATGACCCTCCCGGACGTCGGACGGCGAACGGGACTGGACACCGGCCTGTGCACACGTAACCGCTGCCTCGATCAGGCCGGCAGTGTCCTGGAGTCACATCGAGCGGGGGCGGTGCTCGTCTGATGCGCAACGATCGGATCAGCCGATGGGCCGGTTGGGGACGCTCCGAGAATGCCCTGACGCTCAAAGAACGCCCGGGCCTTCTGGCCTATCTTCGCCAGCGATTGGGCGACTTCGGCGAGCCGATCGCCCCGACACCCCTCGAACAGGTCGCCGCTGGCCCGACCCGCCTCAGCGAAGACGATCTGACGGCGATCCGGAATGCCGTGGGAGCCCCACAGGTCGACACCTCCGGCCCCGAGCGCGTGATCCACTCGCTCGGCAAGAGCTATCGTGACATGCTCGCCGCTCGAGCCGGGCAACTGACCGGTGTGACCGATGCGGTGGTCTTTCCGAGATCCGAAGACGACATCGTGGCGCTGCTGCAAGTCGCCCGGAAGCGCGATCTGGCCGTGGTCCCCATGGGAGGTGGAACCAGCGTCGTCGGCGGCGTCGAACCCCGGACGGGGAAGCATCACGCCGTCATCACGCTCGACCTGATGCACCTCGACGCCATCGAACTCGACACAGACTCGCACCTGGCCGACATCGGCGCGGGGGCCTTCGGACCGGCCATCGAGGAAACCCTCCTGCGCCGAGGCTTCACCCTGGGACACGTCCCCCAATCGTTCGAGTTCAGCACGCTCGGTGGCTGGCTGGCCACCCGAGGGGCCGGACAGCAATCCACACGATATGGCAAGATCGAAGAGATCGTGCAGGCGGTGCGTCTGGTCACACCGATGGGGACAGTTTCCACCCGCCGCGTGCCGGCCAGTGCGGCCGGGCCGAACCTCGTCCAACTGATCGCCGGCAGCGAGGGGACTCTGGGCGTCATCACTGCCGCCACCGCCCGAATACATCCCTTGCCGCCCTGCACGCGATTCTCCGGATACCTGCTGCCGAATTGGCCGACCGGAGTGGGCTTCATACGCGAGATCCTCCAAACAGGCATCCGACCGTCGGTCGTCCGCCTGTCGGATGCGGAGGAGACGCGATGGATGATGAAGGCCGGCGCCGAACGGAAGGGACTGCTGCACGCCGTGGGCCGCCATGCGATTCGCGCGATGATGCGATGGCGAGGCTTCGATGCGGAGCAGGTGTGCCTGTGCCTGCTGAGCCTGGAAGGTTCCATCGATTCGGTCGCCCTGGAGATGGAGCGAGTGAGCCAATACGCCGATCGCCATGAGGCCCTCCGACTGGGCCAATCACCCGGCCGATCCTGGCTGCGCGACCGCTTCCGGCTGCCCTACCTCCGAGACGATCTCATGGCACGCGGACTCTTGGTGGACACGCTCGAAACGGCCACGATCTGGTCGAATATCGAGAATCTCTACGGTGCCGTCTCCCATGCCATCAGGTCGACCCTGACGGCCGGAGGCTGCCCCGGCGCGGTCATGGCACATCTGTCCCATGCCTACCCGACGGGGGCATCGCTGTACTTCACGTTCGTGGCCCGGCTGCCCTCCGGTGAGGAACTGAATCGGTGGATTGCCGTCAAGCAGGCCGTCGGCGAGGCCCTCGTCCGCTGCGGCGGAACCCTGAGCCACCACCACGGCATCGGCTGCGAGCACCTGCCCCTCTCAGCGGAGAACGGTGCCACGGCCGTCGATGCCCTCCGCGCCCTGAAGGCCTCGCTCGATCCCGAAGGGCTCATGAATCCCGGTAAATTGCTCGAAGACAGAACGTGAGGCCGCCCCCCCTCAGATCAGGGCGAAGGCTTCCGCCAGATAGGCAACCAGGTCGTTGGCGGTCAACGAAATCTGCCCGATCTCTCCGACGGCCAGATCGCCGGCCAGACCGTGAAGGTATACCCCCAGAACCGCCGCATCGAAGGGTGAGAGCCGCTGACCGATCAACGCGGCGATCAGCCCCGTCAGAACATCACCGGCGCCTGCGGTGGCCATGCCGGGGTTGCCGGTTCGGTTGATGTAGACTTGCGATCCGTCGGAGACCACAGTGCCCGCCCCCTTGAGCACCACAATCGTGCCGGTCAGCTCCGCCAATGCAACGGCCGCCCCCCGCCGGTCCTTCAGATCGCAGAAGAGCCTCGCCCCCTGCGTCAGGCGCTTCATCTCTCCGGGATGGGGCGTCAGAATGGCAGGACCGGTCACACCCCGCCACCACTGAGGCGTATCCGCCAGGGCGTTCAGCGCGTCGGCGTCGACGACCTTGGGTTTGCCGGCAATCCCCAGAAGCGATCGAACCACCTTGCGAACACCGGCGCTGCGGCCCATCCCCGGCCCGATCGCCAAAACATCGTGCTCGGACGCCAGAGGCCGAAGCGCCGCCACCGTTCGGGCTGCCAACGTACCGTCACGCCCGCAGTCCAGAGGCACACTCGTGGCGCACGGCGACAGCGATGCGGTCGCCTGCTGGCTGCATCGGGGGCAGGCGATCTTGACCAGCCCCGCCCCACCCCGAAGCGCCGCATTGGCGGCCAGCGCCGGGGCCCCGACCATCCCGATGCTCCCACCGACAATCAGAACCTTGCCGAAATCGCCCTTGTGGGCCTCGCGATGCCGCGGTGGCAATGACGGCAGTTTTCGAATCGCCTTGAGTCTCTCGGACATGATGATGTGCCTCGACAGCAGCGGTTGAAGTGTTCGCACATCCCGGTTGCCGAGCGGCCGCGCGGCACCGGATCAGACGGCAGCGTCTGTTTTCGGCTCGGCCAGACGGTTGATCAGAGCGGCCATATATCCCGCGGCGAAGCCGTTGTCGATATTGACCACGCTGACACCCGCCGCACAACTGTTCAACATGGTCAGCAGCGGCGCCAGACCGTTGAAGCTCGCCCCGTAGCCCACACTGGTCGGAACCGCAATCACCGGAGCCGACACCAACCCCCCGACGACGCTCGCCAGCGCCCCCTCCATGCCGGCCACCACGACGATCACCGTCATGCGCTGAAGCTCGGCCGAATAGGCCAGAAGGCGATGAATGCCCGCCACGCCCACGTCGTAGTAGGTCTGCGTCCGCTGATCCATGATCTCGCAGGTGACGCGGGCCTCCTCCGCCACGGGCATGTCACTCGTCCCGGCCGAAATGATGCCGACGCAGCCCTGCGACCATTTCGCTTCCACCTGACGGATCGTGATCGTGCGGGAGCGTCTGTCGTACTGCGCGGCGGGAAACTCTGCACAGACCGCCTCAGCCACCTTGCGACGAGCCCGGGTCGCCAGCACATTGCCGCCATGATCCACCAGCCGCCGGACGATCTGAACCACCTGCTTGGTCGTCTTGCCCTGACAGTAGATCACCTCGGGAAAACCGCATCGAACCGATCGATGATGGTCCACATGGGCGAATCCCAGCGACTCGAAAGGCAAATGGCGCAGTTTCGTGAGGGCCTCGTCGATCGCCACACGGCCCTCTCGCACCTCGTCGAGCAGTTGACGCAATACCGCTTCATCCATCCGAATAACCTCGGGGAACAACTATCCTCACGACACGCCTACTACCACGTTAGCGAGATGCCGCCTTCAAACCAAGGATCCGCCTGAAGAACGGCTCGAGCGCCTCGGCGAACCGCTGGAAACCCAGATCGGTGCAGTGAGTACCGTCCACCGTCGCCTCACCGTCCTCGCCGAGGAACGTATCGCATGGAACATAGTGAAGGTTGCCCACACCGGCTGAGACCAATCTCTCGTAGGCCGCCCGCAAAGCCTGATTCTTGCCCCGATAGGCCTCACGCATCTCCGGCAGGAAGTAGCTGGCCTGATACACGATGTTCTCAACCAAAACGATCGGGACGTTCGGTCGCGCCGCGCGAAGTGCCTTCACAAACGGCTCCGTCCGCTCTTGAACCATCACCGCGTTCATGTTCGGCACGCAGTCGAGCACGTATGCCGCCGCGTCCAGTTCGGCCATCAGGGTGCCCACCATGGGATCCAGTATTCCACTACCGCTGAATCCGAGGTTGATCACGTGCCAGTCGAGCATCCGCCCGAGAATGGACGTGTGCGCCATGCCGGGGCGACAGGCGCACCCCCCCTGGGCAATCGAGGTGCCGTAGTAGACAATCGGTTTGCCGCGATCACCCGGACGAGGCGGGGCCTTGGCGATCGTAGCATGAACAGGAATCCCGATCGCCAGCGACTGCACACCGTTGTATAGCGGCAGATAGAGCAGATACTCCCACGTCCCCTTCGGAATGCCGGCCGCCAGCGTCCTTTCGTTGCTCTGGGCCCCGGGACGTCCCGCACCGATCCACCGCCAGCGATCGCCGTCCTTGACATACAGGTCCACACCGCTGACACCTGTCGCAGGCATGTGGTCCATCGCCAGGTTCCTGGAGGTGACCGTCCATCGCGCCGCAATCCTCTCGGCGTCGGACACAAATCGCACGCACATCCCTGCCGTGTCCTGACTCAGTGGCCAGACACTGGGCGGCAGCACCTTGCCCTCGGCCCTGGCCGGAAGTCGATGGTAAAAGGCCTTCGTGTCCGTCCACCCCTTGCCTTCAACCTCCAGTTGCTTCGCGTCATACCACAGCATCTTCCCGTCCGGCTGGGTCGTCGCCTGTTTGCGGTCGAGCCCGCCGGGAATATCGGCATGAACCCGACCCGCCCCGATCAAGAAAGGCACGCACACCACGACAACCCGAATTACCGAAGTTCTCCGTTTCAATAGACTGCGCATCAAGTGACTCTCCTGCACCTGTGCTGGGAGACAAGGCATCCGACGACCGGATGCCCCCCCGAAGTCGGAACACGACCGTCCGAAGCCCGATGGCTCGAACCACGGCTACTTCGCCGCCCCCTCCTCGGGCAGGTGCTTGCCCGCCCAGAGGGCGCTTCGCGCGATCAGTTTCTGAAAATCGACGTTTGCGTAGTTCTCAGGCCAGTGCCCCGGGAGAATCGTCACCACGCGCCCCTGCCCGTACATCCTCGTCCAGACCGACGGGTGGCTCTTGTCTTTGCCCTTCTCCCTGGCCATCGCCAGAACGTGGCAGCCTTTCTCCAGCGGGGTCGACTCGTAGAGCTCACTGATGACTTCAATACACTCGGGCAAGTCCTTCATGATGGGGTGCGCCTTGTCCACGGTTGCCACGAGGACGATCGCCTTGGCGCTGCCATGAACCGTGAACCGCGCCCCGGAGAACTTGTGAATCTCGTCCCACTTGACGAACGAGTAGTACGACGCATGAACGGAGACGACACCGACGCCGCCTTTCACCCAGTCCAGCAGCGTCTGTTGCTGCTTCTCAGTGAGAATTCCCTTGGGTTCTTCATAGCAGTGGTTCATGATGATCACGTCGACATCCTTGGCCTCCGTCGTGTCGAGGAACGCCCCGTCCTTGACCACGCGAAGGTCAACCTTCATCAGCTTGGGCAGGGCCTCTTTGAGGATCCGGGTGATCTGAGGGTAGTCGTGATGCGTGCCGCTGCTCCAGTAAATCGCCCTCAACGTGCCGGCGGCATCTTCCGCCCTGGCCAACGTGGGCAGCACACACAGTCCGATCGCGGTCAGAGTCATCAGCAAGGTTCTTCGTGTCATGAGGAATCCCTCGGAAAAGGCCCCGGGTTCGAAACACTGCCCTTCGGCATCACGACAGGCAAACACACACAGCATGGTAGCCCCAATAGATGAACTTGCAATCCCTGGATCACCTTGTCATCATGCCAGCCATGAAACGACTGTTCGCCAAGAAGCCGTTACAGGTTCTTCTCGATGAATTGGCCGGCGAACATCGTCTTCGCCGCGTGCTCGGCCCCGTCCAACTCACCAGCCTGGGTGTCGGATGCATCATCGGCACCGGCATCTTCGTGCTCACGGGTATCGCAGCTCACGACAAGACCGGCCCGGCCCTCATGGTCTCGTTCGCACTGGCCGGTCTGGCTTGCGTGTTTGCCGCCCTGTGCTACGCCGAGTTCGCCTCGATGATCCCGGTAGCCGGCTCGGCCTATACCTATGCCTATGCCACCCTGGGCGAATTGCTCGCCTGGATCATCGGTTGGGACCTCATTCTCGAATACGGGGTCGCTTCGGCCACCGTCGCACACGGTTGGTCCCACTACTTCCAGGATTTCATCGGGATGTTCGGGCTGAATATGCCCAAACCCCTGACCTTCGCCCCCTTCGATTTCAATACGACCACCGGTCTGTTTCAGGCCACCGGCACCATCCTCGACCTGCCCGCCCTCCTGATCACCGCGGCCGTCACCGTGATCCTCGTTAAGGGCATCCGCGAGAGCGCCAGTTTCAACGCCCTGATGGTGATCATCAAGCTCGCCATCGTCGTCCTCGTCATCGTCGTCGGGGCGTTCTACGTCGATCCGAAGAACTGGCACCCCTTCGCACCCTATGGTTACACGGGCATCAGCTTCTTCGGAAAGACGCTGTTCGGTCAGATCGGCAAGGCCGGCGAACCCCTCGGGATGATGGCCGGCGCGGGCGTCATCTTCTTCGCCTATATCGGATTCGACTCCGTGTCGACGCACGCCGAAGAGGCGCGCAACCCACGGCGCGATGTCCCCATCGGCATCATCGTCTCGCTCGTGCTCTGTACCCTGCTCTACATCGCCGTCTCAGCCGTCCTGACGGGCATGGTGCCGTACAACGAACTCGACATCAACGCCCCCGTCTCTAACGCCTTCAAGAGGGTGGGCCTTCCGTGGGCCCAATTCCTGGTGTCTCTGGGGGCACTGACAGGCATCACCTCGGTCCTGCTGGTCCTGATGCTCAGCCAGCCGCGTGTGCTGCTGGCGATGGCCCGCGACGGACTGCTGCCGGCGAGCTTCTTCGGAGCCGTTCACCCCACCTTCCGTACCCCTTGGAAGTCCACCATCATGACTGGATTCGCCGTCGGGCTGCTCGCCTCATTCCTGCCCTTGCGAGTACTCGCCGAACTCGTGAACATCGGCACCCTCCTGGCCTTCGTCATCGTGTGCGGCGCCGTGCTCGTGATGCGCATCACGCATCCGCATGCCGAACGCCCCTTCCGTGTGCCCCTCGTGCCGCTCGTCCCTATCATGGGAATGGCGCTCTGTCTGCTGCTGATGCTCTCGCTGCCGTCGGAGAACTGGCTCCGACTGGGTGTCTGGCTGGTCGTCGGATTCGTCGTGTACTTCGGCTACGGCCGGGCACACAGTCACCTTGCCAAGCACCTCTCCCGAGAGATCGGCGTTCGGGGCGCATCCGCAGCCGGGTCTTTGTTACCGGACGATGCCAGCGAAATCAGCCGTCCTGATAACCTCAATTCGACAGAAGACTCCGCAGACAAACCATGACCTTTTGAACCGAAGAACCGCCTCAGAGGCCGTTGGCGCTCGACGGCCACCTGCGATCGCCCGAAATCCATGTCGACGGTGCCGCCCCGACCGAGATTAAGTGGGTGATTCGGTTTGCCGATCGAACATTTGTATTGCACATTATGTGCAGATGTACTGTGAGGCCCCAAAATGTTATCGGGCGTATCGGGACTTAGCTCCAGCTTCTCGATGAACCGGCTGATCGCAGTCGCCAGCGGACAGCGCGCTGGTTCGGCCTCACGCATCGGTTCAGCCCCGCTCGGCGCCCCGGATGATGAAGCCGCCCCCGTCCAGGAGACGCAAGGTGTCTTCGGCGGGAAGAGCGAACTCACCGAGGAGGAAAGAGCCGAGATCGAAGAACTCCGCAAGCGAGACCAAGAGGTCCGCCAGCACGAGCAGTTGCACAAGGCCACCGCCGGTCAGTACGCCCGTGGTGCCCCCAGCTACGAATACAAGACCGGCCCCGACGGCAAGAGGTACGCCGTAAGCGGCAAGGTCAATATTGACACCTCGCCGGTCCCCAACGACCCAGAAGCCACCATCAACAAGATGCGGCAGATCCAACAGGCCGCCAATGCCGTTGCCGATCCCTCCACCGCAGATCAGCAGGTGGCGGCACAAGCGGCGGCCACGGAACGGGAAGCCCGTTCCGAACTCGCCGCCCGCCAGGCGGAAAGAGGTTCCAATCCAAGCCCGGAGGCTCCGCCCGATACCGACACCGAAGGAGATTCGGATTCCGACGATGGCCCCGCGTCGGCCAACGTATCTCAGAACGCCACGTCTACGGCGCCGGCCTCCGTGGCGAGCGGAATGCCACCGACCGTCGAGACGGCCATGGCTGCAACCGGAACACCACACTTCGAAAGCAGCCACATGGGTCTGCTGTCGGCGTTACAGGCCGCTCTCAGCTCGAACCGGCCATCAAGCGTCGGCCGATTCATCAACGTGGTGGTCTAGCAGAAAGGCGGACGACCGTCCGCAATCGCCCCCCATGCCCTCTGTCGTTACTCCAGATCGTAGAACTGATTGTCTTTGGAGAGGAAGCCCGTTCCCGCCGCGATCTGATCTACCTCGAAGGGATCGGTTTCTGTGCAGATCTTCGAAAAGGACTCACCGTGCCCGTCGCAGAAGACGACGTTCGTTTTGCGCAGATGCCGAAAGCCCTGTGTGCCGGAAGAGCGACCCCAGAAGCTCTCATCGCCCGGATTGGGCCACGGGGCCCGCATGAACTTGTTGGCGCCCGAGGCGTACTGCCCGTCGCCGAACAAGGCACACTCGCCGGGCCTGCGAACATCGGTCACCTTCGCAGGCGCCGCAATCGACTCACCCACCCCGTGCCCGATGTAGCTGGTGTTGTAGTTGTAGCCCGTGTACGGGTCCTCCAGCCAGTTGGATTCGCCGTTGAACGACGGACACTGATGGATCTTCGCGATAGTCTTGCCCTGCCAGAGCAACCCCGGAACGACCGACGTGCCGCCCGTATCCCAGTCCTTCGTGCTCGTGAAGTCCCACGCGTACGATATGAGCCGCCGCCCCTGCACCACCGTCTGGTGAGCCAGGGGATACGAACCGCCGAAATCGCCGGCGTAGTTCTCCGCGGCAATGCCCATCTGACGCATGTTACTCAGACATGTGATCCGCTGACCCTCGTATCGGGCGCGGGCCAGCGCCGGCGTGAGGATCGAGATCAACAGCGCAATGATCCCCACCACCACGAGCAGCTCGATCAACGTGAATGCCGCTCGGGAATCCAACCCATCCGCCGTTCGTGAGAATCTCAGCGCCACCGCCTCACCATGGTGCCGCTCACCCCAGCCAGAAGCATGAGCAACGGCAGAACCAACCCGGTACCGTTGCCGCACTTAAACACCGCGATCACCTGACGGTCGAAATCCATCGCAACCGTCGTCGTGCTGTTGGCGTCAATCGTGAAGTAGTTCGCATCGTCCGGTCGATTCGGATCAACGAATTCCCAATGATCGAAGGCCTTGCCTTCGATCGGTGCGGCGGTCAGCGTAACCTGAGTACCCGGGAAATATACCGGCGGCGGACCGGCCACCGCATTGGGCGAGATCTCCACCGTACCCCAGGGATCGTGCTCCTCCGTAATCGTCAGGACAACGCCCGGCGCCACGTCGGACACGGCATCAATTTCACTCGTCGCCGAGGCATTCGGATCATCCTCGATTCGAACGTACTGGATCCACCCCAACCCCAACGCGCCGATGTCGAACGCCGTTCCACCTGCCGACCGGCCGTATGAGGTAACCACCTGTGCCACCGTCTTACCCGCAAACCCGGCGGCTGTCAGATTGGGATCCAACGGCCAGGTGGGCATCGTCGAACCGCCCCACCAGAGGTTCCAGGTGCCCAGGTTCGGATCCGCCCGGTTCGGATCGGATTCGTACACCCTGCCCAGCGTCGGTGCGAAGGTGTCTGACCGCAGTCCCGAACCGAACGTATACCATGTCGAACCATCCTGACTGACCGAAACGATCCCGGGTTCGGCCAAGACACTTCCCAGACAGGCCAGACCGGCTGGGTTGCCGTTCGTCCATTCCTTGTAGGCCCTCTGCTGGGCGTTGCCGAAGATGATGAAGTCGGCACCGAAGGGGTTCCGGGAATCATCGAGCACCGGATGATCGAACCTGAGCGTCAGTTGACCGCCGTTGCCGACGGTGACCACCTCGAAGTAGCGAAAGGCCTGATAGACCGGCACGACAGGCACGGGATTGCCCAGGGGGATGTACCACCCCTCCGGCGTCGTATCCACCGTCGGACGGCCCAACGCCCTGTTGGGATCGTTGCACTTCTGTCCCGGCTCGAGAAAGTCCAGGGGCACACCCGTACCCTCGGTGTAGCTGATCACGTCGGTGGCAAAATCGGAGGAGCCTCCTCCTTCTGCACGAACGACCACCGAACAGGTCAACAGCCCAAACACCACGCTGTATCGCATCATGTTTGATCGCTCCGTGATCGGACGACTCCGCACCACGGCGTCCGGGCAGGGGCGACGTCCCCCTCCGGACGTCGCCTCGTGAGGACCATCGCCCCGCCCGTCACGCACCATTCATCTAGCATGTTGCCCGCCGGGTTCGGCGGCCCAGAAACGCCAGGCCGCCCAGCCCCAGGAGCGCCAGACTCACCGGCTCGGGAATCGGCTCGCTCGCACGACCGTAGACCCAGCCGTCCCACGACCCGTTCGCTACAACGCGATCCGTAATCCCATAGAAGGGCGAGGTCCAGGTCTGCGCGTCGTCACTCACCCAGTAGTGCCACCAGTTCTCGCCGCCGGTATAGCCCTGGTCGCTGTGCCCGGCGTAGCTGAACCCGTCGATGAAGACGCCCCAGCCCCAGTCCTGGAAAGCAACGTCCAGACCCGTCTGCTGATCGAGCAACTGATGGATCTGGAGGCTGTTGGCGGTTCCGTCGAATCGCACACCGAACGCATACTCCGCCCCGTCCGAGAAGTTGACCACTACATAGGCCGTGTTGGCGCCCGAACCCGCCCACTCGCTCACGCTCACCTGATCCAGGAAGGACCCGTAACCGGGCGCGGCGCCGATCATCAGCACCGCCGTACCCAGAATCGATACCGTTCGCATCATGCTCCTCATAGCCTCTTCTACCCTTCGGCAACCTCTGAACATCCGATCGGGTTCAACCGACCCGCCTCGAACATACCGAATCGCCTCCACAGCGACCCGATTCGACCGGCGCGGACGCGGACAGGCTGCCGAACTCTCTCCGCTCCGCCGGCCCGTCCGACGTCCAGACCGACCCGGCGCCTGGGCCGATCCGACGCCAAACAAAAAAACCCCACGCTCCAGGGGGGAACGTGAGGTCTGACACTCATCTGCAACGACCGGGCCTGATAGACCGCCCGCTCGTTGAGCGAGGTCGACTCTCTCCACGAAGCCGACAACGCTGACACGACATCGGCAGGTCTTCTGGCTCTCGGATCTTCCTACTGGCCGAACCTTCCCGCCCATCATTGGGCAGTGGTTTGTCTTCGGCGTTCGTACCCGATTACAGCGGCGGGGCCGCGACGGATTCTCACCGTCTTCCCTCTTGCCGGTCGCCCTTCGGCGACCACCGACATCGAGCAGTCTTCACTTGTCAATGAGTCGCATATTACCGTCATCGTTCTTCATCTGTCAAGCATCTGAGCAGATCACCCTCATGGACCGGTTCGAAACGCCGTCTGTGGGGGCTCGCGATCGATCAGCAATGACGCACACCGACGCCGCAACGCCACCAGATCCCGTTCCTGCTCCGAACTGAACGAACCCAGACGCTGGGCATACGTATCCATCCACGTGACCAGCCGTTCGAGACTCTCACCGTTTAGCACAACACCGTAATGTCCCTGAGGATCCGTCAGTCGCCTGAGGACCACGCTCGTGGCCGCCGGCGTCGACCCCTCCGTCGAATACCCCCGCTGA
The DNA here is from genome assembly GCA_964446835.1 of uncultured Planctomycetales bacterium. Lineage (GTDB taxonomy): Bacteria > Planctomycetota > Phycisphaerae > UBA1845 > JAFGLZ01 > CAYUQT01. Next base: position 83,194 of record CAYUQT010000012.1, on the reverse strand, counting down.
TAGCCCGCCACAATCGTATCGGCCAGGCTCGGCTTGCCATACCGCGTGAGCGAATCGTAGGACTTCGCAGCCGTCAGATCGAAACGGGCCGCCTGCGGATCCTTCCCGCCGGGCCGGTGGCATTCCACGCAGTGCCGGTCGAGAACCGGCTGAACAAGCCTGTCGTAGCGCAACGGCCACGAACCCGTCGGCCCGGTCGTGATCCGCGAAGGCTCATGCGCCGCGGCAAGCATACGCCGTGCCTTCGGGGCCTGCTGCCGAGATTCATGGCACCCGATGCAGCTCAGCGTCTGACCCGACTGAACGTGCGTCGCACTTCGCATCGTCTGAACGACAACCCCGCGGGCATCGAGGGCCTGAAAGAAGACGATCACTCCCGCCGGAACTCGAAAATAGGCTGATCCGTCCGACTCCACCGGCACCGTACCGAGCACGCACTTGCCCGGATCGTCCCTCAACAACCCCAGACTGGGCGCGTTCATCGTCGGATGCGTCTTGGGCGGAACAGCCACAATCCGCAGGGCCTTGATGTCGCCGCGTCCGACCGTCTTGAGACCGCGCGTCACGTCGGCAACCAGAAACCGCCCTTCCTTCGCCCCATCGCGCCGAACCATGCTGGCCATCACCGGCGGAGTCGGCCGCGCCCGCAGCGGAATCGGCGTCTCGCACGTGATCTGCGGGTCGCGATAGAGCAACTCCAAACCGCCCTCGGCGTCCAGCAGATAGATACCCATCCCATTCGGCACGCGATGCTTGCCGGCCTCACCGACATTCGACTCCTGACCCCACGAAACGAGGTAGAAACGCTCGGAGAGCGGCCAGGGGTTGGCAAACCACGTCAACGGCCAGCCCTCGATCTCCGGGAAGATCACCTCGGGAGTCAACCGCCGGATGGGCGACGTGCCCTCGGTGCCCACTGTCGGATCGAGCAGAACCAGGCTGCCCATCGTCTGAGCGTGGTGAGCCGATCCGGTGAAGACGATCTTCCGGGAGCCGGGAACACTCATAGGCTCGAACGTGCAGTGCGGAGCCCGTGTATAGTTCTTGTAGACCAGACGGGCATTCGTGCCGTCCGGATTCATGGACCACAGGCTCATAAAGGGCATGTTCGTGCGGTCCACATAGTCCCATCGCGAGTACAGCACCGTCCCGTCGTCGGCCACACTGGGTGTCCACTCGAACATCTCAAACGGGGAGATCGGGCACAGATGGCCCCCATCGGCATCCATCGTGTGCAGCGTATAGACCGCGACCGGACGTTCGAGACCGCCACCGCATCGCACGTAGCAATCGGGCTGATCGATGGCCGCTCGCGTCCGCTCCGCCGTGTCGGGCCCCACCTGAAGCGATTGCCCTCGACGCGTCGACAGAAAGACGATCCGGCCGTCGGGCAGATAGCGGCCGTCGAAATCATCGTACTTGCCCCGCGTCAATTGGCGCAGCCCGGTTCCGTCGATGCCGATCTCGAAGAGGTGATAGAAAGCATCCTCTGGTATGTTCGCCTTGTTCAGCTTGTTCTTCTCGCCCGCAACGCTCGGGTAGTACCGACACCATGCAAACAGGACCTTGCGACCGTCATAACTCAGCGCAGGACGGAGAAAACTCCCGGGCTCCCGGACCCCCTGCGTAATACACTCGACCGTCGGTGAGTCGTCGCGGAAACCCCGGAGAATGCAGAGCCCCCCGCCCGGACGCGACCACCATCCGTAATACTGGTCGGACATGTGGTTGTAGGTGCCCGGAACCCGCTTGGCCAGCAGAATCGCCTCGAAGTCCAACAATGGGGCGGCAGCCGTCAGGGTCAACGTCCTCTGAAGCCGGCGAGCCCGAAGAAACGCTGATCGCTCGGCCTCCACGCCGCGGGCTCCTTCAATCGCCGAGGCAATAGCCTCCACCTCGGACCGCGCCGGCGCAACCGAATCGCCCTCGCCGGCCTTGCCGCAATCGTCGATCAGGCGCCGGCAGTTTCCCAACACCTCGGAGGTCCGCTTGCGGAAGTCGATCGGGCGACCCGCCGAGTGACCGACCGACCACGTCGAGATGCCGACCTGCGTCGCGGGACGGTGCAGGGCGATGTTCCGCGCCGGATCGGTGAGGCCGTACACCTCCACCTCGTCCAGGTGCAGATAGTCCGTGTGGCCGAGCTGAACCCGCACATATCGACCCGCTTGACCGGCCAGATCCACCACCAGCGGCTTGCCGTCGGCCTGTCCCAGAAACGCTGTGCCGTTGTGCGTATAGACTGTCCGCCATTCTTTCGCATCATCCGACAACCGCACCATGATGCGATGGTTCCGTTCGCCGTTGGCGTCGCAACGATTCCACAGAACCACACGAACCAGCGGCTGCGACGCGCCCAGATCTACCTGCCACCAGGGCAAAGCCGCAGCGTTCGTGTGAAACCCCCACCGTCCGTTCTTGACGCCGTCCACACCACCGGCCGCGTCTGCCTCCGGGGTTACCCGCGACGGACTGGCCGCATGACGGTACACCTCCTGAAGCAGCCAGTCGGCCTCCACCTGTTGGCGAAAGCCCCCATCTGCCATGGGCGAAGAGATACCGACCACCATCGTCAAGGCACGAACGAGTTCAATCGACATGTCTGCTCAACCTCGCTACTTCTTGCCCTCCGGCTTGCTCGTGGTGGGCTCGAAACGCAGAAGGTCGTAGTATTCGTAGAGGTGGTACTTCAACACCGGAAGCCGTGCTGAACTGGAATACTCCAACGCCTCGTCTCCCACCCCGCCTGCCGGCAGATACACCGAGTAATTATACCGGCAGATGGCGAACCGAATCGTCGCCCCCGCCTTCGGTGGAACCACCTCAAGACCCAGGGCCTTCAGTGGAATGGCCATCTCCGCCGTCCAGCCTTCATCCACATCCTGCCAATCGTTCAACGTACCCTGAACCGTAGCCGCCGCTCGCATGCCCGACGTGTACGGCAGGAACCGCTGGTGCGACCCCGCACCTCGGCGTGGAAACATCAGGTCCAACGTGGCGCCCTTGGGGGTCATGTGAAACTCGTAATAGGCCAGCTTCTCCTCCGACGGCTTGATGAAGACCTCGAACACATCGTCGTCCCACGTCTTGCCGTCGTGCCCCTGCACCATGGCATACACATCCTTATCCCGCAGACGAGCACCGATGTAGAGGAAGTCATTGTCCCACAATAGCCGAACCTCCGCACCATCACTGGGCGGCTTCAGGGAACCCGGCTGATAGAACTGACTGATGACCTCCGCCTTGTACCATGCGGGCTCATCCAGCTTGCCGTCCACACTGATGGCCCCCGACGACCTATAGCACGAAAAAACATGCGCCTGCGGCGCCGGGTAGTCCCCGGGATTCGTCGGACCGGGTGCCTGACAGCCCACCAATACCGAAGACAGTAACACAGCTATAAATATCCCCAAACTTGATAAAGCACCGCTCATCTCGCGCCTCCTCCAAAGCCACAAACCCTGTCGCGCCAAAAACTTTCGAATGAAAATCGCTCGTGAAAGACCGCCCCGCCGAGACGGAACACTATCGCCTCTTGGAAACAACCGTTTGACGGTGACAGATGACCAGTGGTACCATGACGCCTACAGACACGCTGTCATCCAGTCCGTAACGGGGGCATTATAGCAGGAGGCTATGCCATGGTCATCCGTGACCGCAAGTGGGTGACATTTGTGTACCGCCCCAACTCCCCATGTCGAAAGGTGTTTCTGGTCGGCAGCTTCAACAGATGGTCGCCCGAGACCGACAGAATGCAGAGACAGAAAGACGGCACGTTCCGTCGCCGTTTGCACCTTCGACCGGGCAGGTACGAGTACAAGTTCCTCGCAGACGGCGCCTGGTTGGAGGACCCCGACGCCGACGGCTTCGTCTCAAACGAATACGGCACGAAGAACTGTGTGCTGGCCGTCGGTTAGCCTGAAGAAACTCGGGCCTTCTTACGATCGCGGCTTCCGCTGAGAAGACCGAACCGAGACCCGAGTGTCATAGAGGTGTCCTGCCCGTCGGCGTTCGCGGAGAGAGCCCTGTTTCAGTTGCGAAGCTTGGGGCCCCAAAGAATGGATGGCCCTGACCCCGCAGCGTTAGGAGCCACTGGATGGATCGGATGACGTCGCGGCAAGCGACCGGACGGACCCGTCGTCCTCCCGAAAAGCACCCCACTGCCGAGGACACTCTCCCCAATGAACTGTGGATATCGCCGAACGATCCGTCGGCATGGCGACGCGCAGAACAACGGCTGAAGTCCCTGGTCCAGGAACATGCCGAACGCCCCCTGACGATCGGAATGGCCCTCTGTCCGGGCTCGGGCGAAGCGGAGGAAGCATGGGACCTCATGACAAGTCTCCGGCAGCAGGCACCTGCCTGGCATTTTGTCCTGCGAACAGGGGGAGAATGGTTGGCCAGCATGGCGGTGATCGACCGCGTGCTTTCAGGGCCCTTCCAGGAGGTTCAGTTTGCGTTCCCCTCTCGGAATCGCTATGATTCTCCTACCCTAAAGCCAAGGCGGCCGGGAGACCGGGTGCTCATGGCGATCAGGCAACTGGTGGAGCTGCGCGATGCGCGGCAGCAGGAGCGCCCTCGGGTGGTTTGGCTGCAGTATTCTCCAAACTCTGAAGCGGGTGAAACAACAACCCTCCAATGCCAGAGATTGGCCCGCCAGGTAGGAATCGACCGATTCGAGGTCGTCACGACATCGGACGGTTTTGAAGAGCAAGAAGAACCATGGGACTGATCGTACAGAAGTTCGGTGGTACCAGCGTGGCGGACGCGATCAAGATTCAGCGCGCCGCCCGCCGGGCGATTCGTGCTAAGCTCGAAGGCAACCAGGTGGTCATGGTCGTATCGGCCATGGGCCATACCACGGACGAGCTGATCTCCCTGGCCAAGAAGGTCTCACCCAACCCGCCCCGGCGAGAGATGGACATGCTCCTGACAACCGGCGAGCAGGTCAGCATCGCCCTGATGGCTATGGCCATCGACGCGGCAGGACACAAGGCCATCAGCTTCACAGGTGGGCAGGTCGGGCTGATCACCGATGCCGCGCACACCAAGGCCCGAATCCAGAAGATTGACGCCGACTCGATCCGCAAGCATCTCGACGCCGATGAGATCGTGATCGTAGCCGGTTTCCAGGGCATTACCGAAGACGGCGCCCTGACGACGCTCGGACGAGGAGGCTCGGACACGACCGCCGTCGCCCTGGCCGCCGCCCTCAAGGCCGACGTCTGCGAAATCTACACCGACGTAGACGGTGTCTACACAACGGACCCACGCCTCGTCCCTGAGGCCCGAAAGATCGAGCGTATCTGTTCCGACGAGATGCTCGAGCTGGCCAGCCTCGGCGCCGGCGTCATGCACAATCGGTCCATCGAGTTTGGTTGGAAGTATCAGGTCCCGATTCACGTCCGCAGCAGTCTGACGGACGCACCAGGAACGATGATCATGCCCGAAACCAAAGGTATGGAAGATATTGTCGTCCGCGGAGCCGCGCTGAAGCCCGATCTGGCCGCCGTCGTGCTCGTCGGTGTGCCGAACGAGCCGGGCATGGCTGCTCGCATCTTCGCCCGCATCGCCACGCACAACATCGTGGTGGACGACATCATGCAGAACAACTACGAGGACGGTCGATTGGCCGACATCGGTTTCACGGTGGCCGACAGCGATCACGACGAAGCCAAATTCGTCGCCCAGCAACTGATCAAGGAACTGGGGCTCAAAGGCGTGGAGGCCGACGAACACGTGGCCAAGGTCAGTGTGGTCGGCATCGGCATGAGAACGCACACGGGAGTGGCGTCCAAGATGTTCACCGTTCTGGCCGAGACCGGTGTGAACATCATGAACATCTCCACCAGTGAGATCGTCGTGTCGTGCATCGTCCCGCAGAAAGACGGCCAGAAGGCCCTCAAAGCGGTGCACTCGGCTTTCGGACTCGACAAGACGGCTAACAACAACGCCTGAGTCACCCGCGACACCCCAACGCCAGGAAAGACGCGTCCGGTCTCGTGTGACCTCCGCCGAACCGATGCATCACCCGCAGGTGCCGATTCGAGCCGGCCACGCAGGCGCCCGGCGCATCGGCCACCACAGTCTCGCGGGTGTGCCCCAGCCTGGTGTCACGTGCCGTCGTGCTTCGAAACACGTTGACTTGACATCCTTGTCCCAACAACGTAAATAACAAGGTTTTCCCTGGAGGCCAGGATAGTGAATGAGGCCATTGCAAAAGCATCTACCTTGATTGAGGCGCTGGGCTACATCCAGCAGTACCACCAGCGGCTGGTCGTCGTGAAGATCGGCGGGTCGGTCATGGACAACGAAGAGGCCATGCACGAACTGCTGCACGACGTGGTCTTCATGCGAAGCGTCGGAATCCAGCCGATCGTCGTCCACGGAGGCGGCAAGGCCATCACCCAGGCGATGGACGAGGCGGGGCTCGAGGCACACTTCGTCCAGGGGTTGCGATACACCGACGAGCGCACGCTCGCGATCGCAGAGCACGTACTCTGCAACGTAATCAACACCGACATCGTCGAAACGCTCAAGGCCCATGGCGTCGACGCGATCGGCATGCACTCTCTCAGCAGTTGTGCGGTGTTCGGCGAACGCACCTATCTCGAAGGGGAGGGCGGCCGCCGGATCGACATCGGTTTCGTGGGCCGGGTCAACGTTGTGAACGCCAAGGTTCTCACCCTGCTCTGCCAGGCCGAGACGATCCCCGTGATCGCACCGATCGCCCGCGATAATGCCGGCGGCAGGCTGAACATCAATGCCGACGTCGCCGCCGGAGAAATCGCCGCCCAGGTCAAGGCCGAGAAACTGGTCATGCTGTCCGACACCAAGGGCATTCTGAAAGACCCTAAGGACACGGACTCGTTCTGTCCGACGCTCAACCGCCAGCAGATCGAGGACCTGATGAGCCGAGGAATCATCAGCAAGGGCATGATCCCCAAGGTCGAATCATGCCTCAGGGCCCTGGATGCCGGCGTGCGCAAGGCTCACGTGATCGATGGGCGAATCCCGCATTCGATCCTGCTCGAAGTCTTCACAAAAGAAGGCGTCGGAACGGAAATCATGGAGTAGAAACGCCCGGGCCGAAGGCTCAGGGGACAACGCCCCGAGAACCAAGCGTATCCCAAGCGGCGGAGGACGTGTTCCGCCGTCCCCCCTTAAGAAAGGACAGTCAGAGACGTGAACACTCAGGAAATCATTGGTCTGTTCGAGAAGTACGTGATGTCCAGCTATACCCGTAAGCCCATCGCCATCGTCCGAGGCGAGGGCAGCCTGCTCTGGGATGCCGACGGCAAGCGATATATCGACTTCTTCCCGGGGTGGGGGTGCAGCCTGCTGGGACACTGTCATCCCGCAATCGTCCAGGCAATCTGCGAACAGGCCGGCAAGCTGATCCATATGGACAACACCTTCCATATCGAACCGCAGGGAAAGCTCGCCGAGATCATTTCCACCCGAAGTTTCGGCGGTAAGTGCTTCTTCTCGAACTCCGGTGCCGAAGCGAACGAAGCGGCCATCAAACTGGCCCGAAAGGCCACGCCCGAGGGACGCTACAAGATCATCACCATGGAAAAGAGCTTCCATGGACGAACCTACGGCGCCATGGCCGCCACCGCCCAGACGAAGATCCGTACCGGCTTCGCCCCGATGCTGGCCGGCTTCGTCCACGTACCCTTCGGCGACCTCGACGCCGTCAAGGCGGCCGTCGACGATGAAACGGCCGCCGTCATGCTAGAACCCATCCAGGGTGAAGGCGGCGTGAACGTCCCGCCACCGGGATACCTCAAGGGCCTCCGCGACCTGTGCGACGAAAACCAGATGCTGCTGATCTTCGACGAGGTCCAGACCGGCTGCGGTCGTACCGGCACATGGTTCGGCTATCAGCAGTACGACGTGGTCCCCGATATCATGACCCTCGCCAAGGCCGTCGGCGGCGGCACCCCACTCGGCGTGGCGTGCGCCAAGCCCGAAATCGCCTCGGTGTTCACACCCGGCTCGCACGCGACCACCTATGGCGGTAACCCCCTCGTCACGGCCGCCGGTGTGGCCTATTTCCAGACGATCGAACGCGACCACCTGCTCGAACGGGCCACCGCCATCTACGACTACGTCTGCCGGAAGGTCGACGAACTGAAGTCGAGGTTCAGCTTCATCGAGTCGGTTCGCGGACTAGGCGTCATCATCGGCATCCAGCTCTCCATCGACGGCAACGGCATCGCCGAAGCGGCCCTCCGCCGCGGCCTCCGCATCAACTGCACGCAGCAGACGGTCCTGCGGATGCTGCCCGCCATGACGATCAGCAACCAGGAACTCGACGAGGGCTTCCAGATCCTCGCCGACGCCATGGGCGAGGCGGGCGAGTCCGCCCAACCGGCTGCCCATTAACCCGGCGAAGCGGGCCCAATGCCCCGCCGCCATCGAATGTCAAAGGGGGTGGGTCCTGCGACCCACCCCGCTTCTTTACGGCCACAACGACGAAGAACCGCAGAACGGAGACCCCCTCATGCCACGCCACGACGGAAGACGCCCCGCCCAACTCCGACCGGTCCAGATCATCCGACACTACACGCGGTTCGCCCCCGGCAGCGTCCTGATCAAGATGGGCCACACCCACGTGCTCTGCACGGCGTCATTCGTCGAGGGAACCGCCCCCTTTCGAGAAGGCACCGGCCTGGGCTGGCTCACCGCCGAATACGACATGCTCCCCGGCAGCACGCCCGACCGAAAGACCCGAAGCCGCACGAAACTCGACGGACGAACCCAGGAAATCCAGCGATTGATCGGACGATCGCTCCGGGCCGTCAGCAACCTGGCCGAACTGGGCGAGAACTCGATCTACATCGATTGTGACGTGCTCCAGGCCGACGGCGGCACGCGAACCGCCGCGATCACCGGCGCCTACGTCGCCCTGTGCGATGCCGTTCGGACTCTGCGGAAGGAAGGAAAGATCCCGGGCCCCGTCATCGCCGATGCCGTCGCGGCAATCTCCGTGGGTATCGTCAAGGGACAGGTTCTGCTCGACCTGAACTACGTCGAAGACTCCGGCGCCCAGGCCGACTGCAACATCGTGATGACCGGTAAGGGGCACTTCGTCGAAGTGCAGAGCACCGCCGAGAAGACCCCCTTCTCCGAGCAAGACCTCCAGAAGATGATCGCCCTGGCCCGCCGGGGCATCCGACAACTGATCGCCGCACAACGCAAGGCGATGGCCTAGCTCGACGCCGGCCGCCCCAATGCGTCGCTACGTGCCCGACTCGCGGGCGAGCAACTCCCTCACCGCCCTCTCCACCCGCTCCACACCGATCGAATCCAGACAACGACGCGATCCGCATCCCCCGGCTCGCGGACCCCAAAGACAGGGCTTGCAGATCACAGACGGCTCGACGACCCGGTTGTACTCCCAATCATAGGGACCCGCTGCAGAAGGCGGACTGGGGCCGAAAACCGCCACCACGGGCGTCCCCACCGCCACCGCCAGATGCAACGGCGCCGAATCGTTGCTCACCACGACGCTCGCCGCCGACAGCATCGCACCGAGCCTGCCCAGCGACCCGGTAGGCACCACGTGACAGTGCTCGACGCCCGCCCAGGCCTCACGGAACCGCTCCGCCGTAGCTGCGTCGTTCGCGGAATGGCCGAAGAACACCGAAGCCGTCGTGCTCAATCGCCGCCCCAAGGCCATGTAGCGCGTCTCATCCCACATCCGCAGAGGGTTCTCCGCCGTCGGACATAGAACCACCACGGGGCGGTCGACGCCGAGGTTCGCCCAGAGCTGCCCGACCCAGGCGACATCCTCTGGCGCGGGGTCAAACCGTGTAACCGGTCGCCCGGTCCGACCGGTCAGTCGCTCGATAAGTCGAAGCCGAAAGGCCGCACGGTTCGCAAACCAGTCCATCCGCTGTCCGGCCGTCAGCCAGACGTTGCCGCCGAGCGAGGACATCCCCACCCGCAACGGAATACCGGCCAGCCACATCAACAGGGCGTTGAGCGGGTTGCCCTGGAGGTCCAATCCGATATCGAACCGCCCCTGCCGAAGAAGACGCCCCACCGCCAGAACCGTTCGTATCCGCTCGTGCATCCCACCGGCAAATCGCGCGCTCGACCACGGCACCGACAGACTCAGCACCTCGTTGATGTCAGGATGGCGGATCAGGACATCACGCGAATAGGGTTGAACGGCCACAGTGATGTGCGCCTCGGGCAACACCTCCCGAAGCAGACCGATCGCAGCCGTCGAACACAAAACGTCCCCGATCTTGTCCAATTGAGTGATGAGGATGCGGCTATGAGGTCTCAGGGGTACGCACCGCACCTGCCGCGGAAACGGCCCATCCAGAAGGCGAATCCAGTGCTCACGATATGAGATCACGCGACCTGTCGAGTCTACTTCGAAGCCTGGTTCGGGTCAGTCTTGTCACGCCGATAGGTACTATCATCCTTGTGCCCCACGGCATAAGTCAGGAATCTTTTTCGGATCTGCGGCGTGATGTCATAGGCCACCATTTGCCATACCACCTCGCCTGTCGGGTTAAGTACAATCAATGTCGGCGACTGGGTCAGCCGGTACCTCTTGACCACCTCGGGGTGCTCTTCCCACTTCAGGCGAACCGGAACCCCGCCCATGGCCCACTCGTAGGTGCTGGCCAGATTGAACACCGTCTGATCCAACTCGACCATGATCGGGCAGGAATTCTTGTGAATCAGCAGAACCACCGCCTTCTGCGACTTCTGGCCTTGACTCAACGCCTGCGGCAGATCGCTCCCCCAGGGGATCTCGTTGCCGGTCGTCTTGCAGATCTCGACAACCGCGTAGACCACCGAGACCGCCACGACGATGACCAGCCCCTTCTTCCACCCAATGGTGCGGGGAGGCGGTTCATATTCAACGGCCGGTTCCGGCTGTGGACTGCCTTCGGGGGTGGCTGAAGATGTGTCGGTCGGTTCGGGTCGATCCATGAGTTGTGCTCCACCTGATGGTGAGTGTATCGGCACGATCGACGGGTGTAAACGAGCAGAAGACCCCACCTCGAATCCGATATCCGATCGCTGACACCCCCGAACATCCCCGCCCCGAGGTCCGATACCCACGCCCCCCTGCCCCCTCGCCGCATCCTTCATCAAGGCGTCTCCGACTGCCGGCGATACTCCTCATCCAGCCGCTTCCAGGCCGCCGCCATCTCCTGCACGCGGTCCGGATACCTGGCCGCCAGGCTTGTCGTCTCGCCGCGGTCGGCGGCCAGATCGAACAACTCCCAGACGTTGTTGTCCTCCTGAGCCGAAACCAGCTTCCAGTCCCCCATCCGGATCGAACGGTTGCCCTCATGCTTGAAGAAGAGGAATGGCCGCTGAACCGCTTTGTCACGAGAGAAGGCGGGAACAAGGCTCCGCCCCGGAAGCAACGGAACCTCGACGCCGTTCCAGGTGTCCGTCGTGCGTCCCCCCGCCAAATCCAGCAGGGTCGGAACGAAATCGATCACGTGCCCCATGTCGTGTCGAAGCTCGCCACGAGCCGGAATGCCCTTCGGCCAATGGACGATCAGTGGTGTCGATATCCCCCCCTCGCTCACCCAGATCTTGTACCGGCGGAACGGCGTATTGCTGGCCGTCGCCCAACCGGGACCCAGACACAGAAACGTCTCCGCCGATCCCGGCGGGGCCGTCTGGCTGTGTCCGTCACCGCGAACCAGCAGCGTGGCATCTGCCCCGTTGTCCGACAGGAAGAAGACCACCGTATTCTCCCAGGCCTTCATGGCACGGATTTGATCGAGCAGCCGGCCGATCTCCCGATCCATCCGATCGACCATCGCCGCATGAATGGCCATCTTGGTGGCCTGGAATCGCTTCTGCTCCTGCGTCAGCCCGGCCCATCCAACGGCGTGCAACACCTCACCCGGCCCGATCTTGCCCGGCAGATCCGGTTTCAGATAGCGAGGCGTCAGGGCCGCATCCGGCATCGCCCGCGTGCTCCGAGCGACCCCCGACTCCTGCAGCCGCTTCCATCGCCCATCGCGAATCGCGTCCCATCCCTCCAGATATCGATCCCGATACGAGTCGATGTCGGCCTGAAGCGCGTGCAGTGGAAAGTGCGGAGACGTGAAGGCGACGTAACTGAAGAAGGGCTTGCCCGCATACGTCTCGCCGTGCTCCTTCAAACAGCGGATCGCGTGATCGGCAATGTGCGTCGTGACATAGAACCCGCTGTTCGGTTTGACCGGCGGAAGGGGTCGATCGTCTTCCAGATGGTTTCGCGGACAGAAATAGCGGTCATGATCGTCCAGCTTGTACGAGTGGTCGAAATCGCCGTCCGCCACCGCCTTCGGAGCACCATTCAGATGCCACTTGCCCGAATGATAGCACCGATAGCCCAGCGGCTTGAGATAGTGCGGAAGCACGCGCGTCCACTGCGGCAACCTCCCATGAGGAGGGTCCATGCGAATCTGTTGAGGGTAATACCCCGTCAGAATGCCCGACCGCGTCGGCCAGCATCGCGCCGTATTGTAGAACTGAGTGAACCGCAGGCCGTTGGCGGCAAGCCTGTCGAGGTTCGGCGTGCGGATCTCCCCGCCGTAACACCCGATGTCGGAGAAGCCCAGGTCGTCGGCGACAATAATGACGATGTTCGGTGGCGTACCCCCGCGACACGTCGTAGCGGCCGGTTCGGCGGAGATCGCCGTACCGCAACGGACGGCCATCGACAGAACGAAGGCGATCGCAAGCGATTTCATCGGGATACCTCCCTGTTCGCAGCGCCACCCGGAAGCGCGCAGAGCCCATCCTCCGGACCAAGGCCACTAATACACCGGAAGGCACCGACCGACAAGCCGCCTGTGTCGCCCCCCGCAGGAGGGTCGGATCGATGGCCGGCTGCATCTCCGGATATCCCGTGATCCGGCGTCCCCATTGACGATCGAGCCCTTCCATTTTTCCAGAGAATCCGAAAGAATGTGATGTTCGTCGGGGCGCGGTTCTCCGGCCTCAGGCTGCACGGCAGCCCCAACCAGGGATCAGGAAGTGCATGCACCACAACAGCAGGGCCCCGCGCCTCTGCCCATGTGGACGATTAGGGAGTCAGACGCAATGTGTGCATTACAAATGGACGTCAAACAGATCGGTGAACAGGTCAAGAACACCAGCGAACCGTTCCGCCGCCTGACCGAGGAGATCGGACGCGTCATCGTCGGACAGGAGGAGATGATTCGCAAGATGCTCGTCGGGCTTCTGGCCAACGGGCACATCCTGCTCGAAGGCGTCCCCGGACTGGCCAAGACCACGGCGGTATCGTGCCTGGCTCGCGGCATTTCGACGGGATTCCAGCGGCTGCAGTTCACACCCGACCTGCTGCCGGCCGACCTGATCGGCACCCTGATCTATCAGCCGCACAACGGCCAGTTCACCGTCAAGAAGGGCCCCATCTTCAGCAACATCATCCTGGCCGACGAGATCAACCGTGCCCCCGCCAAGGTCCAAAGCGCCCTGCTCGAGGCCATGCAGGAACGACAGGTGACCATCGGGCAGGAAACGTTCAAGCTCAGCGAGCCGTTCCTCGTGCTGGCCACGCAAAACCCCATCGAGCAGGAGGGCACCTATCCGCTGCCCGAGGCCCAGGTCGACCGGTTCATGCTCAAGCTGATCGTCCAGTATCCGACCAAGGCACAGGAGCGCCAGATCCTCGACCGGATGGCCGAGACCAAGCCGAAGATGTCGATCGACCCCGTCATGTCGCCCGAGGAACTGTTCGCCGCACGGCAGGTGGTGGACGAGATCTACATCGACGATAAGATCAAGGACTACATCGTCGACCTGGTACTGGCGACGCGACAACCGGCTGCCTACAAGCTGAAGCAGATCGAAGACTGGATCCAGTACGGCGCCTCGCCCCGCGCGACGATCTACCTGACGCTGACGGCCAAGGCCTGTGCCTTCCTGGCCGGCCGCGGATACGTCACGCCGCAGGACGTCAAGAGCGTGGCGATGGACGTACTCCGCCATCGCGTCATCATCACCTACGAAGCCGAGGCCGAGGAAAAAACCAGCGAGGATGTCATCAAGACCCTGCTCGACCATGTGCCCGTGCCGTAGCACGCGTCGAGACGCAGAGACTCCAGAGGCCCTGACGTTCGTAGCCGAAACGCATGATTCCGAAAGACCTGCTCAAGAAGATACGCCGCATTCAGATCCGCACGTCGCACATGGTCAATGACGTGCTGGCGGGGCAGTACCATTCAGCCTTCAAGGGGCGCGGAATCGAGTTCGAAGAAGTCCGCCAATACCAGATCGGCGACGACGTGCGAACCATCGACTGGAACGTGACCGCCCGACACGGGCAGCCGTTCGTCAAGGTGTTCCGCGAGGAACGGGAACTGACGGTCATGCTGCTGGTGGATATGAGTCGATCGCACCTCTTCGGAACGGCCGGACAACTCAAGCGTGAACTCGTGGCCGAAGTCTGCGCCACGCTGGCCTTCAGCGCGATTCGCAACAACGACAAGGTCGGGCTGATCTGTTTCACCGATCAGATCGAGCGGTTCGTGCCCGCCAAGAAGGGAACGAGCCACGTGCTCCGGGTGATCCGTGAACTGCTCTACTTCGAGCCGACGTCTTCGGGCACGAATATCGAAGCGGCCATCGAGCATCTCAACCGCGTGACGACTCGCCGGGCGGTGGTGTTCCTGGTCAGCGACTTCCAGACCAGCGGGTATGAGAATGCCTTGCGAGTGGCCAAACGCCGGCACGATCTGATCCCCATCACCGTGACCGATCCGCGAGAGATGGAACTGCCGAACGTGCGATTCGTCGAACTGGTGGATGCCGAGACAGGCTCGTCCATCGTTGTCGATACGAGCGATCTGAGGCTCCGAACCCAGTATGCCGAACGGGCAACGGCAAACGTAACCCAACGCCGCAAGACCTTCCGTTCGATGGATGCCGACAGTATCGACGTCGTCACCGGCCAGTCGTTCGTCGAGCCGCTGACGCGATTCTTCCGGGCGAGGGAAGCAAGGCTTTGATGCCGGCGGCCAGACAATCGATGTGTTGACGTCTCCAACAGACGTGGGAGTGCATCGTGGAAGATAAACCAAGATTGGAGTTGCCCCAGCGGGTGGTGGTCAAGAAACCGATCTTCGATCGGCGGTCGGGGTTCTTTGCCGTATGCGTCCTGGCGCTCTTCGGCGTGCTGATCGCCCTGCAGCTCCGTTCCGAACGGTCGCCGTCCGCTCCGACCTCCCCGGCAGCCGGTGGGTGGTCGGCCGAGGATCAGAAGGCCCTGGCCATGCGACTGGAGGACCGGAACCTTCACGTCGCCGCCGCAGAAGCCTGGAACCGATATTTGGGCCTGGCCGGGTTGGGGGCTGCCGAGGCGGCACCGATCCACTATCGCATCGGAAAGTTGTATCAGAGCGCCGAGCAGTATCAGCCGGCCATCGCCGCCTACTACCAGGCCGAGGCGATGCTCGGACAGAACAAGGGCGAGCTGGGTCACGAAATCAACGTCCGCGTCCGCGATTGCTTCAACCGGCTGGGACAATACGACGACCTGGGGCGCGACCTCACCGAGCGAACCGCCGTCGCGGGCGACCGGTACAAAGAACTCACCGGCCAGCAGGTCGTCGCCGAAATCGGTCCGGAGAAGATCACCCTGGCCGACTTCGACCGCCTGATTCAGCAGGAGGTCGACCTGGCGATCAAGGCGATGCCCGGCCTGAGCCCCGACCAGATCGAACAGATTCGCAGACAGTACCTTCAGCAGTACGCGACGTCTCAGGCTCGCACCCGAAAGCTGCAGGAACTGGTGGCGGTCAAGGTGCTCGCCCGCAAGGCCAGAGCCGAGGGACTGGACAAGGGACCCGATTTCCGAAAGCGCCTCATGGAGATGTCCGACATGCTGCTGGCCAACCGGCTGCTCGGTGACGAGATCGGCCGCCGCGCCACGAGCACCGTAGATGACTGCAAGCGATACTACGAAGCCAACAAAGCCCTCTACGTGCAGCCCGGCGAGGCCAGGATCGCTCAGATTCTCTGCCCGACAGAGGAACAGGCCGCCAAACTGATCAAGGAATTGGGACAAGGCGCCAAGTTCGAAGACCTGGCCCAGAAGCACTCGCAGGATGAAGCCACCCGCACCAAGGGCGGTGCGATCGAAACGCCGGTCAGTCAGGCGTCGCGACGCATGCCCGGCATCGGCGAGTTGCCGGACCTCCACGAGGCGATCTTCAAGGCCAAGGCGGGCAGCGTGCTCGACAAGGCCTTCAAGGGCAAGACGGGATACCACATCGTAAAGGTCCTCGAACGAACGGAGTCGCGTCAGCTCAGTCTGGACGAGGCAGCCGATCGCGTTCGCGAGGACACCCAACGGGCGCGAACTCAGGAGGTTACCGAACAGTATATACAATCGATGTTCACGGAATCGAAAGTGAAGCTGTATCCCGAGGCGTTCGCCGGGACGACCACACAACCGCAACGCGCAACGCGCAACGCCTCCACACAACCGGCTAAGACGGGCAAGTAAGTGAGCAGCAGGACGGCAGAAAGACTTCATCCACAGGCCTCAGGCCTGAACCCCCTTCCGCCCATGCGGAACACCTCATCGGCACGGAAGGGCCCGAGCGTATTGCGCCCTATCCGCGATACAAGGCCCGCCCGCCTCCGACATCTCTGTCTGGTGAGCCTGTGCCTGGGATTCCTCGCTGGCGCCGGCTGCCGCAAGGCGTCGAAGGAGTCTCCGCCGGAAGCCAAAGACGCCGGCATCACACGAACGGCCGTGCGCGGCCCCGTCAGTGTCAGCGTTCACAGCAACCGAAGCCGGGCGACGATCGCCGAGAGATTCACGTTGACCATCACCGCCGTTGCCGAAGACGGCGTCGACGTCGTGCTGCCGAAGTTCGGCGAATCGCTCGGCGAATTCGCCGTGCGGGATTTCCAGGAGACCACGGCCCGTCCGCTCGAAGCCGGCAAGCGGCAATGGCAGCAGGTCTATCAGATCGACGCCGAAGCATCGGGCAAATACAAGGTCGAGCCGTTCACGGTGCAATTCACCGATCAACGAAAGAACGCCGCCCTTCGCGCCGGCACACAGCCCACGACCTCCAGCCAGCCCGGCGTCAGCAGTGAGCTGGTGACCGAAGGCTTCGAGCTGGAGGTTACCTCGCTGCTCGAAGGCGAGTTCGATCCGGGCAAGTTCCGCGACGTGAAGGGACCGGCCGTCCTGCCGCGGGAACCCGTGAAATGGGCCCGGTGGGCGATCGGCGCCGCCGTGGCGCTGGCCGTGCTCGTCACCGGCATCCTTCTGCTGATCCGTCGCCGTCGGGGCAAGGGCCCGCTGACCGTCACCATCCCCCCGCACGAGTGGGCCATGGACGAACTGCGCCGCCTGGTCGAAGAAGACCTCATCGGCAAGCAGCAGGTGCAGTTGTTCTACTACCGATTGAACGGCATCGTCCGGCAGTACATCGAGCTGCGATTCAACCTCATGGCCCCCGAGATGACCACGGAGGAGTTCCTGGAAGCCCTGCGACACAGCAACGCGTTGATTGCGGCCCACAAGGGGCTGATCGAGGGCTTCTGCGCCGCGTGCGACATGGTCAAGTACGCCCGCTACGCACCCGGCAAAGAGGAAATCGAGCAGGTCTTCCGCGCCGCCCGCGATCTGATTGAACAGACCGCCCCCGCCGCCGGCCAGGTGGCTGCCGTCGGAAACGACATCGGTGCAGGGGGTGCGGCATGAGACTGCAATGGTCGACGGCATTGTGGCTCGGTCTTGCCGCCCTGGTGGTGATCCTCCTGATCCGCCGCAGGATCCAGCCCCAGCGATCGGGCATCCGGTTTTCAACCCTCGATATGCTGAAGTTCCGGACGAGCACGTGGGCCGGCCGCGTCCGCCGGCTGATTCCCGCCCTGCGCTGGTCGGCCATGATCATTTTGGTTGTGGCGATCGCCCGTCCGCAGAAGGGCAACGAACAACAGCGCGTCGCGGCCGAAGGCATCGCCATCCAGATGGTGCTTGATATCTCCTCGTCGATGCGGGCCCTCGACTTCCAGTGGGGTGGCAAACAGGCCGATCGCATCACCGCCGCTCGAAACGTCATGCGCGAGTTCGTGCGCGGCGGGCGATCGCTGTCCGGACGCAGTGACGACCTGATCGGCCTGATCACCTTCGCCCGCTATGCCGACAGCAAGGTGCCGCTGACCCTCGATCACGCCAGCCTGCTCCGCGTGCTCGATCAGACCGAAGCGATCAAGGTGATCTTCCGTCGCACCTGGGGCGGGTTCGAACCGGTCAAGGGCAACGATGAGGACGGCACGGCCATCGGCGACGCCCTGGCGGTGGCGATCGAACGCATGAGAGATTTTGCCCGGGCCCGCGGACAGGCCGGTGCCGGCGGCAGTGACACCAAGGCCAAGAGCAAGATCATCATCCTGCTCACCGACGGCAATCAGAACATCCCCGACAGTATGCCGCTCGCCAAGGCAGCCGAGGTCGCTGCGACGTTCGGCTACAAGATCTATGTTATCGGTGCCGGTTCAACGCGCCCCGCCTCCTACCCGTGCGAAGACGAGGACGGTCAGGTGCAGTACGTTCGCTATCCAGAGGTTCTCAATGAAGAGCCGCTCCAGCAGGTGGCCCAGGTCACCGGCGGAAAGTACTACCGCGCAACCGACACGGACAGCCTTCGCCGGATCTACCAGGAAATCGACCGCCTGGAGAAGACGAAAACGGTTGAGAACCGCTATCTGGAATGGGTTGAGCTGGCCACCGCCCCGCTCGGGCGCCACATGGAACGTTGGGTGCCCCGAGTGTGGATGGCCATGATTCTGTTGTTGATCGAAGTGCTGCTGCTGAGCACTCGATTCCGGAAGATACCGTAATGGATCGTTTGCCGCGTCCGACACATGTGCTTCATCTGCTGTGGGTACTGATACCCGTGGGGATCCTCTGGGCCTATGCCGGCACGCGCGAAGACCTTCACTTCCAGCGGTGGGACTGGCTCTGGCCGGGCATCGCCTGCGTGGTACTCGCCGGCGGGCTATACGTCTATCAGTTCGTCCAGAAGCGGCGGGCCCTGACACGGTTCGCCACGGAGAACCTCTTCGGCCATCTGATGCCCTCGCTCAGCCCGTCCCGGCAGGTCATCAAGGCGTTGCTGACGGTGGTTGCGATACTCTGCATCGCCAGCGCGAGCCTCGGACCCCGGTGGGGCGTCTCCGAGAAGACCGTCCGGCTGAGCGGCATCGACATCATGATCGTCTTGGACGTCTCGCGATCGATGCTCGCCGAGGATGCGGGCGAACGCCGACTGAACCGCGCCAAGCAGGACATCCGCGATCTGCTGTCGATTCTCGACGGTGACCAAGTGGGGTTGGTGACCTTCGCGGGCAAAGCCGTCCTGAAGTGCGCCCTGACCCCCGACTACGGATTCTACCGGCTCGTTCTCGACGAAGTCGGCCCATACAGTGCCCCGCTGGGCGGCACGATGATCGGAGACGCCGTCCGTCTGGCGGCCGATCATTTCGACGATCGCGCCAAGAAGCACAAGGTGATCATCGTGATCACCGACGGTGAAGATCACACCTCTTACCCGGTCGATGCGGCCCGCGATGCCTATGAGCAGCGCGGCATCCGCGTCTGCACGATCGGTGTCGGCAACCCCGTCGAAGGACAGCGGGTGCCGCTCGAGAAGGACGGCAAGGTCTCCTACCTCGAGTACCAGGGAAAAGAGGTTCGCTCGAAGATGAACCCCGAAATCCTCCGCGAGATGGCCGCAGTGGGCGGAGGTGTTCACGTCGACGCAGGACTTCGAAGCATCGAACTCGATCGCATCTACCAAGACATCATCGCCAAGATGGATAAGGAAGGCCGCGAGTACGAGGCCAGGAAGGTCGAACGCGGACAGGCATGGCACTGGCTGTTCGCCTTGGTCGCGCTGATCCTCCTGATCGTCGAGTCTCTGATCCCCGAGCGAATGTCCAAGGCAGCGAGCACGGCCTCCGTCGGCCCGTCCGGGAGGGCCGCCCCATGAAGCGATGGATGCACACCATGCGAATCAGCAGCGTCGGCGCTCTGGCTGTGGCACTGATCGCGAACCCGGCTCCGGCGGCCGCTCCGACAACCTCACCGGCCGAGTTGGTCCGCCGCGGCAATACGGCCCTCTCCGCCGGAAAGTACGACGATGCCATGAATGCCTATCGGCAGGCCGAGGTCAGCCGACCCGAGGCAGCGCAGATCAAGTACAACCAGGGCTTGGTGCATTACCGGCAGCGAGACTTCGTTAAGGCGAAGGAATCCTTCTCGAAGGCCCTCTCAACACGCGACCTGGACATCGAAGCCAGGGCCCACTTCAATCTCGGCAACTGTGCGTACAGCCAGGCTCTGGAGAAGCTCAAGAGCTACGACGAGGCGATCGAACTCGCTCGCGAGGCCATTCGATGCTATCGACGCGCCTTGGAACTCACTCCCGAAGATCGCGACACCCGGACGAACATAGAGACGGCGCACCTTCTGATCAAAGATCTCCAGGACCGCAAGAAGAAGGAAGAGGAAGAGCGCAAGAAGTCCCAGTCGCAGCCATCGTCGCAGCCGCAATCCCAACCCCAATCACAGCCTCAGTCGCGGCCACAGTCGCAGCCATCCTCCCAACCGGAGTCTCAGCCGACGTCCAAACCGCAATCGCAGCCCAGTTCGCAGCCCGAACAGCAACAGCAGCAGGATCAGCAGAAACAGAAGGGCGATGAGCAGAAGCAGCAGGAACAGCAAGGGGAGCAACAACAGGGGCAAGAGCGTAAGATGAGTCCCGAACAAGCCGACCGACTCCTCCAGGCAGTCCGTGACAAGGAGCGTCAACGCCGCGAGGCACAGATGCAGCGTCAGAGGGGCGGCCGTGTTATCGTGGACAAGGACTGGTAGTGGCAGGGATGACCTCGACACATCGGCACACACCTTGTGACGAAGCATACGGACCGTCGTCCGGGAAGGGAACGTACGTCTCGGGCCTCCGTCGGATCCCACGCTCAATCCTCATACCGGCGGTCGCCCTGATGATCACACTCGGCATGCCGAGGACTGTGTCGGCCGTCAGTGTGGAAGCCAGGCTGTCCAACGGTGAGGAGGCAATGCTGGGAGAGGCCGTCGAATTCCTGGTGATCATCGAGGGCGCGTCCAGCGCCTCGGTCCCGACGATGCCGCCCATGCCCGACTTCACCGTGCGGCTCCTGACGCCACAGCCACAACGCAAATCGTTCACCCAGATCGACAACGGACGGTTCGAAAGCCGTTCGACCTTGATATGGGGCTATGAACTCCGACCGCGGAAGATCGGACGACTGACGATTCCGCCCGTGACCGTCGATGTCGGTGGACAGAAATATCGCACCGAGCCTGTGACGCTGAACGTGATTCGAAGCGACACGAAGAGCCTGCTCATCGTCGAGATTGTCTCACAGCGAGAATCGGTCTTCGTCGAGCAACCCTTCGATCTGACGCTGAGGGTCTGGGTCCGGCCCTACCGCCAAAGCAACATTCTGCTGACGGCCGAGCAGATGTATGGATTGTTCAAAGGCCAGAGCGAGTTGGGCCCCTTCGCCAAACAGGTGGCAACCAACAACCTGTCCGCTCGAACCATGACCCGCAAGGACGACCAGGGACAGGAATACCAATACTACGTCTACGAGTGCTCCCTGAACATCTGGCCCGACAAGCCGGGACCTTATCAGCTGGAACCGGTCACCATCACTCTGGCCTATCCCGTGCGGTTGCGTCAGGACTTCTTCAACGAACTGAGGGTCGCACAGAGCCGCACCCTGGTCGAACAGGCCAAAGCGCCCCACATCATCGTCAAGCCGATCCCGCAGGAGGGACGCCCGGTGTCGTACAATGGGGCGGTCGGCCGATTCGAACAGAAGGATTGGAAGGTCTGGCCCGATCGGACGGACGTCAACCGCGGCCAGCTCATCACTCTCAATATGGAGATCGCCGGCAAGAGCCGGCTCGATCGCGTGCCCGCCCCGCCCCTGGCAAAGCTGCCCGAACTGGCCAAGTCCTTCAAGGTGCTCGACGAACAGTTGGCCGGCGAAATCAAAGAGAACAAGAAAGTCTTCCGCCAGCAGATCCGGGCGATCGACGAGAAGACAAGGGAGATTCCACCGATCCCCTTCAGCTTCTTCGATCCCGAAGCCGACGGGGGTAAGGGCAAGTTCACCACCCTGCTGAGCCCACCGATGCCCATCACGGTTCACGCGGCCGCGACGCTGACGCCCAGCGAGATCCAGGCCC
The DNA here is from genome assembly GCA_964446835.1 of uncultured Planctomycetales bacterium. GTDB lineage: Bacteria > Planctomycetota > Phycisphaerae > UBA1845 > JAFGLZ01 > CAYUQT01. The sequence continues at coordinate 60,924 of CAYUQT010000012.1, read as the reverse complement.
CCTCGGCAGCCGGAGCCGTCAAGTCGTCTCTCCTGACCGAGGCGGCCGACAGTATCCGGGCCAATTACGCCGATCCTGAACAGGTGCTGGCAGACCAGGTGTTCTCACCAGGAATGGGGTGGACAATCGCGATGATTTTGCCGCCCGTAGCATGGCTGACCACCTGGGGGCTTCGCAGGCACCGGCAGAGACTGCAATCGGATGTGGCCTTCGCCCGCCGTCGCAGGGCCAAGGCCGATGCTGTCGCCAGGCTTCGCAGCACCCCAGGCCCCGAGGGCCCCGCTGCTCAGGTCCACGAGGCCCTGCTGGGTTACGTGGCCGACCGTGCCAACTTGCCGACCGGCGGGCTGACCCGTGCCGATGCCATCGAACATCTCCGGAAGGCCGGCCTGCCCTCGGAACAGGTCCACGAGCTGGACAGCCTGCTGGACGCCTGCGAAGCGGCTCGATACGCCGGCCTCTCCGGTGACGACAGGCAAATGGTCGATCGCGCTGAACGGTGCATCGGTCAACTGGAACGGACATGGAAGCGTTGAGGCAACATTCAAACAGAAACCACCGCGGCCCGGGCCAACCGAACGTTGTAGCCCCGGCCAGCATCCTTGCCGCGCTGCCCAGAACCTCCGCAAGGTCCCGTTCGAAAATGGGGATCGCCCTCGTATTGCTGCTTGCAGCATCAGGCACGTCGCAGGCCGCCATGTCGCGGGCGAGGCAGGTCGAGGTCTTCTACCAGGCTCAACGGGCCTATGAACGAGGGGTTGAGCTGGCAGCCGGCAATCCGGTTGAGGCCGAGAAGGCCCTGCGGCTGGCCGCCGACTCGTTTCAGGGGTTGATCGACGACGGCGTCGTCAACGGACGGCTGTACTACAACCTCGGCAATACCCATCTGCGACTCAATCAGCCCGGACGCGCCATCCTGAACTATCGCCGTGCCGAGCGGTTCATCCCCGACGACGCGCGGTTGGCCGAAGGATTGCGGGTCGCCCGCAGCATCCGTCGCACGGACATCCCCATCACCGGCCGGAGCGCCCTGATCCATGCCCTGCTGTTCTGGCACTATCAGACCACTCTGCGAGGCCGGGCCATCTTCGGGCTCACACTCTACGTGCTGTTCTGGGTGGGGCTGATCGGAGCCGCCGGGTTCCGACATGTGGCATGGCGGTACGTCCTGGTAGTCCTGCTGATCCTCTGGGTCTGTACAGGTGTCTCGGTGGCGTCAAGCGTCTATGCCGCCGGACGCTGGCAGGAGGGGGTCATCCTGTCCAACGACGTGGTCGTCCTGAAAGACCCCGCGGCCGGTTCGAGCCCGGAGTTCATGGAGAAGCTCCAGCAGGGTGTCGAGTTCGAACTGATTGAGCACCAGGGACGCTGGTACCACATCCGCCTGCCCAACGGAAAGGCCGGCTGGGTCTCCCAGGAAGCGGCCGAGCTGATCTGAGTACCCCCTCCATGCCGCCTGCCCCTTTCCTCGGATGCCGATAACGCGCAGCAAAAGGGCCCGTCCAATAGAACGGGCCCTTGCACAACCTGTCGGCTATGTCGATCCGGACGGGGCGTCGACCCATCCGGAGTATTCAACCAGCCTAGACCTGATAGCAGTCCGGCTTGATCTCGACGTAGGCCTTCTTCTTCATCGCCTCGTTGGCCATGATGCAAGGCACCGCGGCCTTCAGCGAAATCTCCCAACCCGTCTTGACCTTCTCGGGCTTGCCTTCGCGAACGCAGTTGGCGAAGTCGGCCAAGGCTGAACGGTAGTCTTTGTAAGGATCGCCCTTCTTCTTCGCCGCGCCGCCGATCGCCTCGGCTTCCTGCTTGGCGCCGCCTTCGTAGGTCCCGGTCGAACCGGCCTTCAGGACGATCGCGGTATTGCCCTTCTCATCCTTGGTCGTCTTGGCGTGCTGCTCCCAGGCGAGCTTGGTGGCCTTCGGCTCGCGGAACAAGCTGCCGCCGCCGCGGCTCAGCTCGACCGTGCCGTCCGGTCCCATGATCTTCTCGCCCTGGCCGTCGTGGCTGTTGCAGCTCACCGCGTTGTAGGTCAATGTCACGCCGCCCGGATAATCGAAGATGCACTGGACGTTGTCGTAAACCTCGCCCTGCCAGTCCTCTCGCGTCGGACCGCCACCGCGGGCAATCACGCCGGTCGGAACGCCATTGGCATACCAGTTGGCCATGTCGATCTGGTGGCAGGCCAGCTCGGCCATCAAACCGCCGGACGTCTTCCAGTACATTCTCCAGTTCCGCAGCTCGTCGACGTCCTTATAGCCGAACTTGGTGGCGTCGATCAGGGTCTTCTCCTGGTCGCTGATCGGGCGACGCCATGTGCCGTTTCGGCACCACCAGGCGGCCATGTGCTTCACCGGCCCGACCGCCTTGTCGTTGTAGATCAGCTTGTGACCGAGCAGGTACCAGTCGTTCCAGTGCTGCTGGTGACCGAACTGCACGATCTTGCCGCAGTCCTTGGCGGCCTTTCCGACCTTCTTGCAGTCCTCGACGGTCTGAGCCATCATCTTCTCGCAGTAGATGTGCTTGCCCGCCGCGATGGCCGCCAACAGGATCTCGGCGTGCGTGTGCAGCGGAGTTGCGATGATGACCGCCTCGATGTCCTTTTCCTTCTCGAACATCTCCTTGTAGTCGTCGTAAGCTTTGGCGTCCTTGGCGATCTTGAGGGCCTCTTCCATGTCCGCGCCGGTGCGGAAGCCCGTGTAGGTCTTCTCGTCGCGGATCGTCTTCAGACCGGCTTCCTTGCTGACCGGCCAAATGTCGCAGATCGCCTTGCAGAATACGCCGGGCGCCTTCATCATCTGACCGAGCAGCATGTTACCCTCGGTACCCGTCCCGATGATCGCGAAGTTCACCGGACGACCCGGGGCTGACGCCTTGGCCTCTTCTTCCGCCTGGGCCCGCTCGGCCCGAAGCGTCTCGAGCGCCGCCGCGAACGCAGCCGCAGCCGCCGACGACTCCTTCAGAAACGCCCTACGACCCAAATGCCTCGACATGAAATCCATTAGTCTGACCTCCGACCGTTGCATGGCCCGACCCCACGGGGCCGCTCAGTAAACCATCCCGCTACGCCGCGAATTGAGCAGCGGGTCACCCATTCCACAGGGTCGGCACCCGACCCCGATTGAACACCACGTTTTGTCCGCCCAACCGGCAGGACCTCGCGAAAACCACCCCGCCCCCTCCGCCGAACACCAGCGCTGCCCCCATCAAGGCGGCCTACGAGCAGCCCCCGCGGAACATCAGCACCCGAATGCCCGGGAATCTCGCCTCGATTCGACGCCTTTCCTCATCACTGGCCACTAGACACGCCGTTGAAAGGGCATCGGCAACCATCGCGAGACGAGAAACAATAACTATACTGGAATCCGACCGTGCTGGCCAGCCCGTCCGGGGGTCCAACACGTGCCCCAGAACCTGGCCATCCCACTGATAATGTTGATTCTGCTGATTCGAACAGCCCAACGCTTGATTCGACAGCACGCACGTGTCCACAATACTTTCCGGATCGACAGGATCCGACAATCCCACCGGCCATCCATCGTGCTCGTCGTCCACACTCCCCCGAGCCACCGAGCTGCTCGTCCCCCCATGGACCAGAAAGTGCTCCAACCCATACCCCTCGAGCACCGAAGCGGCTCGGTCCACCGCGTAACCTTTCCCCATCGCCCCCAAGTCGATCTCGACGCCCGGCCGGTCGAAGCGCACCGTCCGCCGCTGAACATCAAAGGCGACATGGTGCATCCCAACCCTCTGGAGAACGGCCGCTATGGCCTCCCCATCGGGTGCCAGCCCCTGCTTGCGCCAGCCCCGCCACAGCCTGACCAACGGACCCGCCGTCGGATCGAACGCCCCTTCTGTCTGCTTCCACAACTCTGCGGCTAACAGAAGCTGTTCCAGAATCTCCTCGTCGACCACAACGGCATCGCGAGCGGCAGCCTGATTGATCGCCGACAGGGCGCTGGTCGGGTCGTACATGCTCAGAAGCGACTCGATCCGATCTACCTCATCCAACGCGTCGCCGGCCGCCCGATCCACCAAGTCCGAATCGCCCCCGCGAACGATGATCTCGAAGCGACAGTTCATCGCATCGCGCTCGTACTTGAGCAGTTCGGCCGCAGCCAATAGCCCTGCACCCCTTCGGTCGTACGGCGACCGCTACACGCACCGACACCTCGGCGAACCCGAACACCTCACCCCGCTCGAACCCTTCCGGAAACCACCGACGTTCCAGCGAGGCCTCGCCTGCCCGAACCCCGTCCAGAACACCTTCGCACTTCTACTAGTTTCTACTATCACTCGTCCGCGAGGATGCGTGTTTCTCGGGCCATCGGAACTACCCACAGACTCTGACGCTCTTTGACAAAATGCGACACGCGACCTATACTGTCCTCAGTTGTCGCAACCCAGGCCTTTCGACACAGTGGAGTAGGAGTGTGAACCTCAGCGTCCAAGAGGCAGCAAACGTCCTAAAAGTCTCGCCGCGAACCATTTATCGATGGGTCGAACAGGGATCGCTGCCCGTCTATCGCGTCAATGAACAATACCGATTCAACCGGGCGGAGCTGCTTCAATGGGCCACCTCTCGGAGGATGAATGTCTCCGCAGACATCTTCAGTGAGCCCGAAAGTGACCACACGCCCCCGCCCTCTCTGGCCGATGCAATCCAGAAGGGCGGTATCCACTACCGCGTCGAGGGTTCCGACAAGGCCTCTGTCCTGCGAGCCGTCGTCGACATGATGCGGTTGCCGGAAGGTGTCGAGAGGAAATTCTGGCTCGATGTCCTGATGGCCCGCGAGGCGCTGGGCTCGACGGGCATCGGCGACGGAATCGCCATCCCACACGTGCGCAACCCGGTGATTGTCCAGTTCCAGGAACCGACGGTAACGGTGTGCTTCCTCGAAAAGCCCGTCGACTTCGACTCCCTGGACGGCCGGCCCGTTCATACGCTGTTCGTGATGACCAGCCCGACCATACGGGCGCACCTGCAACTGCTGTCGAAGATATCCTTCGCCTTGCGCCACCCCGACTTCAAGAGAGTCATCGAATGCCAGGGGGCTCGTGAAGAGATCCTCAATGAAGCCCGTCGCGCCGAGGGCTCGTTCGCCCAACCCCCCAGGGGCAGCCTCTCGCCGCTCCTCGACGTCGATCCGGCGATCGGCATCGCCCCGCAATAGCCGAGCGACCCTACTGCTTCCGCTTCTCCGCACGAGTCTTGTTCAGCAACTCCCTGGCCCGAGGAACCTCCTTGCCGTCAAGATCCTTGCACTGCGGGTACAGCGTGATCGCTCGCTCCAGGTTGGCGATGGCCCGGTCGAACTGCTTCAGGGTCACCAGCGCGGCCGCCTGGTGATACAGCGCGTTGGGAAGAACAGACGAGGCCTTCAGATCCTTGCCCTGCTGGATGATCACCTCGAAGGCATCGATCGCCTCCTGGGGCTTGCCCACGGCCACACAGAATTTGCCGAACTGATAGTGCTTATCGAGACGCTCGGTGAGCGAGCCCGCCGGAGCCGCCAGTTCCTTGCGATACTCGGCGATCGCCTGGTCGGTGGACATCTCGCGACGATACGTCTCGAGGGGGAACCGCGTTCGCCGAACCTGCACGTCGAACTTGCCGCCAAAGTGCGGCATGGAGGTCAGGAAGAAGTTGTCGGGGTACTCGACCTCGGCATACGCACAAAGGGCGTCTCGCTCCGCCTGATGAAGGACAACCGCCAGTTCATAGCGCCCCTCCTGCGTCTTGTTCATCACGGCCTTCTGGAAGGTGAACGAACCGTCGAGGCTCCAACACAACAGGACCCGCTGAACGGATTCGGCACTGTCCGCCTCGCACGAGAAGGTCACGGTGTTCTCTTTGCCCTCCGTAACCGACAGCTTCGGAGTCTTCGGCACCGGCCGATCCGCCGCCCCCGGCTTGGGCGGGTCCAGATAGCGGTGGAGCCAGCCATGGGCCGTACCGAACGCGCGACGCGTCCATTGCGGCACGTTGTCGTACATCTTGAACTCGACGTCCGGCTTGCTGAATCCGCCGTGGTTGCAGTCGTAAACAATGCTCAGCCGCGCAGACGAAGGCATCCGCTCAAAGGTGCGGGCAAGGCACGTGATCGGAAACGGCTCGTCCTGAGCGCCGCAAACCATCAGGCACGCCCCCCGCTGCGTGCGGGCGTAGTGGATCGGATCGATGTTGTTCAGAAACCCCTGCACGCCGGGATGATTCATCTCGACCTTGAGCGCATCGAGGATGAGCCGGCTGAACCAGGTCTTGCCGGCCTCCATCTCCGGCCCGTACGAACCGCACCCCGACACGGGCACCGCCGCTGTCACCCGATCATCCAGCCCGTTGACGATCAGCGTACACATCGCCCCCATCGATCCGCCGATCACGCCGATCCGCTTGGCATCCACCTCGGCCAGCGACGTCAGATACGTGATCGCCCGCATCGCCGCGTACGGATACTGATACATGAATGAGTCCCGTGGATCGGGAACCGTGTCGATCCAGTGGGCCATGCAGTCGCGCCGCCCCGTGGACAACCCCTGGCCGGGCCCGCTGATGGACATGCCGACCGCCTTGAACTCACGGGCGCGGCCGACGGCGTCGCCCATGCCACCGGCGCCACCATGCCCATGAAGCGACAGAACCCCCGCCACCTTGCCCTCTCGCTTGGCCGGAATCGCAACGAACGCCTCGATGCGAACCTCCTGCCCCTTCCACTTCTGCGAGAGGTAGGTCAGATGCAGCTCTCGGTGAGGGAACTTCAGATCGATCCCCGGCCTGTCCTCGATAACCTTCACGTCGAGCGGTTCAGACCGTACCGCCTCCAGGTCCCACAAACTGAGCACATCCGATCGGGACGGCGAGACGAGACACAAAACAGCCAGACAGAACACCGGCAAAGCAATCAGGCGACGTGTTCCCATGAGAACCTACCTCCTTCACAAGTCCATGCAATGAGAGTTGAAGCGGTCATTGTAGTGTCTGACGGGGACGCCGCCAGCCCTGAAGAACCGCCCGATGACGAACAGGATGACAGGAGACCGCTCCGTGGGCCCCGGTGTGCGTCGGTGGAACGCTCAGGCGCATGTGCACGTGGTCCGGCAGCCGATGACTTTCCAGCAACTCCCCCCTTCTGACGACACAGACCCCGAGGAATCGGCCCAGCCTGACGCCGCGATCTTCCATAGAAAACCCTCCGACGGCACTTTGAAACCACCACAACATGGTGCTTGCACTCCCACATCACATGGAACAGACTCCCCCAAACATGCATTACTCTGGCTCTTTTTCTGGCCCCGAAGGAGAACCTACTCTCTCCCGGTCGCCCAATACATACCGCATCGCTCCGAAGCGCTTCGCGTCACACGGACAAATGCCGTACTCGAGAAACAGCCCATGCCTGCGATTCCCTGCCGTACCGCATCCCATGTGCGCATGCACCGATTTCTTGACGTCCGCGATGGGCATGAGTACAGTCCGGCCTGTGGGGTGTCCATGCCGTGAAACGGAACGCGACGTGTGGCCGTACCGCCCCATCATGAGTGGATCAGGAGTCAATCATGCCAAAAGCCAAACCGATCGTGTGTGACATCTGCGGCAGGACTTTCGCAATGCCACGGAACCTGGGTCGCCACAAATCGGCTGCCCATGGCATCGCTCCAAAAACCGGCAAGAAAGCTACCAAGAAGGGACGCAAGGCCGGTGCAAAACGCGGCGGTCGCCCTGCAACCGGCGTCGCGCATTCCCTGTTGGCGAGCTTCTCGCTGGATGATCTCGCCGCCTTGATGAAGATCATTCGCCAGGAGGTCGAGGGGCGGCTGAAAGCGTATCGGGATCTCTTGGGATAGTCTCAGGACCAGAAGCTGTCTGAAAAATCGTTGTTCCGCATTCAGGGCATCGTGCTCCCGGTGAACACATGCTTGGCAAGGTGTGGTGTGGCCGGGCTGCCCTGTTTCCTTTCTTGTGTTCATCTGCCAGTGACGATCAGCCCTCTGATGAGGAAGACCGTAATGGCTTACGATGAATCAGCCGGGCATAGAGCAAGGGGACGATTCGAGGGTGGATGGGTACAACAAGGGCCTGTCTCGTCCTTCGAGGGTCCCTGGGAAGCGGGATGCGGATGTAGCCTGGCTCGTTGCTTCTCGTTGCTTCGGCACACCGATATGATATCGTTTGACGCTTGGCAGGAGAGATGAGGCCCAAGGGGTCAGGAGAACCAAGGTCCTTCATAGGTGCCTGTAAGCTAACGACCCGGGCGAGTGGCGGAATGGCAGACGCTGGGGACTTAAAATCCCCTGGGCCCAACGGCCCGTGCGGGTTCGAATCCCGCCTCGCCCATCCTCACCAATTCAGCGGTACCCCGCGAAGCCACCGCGGCAACATAGGATACGTCCTTGAAAACCCAATGCGGGCGATCCACCCTGCGGTGTCAAACGGCTCGAAACACTGGTCGCGGAAAGTCTCTACAACCATTGATCCGAGTTCACCCGTGGCGATGCTGGGGCTCACCGTTCAAGACAGGGCTACGTCGCACGCGATATCCGGTCAAGCGATAGACATGCGATCTGACGCGCGACGTCCTCCGCACGGTCTACCGTTGTCTCGCCGATGATCTTCAAGAGTGTCTCGTGCAGATCGTAGTGGACCTCTTGGCCTGTCTTTGTGTTGCTGGCGCGAAACTCGAACTGATCGGCCAGCCTGACCTCGATGTTGCCTTTGCCCATGGTGGCGCCCGTGGCGAACTGAAGGCCGTCAACCAGGCAGCGTTCGGGCGGCTTGGCGATCGGGCCAGTAGCCTCGACACGGATGTCAAAGAACCCTTCGCTCCCCAGGTCCGCGAGCATCCGTTGTCCGATGCGAAGGCCAACAACCAGCCACGGACCCAAATGGCCGTGCAGCCGAACCGCCTCGACGAGCCATCCCGGATCATCCGGCCGCGGCGCAAAGCGAGGTTTCGGTTGGCAGAGTCGATCATCCCGCCGTTTTGGCGGCCTCCCGGCTTGCCGGTCTGCTGCTCTGTTGCTCTCTGTACCTCTTGGTCTTGCCGTTCGCCTCACGCATACACCTCCTGTCCGATCTCACATCGGACTCATCACTCGGATACAAGGTCTGCCGTCGCGGCGCACCAATTCTGGTATGTCTGCCTGATGCATCCTGCCGTCGGGCTCCACGAGGCTGCCGCACGCAACCCGCTCGTCACTCGCCCAGGCCCAAACGAGCGAGAATGCGGCGCCACAGCACCGCCCCGAGAAACAGCCCCGTCGAAACCAGCACGATACATGCCCCCGCAGGCAAATCAAGCCACCACGCCACCAGCAACCCGCCCACCGCGCTCAATGCTCCCAGACTGCTGGCCAGAACACAGATCGACCGATAGCCGCGCCCAATCTGGAGCGCCGCGGACGCCGGATTCGCGATCAGCGCGAAGATCATCAACCCGCCGACCGTTTGAAGGTTGACTGCCATCACCAGCCCACACGAGGCCAGGAACAGGATGTAGACAAACTGCTGATGCACCCCTGTGGCGGCAGCCATGAACCGGCTGAACAGGATCGCCCGCATCTCCTTGGCAAACACGACTGAGAATACCAACAGCACGATGCTTGCAGCGGCGATGAGCATAATATCACGGGTCGTCACAAAGAGCAGGCTCCCCCACAGCAGGCCCAGCATCGCCGTTCGAGGACCGGGCATCAGACCGATGCACAGAAACGTCAGCCCCATCATGAGCGGAAACAGAACGCCCATCGCAACGTTGATGTCCAGTCTCATCCGGCCCGGCGGAATCGTCCCGAGAATGCACGTTCCCGCAATGGCTACTCCCAAGGCACAGGGCAGTTCCGGCCAGCCGAGCAGCATCCCGAAAACCGCACCGGCCATCGCCGCATGTGAAATGCACACCCCCACAAAAGGCATCCGCATGCCGACAATGTAAACGCCCAACAGGCCCGTACCGGCACCACCGAGAAGGCCCGCAACCAGGATGGGAAGGAGGAACGTATCCATCTCCGCCTCGCATCGCCTTAATCGGGCTATCAGAATACAGGGCCCGATATTCGAGATCCGGACCGGGCGTTGAGTCCCAGTCCCTTGTCGACCGTGTTCCCCAAGACCCTACACCCTCATCCCGCCGGCCAATGCATGCCGCCGGCCGGCCGTCTCGATCACCCGGACTTCGCAACCGTAGAGTTGAGCCAATGCATCAGGCGTCAGCACCTCATTCGGTGGCCCGCTCCGCACAATCCGCCCCCCATCCATCAGGGCCACGCGCCCGCAGCAAGCCGGCAGCAAACCCGTCTCGTGCGAGACCATCACGACGGTCAGCGGATTCTCTGCATACAACTGATCGAGCAAATGGACGAGACGCGCCTTCCAGTCCAGATCGAGGCTGGCCGCCGGCTCGTCCAGCAGCAGCAGGTGAGGCTCCTGAACCATCGCACGCGCCAGGAGAACCTTCTGTTGTTCGCCGCCGGAAAGGCTGCGAAACGTCTGCCGCGACATTCCCGCCAGGTCCAGTCGCTCAAGCCATGTCTGCACGCGTTGTCTTGAACCTGCGTCAGGACGTCGAAGCAGGCCCGTCGGACCAGCACAGCCCATCGCCACCACCTCGTGAACGGTCAACGGCAGATCGGCATTGTATTCGCTGGCCTGCGGCACGAAGGCCACCCGACGCCGCACATCCGTCCGGCGCCATCCGTTCATTTCGGTGATAGCCTGGCCGTCATGCAAGACAATCCCGGAGGAAGGGTGGATCAACCCGGCGGCAACGTGAAGCAAGGTCGTCTTGCCCGCCCCGTTGCGCCCGATGACACCCAGGAACTCCCCGCCCCCAACTGCAAGCTGCTCGATACGGAGGATCTGCCTGGAACCCCGCGCGACGACCACACCCCGCAATTCGACACAAACGCCTTTCATCGCTTCACCCCTTGCGCCAGGGCTGCAACGTTGGCACGAACAAGTTCGTCGAATGTTCGCTGGTTCGGTGCCATGGAAGGGAAGTTGCTGAAGACAACGCAGGGCACGCCCAGACCTTCCGCCAGGCTCCTGGCCAGTTGATCCCCCTCCTGCCGGTTCGCGATGACGAATCGTATCTGTCCCTTCTTGCCGCTCGCGAAGCCATCGGTCAGTTCCGATAGCCTGGAGGCCTCTCCCCCGGAAAACCGTCCGGCAACCTCAAGACCGAGCCATCCGCAGAACGCGGCCTGATGACCACTGGCCAGGACCTTCGTCTGGGGCGATCGGAATTGCTGTGTCATGTCCCGGCATCCGCTTGCCAGCTTATCCAACCTCGCCTGAGTCTCGCCCAGTCTGCGGCGAAAAGAGGCGGCTTGGTCGGGCCAATGGTCGCACAGGGCCTCGCAGACCGCCTGACACACAGACAGGTACGTGGCGGGAACACACAGTCCCTCGCCACTACGAAGCGGTACCACTTTCAGACCGGCATGCGTGAGTCGTTCCAGTCTGGCATCCAACGCCTCCTGAAAGTGGAACCGAAAGAGCAATGGTGTCTGGCGGAGCTGGTCGATCGTGCCGGGCGTGATGTCGAAGTGGCCTGGACAACCTCCGGGAGGAAGCACTCGGACGATCCGGAAACCAGCGCCGGCCACATCGGCAACCGCACATTCGATGTAAGACGTCGTCACGCCGATTCCTGGGCGGTCAGGCTCCGTGGCTTCCCTGCGGGTGCATCCGGACAGCATCACGGCCGACATGACCAGGACGGCCGCTGCGCGGGTTCCCGCACAAGCGCCCCTATTCGGCAGCGGAGAGCCAGGCTCAGTCAATGTGATCCCCTCACTTTCACGGAGACACGATGTAGTGTCCCTGCCCAATCGCGCTATGCTTGCTGGTCACCAGGTGGGTGATGATTCCCTTCCGCTGTTGCGGGTACCAGTGCCGAGACGGCACGGGCAGATGCGATCCTTCGCTGTCCTGACTTCGCTGAAACTCGTCCCACGCGATGGGCCCTCGCGGCCCACAACTCCACACGGCAAAGGCCACCGGGCTGCTCTTATCGATCACCCATCGTTCCCAAACGGGGGCGGTCGGGTCCGGGTTTCGCTTGTAGGTGGGATAGCAGGTATCCTCGCCCGTGTCTCGTGGAAATGAGGTCGGAACCCAAATCCGGTGACTGGTCACCTCGTGGTTATTGCCCCACCCCATGCCAGGCTTCACGTACTTCAGGCTGCATCCGTTGGGGTCGAAGGGGTCCTTGAAGCGGAAGTACTCGTGTCTCCCGCTCTGCTGATGCCGTCCGCTCAGATGCTTCGTGGCGAAGAGCTCGGCAGGTAGCTCGAAGTACTGTTCCATGTTGATGCTCTCGCCCGCACAGAAGGATTGAGCCGGCGGGTAGTCGTTGTACTCGCCGTAGTAGGCCTCCACGGCCGTGCACACGGCATGCAACTCCGCATGGGCCTTGACGACCTTGGCCTTCAGCCTCGCCTCGGCCAGGCTCGGGATGAGGACGGCCACCAGCAGCCCCAGGATGGCCACGACCGTGAGGAGCTCGATCAGCGTGAAGCCGCAAACGAAGCGCCATCGTCCCCTTACCGACGGACAACCTCTTCGTGGTGTGTGAGGTCCCTCTGGCATGTCGCACCACGGTCTGCCCGACCCAAACAGCGCCCGGCTGATCCGAAGGAGGAGCGATGGTCGCCCGATCGCCCCCCTGTGGCCACATCTGTCCTATTGGCCGCACCTGCGCCGGCCGTGCCGGTGGACGACGTAAAACAGGCCCATGAGCCCCAGCATCGCAGGCAACATCGGTCCCAACCCACTGCTGCACTTGAACACGGCCGTTACCTCGCGGGCATTGTCCATCGTGATCTGAGTGGTGTTGTTCGCGTCGATAACGATGTAGTTCGCGTCACCGGGGTGGTTGGAGTCATAGATTTCCCACTGCCGGAAGGCCTTGCCCGAGATCGGCGTGGCCGTCAGCGTTACGATCGCCCCCGGGGCGTACTTCGGTGCGTTCGCGTCCTCGGGTGCGGGGTCCATTCCGACACTGCCCCATGCCGCGTTGACGATTCCCAACGTGAGCCGGTAGCGAATGTCCGCGAGTCGCTTCACCCATATCCGATAGCCTTCACGATAGGGAACGGTGGCATCTTCCTGATCGAAGATACCCCTCACGCTGAACTTTCCGGTGGGCATCGGATACGAGCTGAAGTCGCCCATGGCGGACAGAAGCATATTGAGTTGCCCGCCGCCGGCATCCGTCAGCGTCACCGTTTTGCCATGTCCCCATGTGCCCGATGTGATCCACGCGTCGTTCAGTTCGCTCCACCGCGCCTGATGCAGCTCGCCGCCGCCGGAACGAGTCATGTCGAAGTAGTTGCAGTCGGCCAGGCTGGGAAGTTGTCTGGGGGCAGGCATGCCGACGTTCGGCTCGATGATCGTAACCTCGAACTGCATGATCGGGTCACTGGAATGCCGGGTGTTGATGTTGACCTTGCCGTTGGTGTTGGCGATCAGGCCGACCACCTGGACGCGATCACCGGCTCGCACGTCGGCCGGCGGCCACGGCCAACCTGCCGGGTTGAAGGCCTTGGCGTGCCAGACGGCAATTCCGCCGCCCGGATTGTTTGCGTCTTCCGACTGAACGTAGATCTGCCACATTCCGAAGGGCATGCCGGTGGTATTCGGATTCAGGTACTCCTCGCTTTGGTTCAGGGCGATTCCTTCCACCGTGACCCAGTTGCCCGGGGTATATGGATCGCCTCCGATCCGGGGATCGGTGCCCATGCCGTTTGCGTCGACGGCCTGGAGATCCCAGATAGTGTCCGCCGCCACAGCGGGGACAATCAGACACGAGACCACCCCAAGTGACACAATCCAGCCGGCACTTCGACACGTTCTCATTCTTCCAGTTCCTCCGTTTTCCATCGCACAGCCTCCTTCGTTTTTGGGAACCCACATCGGGTTCGTAAACCCGCCTTGACCCCGTCAAGGCTTCAATACGCTGGACCGACACAACACGGTTGCCCTGCCACGTAGCGCGGTCCAACACCGTGTCGGCCCCAGCGACGTATCCATCTCGTCTGCCCCCGGAAAATGGCGATGGATGTATTACGAAGTGATCAATAGTAATACCACCACCGACACGCGTCAAGGGACCGTCCTCCGCAGTAAACTCCGCACAACCCGGCAGACGCGTATGCCGACCGTATCAGATTCACTGGATGGCCCCTGACTCTCCCGCGCCCGACGCCCTCGACGCCGGAACCAGATACTCCTGCACGTAACGACGCACCCCCTCCTCGATGCTCACGAATGAACCGCGGTAACCGGCCCGGCGCAACTTGCCTGTGTCCGCCTGCGTGTAGTACTGGTACTGGGCGCGCATGCTTCTGGGCACGTCGACGAACCGGACCCTCGGCGGCTGCCCCAACGCTGCGAACAGGGCCTCGGCAAGGTCCATCCAGGCGCGAGCAACGCCGGTTCCGCAATTGAAAAGTCCCGATACCTCCGGATGCTCGAAGAAGAACAGTGTGACGGCCACGGCATCCGCCACGTAGACGAAGTCGCGTTCCTGCCGACCGTGGCGATAGCCGCTCCGATGCGACTTGAAGAGCGAGATCTCACCGTCACGTAGTACTTGGCTGTAAGCCTTATTCACCATCGAACGCATCGGGCCCTTGTGCTCCTCCCCGGGGCCGTAGACGTTGAAGTACTTCAGACCGACGATGCGCCCGATCGCCCCCGTTTCAATCGCCCACAGGTCGAACAAATGCTTCGACCACCCATAGGCGTTCATCGGTATCAGCGCCCTGGTAACAGAATCCTCGTCGGAATACCCCCTGGTACCGTCGCCGTAGGTTGCGGCGCTGGAAGCATAGATGAAACGAGCGCCCGTGTGCAACGACCACTCGCACAGGTCGCGTGTGTATTGGGTGTTGTTATCGTTCAAGTACGCCTCGTCTGTCTCTACCGTGGAACTGCACGCGCCGAGATGAAACACCCCGTCCGCCTTCGGGACACGTCCCTCGCGCAGCATCACCCGAAACTGCTCCTTGTCCAGGTACTCCTCGTATCGAATACCTTCCAGATTGCGGGCTTTCGATTGGTCGCACAGATGATCGACGACAATGATCCTCTCGCACCCACGCTCGTTGAGGGCATGCACGAGGTTGCTCCCAATGAAGCCGGCCCCGCCCGTCACAATCACTCGCTCCTTCAATGACCGTCCTCCCTCTCCGCCGCCAGGATGCCCGCAATGCTTCCTGTAGATGATCTTGGCCTTCGCTCTGTCCGCGGCCTCTGGCACGCGCCCCTACTCCGCGATGGCCCGTCGACCGCTTCTCCGCCTCCGGATCCTCCTGCCGGACGGAAAACTCACGCGACGCAACAGGTCACCATCCCATTCACACGACATCCTGGCCCGCGCAGGTGCCGGATGACGATCGAAGAGATAACCCGCAAGCAATGGCAGGGCCACGCTCGGCTCAACCCAGGCCATCGCCCAGTCCGCGTCGACCCCGATCTTCCCCCAGCTCTGTGCTTCGCCGAGCGTGCTCGAGGAGAGCCCGCCATCCGCAGTGACGGCCGTCCTGATCTGGATGGCACAAGCGTGGCCTCGGTCGATGCCAAAGATGTTGCCCATGACGATCGAGTCGTTGATGTAGTTCTTGGGAACGCCCCCGGCGACGTAGATGGCGGCGGTCTTCCTGGATCCCACCACGATCTGTGTCAGTTCGTAGTTGTCCTGAATCGAGTCGATCAGGATCCCCCGACGATGCTCCTGCTTGCAGTGATACCGATGGTGCGTGAGCCCAATCCCTATCGAGCTGTCGTTCAAGGCTGGGCAGAAGACCGGAACGCCCAGCACATGGCACGTTCGAAGAATCGACCGCTCGTCCGAAAGCCGCGAACCGAGATGGTCCAGGTATTGCCGCGAGGAATACGCCCCAGGAGCAAGCGTGTCTGCGACATCGCCACACCAGACATCGGTCTCCCAGAACCGCTCCTCGTCGACATACGTATCGTATATCCGGTCAATGTAGAGGGAGCGAAGCTCCGCGTCGTCGGACGCGGGCGACCCCTGATAGTGATGGAAGCCACGCGCCTGGTAGATATCCTGATAGAGAATCGCCCCCGTTGAGACGACGACGTCCACGTATCCGCCGACGACCAGATCCCTGAGGACCGTCCGCAGTCCGGCAGCGATGAGCGGACCCGCCAGCCCCAGCACAACGGTGGGTCGATCCTTGTCCGTCATCACTCGGTCGAGAACATGAGCGCACAACCCGATGTTCCGCGCCTGAATCGACATGCCCCTCATATCATTGACGAGGTCCGCAACCGTCATGCCCCGATTTATCCGAACTCCTTCCACAGGCCGGGTCAGCAGGTGACGCTTCTTCCTCCTGGACGCAGAATCCAGTCCTCCAATGGTGCTCGCAGCAAGCTTGGGTCTTCCGCCGATTGCCATAGCATCTCCTTCGTGGTGCGTGATCACCTGATGCGTCTGGGGCAGCCCATGTCGCCCCTTCGAACAGAACCGTCAGTCGACGGACCCTTGAGAGACAGGCCCGAACGGACAGTGGTATTACGAATTATCAATTCGTAATACCATCTTGCCGATTATACCCAAAGCGGTCGCCAAGTAAAGCCCGCCCGTACCAAACGAAAGGAACAAACATGGCCGAACAGCACACACAGAATGCAAACCCCGGATCCGCGCCAGCAGCATCACTGTCCGACCGGTGTCTGATCACCGGAGGGGCAGGCTTTCTCGGAATCAACCTGACGAGACACCTGTTGTCGCGGGGGTATCGCGTAGCAACGCTGGACGTGGCGCCGTTCGACTACGCCGATTGCCGTGACCGCGTGGAGGTCCACACCGGGAACACCCGAGACATGGAGGCCGTACGTCGCGCCATTTCCGGTGCGAGAATCGTGGTTCATACTGCGGCGGCCCTGCCGCTCTACACGCCCGCGGACATCTTCTCCACAGACGTAGAGGGAACACAGAACGTGCTTCAAGCGGCCCTGGAGGAGGGGGTGGAACGCGTCGTCCACGTGTCTTCCACGGCAGTGTACGGAATCCCGGACCACCACCCTCTGGTGGAAGACGATC
Source organism: uncultured Planctomycetales bacterium (assembly GCA_964446835.1). Classification (GTDB taxonomy): domain Bacteria; phylum Planctomycetota; class Phycisphaerae; order UBA1845; family JAFGLZ01; genus CAYUQT01. The sequence goes on along the minus strand of CAYUQT010000012.1, from coordinate 43,846 downwards.
GGAAGCAGGGCGTGGGACCCTACGGCGAGGCGAAGGCTCTGGCTGAAGATATCTGCTCCCAATACCGCAACACCCAAGGCATGTGTGTCCCCATCGTAAGACCCAAATCGTTCGTAGGGCCGGAGCGACTCGGCGTATTCGCCATCCTGTACGAATGGGCGCACGAGGGGCGAGGCTTTCCGATGATCGGCTCGGGACACAACCGCTACCAACTCCTGGACGTCGAAGACCTGTGCGACGCGATCTACGCGTGCTGCACCCTCGAACAAAATCGCGTCAACGATGTCTTCAACATCGGCGCCGCGGAGTTCACGACCATGCGCGAGGACTTTCAGGCCGTCCTGGACGCGGCCGGTTTCGGCAAGAAGATCCGTTCATTCCCAGCCCGTCCGCTCATCTGGACGCTACGTCTGCTCGAACGCATGCGGGTGTCCCCCCTGTACAAGTGGGTCTACGAGACCGCCTGTGAGGACTCGTTCGTGTCGATCGAGAAGGCCCAACGAGTGCTCGATTTTCAACCCAGATTCTCGAACAAGGACGCCTTGGTCCGCAACTACCACTGGTACCGAACCCATGTTGCCGAGTTCGGAGGAACGAGCGGCATATCCCACCGCGTACCGTGGGGGCAGGGAATCCTGCGGCTGGCGAAGGTCTTCTTCTGATGATTGGAGTCTGAGTCGGTGTGAGCGCGCTGCGAGGGGGGCGCCGTCATGACCCGATCCGTCCCATCCTCTTTGGAGTCGTGACCGGAAACCCCGAGGGATCGATCCCGTTGATGTGCCAACACGCTCCCTGTACGATCTCTTGAGCGGGAACTCAGGAGGACGGCGTCATGTCCAATGTCGTGCGAGTGAGCGTGTCGATCGAGAAGCCGCTGTATGAGCGCCTGGAGCGACTGGTTCACCAAAGCAGTTACAGCAACCGCTCGGAATTCGTCCGAGACCTCATCCGGGCCCACCTTGTGGACCAGGAATGGCAGACGGACAAAATACTGCTGGGCACGATCTCCCTGATCTACGATCACCATGCCCGGGGGCTGAGCGAGCGGCTGACGCATCAACAGCATCACTTCTCCGGAAGTGTCCTCGCCACGACGCACGTGCATCTTGACGAAGCCCTTTGCGCCGAGATGATCATGGTCCGGGGGCGTGGCACAGACATCAAGGCCCTCGCAGATCGGCTTCAACGGGAGAAGGGCGTCCTGCACGCCAAACTGGCAACCGGAACCACCGGGCGATCCTTGCCACGACCCAAGGCGAGCCATTCCCACTAACCGCATTCGAGCCCTCTGAGAATCTGCCCCACACGGCAGTCCGGAGAAAGAAAAACGGACACCCGAGTACCGTCGAGTGTCCGTTTCTGAATCACCTCAACACCTCTGGACGGTCCGAATGGACTTTCCAGACAAGTGGCAAGGAATAGCTGGCGAATTTACTTGCCGCCCTGTTCCTGCAAGGCCTTGTCGATGTCCTCTCGCATGAACGCGGGCATCTTGTTCGGGTCGTACTTGCCTTCCTTCTGCTGCTTGCGAGCCACCGCAACGGCCTGCTCGCGCGACTCGCTGTAGTTACACTTGGGGCAAACATCGCGCCATGAACTGGGGAACAAACCGCCCTCTTTCTCGGGAATCTCGAAGTAGGCCTTGCACTTCGGGCATCTCAGACCCGGTACGGCTGTGTATTGACCGCTCTTGGGGTTCTTCAGCATAACGGGCTGTCCCGGACGGGCCTTGGCCGACTCGCGCATCTGGTTGCGGGCCTCCTGGGCCGTCAGGGTGAAACCATCCTGCGTATCCGGGCAGTAGAAGTGGCGATCGGTCTCCTTCGCACCCGAACGTTCCGGCATCGCTCGTATCACAACAAAGCCGACCACCAATAGCAACGCGAGACCCACCGCGCCGTAGCTCACCCATGGCGGGGACTGATTCAGAAAATCGCGAACCTTACCGACCATTCTGCGTACCTCCTCGACGGGATTAAAACGTGTCTTTCGACGTGCCAGGTCGTACCAACAACGCGGACCACGCCTTTATACCACAGGCATTATATGCCACGCCTGACAAAAAAACAGACCCCTACGAAGATTCCTGAGTTCCCCCAACACCCCCTGCCGACAGGATATGATAGTCCCATGACCCGCGATCAGAGAAGCCGGCTTGTGAAACAACTCGGCATGAGGCTGGGCTTCAACGAGGTCGGAATCGCCCCCGCCGCCGCCCCCCCTTCTGCCGCATGCCTGCCCCAATGGCTCGATCGCGGATATGCCGGCCGGATGTCCTATCTCCATCGCCACATCGAGACCCTCGCCGACCCGCAGCGACTCCTGCCCGAAGCCCGCGCCGTCATCGTTGTAGCGCTGGCCTACCCCCCGCCGCCCCCTCCGACAACCACGACCCCAGCCAGCCCGGAACCCGTCGGACGATTTGCCTCGTACGCCTGGGGCGACGACTATCACCGCGTCGTTCGCCGTCGCCTCGATCAAATGGTAGCCGAACTGCACCGCGAACTGGACGACCCATTCACCGCTCGCCCCTTCGTGGACACCGCACCCATCCTCGAAAAACCCCTGGCCGCCGCCGCCGGCTTGGGTTGGATCGGCAACCACTCGCTGCTCGTCACGCCCCATGCGGGATCGTTTGTCTATCTGGGCGGACTGGCCATCACCACCGACCTTCTGCCCGACGAACCTGTCGCGGATCGATGCGGCACGTGTCGCCGATGCATCGAGGCATGCCCGACCCGGGCGATTGTCGAACCCCGCGTGGTCGACTCGCGTCGTTGCATCAGCTATCTGACCATCGAACATCGCGAGGCGATTCCGTCCGAGCTTCGCCCCTCGATGGGCAACTGGGTCTTCGGCTGCGATGTGTGCCAGCAGGTGTGTCCGCACAACCGCCGCAACCTGAGGCCGTACCTGCCCGAACTATCGGCTCGGCCACCCGCCCCGACCGCACCCCTGCACACCCTGTTGAACTGGAAGCACGAGGACTACCTCCTCGCGACCCGCGGCCGGGCGATTCGCCGCGCCAAGTGCCCCATGCTTCGCCGCAATGCCGCCGTCGCCCTGGGCAACATCGGAAATGCCGGAAGCCTGCCACTGCTGGAACAAGTGGCCGACGAAAACGATCCGCTGGTCGGCGAACATGCCCGTTGGGCGATTGAGCGAATCCGGCATCGCGGCGACGACACCGGCAGCACGGCAGCTCCCCATCCCGGCGAACAGAACGGCTGACGCACGAGCCGTGGCTTGACCATCGTAGGAAACCACAGACTCCCCCATTTCATGCCATGGACCCCTCGCAAGACAGAACGATGCCCCCCGAACAGAACGCCAGACCGCTACATTCTCAAGGCAGACTGGTGTACACTGCCCGATCGCGAATCCTTCGAAACGGCCGGTCCCCCGGCTGTCTCGGGCGGTGATCGAACGTAACAGCGGAGATGCAACGATGGTCAAGGCAGACATGCGGCAGATCTTCAAAGGACTTCTTGGATTGGGCGTGTTGGGCCTCTGGTTGATCGGTCCGGCGACGAACGTCGGCCGCGCCGAAGCCCGGAACGCCTCCGGAACAGACGGCTCAAAGAAACCAGGACCCCCAATCGCCTGCACCATCGAATCGCTTCCCACCGAGGTTGTCGAAGACGCGCCGTTTGAGGTCACAGTATCATGGTCGTTGCCGGCCTCCGCGGGCCAGGTGCGACTGAACCTCGAACTGAAGGGCGAGGGAGCCGACGTATTCCAGGCCCAGCGCCCCATGGTCAGTGGCACGGGCAAGCAGCAACTGAAACTCACCGCGCTGCGGCGAAACCAGTCCAAACATATCGTGCTCGCCTGCTGGCTGGGAACCGACTGGCGACAACCCCTGGTCCCGATCCACGTTGGCAGGCCGATCACCATCCTCTCGCGCGAGGCCGCCGAGAAGCTACAACGCGACAAGGCCGAAGCCCAAGACCTCCTCAAGAAACTCGCCTGGCAGCCTCGCAACACAGGCAATATCGCCCTGCTCAACGGTGACTGGCCTGGACAGAACCGCGCCGTCATCGACGCCCTCGCCGCGGCACTGCGCCAGGCGGGCTACCAGCCCACTCTCCTCGATGCGCCGGCCTTCATGAATCCCTTTATCCTCAGCCCCGAACGATTCGATCTCCTGATCATCACCGGCGGGCGCGAACTGCCCATCGAAACTGCGCCGACCCTGGCCGGCTTCCTCAAGAATCAGGGGAACCTCATCGCGATCGGTACCCCCCTCTACGCCGACCCCCTCCGCCGGGTGAAGGACGGATGGATGAAGCCCGTCGACATCCGCGCCAGACTCGATGCCGTTCAACCCGCCAAGGTGCTCTACGATTTCGAATCGGACAGCCCCACAGGCTGGACGCGATCCAGCAACAAGATGGACAACCCCGTCACCTTCGCCTGCGCAAACGACGGAGCCGGGGGCTCCAAAAAATCGATGCATGTGACGATCACCGACCTGGTCGGCTGGGAGACATTCGCCGGCCCGCCCCTGCCCGAGAACACCATCGACCCCACGCAGAACGTCCTGTGTTTCTGGGCTAAGAGCGGTGATCGAACCAAGCGACTGTCGATCGAATGCTCCGAACGGGACGGCAGCCGTTGGATCGCCACCGTACCACTGAAGCGGGAGTGGACGCACCATGCCCTTGCCGCCGCCGACTTCGCCTACTGGCACGACAGCCCCACCGGCAACCGACGCGGCGGCGCTGACGACCGGCTCAAGTTCACCGCCACCGCCAGGATCACCGTAGGTCTGGCCTTCACCCACACCGGAATGGAAGGAGGGCGCCAGGAGTTCTGGATCGACCAACTGGGAATCGCCCAGAGTTCCCTGGCCGACATGGTTGTAACAAGCCGCGTCGAGTTCCCGCCCACCGAACTGCTCTGGCCCTCCTACAAGTGCTATCAAACCACCGATGTCCGGCGCATCCGCCCCCATTGGACGCAGGCACTCATCGAAACGCCCGACCTGCCCCAACCCAAGGCCCTGTGGTGTCCCCACCAACGCCCCCACGGCACGGGGTTCAATAAGAACCGCCCCTGGCGAATGGTCACCGTCACCGAGGCCGTCAGCGACAGTGGCGACTTCAGAGGCCCCGCCCTCACGCTGATGCTCCGTCAGGATGCCGGCGAGTCGGCCCAGGGCTGGGCGACGCTCGGATCCGACGATTCCGCGTTTCTCACCGCCCCACCGGTGGTCAACGCCGTCGTCGCACTGGCCGGGCGAATGCTCGACGGGATCTTCCTCTTCGAAGGCGGCAGCGAGTTCTATACCGTCTTTCCGGGCGAACAGATACGACTGGGGGCAAGAGTCCTCAACATCCGTCGAGGCAGTCAGGCCGACACCGAAGTACGAATCCGGCTCATGGCCTCCGGCGCCGAAGTATTCACACACAAGTTTGGCACCTCGCCCAAAAACGGTGAACCCGTGGCGGTCCTCGAAACGCGCTGGGGCCCCGACCGGTTGGCCGCCCAGGGCTACAGCGTCATAACCGAACTCATCCGGAAGAAACGGGTGATCGACCGGCTCCAGCACGATCTGAGTGTCTGGCGACCCAAGGACAGGCCCGAGTACGTCACAGCCCGCGACGGCGACTTCTACCTCAAGGGACAGAAGTGGTACCCCTACGGCGTGAACCACATGCCCGCAAGCGGCATCAGCACCGAAGACCACCTCCTCTTCGAGCACTATCTGAGCCGCCGCGCTTACGACCCCGAGATCTTCGATCGCGAACTGGCTCGGATCAAGGCGATGGGCATGAACATGATCAGCACGTTCATCGGCCATGACTATCACGCCGACCGCAACCTGTTCGACTATCTCCAGCGATGCGACAAATACGGCCTGAAGGTCAACCTCTCGCTCCGTCCCGGCACGCCCATGGACTTCGAGTGGGACAAGATGCGCGAGATGATCGTCCAGAACCGCCTGGCCCAAAGCGATACCCTCTTCGCCTACGACCTGGCATGGGAACCGTTCATCGGACGACAGAGCGAACGGACGCGATGGGACAAGCGATGGGGCCAGTGGATACAGCGACACTACTTCACGATCGAAGCAGCGGAAAAAGCCTGGGGCTTCGCTGTTCCGCGCAACAAAGAGGGTTACGTAACCAATCCGCTCGACGCCCATTGCGGGGCCGACGGGGCATGGGGCAAGATGGTCGCCGACTATCGCCGGTTCATCGATGAGATCGTTGACGAATACTACAGCCGCGCCCGGCAACTCGTGCGCAGCGTAGACCCCCACCATCTGGTCAGCTTCCGAATGACCCTCGCCGGTGATCCGACCTTCAACCATGCCAACAATATGCCCTACGACTTCCGCGGCTTGGTCCGCGGCGTCGACCTCTTCGAACCCGAAGGCTACGGTCGCATCGGCGACTGGAAACAGGTCCGACCCGGGATGTTCACCGTCGCCTACGCACGGGCGATCGATCCGACCAAGCCGGTCATGTGGGCCGAGTTTGGCGTCAGCAGTTGGGACATGAACCTCATGCAGGCCAGCCCGTCGAGTCTGGAGTTCGAGGGCAAGTTCTACGAAGACTTCCTCAAGATGGTCCTTCAGAGCGGTGCGAACGGCGCGGTCTGCTGGTGGTATCCGGGCGGATTCCGAACGAACGAGAATAGCGACTTCGGCATCATCAACCCCGACGGCACGGATCGCCCCGTGACCGCTGTGCTCCGAAAATACGCCGGGCAGGTCACTCGACCCAGAGACATCCCCAAGCCCGATGTGTGGATCGAGTTCAACCCGGACGACCCCGCCGGCATCGAAGGAATCTATAAGAAGGTCTCGCCGAAGTTCTGGCAGACGGTCGAATCGGGCAAGGTCCCCGGCCTGCGCCCCATCGGCAAGAAATAGGTGCCCTGAAGGGGACGCAGCTTGTTTCGCAGCGAGCCGCGTCCCCTTTTTCAATTCAGAGGAGGTCTTTCATGAGCCCGATCACTCTGGCCATCTTGGCTTCTTGCGCCCAAAGCCCCCATGCTTTCGACATCTCCCAGGCGCAGATCGTGTATCGTGCGGATGCACCCGAATTGGAGCGATTCGCAGTCTTGGAGCTGCGACGCTACCTGTCACAGCTCACGGGAAAGCCCATGCCGATCACCGCCGAGGGCAAACTGCCCGACGGACCGGCGATCGTCGTGGGAGCCGCCGATTCTGCTTCCGAGGCCACGCCCGCGCCGGATTCCCCGAACGACGAGCGGTTCATGGTCAAACAGGTCGGACAGCGGCTGATCCTCCGAGGCCGGAATCCCGTCGGCACCCTCTACGCGGTATATGACCTGCTCGAACGCCTCGGCATGGGCTTCTACCTCGGCGGCGACACCTACCCGGCGAAGTTGCTCGACCTGCCGGAGAACCTCGACTATCAGGGCTCGCCCGCGCTGCGAATCCGCGGCAGTCTGCCGTGGTACAACTTCCTCAACAGCCCCACCACGTGGAACCGTGAAGATTTCAAGGCGTTCTTCGACCAGATGTCCAAGATGAAGATGAACTTCGTGGGCTTTCACACCTACGACCATGAACCCTTCGGCGCCTATCGCGACGAGAGCGGCAAGCTGGTCGGCGGCGGCCCGCTCAAGACCAGCCTGAACTACGATTGGGGTGCCATTGGTTCCCTCAAGACGCCGAATTTCGGCTGGGGCACCGGTCGCTGCTTCGACCGCGAGGTATTCGGTTCACATGCCACCACCGACGCCCGCACCGATGAGGACGCCGTCCTTCGTGCCGAACGCGATCTTCGCGAAGGGTTGGCGTATGCCCGTTCCCGCGGTATCCATGTCTGCGTCGGGTTCGAACTCGTCGGCGACCCCTACGACGCCGCCACGCAGAAACGCTTCCGCATGCGATTCGCCGACCTGCTCAGCGACTACCCCATGATCGACTACGTATGGGTCTGGCAGTCCGAAGGCCTCGGCGGCGGCTCCGACGCGCGCGAGCACGGCACGCCCGCACGGGCCCGCATGGAGCAGCTCCGCTCGACCTTCGCCTACCTTAATGAAGAGAAACGCATCGGCGAGGCCTCACGAATGGTCGACTATGTCTTGCTGGCGCACGGCGTCCTCAAGCAGCTCGCCCCGGACAAGCACCTGATCGTCTCAGGCTGGGGCGGCGACCGGTGGATGCGATTCAGCGACTTCTATCTCGGCTTCGACAAGGCCCTCCCCCCCGACGTCATCTTCGCCGCACTCGACAACATCGACCCGTCGGCCGCACAGGAAGTCAGCCATGTCTACGGAAAACTCTCGCCCCAGCGGCAGCGATGGCCGATCCCCTGGTTCGAATCCGACGGCGGCGGCACGCGACGCGACCAGTGGGGCCCGCAGGTCAACGTCAAACCGTTCACCTTCCTCCTTCGTGATGCCCTGAAGAAGGGATGCCAGGGCGCATTGGGCATCCACTGGCGAACGCGCGGCGTCGAAGAAGTCGTTGCCTATACCGCCCAGTTCGCCTGGGACCCGACCCTCAGCTATGAGGCCTTTTACGATCGCCTGGCCACCCGGTGCTTCGGCAGCGAACATGCCAAGGAGCTGTCCGCCATCCTGAGGGAACTCGAATCCATGGGGCCCCGCTGCACCGGCACCGTCGGACAGGTCGAATGTGGGCGATTCGATTGGACCACCGACGGCAACCGCCCCGACCCGCGGAAACTCCAGCGCCTCGATCAGATCGCGCAGCGACTGGCCGAGATCCAGATCGATCTTGGCGTGTCGGGCGGAAGTGCACCAGCGGATTGGACCCCGGACAGCCCCGACGGAGCCAGTCGCCCCGAACGAAGATACGTCGAACGATTGATGCACCTGCGAAGGACAATCCAGTGGCTGGCGACCTATGACCGCGCCATCGATCGATTCCTGCCGGGCGGTCCGGTCGAACGATCCCTGACCGAGGCGGCCACGGCCCAGTCCCAGAAGAAGACCGACGCCGCCGAGCAGGCCGCTTGGCGCGCATGGGAAGAAGTACGGACATCCGGACTGGGTGATGCCATCCGCACCTACGCCCAGACACTCACCAGTCAGAGTGAATTCGGTGTCCTGGCGACGATTAACGTCAAGGCCGTCGCCATGTACCGGCAACTTGTGGATCGCATCGCACAGTACCTGCCAGTCGGTCCGCCGTTGGAACCTCAGTATCGGCGAACCACGGACAGCACGACCGTCTCCTGGCGGCCGGTGGCCGGCGCGTCCGAATACCTCGTCTTCGCCGTTGTACCGCGCCTGAGTGGTTCTACTCCCATCCGCACCCGCCAGGCTTCGGCCACTCTGCCGAAGGACTTCTCCGGCGAGGTCTCTGTCGTAGCCGTGTCAAAGGATGGCAAACAAGGCCCACCATCCGAAACGCTCCACATCCGTCGGCAAGCGATCGATCAACCGGTGGCCATCGTCCTGCCTCGGCCGGCCACCTCGTTCGGTGCGGGTGAAGCGCTGCCCGTATCCGCCGCCATCGTCAGCACATACCCCATCGACGAGGCGACGCTCTGCTACCGGTTTCCCGCCGGTCAGCAGCAGGGACAGGTGCCCATGAAGCGAGCCTTTGGCGAAACCTACAGTGCCGAGTTACCCCTTTCAGCCTCCGCCGTCGGCACAATGCCCCCATGGGTGGAATTCTGGCTCCGCGCGAAGGATGCGGCCGGAAGGACCGCCGAGGCCCCCGTCGGCAGGCCGCGAACGGTCTTCTCCGCCACGATCGACGCACGACCGTTCGCCCGAATGTGGCCGCCCGTCAGCGACACCCCGCCGGTGGCAGGCAAGGACTGGCCCGTCGTCTTGCGGGTCGACATGCTGGGTCCTCAAGACGGCGTGTCGGTTGCCCTTCGCATCGAGAACGGCCAGGAAGTCGCCGCCCAGCCGCAACCCTACGGCAGCTACAAGGCCATCGTCCCGGCCGCGATGATTCGCGATCCGCAGGTCAAACTTGCCACCGTCGTCACACGAACCCAGGGTGGCTCCACTGAAACCGTCCATTCGCAGGTCTGGACCTTCAAAACCGACTCGCGCCCGCCGTCGCAGATCACCAGCCCCCAGATCACTTCGCCCCAGCGCTACCAGGTGATCCTGAGCTGGTCCCCCGCCTCCGACGACACGGGGGTCGTCTCGTACAAGGTCGAAAAGGACGGTCAGTCACTCGGAAACACGGCCCTGACGACATGGTTCGATGGTCGAGTCCCCAGCAAAGCATCGATCAAGTACCGCCTTACGGCCACGGATCGCGCCGGCAGGGAAGGCGAACCCAGGGTAATTGAATGGAAAGCCCCCGACTGGCCACCGCCTGGTGCCCCGCAGGCCCTCGAAGCTCGTGAGGGCTTCGGCCTGGTCCTCCTGAAATGGAAGTCGCCCGAAGAGGGCACGGCATTCCAGGTCCTCCGCTCCGATCGACAGGACGGTGACTTCCAACCCATCTCCGGGGATAAGCCACTGATCGCCACCGAATACGTCGATCACCCGCCGAAGGCCGGCACCCCCTATTCGTACAAGGTCTGCGGCATCGACCCGATGGGCAAGCAGGGGCCGCCATCGACGACCGTGACGGCCACACCCAAACCTGTCCCGCTTGAACCGATTCTGGTTGCCGACTTCGATTCGCCCGAAAAAACGGGCCGACTCCAGGGCGGCGCCCGCATCGGAACAGGCAGAAAGGGCAAAGGCCTCGACCTGACCGAGGGCGGCTGGGCCGATTTCCCCGATCGCCCTGAATACGACGACCTTACCGAATTCACTCTCAGTCTCTGGATCCGGCCCGACTCACTCGGCCCGATGCCCGTGGTCCTGAGCCATGGGCACTGGATGAACAACGGGATCTTCATTCAGCTTCTGGGCAACAGCATCCGGACGTTCATCGGCGGCGGACGACACACCGATGGGGGCTCACCCCAGGTGGGTAAATGGCAACACATCGCCGTTGTCCGAAGGGGAAACACCCTGACGACCTTCCTCAACGGCAACTCGGTGGTGATGGATAAGTTTTCCCCTTCACCGGTGGGCGCCTATCGGATGCCGTTGCGGATCGGGCAATACGCCGAAACCTCCGGAGAGTACCAGACACGCGGCCTGATCGACGAGGTGAAGCTCTATCTCAGACCTCTGTCCGATCAGGACATTCAGAAGGAAGCCAAAACGCCGGCAGGCAACTGATCCGGCTCCGGGCCCGATTCAGTACCAAGCACGATCGTCGAGCGGCCCTGACGCTTACGGCGTCTTCTTCAGCCACCGACTGAGGAAGCGGATGCCTGTCTCGACGCGTGCCTCGTGTCCGCCGTCGTGCAGATCGAGTTCAATCCGATCCGCCAGGCCCAACCGCTCGTAGTGTTTCTTCGAGGCTTCGAATTCCTCGATCACCTGAGGCCACCAGGCGATCCGATCGGCCTTGCCGTGTTGAACCTGCACAGGCCGCGGGCAGATCAGGCTCGCCACGTCACAGTCTGAGAACTCGGTCAGCCAACCCCTGAAGAACGCATGTTCCTCCGCGGTCTCCAGAAAACACGAATACCGCTTGTCCGGCACCGCCATCTTGTTGCGGCGATGGTTGAACCAAGCGCACACCACCGCCGCCTTGATGCGAGGCTCCAACGGCGTCCAGAACATCGTCGCCAGTCCGCCCAGTGACACTCCCCACATGCCCACCCGATCCGCATCGATTCGCGAATCGACCAGCACTGCGTCGAGCAACCGCTGCAACCGGCTCAGCTCGATGCCCGGCAGCGTCGTGTCCGCCAAGCGGCACAATCGCTCGATCCGATTGCGCGAGTCGGCCCCTCTCAAATTCATCGGTGCCAGCACGGCGAAGCCCGCCCGAACCAATTCGCGAGCGTAGGCGTGATACGCACCCCCATCATCGGCCACACCGAAGGGACGCTCCGGGAAACTGCCGATCCCGTGCTGAGCGATAACCAACGGCACCCTGCCGCCGGCATCGACCGGCACCACCAACACCCCCTCCGCCGCAAGGCCACCCATTGGCAGCGTCAACCACTCGCCCTTCAGATCCGCCAGCGGTGGATGTGGTCGGCGCTGCAGCGGCGCAGTGTGTCGAAGCTCCGGGGGGTTCAGAACGGCCCGCCACCGCTTGCGATTCGGCTCCACGCTGGCCACAAATGCCTCAACAGAGGTGTAGTCCCGATGCCATGCCTTCTCGGCACGTCCCGGATATTCATCGACGAGCTCCCGACGAAGATACCCCTCCAGTTGCCGGCCGTATTGCGTGTTCCGCTCCTGCTCGAACTTCTTGAAGTCCGACGGCTGCGATGTCACCGCCTCGGCCGACAGGCTTACCCCTCCACCGATGGAAATGAACGCCGTCGCCAGCATCCACACGCCACAGAACGCCCCCGACCAACACCTATCACACATCCCCTGTGGTTCCACGAGAGCCTCCCAATACGCTGCGATCGCCGCTTCCTCCCGGCGCCGTCATGCAACCAGAAAGGGCCGACACACAAGCCTATTTGTCCGGCCCCACCTCCAGATCACGGATCGCACCGCCGCGATCGTCGGTGATCCTGAAGAAGAAACCCCATTCCCCACCGGTCTGACCGATCTTGAGCAGTACGACGTTGCGCCCCGGCTGCAACTCGACCGGAACGATGTCATCGTCGATCTTCGCCAGACGCTCGACCTTGCGATCGAGAACCTTCTTGCCGTTCAGAAAGACCGCCACGCTGTCGTTGCTTCCCACCCGGAACTGAACGGCCCGCCGGACCGGTGAGACCACGGCGACTGTCGCGTAAGCACACACCCAATCGGTGGGCTTCATCACGCGCATCAAATCGACATAACCCCGCCACGAAGGCAAGGTATGGCGTTGCCACCGGACAGGACCCTCCTTGCCCGGACAGCTTCCGGCCATGTCGATTCGAAGTTCGGGCGGATAAACACGATCATGCCCCCGCCCCCCCGTATTGTCGAACGGTCCGATCACCCACCAGTCCGATATCAGTCCCATGTCCTTGGAGAACATCTCCACGGCCTGGGCATCGAGGCTCTTGTCGAGATACTCCCGGGCGACCTTCGCCAAGATGAAGTCCTCGCCTTCACCGCGCATTCGCTCGATCAGTCCCCGAGCACCGTTCAGATGCGAGCGGAACACCTCATACTGACCCGCGCCGGCCGGTGATCTCGCGGCGATGTAATGGCTCAGATAATCGTACGCCATCCGAACCATCGCGACCCGTTGCCGGTAAGGCGCCTCCCGGGCCACCTCCTCCGCTGCCTTCAGATGCCCGCCGATCGCTTCCATCAACACCGGCCCAAACGCCCGCGGAATGTCCCGCAATGACCAGCGGAGATACTGGTGATACTCGCTGAAGGCTCGCTCCTGGGTCATGTAATAGTCGAACATGGCCGGACCCGCCGGACCGAAAAATGCCTCGCACCAGTCGCGGAGCACAGCCCGCCCGTCCAGGCGGCTGTTCCACATCAGCTTGGCCGAGACATAGTAGTTCGGCGAAAGCGTCGCCCAGCTCTGATGCGATTCGAACGTGAAACCTCGAATGCCCATCGCCTTGTACACGGGCATGTCGCGCATCCGCTGACCGTAAAGCGGGCAGGGCAATTCCGCGTTGAAGGGAATCGGATCGTACTCGTAGATGTACACCTTGCCGCACCGCTTCGTCCATTCGCTGAGCAGGGTGCGCATCCTCTGACGCGATTCGCAGTGATCGTCGGCCACAGAGTGAATCGAGCAGAAGTTGCTCGTCGTGAAGACGATGACCACATGAGGATCGATCGCCACCTTCTGCGGCGGAATCGAGTAGTTGTCGTAGGCATAGGTCGTAACCTTCTTGCCCGGGTGCCGCGACTGAACACCCCGCGAAATCGCGTTCAGGAAGATCATGTAGCGATCGGTGATCAGCGGCTTGCCTGTGTATGGGTCGGCCCCACCGACATCCAGCGCCCTGCACCGCGAACACTCGCAGAAACGCGTATTGTCATCGGGGCAGAGCGAGTAAGAGGCAACACCGGGATTCTGATCGAAGAACTCGCACACCCGTTGCTCCACCAGACGAATCACCTCGGGATCGCTTGTACAGAGCTGGGTGTTCGACCGCCGGCCACCCACCACGGCGAAGTACTCAGGATGGTTTGCGAAGGTGATGCCCTTGGGCAACGATGTGGTCAGATTGTGGCCGTGAAGAATAGGCAGGTGGCCGACCTTGTTGTGCCGCCGCCACTCCAAGAGACGTTTCTCACCCTCCGCACTCTGCGCGCCATAGGCGTACCAGATCTGACGAAAGGCAAAATCCGGCTTCTCGACTCGCCGCCCGAATGGCAGCCGAATCTCGGAACGACGCGGAATAACCCGTCCGAATTCGCCCGGCATGCACCAGCGAACGCCCAGATCTTCCAGAAACGTCGTCACCGCATAGCCGACACCGCGGTCATCACCACCAGCCAGCACCACCCCTTTTTCGCCGACCTCGATCGACAATCCGTCCGGACCCGGCTCGCCCGCCCTGAACTCCGCCAAACGCGACGCAAGAGAAACCCGAATCGCCTGGCCGCTCGCCTCACGCACGACCGCAAAATCGTCACCCGTCATGCAACGGAGTATGTCCGCCAGCTCCCCGGCCGCCTCCACCTCCGATGAACCCGCGTTGGGGTCGATCACGATGGGCAGTCCCCGCCCACCCGATCCGAACACCTCGACGCATCGCTGTTCGGCGACCGCGTACGAGACAACAAGGGAGACCACCCACAAGACGCTGACGATCGATACGACTCTCATGACATGCTCCGAAATGGACATCGCTCCGCGCGCAAAGGTGTGTTCTCCGGCCGACGCCCCGCATCTGCTCCCCTCGCCCGCGATACTGCACAGTCAATCGGCTTGCCGAATGCTCGACGCGTCTTGCGCCTGAAGCCGTCGGCTGCCGTTCAAGGCCGCGACGTCGGACATGGCCCCTTGTACCGGCCGATGTGCTCAATCGGAATCCGTTTGAAGCCAAGCTTCCAGGCAGGCGACTCGTCGCGAAGTCGGAAGTCCTGCTTCGCGGCATCCACAAAAAGGGGATCGGCGCCTACCAGGTTGCCCTCGAACTTCAGCAGCGGCTTGGCCTTGTCCTCAACGTCCTCCCACCGGCCGCCCCAACAGATATTCCGGGCGATGACATTGCCCCGCGGGGCCTTCGGGTCTTCTTCCAGGATCTTCACCAGTTCGGGATACCGAGTGCTGTAGGGCGGCTTGTTGTAGGCCATGCCGCAGACCGTACCCTTCTCCTTGCCCTCCTGGATCCACTCGTCGGCATGGTAGTGAGCCCACCCCAGGGCGCGAGCGTCCACGTGAAGTGCCGGATTGCAGTCGACGAAGATGTTGTTTTCAAACCGATTGTCGCGACCCCCGCCGATGAACGACGCGGCGGTCACCTTGTAGAAAACGTTTCCATAAAGCGTTGCCGAGGCGAACATATCGTCCAGATACACCCCGACGCAGCCCCGCCCGCGGAAGCCGTTGATCTCATGGAAGTAGTTGTGGCGGATCATATGCCCGCGCATCGTCCAGTCGCGCCCGGCGTAGATGGCCCCCGCATCGTTGGACTCCAGACACACGTGATCGATCTCGTTGTACTCGATGAGATGGTCGTTGCCGCTGAACTGGATGCCCATGTGCGGAGCATGATGGATGTGATTGTGCCGGGCCCGATTGCCCACACCGCTCATAGACACGCCCGACTGGTACATCCGCTCCCATTGCCCGTATTGATGGATGTTGTTGTTCTCGGCGTAGTGGCCGGCCGGTGCGAGCGTCTTGCGATCGCCGCCGTTGAGCGCAATGCCGCCGCAGCCGACATCATGAATCTCGCACCCCACCACACCATTGCGCACCCCGTCGTGGATCGAAACCGCAGAACCACCCACGTTCCGAATGGTGCACCCGACGACCTCGACACCGGAACAGCCGCTGAGCCTCACCGCCGTCCCGCGAGCCACCTCCAACAGGAATCCCATCAGGCGGACCCCGGAAACCCCCTTCATCTCCACCAGAGACTGCGACACCGACACAACTGCCTTGCCCCCCTCGATCGGCTCCGGCGGCCAGAAGTACAGAACCCCCTTCTCACGATCGAGATACCACTCACCCGGGGCATCCAGCTCGCTCAGCATGTTGAAGGCGTAGTACCATTGCTTCTTCCGATAGCCATAATGGTGATACGGCGCCTTGAGACTGATGATCCGTTTGTCCACGTCGATCGACTCGATGGGCTGCCGCTGAGCCGACCAGTCCCAGAACCAGTAGCCGTGCAGCCACGGATCCTTCTCACCCACCCACCGCTTCGGCCGATCGCCGTCGTAGATGAACTTACCGACCTGGCTGCCGGCATTGCCGTGAATCTGATGCCCGTCCTTGACCACGATGTCCACGATGTTGACGAAGCCCTCGTTCGGCCAGCGAGCCACCGTCATCGGCTTGTCCTTGAAGTAGAGCTGCAGTCCTCCCCCGCTGGCCTTGCCGAAATCGGAAATGCCCAGCGCCTTGAGATCGGTCTCGAGCACCCTGCCCCGCGCCGCGGCGTCCAAGCGATCCAGCACCGCCGGATCCGTCACAGGTTTCCATCCTGTGACCACCTTGCCGCCGATCAGGCGAACGTCCTGTCCGGCCGCCGCCCGATAGACCACCGGCGCCCCGTCCGCTCCGGAATCCTCACCGCCCAGATCGAAGGCCTTTCCGAGCTCATACACGCCGCCGGCAACCTCAACCGTAACCCCTCCCTCCGGCAGGCCGGAAGCCTTCTTCAATGCGCGAACCACATCCCGAGCCCGATCGAGTGAGGCCAGCGGACCGTCCGTGCCCTCCGCATTGGGTTGCTGTCGCCGACCCGACCAACCATCGTTGCCGTTGCCGGCCACGTACACTGTCACCGGCGCCCCAAAGCAGAGCACACCCACACTCAAGACAAGAGCGGTACCCAGCGCCCCTCGCATCCATATCGGTGAGTGCTTCATCAGCGTATCTCCTCATGCCTGCCAGTTGAGCACGTGTTGTAAACCGTACGTCCACAGAAGTAAACCCGTTGCGCATCCCAGCGAACTCCCGCCCCGCCACTTTCCCAGCGGCCGCATGACGTCCGTGTAACCAAGTCCAGCAGAGTTGGCTCATTGCCCCTGCCGGGCGAGGGCCAAAGAGAAAGGCGGACCCCGTGTAGTACCGATTCCCCCAATCCACACACGATCATCCAACAACCGATTCGATAAGGAATTGACTGGGCATGTCGCGTCAGGCATAATACGTTTGAGAGGGAACGAGGAGGCCACACCTCCTTTCGTTGACAACCCACATCCTCAGTAGTCTGGTTCCGGGAAACCCCAAGGTGTATCGGGAGTACCGGTATGGAATAGCGCGGCCGCTCAATCTTCAGCATTTGAGCCGAGGGCAGCGCACCGGAGGACGGTTTGCCTTCTGCACACCGTCCATCAGAGTCGAACTTCTGCGTTCAAACGGGGGAAGGGATCTATCAACTCTTCTTGGGAAGGAGACGAGGAATGGGTCTTGTTACATCAATGAAGGGCTGGCGAAGGTCGTTGGGGTTGTCGTTGTGCGTTCTTGCAGCAGCATCTGCAACCACTCAGGCTCGAACACTGATCGACCTGGGACTCGGTAAGGCTGAAGACATCAACAACCTCAACCAGGTGGTTGGTGATCACACCTACACGGAATATACCTTCCCGATCGGATTCCCTCAGTACAGAGACCGCGGCTTCCTATGGCAGAACGGGGTACGAGTTGACATCGGCTCGCTGGCAGGCACGTCAACGGCCTGGTGCGCCGCCTTCGACATCAATGACCTTGGCCAGATCGTCGGCGAATCCCGGCGTGCGGACGGACAACTCCACGGCTTCATGTGGCAGAACGGTGCCATGACCGATCTGGGTACCCTCTACGGGACGACCAGTCGCGCCTTTGGCATCAACAACCTGGGACAAGTTGTCGGACGATCCGACACAAGCGATGGCGGGCAACGCGCCTACCTCTGGCAGAACGGCACCCTGACCGATCTGGGCCTGCTTGCCGGTCATTTCAAGAGTGAAGGTCGGGCCATCAATGACGCCGGCCTGATCGCAGGATACTCCGAAGCGGTCGATACCGACTTTCACGCCGTCCTCTGGCAAAACGGTTCCATCATTGACATCGGAACCTTTGGCGGCCTGTCCTCCGCTGAGAGCCTGTCAGTCAACGAACTGGGCCAAGTGGCCGGGTTCGCACCGGATGCCTCCGAGAATCCACGTGCCTTCCTCTGGCAGAACGGCGAAATGACTGACTTGGGAACACTGGCCGGCTCCAACACGGCCCGTGCCTTTGACATCAACGAATCCGGCGTCATCGTGGGTGACTCCGGTGGCAAGGCGGTCGTTTGGGCAAACGGCTCAATTATCGATCTCAATGGATACCTCAGTCCTGGCTCCGGCTGGGTACTGACCAGCGCCCTGAGTATCAACGACCTGGGTTGGATCTGCGGCCAGGGCACCTATAACGGCGCATCGCACGCTTTCGTCCTCGTGCCCGAACCCGCATCGCTGTCGCTGCTCGCGATAGGGGTGGTCGGGCTCATGCTCAGGAAGTCTTCCCGCTGAAACAGGCTCACGATTCACTGGCGTCAAGCTTCCGGCTCGACAAGGAAATAGGGTCGGAAGCTTGGCGCTCGTTGTGCCCCCTGCTCGAAGCGACAGATGGCCCATAGGTGTCATCCGATCCATCGCCCAGGGGATCGGGCGACAGATCATTCAGCGTGCAAGCTTCCATCCTCAAGCCAAAGGCCCCCAAGAGACAACAACTATCGCCTCTTCATCGCTCTCCAAAGCCGGCTCTGCCCAATAGAGTGTGATGCCTAGGCAGACACCGGGTGAGAAACGCTCGACCCAACCGCAACATCTGCCCCTGTCAATAGCGCCGTGCCGATTTCGCCCGGTTTCGGCGTGGAAACAACAAGAGGCTACGGTAAGATAGGCTGAGTATGAAGGCACATCGGGGTGGCGAATGTCGAATCACCCGCGTTGGTGGATTGCCCATCTCTGACGAGCAGATGTCGGATTGCAGCGCCTCAAGACGAGTGACGCGGAGTGGATTCAAGGGGCTAGGAGAGTCCTCAGGGCTTCTGACTCACACTCGCCGAACACCTGCAAGGCGTATGGGAGTCGACAGGAGCGGCGATATGACTGATAGACACGGGCATCCCCCCAGATGGCTACCCCTCTGGATATCGGCATGCCTCTGTGCAGCAGCCTGGAATGGAGCCGACACGGCCGGGATTCCCGCGATCCCGAAATCCGCACGAATACCGGCCCCAGCATCTGTTGTCTTGAATATCTCACCCAATGACTCGCCGGACCGCGTCCGAACAGAACAGAGCAGATGTGCCACAGTGCAGGCCGTACCTGCACCCACTCCCCAACGCCAACTCAGCCTCCTGGCTCAAGGACCCCTTCTCCGTGACAGCAGGGGCCTGCTGATCCTCTCCGCGGTCGTCGCGCTCATCGGCTACCTGATGGTGCGTCTGGTCTGCGAAAGTCGGCACCGCAAGCGCATCGAAGCGGAACTGGATGCCACCCGGAAGAGCATCGAGACCCGCCTCGCCGAACGCACGAGGGAACTGACCGAACACAACGAGACGATCCGACGTGATTGGGAGGAATACCGCGAGGTCTTCAATGCCACGAGCGATGCATTGCTCATTCACGATGAGGCCGGACGGATACTGGATGTCAACGAATCGATGTGCGGGATGTTCGGATACGATCGCGCCACGGCCATCACACTGTCCATCAACGACTTCAGCCTGGGCGAGCCGCCATACTCTCAGACCGAAGCGATGGAAAACGTGCGCAGGGCCATCGATGCAGGCCCTCAGGTCTTCCAGTGGCCGTGCCGACGCAGCAATGGCGAGTTGTTCTGGTCGGAGGTCGCCCTTCGTTCAGGTCTCATCGCCGGTCGGAATCGCGTGATCGCTTCCGTTCGCGACATCAGCAAGCGCAAACAGGTCGAGACAGAGCTTGAACGGACAAGCCTGCTGCTGGAAGCCGTCATGGAGCAGAGTCCGATTCCCACTGTGGTCACCAGCGCGCCGGATATGGTGGCTCGCTATGCGAACCCGGCAGCCACCGAATATCTCGGAATCTCCGACGAACCCAGCTACATAGGCACGTCGCTCGCGGACATTACGAAACAACAGAGCTGGCAGGATTTCCGCCCGGACGGTACGCCGATCAGTCTTCTCGACATGCCCCTTGCCCGCGCCTTGCGCGGCGAAACGACGCGGAATGAAGAGTTCTTCACCCGTCGAAAAGATGGTTCAATCCGATGGGAATTTGCCAGCGGCACACCGGTCTACAATCGCAGGGGCGAACTGATCGCCGCCCTGGTCGTCTTCCCCGACATCACCGAATTCAAACAGACGCAGGAAAAGCTCCTCCAGGAAAGGGCCTTCTCAGATACCGTTATCAACAGCCTTCCGGGCATCTTCTACGTCTTTAATGCCGAAGGCCACATGATTCGTTGGAATGACAATCATCAGAAGGTCCTGGGATATCCCCCCGAAGAGATGTCCGAACGACACATACTTCAACTGGTCGCCGAGGAAGACCGAGACCTCGTCACCCGAAAGATGGAGGAAGTACTCAGCCGAGGATCCGCCACCCTCGAGGTGCGTCTCCTTGGCAGAGATGGCAATACCAGCCCGTTTCTCATGCACGGCGTACACATGACTGTCGGCGACAAAGCGTACCTCGTGGGAACGGGTCTGGACATCTCTGAACGCAAACAGGCGGAAGCCGCCTTGCGGGAGAGTGAGGAACGTCTGCGAGCCATCACAGACAACCTCCCCGGCGCCGTCTACCAATTCTACGCGAGGCCGGATGGCCAGATGGGGCTCTACTACGTCGGCGACCGATTCGAAGCACTCTTTGGCTTCCCCATCGAACCGATCCAGGAGTGTCTGCCCCGTTTCATATCGTGCGTGGCCGAAGAGCATCGCGCGGCGTTCCTGACCTCGATCAAAGATGCCGTACGAGAGGTTCGAGAGTGGGATTTCGAAGGTCGGTTCGTCAAACCGAATGGCGATGAAATCTGGTTCCGCGGGGTCTCCAAACCCGTCAGACAAAGGGAGGAACTCGTCTTCAACGGACTCATGCTCGACATCACCGAACGCAAACGCGCCGAGCTGGCCCTCCTGGCCGAAAAGCAGCTCTCCGAAGGCCTCTTCAGCAGCCTCCCCAGCATCGCCTACGTCTTTGACGAAAATGGCAACCTCATGCGATGGAATCACAACCTGGGAAAGGTGCTCGGATGGTCTGACGAGGAAATCCCCGGGATGACAATCGCGGACGCGATCAGTCCAAAGGATCGCGACCGGGTGGCCTCCGTCATCCGTGATGCGTTCAACCGGGGTGAAGCTTCCACCGAGCTGAACCTCCTCTGCCGCGACGGACGCGAGATCCCCGCCTATTGCACCGGCGTGCATGTCACGATCGGTGGCAAGCCGTGCATCATCGGCATCGGAGTCGATCTGTCCGAACGGCTGGCCGCAGAGGCGGAAAAAACCAGACTCCAGGAACAACTTCAGCAGGCGATGAAGATGGAAGCGGTAGGACGATTGGCCGGAGGAATCGCCCATGACTTCAACAATCTCCTCACCGCCATCGGCGGCAACGCCGATCTCGCACGGATGGACCTCACCTCCTCGCACCCTGCCGCGCAGCACCTCGACGAAGTGACCAAGGCCGCCGAAATCGCGGCCTCCCTGACGCGCCAGCTCTTGGCATTCTCCCGCCGGCAGATCATCGAGCCCAAAGTGCTGAACCTGAACGATCTGGTCGACAACCTTCAGAAGATGCTGGGCCGTCTCATCGGAGAGGACATCGCCCTCCAGACGAAGCTGGCTGACGGACTCGGATCCGTCAAGGTGGACCCCGCCCAATTCGAACAGGTGCTCGTCAACCTGGCCGTAAACGCCCGCGACGCCATGCCGAACGGCGGCAGGCTTACTATCGAAACGGCCAATGTGGACCTTGACGAGAACTACCACGCACGTCATCCGACCCTGCAACCCGGCAGATACGTGATGCTGGCCGTGAGTGATACCGGACACGGAATAACCCCGGAGGTCAGACAACACCTTTTCGAACCATTCTTCACGACCAAGCCAAAAGGTCGGGGCACGGGACTGGGCCTGGCCATGATCTTTGGCGCCGTCCAACAGGCGGGTGGAGCCGTCGAAGTCTATTCGGAAGTGGGTCTCGGAACGACCTTCAAGGTCTACGTGCCCCGAATCGAAGAACAGGCCGAAAGATATGTCCACGGAAGGCCGGTGCTGGACCTGCCCGGTGGAACGGCCACCGTCCTGCTCGTAGAAGACGAGGAGATCGTCCGCACCCTCGCCCAGATGCTCCTGAAGAGACTGGGCTATTCGGTGCTCACTGCCGCTCACGGAGACGAAGCATGGTCCCTCATGAGAAACCATGACGGGAAGATCGATCTCCTTATCACCGACGTCGTGATGCCCGGCATCAACGGTCGGGAACTGGCAGAGCGAGTGGTGAAGCTTCACCCCGATATGAAGGTGCTCTTCACTTCGGGATACACCGAGGACGTCATCGTGCACCATGGCGTGCTGAGAGACAACCTGAACTTCCTCGGAAAACCGTATTCCATACAGGCCCTGGCCGGCAAAATCAAGGAGATACTCGAACCGTCAAAATCGTGAAACGAGCAGCCCCAATCACCTCCACTCACAGGCCCGTCGCCCGTCCATTTCTCGCCCCCTCACCCAATACCTGCGCCGGTAGCATCGACCGGAGGAGGCACAACCTCGTGCTCTGTGCATCCAGATGCACGGCCCAGACTTGGCAGAAGGCCCTGTCGCGCTGCCGTGTGTCGTGCTGACCACTCTTGTCTCCAGGGGTGTCACTATCTGACAACCTCGGTGCAGACCTGCAACCTCTTCTCGCACTTTCCGCTTGACCTATCAATGTGACCGTCGGAATAATGAGAACTCCTGCATCTGAATATGAACATCGTCTTATCATCCAGGAGGAATGAGCCTATGCCGTGTGACAAAGCCACCCTGAACACGCTGAGAAAATTCGCGGCTGCATTTCGCGAAGCACGAGACCGCAACGCCAATGAATCCGATACCGTGATGTTCCTTGTAAAGTTCTTCGAGGAGATGCTTGGTTACGACGCTCTGAAGGGAGAGATATCCAAGGAGCTGCAGATAAAGGATCGCTACTGTGATTTGGCACTCAAGATTAGTGGAACAGTCCGGGTGCTCGTGGAATGCAAGGCAGCAAGCCAAAAGGGGCTTACAGACAAGCATATCGAGCAGGCCGAGAACTACGCATCACGAGCTGGCCTTCGCTGGGTTGCGTTGACCAATGGAATTGAATGGAAGCTATATCACGTAACATTCGCAGAGGGCGAAGGGATAGCTCATGATTTGGCATTCGAGGGCAACCTTCTTGAAGAGGTGGAGACTTCACCCGAATCCTTGTGGAGCAAGCTATCATTGCTCAGTCGCGATTCGATTCAGGCGGACATGCTGGAACAATACTGGTCCCAAAGGAAGGCATTGAGTCCTGCCTCTGTGGTTCGCGTTCTCTTCACTCAAGATGTTCTCACCGTGGTGCGGCGGGAGTTGAACCGTCGTGCACCGGTTCGCCTCGATCTTCAGGACGTCTTCAGTGCCATTCGCGATGTCTTGTCGAGAGAAGCACTCCTCGAAGCCGGAGACATCACAATAACGAAGAGCCGCAAGCGACGTCGACGCAGGAGGATAGTGACAAAGGACGAGACAACAGGGCAGACCATAACAGAGGAAATCGAAGAGGAGGTGTCAGACAACGAGACGGGGGATGATGAGTCTGCGCCACCGTCGGATGCAGCGGATCTGGCGGATGAAAACACGGTCAACCAAACTCCTGCCAAGGAGTCCGCAACCTGAGCCCACGATGTCGCTTTGAGCTTGGGGGCCACCCGAGCACGGCAACAACAGAAAGCACTTTCGACGCATCCTGTTTTTCGTCTCGGCTGTTTGTATGCGGCCTCTTCGTTATCATCGTGTCTCATGACATGACCCGTGGGTCACCACTCGCATCGGATATCCAAGGACACGGAGTACACAACGATGACACCCCGCGAAGCATTTCACGCGACGATGGCTGGCGAGAGACCGGACGTGCTGTGCCAGTTCGAGCCGGGCTACTGGCCCGAAACGGTGGAACGATGGCACGACGAAGGCCTGCCCGCCGGCGTCGAACCGTGGGACGATTGCGGCATCATTCATTACTTCCGACCCGACATCGCCTGGGGCATCTATCCGCCGTTCCCCCCCGTCGTCCTCGAGGAAGATGCCGACACCCGGACCGTCCGGATGGAAAACGGCATCATCTGTCGCGAGCCCAAAAAGGGGCGCTGCGTACCGCAATTCCTCAAACACCCGGTGGCCACGCGCGAAGACTTCGAGAACCTCAAGGAACGCCTCGACCCCAGCACCCCCGGCCGCTACCCCGCCGACTGGGACAACTGGGTCGTCTCCGCACGACAATCGCCTCACCTCTGGTGTATCGGACGAAGAGACAACGGCTTCTTCGGCTGGCTCCGTGAACTCATGGGGCTCGAAGGACTCCTCTTGACCTACATCGATCAGCCCGACTTCATCCACGAAATGTGCCGCTTTCACGTCAAATACCTGCAGGGTCTCTACGCCAGGGCCCTTCGCGAGGCCCCCATCGACTTCGTCTTCATGTGGGAGGATATGGCCTACAAGAACGGCCCGCTGATCTCACCGGCCTTCTTCAGAGAATTCATGCTGCCCTACTACCGCGAAATGGTCGACTTCTACCGGCAGATGGGTGCCCGCTGGATCACCGTCGACAGCGACGGCGACATCCGCCTCTTGATTCCCCTGTTTCTCGAAGGAGGTGTCGACGCCCTGCTGCCCTTCGAAGTCGCCGCCGGAATGGACGTTCGAGAGACCCGACGCGATTACCCTGTGCTCAAGATCCTCGGCGGAATCGACAAGCGGGCCCTGGCCCGCGGCAAGGCTGCCATCGATGCCGAACTGGAAGCCAAGCTGCCGCCCCTCTTCCGATCCGGGCGATTCCTGCCCTCGGTGGACCATCATGTCCCACCCGACGTGTCCTATGAAGACTTCAAGTACTACCTGCGGCGGTCCCGCGAAATCTACGACCGTTGCCGCGGAGGGTAAGACAACTGTCCGAGACGGAAGAACCGAACGCGTCGGTCAAAGCGACAATGCCACTACGTCCGGTCACTCTCCGGCGGGCAAAGGAATGTCTTCGCTCATTCGGGGGGAGAAGTAGATGACTATGATGCGGCAGCCTTGTCCGACGTCACAGGGCCCTCGAGGAACAGAATCCGCCCGCAGACGGTACAGGTCTGGATGTCGTCACTGCCGAGCAAGGCGTTGACCATCTGAAGCGGAATGCTCATCTGACACCCGCCGCAGATATACTCCTCTCGCTTGGCATGCGGCTGAATGACGGGGGCCATCGCCTCGCTTTCATGGTAGCCGCAGACCCGCTCGAACGCCTCCAAAGCCGTCGCCGGTATCCGATCGCTGGCCTCAACTCGCTGAGCCTTCAACTTGGCAACCTGCGGACCCGTCTTGGCCTCAAGTTCGGCGTACTCCTCATTGACCTTGTCCAGACGCTCTTTCTGACGATCGAGCTCGGCCTGTATGCCGCCCGCCTCCGCCTTGAGCTGGTCCATCTGGGTCATCAGATCCAGAATCCGGTCCTCCAGCTTGCGGTTGTTTGCGTCAAGCGTGTTGATCTGAACCCGAATCGCGGCATATTCCTTGTTCGTCTTGGTGATCTTCATCTGCTCGCGATACTTGGCGATCTCGTCCTCTCGCCCCTTGCGATCCAGTTCCAGACGATCGATCTCCATCTGGAGAGTCTTCATCCGATCGTGCTGATCGCCACGATTCTGTTCAACCTCCGCCATCCGCCGGGTCTGGGCCTTGACCTCGCGCCGTTTCGCCTCCATCCGCTGATGGATGACGTGCAACTGGGTCTCTATTTCCTGTAACCGGTGAAGTGCGTCGAGCGTCGCTCCCATCGACCTCTCCGATCCTGTTCTCATCGGCACCCCAGCGGGACGCCGGTTTCCTGCTTGCTCCACTATCTGGAACCCGTCATTATCTGCAAACCAACACCCGAGGGCAAGTCAGAACTGTCTGAGTTCGGAAGAATGCCCTGGATCGTCTGCCGCGCTCGGCCTCCATATCATCCGGCCATCACCGTCCGGAAGAGCCCGCGCCCCCCTTGGCTTCCTTTGACTTTCTCAGTTCTTCGGCTCGGCGAAGGCTCTCGGCTGCCTCGGCAGCCTTGCCCTGCATCTGCAGTGCCACGCCCAGGTTATGATGCGCTTCGACATAGTCGCTTTTCAGTTCGATCGCCTTGCGAAATTCCTCGCACGCCGCCGACACATTGTTCAGCCGCGCGTAGATCAGACCCAGATTGTAATGGTAGCTGGGCGACTGCGGCGCCAACCGCGTGGCCCTCTCCAATAATCCTCGGGCCTCCTCGAACCGCCCCTGTTTCGCTAACGCAGTACCGAGATCTCCCGCCGCCGCCGGATCCTTCGGGGCCAGACGGCACGCCTCGCGAAGATGCGTTATCGCATCGTCTGTCTTTCCAAGCTCCTGCAGCACCTGCGCCATCTCCAGATGCGCCGGAGCGTGGTCGCTGCGCCTCGCAATCGAATCCCGAATCGCAGCCTCGGCCTCCTGCCACCGGCCTCTCTGAGCCTCCAGCTTGCCCAACCGAAGCAGGTTGTCCGGGTCCGGACGCTTGGATATCGCATCCCGCAACCGCGCAATCGTCGCCCCGACATCCGCACCCTTCTCCTGAGACTGCAAGTCCGCCATCAGTGTCAGGGCCTCGGCATACGTCGAATCCGCAGCTATCGCCTTCTCCGCCGCTTGTTTGGCCTCTGCCAATCGCCCCCGGCGCCAATGAAGTTGGGCAATGGCCAACCAGGCCGGTGCGTCGAACGTCCCGCGCCCCTCGCGAATCACCTGCTCGAACTGCCGCGTCGCCTCCGCATCCCGATCCTGCTCCCGATACACCAACCCGAGATTCAGAATCGCCGCCAGACAACCCGGTTCAACCTCCAGGGCCCGGCGGCAGGCAGCCTCCGCCTCCTCAAAATCGCCCCGCAGCAGATGGACCGAGGCCATCCCTGCATAACCCAACTCCTTCTGAAACGGCTGCCGAACGATCCGCTGATAGGCATCCATCGCCTTGGCCAGCATCGACAGACTGCGATACGACTCGCCGACCGCGTTGAGCGCCGTGACGTCATCGGGATTCTTCTCGAGATAGGGTTCGATCACCAGTAGCGCCTCTCGATGTCGCCCCTCCTGAACCAGCGTCTGCGCCTGCTCGACTCGACGCTGAGCCAGAATCATCTCCTTCGGATCGGGCAAAGGCTTGCCCGCCGTCGTCGGCGACGTCGAAGGCGCCGTCGTCGTGATGACGTACCCCAACGCCCCCAGCTTGTCCCGTGTCTCGCGATCCACCGGCAGATTAGCGGCCACCTGAGTCAGCATCTCCGTGTCGCCGCCCACCATGCGACGCAACCGATCGTGCAGGGACACCGCCGTCGGCCGATCTACCTCAAACAGGTTTCGAAGTTCGTTCGGGTCCGCCTGAAGGTCATACAGCTCCGATTGAGGCGCCACGACCAGCTTGCGATCGTCTCGCCGAATCCCTACCAGCGGCGCCCACCCGTGCAGGAACTTGCTGCCCAGCGTCTCGATATAAAGGTCCCGCGGACCGGTCGCACCGGCCTGGAGCAGACTGACACCATCCGTGGCACCCGGCACCGACATCCCCAGCAGATCGAGCACCGTCGGCATCAGGTCGATCAGCCCCACCTGCCGGCTGATCAGACGACGGTGAGGCATCGGAGAGGGACCGCTCATGATCAACGGAACGCGAAGCGTCGTATCGTACAACAGAAGCGTGTGGGTCTTCTCGTTGTGCTCGTCGAGCCCCTCGCCATGATCGCTGAGGGCGATTACCAGCGTGCGGTTCCGCACCTTCAACTCGTCCAGCACCGCCAGCACCCGTCCGATCTGATGATCGGTGAAGGCAATCTCGGCGTCGTAGTCACCGTGAGGCTTGCCCTTGTACCGGCCGGCGAACGGCTCCGGCGCCGAGTAGGGCCAGTGCGGATCGAAATAGTGGAGAAACAGGAAGAACCGCCCACCGGCATGGGCCCGCAACCAGGCCGTTGCGGCCTCCGTCACCTGGTCCCCGCCCCGCTCCCGGTATCCGAACTTGAAGGGATGACGCCCATGGCTGAGATCGTCGTCGTACAGATCGAACCCCCGGTTCAAACCGAACCGTCGATCGAGCACGAAGGCCGACACGATCGCACCCGTCTGATAGCCGTTCCGGCGAAGAACCTCGGGAAGTGTCGGTACCTTCTCGTTCAGGCTGAACAACCCATTCACACGGGCACCATGGTGCTGAGGATTCAAACCGGTCAGCATCGTCGCATGACCGGGCAACGTCATCGGCACCGGCGTCACGGCCTGATCGAAACGAATACCGTCTCGAGCCAGACCGTCAAGAACCGGCGTCTGGATCCCGCGATGACCGTAACAGCCCACGTGATCCCGACGCACCGTGTCCAGGCTGATCAGCAGGACGTTCCAGCCCGTCAAGGCACCCGGTGACAGTTCGATGCGATCGACGAGGGTCTCGCGACCTCCAAGAATGCAGTAGATAGTCGCAGCCCCCACCGCCACAATCACCAGGCCCAAAGCACCGACAACGACAAGGCGGCGCCGCGACCTCCCGTCCGCCGGAGAACTACATGGATGATCGCCTGGGGTCATTCCCTCCCTTTCCGAGGCTCACACGCTCCAAAGGGCCCCGCTACGCCAAAGCGTCCCGAACGCGATACGCATCACGAAGGCTCAACCGCCAATCGGTCGCACCCACCGTATCCTCGATCTGCGACGGACGCTTACAGCCGACAATGACACACGTGATCGCAGGATGCTCCAACGTCGCTCGAAGCACAAGCTGAGTCACCGTCTTTCCCAACGATTCGGCGATCGGTTTGAGACGATTCACCTTCTCCACATTCTTCTTGAACGTCTCGCCCACAAAGTCGGGATCGCCCTTGCGCAGGTCGTCAAACGTCTCGGTGCCCGTGTACTTCCCGCTGAGCAGACCATAGCGAAGCGAGCCCCAGGTGAGCACGCCGACATCCTCGGCCAGACACAACGGCAGAAGATCCTTCTCGATGTCCCGCTGTAACAGATTATAGCGCGGCTGGCAGGTGTGAAGCTTGCTGAATCTCAGGAAGGCCCTGACCTGCTCGGTCGTGAAATTGCTGCACCCGACGGCACGGATCTTGCCGTCCTTGAGCAGCTTGTCGAAGGCACGAGCGGTCTCGGCCGGATGGGTCATCACCTCAAAACTGTGCGCCTGGTACAGATCGATGTGATCGGTCTTGAGCCGGCGCAGAGACTGTTCGCATTCCCAGATGATGTAGTCATAGGAAAGGTCCGGATGACGGGGTGAATCCGGCTCGTCATACCAACGGTGATACACCTTGGTCGCTATGACGACCCGATCCCGAGGAACTCCCTCAAGCGCCTCGCCCAGCACTTCCTCGCCGTGCCCGTTGCCGTAAGCGTCGGCCGTGTCGAAGAAATTGACGCCCAGTTCCACCGCACGCCGTACGGCGGCCTTCAGATCGTCCTCGGGAAGCTGGCCCCAGTACGTCCCACCCATCTGCCAGCAACCGAAACAGATCGGGCTCACCATCAGGTTCGTTCGACCCAGTCTGACTCTCTCCATGCCACTGATCCTCAAAGAATGCCGACGGCCCCGTAAGATCCGCCCTCTCGGTTGGCCCGAGCCGTCACGTGACGTAGACACAGCGAAGCGAAATACCCAACCGTCGTCCTGTTTTACCGGGGTTTCCTCGCATCGTCCAACCGCAGATGCCCGTTTCCGGCCCCCGATGGGCGGCTGATCGCCTTGAAATAGCGCGCAATCAACTCGCGATACTCGATCGGTGACTTCTCCTGAGCCGTCTGAAGGATCTCTTCTCGCAGCACGCCCGGCAGCCTCGCCCAATCACTTCGCGTCAACGCAAAAGACCCCCTGCCATCCAGCTCACTGAAATCCGGAGTCACCGCCCGCCAGTTCCCATCGCCGCTCGAACCGCCCAGCGACGAAGACAATGCATCGCCGTCCGAGCCCGAATCCGACGAGTCGGCGCCCGGCAGCATGCCGATCGCACCGGTCCCCGCCTCCAGACGCCCCGCGGCCACTCGGGCAGAGGCCATGGCCGCCTCCAATGCCCGCTGAGCCCGCCCCGACTGGGCAGCCGACGTCGAGGCCTTCGAATCCCCCGCGCCGGCCTGCCGGGCCGCCAGCATCGCCTGAAGCGCCTCATACTGATCGTGAAGCGACTCGGTCAGCTCCCGACCGAGCTGTTCTTCCGACGAACCGGGTGCCGAACCCTTGTTCGCAATGCCGGCCGCACGCTTCTGAAAATCACCCAGCAGATTCTGCGCGTCGCCCAACGCCCGTCTCGCCTCACCCATCCGAGGCAAGGCCCCCCCGGCGCGATGCTGATCCAACTCCTCCGCCGCCTTTCGCATCGCCCCCGGAGCCGTCTGACGAAGCATCTCCGCCGCACGAGTCAGTTGCACCGCCAGCTCCGGCCGGATCGTCGGGGTCTTGCCGGCCATCGCCTGAAGCTGATCCTTCAGATAATCCGCCGCATTCGCAAAGTCCGTCGAAGATCGACGCAATGCCTCTTGCTCCAGGGCGACGGCCTTGAGCGGCTGCCCCGCGGCAATCTTCTCGAGCTGCTGGGCGATTCGCCGCTGATCCTCCGCCAACTCCGCGGCATACTCGGCCTGACGCAGCCGCGAATACTGCTGCGACGCCTTCTCCTCCCACTGCTCTGTGTTCGGATCGAGCGGCCGCCCCAGCCCCGCCGTCAGTTCATCCAGACGATCCGCCGCCTGCCGCTGAAGTTCGGCCACGGCCGCGGCCGGCGAGGGGGACGACCCACCCGCCCCTTTCGCCGCCAATCGCTCCGATGCCATCGCCGTGATCGCTTCCAGAGAGTCCTGCACCGCCATGGCCGCCGTCTGGGCCGGCCCATGCGGCTTGCCCTCTGGGGCAGACTCATCCGCCGGCGATGGGTCACCCAGCTCATCCGCCAATCGGTCCGCACGCTCCGCCAGCCTCTTCTGCTGTTCCACCAGATCGGCGGTGATGCGCAACTCCAGGTTCTCACCCAAAGGCGCCAGTTGCCGGCCGACCCCCTGAACCGCCGACCGTAACTGAGTCTGCTGCTGCTGAAACTGAGCGACCGTCTGTGCGATCTGACCCAACGTGTTCGCCTTGCGCTGCACCTCCGCCGACTTCGCCACCGCAGCCGCAGCGGCCGCCTCCGCCTTTTGAGCCTCGGTCTGAAGGTCCTTGGCGATCGAGTCCATCTCGCGCGAGGCCTGCTCCTGTGCCGCCGATGCCTGTCGAGGCTCATGACGCCCCAATGCCTGCAAAGCCTCGTGCATCGAAGCGACAGGATGCCCCTCCTCGATTCGCACCTTCATGGCCGGAATCAGCTTCGTCGTCTGACCCACCAGCCGCGTGGCAGACTGACGCATCTCACGCTGACGAGCCGACAGGGCCCCGTCTTCCTGCTCGATCTGTTTGCGAAGGCTCGCAGCCCTCTCCGCCGCACCCGCACCGGCAGGCTCCGCAGCCCGCGAGTCCCGCTGCGCGGCAATCTGACCGGTCTGACTGGCGAACTGACGCTGCTGTTGCGCCAACGCTGCCAACTGATTGGCCAAGTCCCGTGCCGACGCCGCCCGCTGCCGATGCACCTGGGCATCCGGTACTTCACGAAGAGTCTGTTTCGCCGCCGCCCCGACCGCCTGGGACAGGTTCCCCAGTTCCTTGGCGGCCTCCGCTTGCGACACCATCGCATCGGCCGGACGCTCATCCAGAAGCTCCGAGGCGGCTTGAACCATCAGCCGATCGCTGACGGCCTTGATCCCTGTTTGCTGCAAGAGGTCGGCGTGCTCACGTCCCACCCGCACTAGCTGCCCCCCGAGTTCCTTCTGGGCCTTGGCGAGTTCCTCTCGGCGCGGTCTCAGCGCGTCGCGATCTGTTTGATTCTGAACCCACTTGGACAACTGATCCTGTCGGGCAACCACCTGGCCCAACTCCTCCAGAAGGGTCTTGTTGCGCTGCACCTCGGCCTTGAGAACCGGCATGTGCGTCTGCGGATTCGCCGCAATCATCTCCCGCATCGAGCGGATAAGCTCCTCCTGCTCCTTCGTCAGACGAGGCATGTCCGGAGCCGTCATTGCCCGCTCCCCCGCCGAGGACGGACGGGTCGCCGCGGAGCCCCCGGACCGACGCACCCCCTCCGGGGAAACCGGCGAAACGGATGGCAACGAGCTGATCGGCAACGATGTCGCACCCGCCGGCCGGCTCGCCGTTTCCGTTGAAATCGGCCCCTCCATCTTTCCCGAGAGCCGCGCCTGGCGTGCCGCCGCATCTGCGAGTGCCTGCGCCGCCTCCCGATACACCGTTGCGTCATCGAATTGCCGAACGAGTCCCGACAGCCGCTCCTTCGCCCGTCGAAGCTCATATCCCGCACGCGCGAAGCGATCGGCGCGGACATCGTGACGATCGCTCAGCAGCTTGCCCTCGGTCAGAAGCTGCTCGGCCGGCACCACATGGGCCCGCGTCACCTCGTTCCGAAGCGAGTCCCCCACCTCCTGATAGTCGGTCTCGCGCGTCAGATCGACCATCTGCTGCGAAAGGACCTCCGCCTGACGAAGCGTCTGCCGCAAGGCTTCTGTCTGGGCTGCCTGCTCCGGGCTGAACGGCTGACTCGCGGCAGCCGAGGCCTTGAGCTTGTCCACCTGTTTGGCAGAGGCCTCCAGCAATTCAGACATCTGTTTCGCCCCTGCCTGGAACTCCTTGCGGACATTGCGCAACACCTGCATCGGCAGCGAGGCAACTCCCGAATCGATCGTGATCTCCTGCCAAGCCGATTCCCCAGACTGGGGTCCCGAGTCAATCCCCATCGGCCGCGTGTCCCATACCCGAAGCCGATAGCCAACCTGCCGGACACTCAGCGGCCCCAGCCGGCTCAGATCCAGAACCGCCTCACCTTCCACAACCACGCGACCAGCTTCCGGCAGCGGAACCGCCCCAATCAGGGGCTCCCGCCCCCCCACGCTCACCAGCAACTCCGCCCGAGCAACCCCCAAGTCGTCCCGCGCCTGATACCGGATCGACAGCGTGTCGGTCGGCTTGAGCGTGACCCCCTTAGCTGGCTGCTCGATCGTCACCGAAGGAGGGGCATCCGAAACCACCACGATCTGCCGTCCCGGCGGTGCCAGGTTTTCAAACCCGTGCTCGTCGACCAGCCGGACGCGGAATGCCACCGTCTCCAGCGCCGTCAGCGTGCCCCCATACTCACAACCCCCTCGTGACTCCAGGGGAATCGCCGATCCCGGCTGACATTCCATGACAGCCTTGACGATCGGCGCGATGCTTCGAACCCGCACCTCAACGCGGCTCTGGCGAAGAACCTTCAGCACATCGGGCAGCGCAGCGATCTCCTGAACCGCCCTCCGGCTGTAGGCCGGCGGAGTCACCACCGCCGCCAGACGCGCAACCGTCGGCCGCCGAACGGCCCGGATCGAATACCACCGCGTGCGACCGTCACCCGCCTGAACCCGATACTGACCGGCACCTTCCACACGAGGGATCGTCCCGACATATCCCCCCGCACCGTCGCCGGCAGTGTGCATGTCGATCCACGCAATCCGACCGTCGGAACCCCGAACCAGCAACTTCGCCGACACGCCCTCGGCACCCCTCACCTCGGCCCGGATCGCAACCGGCTCGCCTTCCGGCACAACGCGATCACCCGCGCCGACGATGACAACCTCGGTTCGACCGGCTCGTTCTGCGTTCGCCAGCAGCAACCTCCGAAGGGATTGGACAAACGGACCCGGTGCCACCAGCACCGCAACGCACACCACCAACCCCAGAACCCCCGTGATCGACCAGGTGCGCACCACGCGGTTCCAGCGAACCACCACACTCGGACGCACAGCCCGCGCCCCCTCTTCCGCCTGCCGAACCAACAGGCCGATCATCGTCGGCGAGCCCCGAATCGGCTCGGGATCGCCGCTGGCCAGCAACTCCACCGCCGAACTCAGCCGCTCCTGAAGGTCGGGGTACAAGGCCTCGATCCCCCGCGCCAACCCCGTGTCCGAAAATCGCGCCAGAATGGGATGGATAAGTGCCCACAACAGGACGACCGCGATCGGCAATGCAGTGATGACGATCAGCGCCCACCGCAAGGCCAGTTCATGGTCAACCAGACGCTGTTCCAGGCGGGCCATCACGAAGTGATCCATGCTCGCGACCGCCAGCATCAGGCCCAAGACAACGCCGACGGCCACCGCCAGCCCCCGAACCAGCATCAGCCATCGAGCCCGACGCCGTACAGCGTTCAACAGGCAGCGAATGTCCCTGGGAAGTGTGTTCGATCTCGAAGATGAGAGAACGGACGCCGACATCGTTTGGACACCGTTCGAAGCGCAGTCCCTGACATACCGGAGGAACCGGTCGCTCCCCGTTCGTCGGGACAAGCAGCAAACGCAACCCCGCCGCAACAGATCGCGACGGTGATGCGTCTTCCCTCAAATCGCGATGGGCCCCTCCGCTCGATCCCCATCGTTGGATACCGAGTGCGGTCCGTCGCCCTTCCCTCAGTCAAACATCACGATGTGATGCCCGAAGGGACGAACCGTCAGTTTTCCCGACAGTTTCTGGCCCGTCAGCACATCAGTGCCGGCCTTGGGCAGGGTCACCGAACCGCCGTTACCCTCCCAGTTGACGATGCACCAGCCCGATTTGCCGTTGCCCTCGCGCGGCGCCACGGTCGTACCCCATGTGGCGTCGGTCGTGTGCGCCAGTGGCTGGGCGCCGATTGCATGTCGGATGATCGCCTTGCAGGCATTGGCCTCCGGCATGACGCCGACCAGAATCAGCCGGCCCTTGCCGATCCGCCGCTCGGTCAGCCAGGCCTGCTCGTGCGCCGGCCCCTCGTTGTAGCGCCCCAGGGCGTCCACCCGCCGAGGCTCGAACGAAAAGGCCCAGCCGGAAACCTTCGTCGCCTGATTCATGCACGTGGCGTTGATCGGACTGGCCAGACCGAACGAATACATCGTCTCCACACCCGCCGCCTCGTCCAACAACCCCAGACCCGCATCCGTGTGAACCGTGTGATCCACCGTCCGGTAGCCGCTCAGCGGGCCCACCACCCAGACGCCGCCCTTCTCCACGAATGCCATCATCTTCTTGAGCAGCGCCGTGTCGACGATCGGTAGCATCGGCGACAGCACCACCCGATACCGCGAGACGTCGGCCTGCTCCCCGATCACATCGCGATACAGTCCAAGCTCCAGAACAGGCCGATAGACCTTGTTCAACCACGATTCCATGTACGAGAACCCGCTCTCCATCGGCTCGGTTCGAAACACCAGATCGCTTCGCGTGCTGTAGTGGATTGCCAACTCGGCCCCCGCCGCCGGAACGCCCGTCAGAAACGGCTCGGCCTTCGCCAGTACCCCTGACAGGGCATGGACGTCGTTCCAGGCCGTCGTCGGCTTGCCCCAGCTCGATATCACCGAACCGTGGCACATCTCGCAGCCGCCCCGCTGTTGGCGCCACAGCCAGTAGCTCATGCCGACTCCGCCGAAACCGAAGTTGACCACCCCCTCGGCCACCAGAAAGCCATCCGGATGCAGCGCGTGCCCGATCTGCGTCGAACCCGGCTGGCTCGGCGAGGTCTCCATGATGAAATAGGGCAGCGACTTGCGGGCCCGCATCCAATCCAGGTCGCGAATGTTGCGCCAGTACGAATTCCACGGCGAATAGATGTCCACCGAACAGAAATCCAGCTTCTCAAACAGTGCATCGTTGTCCAGTGGATGCCACGGCGGCATCGTGTTGTGCGTGATCGGTGCACTGCTGTAGCGCCGGATGATCTCGAGTTGCTCGGCCTGAAACGCCACGATCGTGTCCGAGCCGAACTGCCGATAGGCCGTCATCAACGAACAGTTGTGCTGAAACGGCGTGCGGAAGGGCTGAGGCACCTGCTCGAACCGCTGATAGGCCTCCGACCAGATGCTGGCGTTCCACGCCTTGTTCAAAGCCTCGATCGTGCCGTACCGCGCCGCGAGCCATTTGTGCCAGGCCTGCTTGCAGCTCTCGCAGTAGCAGTTGGGATTGTGGCAGTAAAACTCGTTGTCGGTCTGCCAGGAAAAAACCGCCGGGTGTTGCCCGAACCGCCGGGCGATCTCCTCCGTGATCTTGCGGCTGAACTCCCGATAGATCGGCGACGTCGGACAGATGTGCTGACGGGCACCGTGTACGTGGCGAACCCCGTCCTGATCGACATAACGAACCTGTGGATAACGCTCCGTCAGCCAGATCGGCGGTGTCGGCGTCGGCGTGCACAAAACCACACCGATCTTGGCCGCCGCCAGCTTGTCCAGAACATGCTTCAACCAGTCAAACGTGTACTTGCCCTCATCGGGTTCCATCGACGACCACGCGAATTCGCCGATCCGCGCACAGTTGATCCCCACCTGCCCCATCAGGCGAATGTCGTCGTCGATCGCCTCCGCCGGCCACAACTCGGGGTAATAGGCCACTCCGTGATAGAGCTTCTTGCCAAACATCTATTGGCTCCTTGTCATCAAAACGAAGGCCCCTGAACCCCGAACACCTCAGTACGATCGCCCATTGTCTGGATATCGGCGACGAGAAGCAGGGGGAAATCCATGTCACGCCACACAACTCCACCTCGACCACGAGATGCCGCCCGTCCGCCGTCTCACGCCTCGTCCGGTCCCAGGTGCTCGTCGAACTGCCCGTTCTGGATCATGGTCACCAGATCGTGCAGCCGCCAGATCAATTCGTCGGCGTCCGGAGCCAGAATGCGAAGTTCATAGTCGCCCGCCTCCGTTCGAGTCAGCGTAACCCCGTCCGGCAATGAACTGGTCTTCGGCTCCTCCAAGAGACCTCTCCCGATCACACGCTTGTCCAAACACCCGGCCCTGCTAGAATGCGGCAACACGTGGGAAACGTCAATAGCGATCGAAACGCCGCCGGTGATTCATGCCAGCGGCACGTGGCAACCCCGGCCACAACTCAAGAGGTGCCCAATGTCCCGTATGATCTGCCTGCTGCTCGCGGCCTGTATCTCGATCCCCGCCATCGCCCAACAGCGAATCATCGATGCACCCAAAGACAAAACGCCCCGCCTTCGCGTGTGGCCCTCAACACCACCCAAGGACTGCCCGTTTCCCAAGTCGGATCAGATCGCAGGCCTGGCATTCACCGGGCGTCACGCTGAGTACACCAATGCCGATACGTGGTACCCGTCCTGGGCCTCCGACGGACACCTCTACTCGCCCTGGACCGACGGTGTGGTCAACGGACTCCAGTCCACCAGCATGGGAGACAAGGCAACCACTGGACACGCCAAGATCGTCGGAGACGATCCCCTCAATCTGAAGGTCACCGATCAGGCCGTCGTCATCGCCTCCGCACTGCCCTACGGCGGACGCTACCCCTGCGGCAGCCTCGTCCACAACGGCATCTGGTACTACGGTACCTACTGCCTGATGAACGAGAACGGCGTCATCGGAGGAATGGTCAAGGTCAACGGCGTGGAGATCAACTGGGGTGTCCTGGGTCCCTTTGTTGGCTTCCGATACTCGACAGACCTCGGCAAGACGTGGACGGAAACCCCGCACACGCCAGCCAAGCCGATCTTCTCCGAACCCATCCGACAAGGTGAAAAGGTCAAGTTCGGCTCGCCGCACTTCGTCGACCTCGGAAAGAACCTCCAGCATTCGCCCGACGGCAAGGCCTACCTCGTCGCCCACGGAGCGATGGACCCCGACCCGAAACCCCGTGTCGCCAACGCCAGTTGGATCACCGGCGACCAGGTCTTCCTCCTGCGCGTCACGCCGTCCATCGACACCATCAACGACGCCTCAAAATACGAGTTCTTCGCCGGGCATGACGACCGGGGACAGCCGCTCTGGTCCGCCGACATCGCCAAGACACGCCCCCTCGTCGACTGGAACAACCGCTGCGGATGCGTGACGATGACCTTCAACGCCCCCTTGCGCAAATACCTTATGTGCATCACCGACGGCGGCAACACAACCTCCATGTACAACACATACCTCCTGGAATCCGACCACATCACCGGACCCTGGAAGCTGATCACCTTCATGGAGAAGTTCGGACCGCAGGCCTATTTCGTGAACGTCCCCTCCAAGTTCATCGCTGCCGACGGTCGAACGGCCTGGCTGTGCTACGCGGCCAACTTCGCCTCCACAGGATGGCCCGCCGGATGGCGGCCCGACCCGCCCGGCAGCCGATACGGTATGTGCCTCCAGGAAATTCGCCTGTCCTCGGCGCCGCCACCGGCCACCGACAACCCCCTCCATTCCGAAGACAACATCGCCAACCAGGCCACCGTCACCGTCACCTCCACCTACGGTGGTTACTCCGCCGGCGCCGCCGTGGACGGCGTGGTCGATGGCTATCCGCACGATCAAACCCGTGAGTGGTCCAGCGACGGCGAAAAGGAAACGGCCATGCTCCGCCTCACCTGGACCCGCGAACACACCATCGATCGCATCTGGCTGTTCGACCGCCCCGTCCACTTCGATCAGGTCACCTCGGGCATGCTCATCTTCAGCGACGGCTCGACCCTCCCCGTGGGGCAACTGCCCGACGACGCAACCAAGGGCGTGGAAATCCGATTCGAGCCGAAGAAGGTTCGGTGGGTGATCTTCGCGGTCACAGGGGTCAAACCCGGCAGCCCAAACATCGGCCTGTCTGAAATCGCGGTGTTCAGGGCAAGAAACGGTTCATGAGCGTGCTGCCGCTCAAAAGAAGGGAACTATGCCTCGGCCTCGGGGCCGTTCTGAAGTGACTTGATCTGATCGCGGAGTCTGGCGGCGTCCTCGTAACGCTCCTCGTTCAGAGCACGATCGAGCTTCCGCTGAAGCCGTTCCAGACTGGTCACCGGAAGACGCTGTGAGATCTCCTCGCGCAGATCGTTCAGCAGTTGAACCTCGTTCGACTCCTCAAATGACTCGGGCGACTGGAGCTTCTCGAAGAACTCGCGAATGGCCGCAATTCCCGCATCCACCTGAGCCAGCGCCGACTTGAACATCCCTGACCGCATCGCCTGAGACGCACGAGCCCGCGTGTTCATCATCACAATGTACGGACGATACTGCTCCAGCGTCAGTCGGTCCCATTCCTGAGCGGCATGATGATGGCAAAGGTCCAACACCTGGAGATTCCGAGCCGTATCGCGCTCTACCCGACCGAAGTCCTCCAGCACGAAAAGGGAAAGGTATCGATGGTAGTACATCAACGCCTCATCCCTCAACAACTGGCACTCCTCAGAGCTGAGCTCAAAGCCCAGGGGCGTACCGTTCTTCTCCTCGTGCTTGCGCAGCCGGTCCTGATGGTACTCCAGCAGAGACTCGAACCCCTCCGCACCTCGACCGTCGGGACGCCCATCGAGTTCCATCTGGATCAACCCCAAATCCAGACGCATCTGAACCTTGTCCTTGCCATCCAAACCCTTGACCAGGCGGACAGTAATCTTGCCCGGCTCATAAGGCCAACCCGTCAATATCGGACGTAAATCCACAGAACTCATGACGCTATTAGACCCAAATACCCAGACGCTTGACAAGTATTGGACGTCCAACCAGACCCCGAACTTCCCAGCACCCCCGCACCATCCAATATTCCCGGGCAATCCCCCATGCCTCGCTCGGCCCCCTGCCCATCCCCACTGTGGAATGCCCCCCCAAAATATCTAATCGTTAACACGAGCCGACAAGTCGCCAATACCCCACACGAATGTGGGCCCTCGCCGAAACCGTCCGGAAAAAACGATCGGGCGCACTTGACGTAGCCGATAAAACGCGTAACCTAGGAGCCTACATGTAAGGAGGTATCTGATGAATCGACTTTACACGAAGGTGTGGTTTCTGACCTTGGCCATCTCAACCTTGCCCTTGCTCGATGTCGAGCTGGACCAGATCGGCAAGTGGCTCAAGGGAGATCAGTTCAGAACGTTCCTAGCCCAACAGATCGTCACCCCCGTGCTGAGCTTCGCGTCCAGCGCGGTGGTCAGCCTCTGGGTCCGAGCACTGCTCGGTATCTAGTTCGGCACAAGGGCAAGTTCGCAGTCGC
The DNA here is from genome assembly GCA_964446835.1 of uncultured Planctomycetales bacterium. Taxonomy (GTDB): domain Bacteria; phylum Planctomycetota; class Phycisphaerae; order UBA1845; family JAFGLZ01; genus CAYUQT01. Next base: position 3,493 of record CAYUQT010000012.1, on the reverse strand, counting down.
TGAAGAACCCAAAGGGTTGAAATTCCAGGTGGCGCAGCCGTATGATGGCTTGCGTCACCTCTTTTTTTGTAGGGTACTCGAAGTCGGATGATCTATCGAAACCCATTCGAACTGCCCGGTCGATTCTACCGGGGAAACGCCCATACGCACAGCACGTGCTCCGATGGTGCCGTCCCCCCTGAAATGCGCGTCGCGCAATACAAAGACTCTGGATACGACTTCCTGGCCATCACCGATCACGACGTCGTCACATCCGCCGCCCGATGGACCACGGATGCGTTCCTGGCCCTGCCGGGGGTCGAACTCCACCCCCCCAATCGTTTCGGCGGCGAGGTGTACCACCTGGTCGGACTGGGCGTCTCTCGAATGATCGACGCCCGGCGGATGTCGGCCAACGACGTCCTCACCGCCGTGGCCGATCAGGGTGGCCTCGCGGTCTTCGCACACCCCTATTGGTCCGGACACACCCTCGGCGATTTCGCCCGCCTCAGAGGCTACTGTGCGCTCGAGGTCTACAACACCACCAGTTGCGTCTCCATCGGCAAGGGATACAGCGAATCCCACTGGGACGACCACCTCGACCGCATCGGACCCGTGCTCGGCCTGGCCGTCGATGACGCCCACGCAGAAACCGCCGACGTGTTCCAGGGGTGGATCATGGTCAAGGCCACCGAGCTCACCGAACCGGCCATTCTCGCGGCAATCCGAGAGGGCGCCTTCTACTCCACACAGGGGCCCGAGATCCTCGACATTCGCGTCGTCCGCACCGAGCGAGGTCCTCTCCTGCGGGCCGTAACATCGCCCGCCAGACGAATCGTCTTCAAATCGAGAACCTACAACGGTGCCTGCGTCGACGCCAAGAACGGCCAGTGCCTCCGCGGCGCCGAATGCCTGATGCAGCCGGGACACATCTACCTGCGAGTCGAAGTCACCGCCCCGGACGGCAAGAAGGCGTGGTCCAATCCGTTCTTCGTCAGTGACTACCTGCAGGCGACGTAGAACGACCGGCCTCACAGCCGATGACACCCGTGGCGAGGCCGTCTCTCGATCCCCGTGCGGCTTCGAGGCAAGGCAGGCGGAATGAGCAAGCGGCCCTGGATTCTTGTCGTCGTCCTGATACCGCAGGGAATCCCTTTCGGTGATCAAACCCGCCTGGCCGCCTGTGAGACCGGCACACTCCGCGATGCGGCCTACGACGAGCCAAGAGACACCCACGGACTCTGCGTGATCAGCAAACGAGACGACCCGAACGCCCTCGACATCGCTCGCCGGCTCGACACCTGGCTCAATGAAGCCGGCCAGGGGCTCAATCTCGAAGTGACCTCCGTGCCCGTCGACGATCCCAACCTGCGATGGGCCGACTACGGCATCCCTTCGGCGCCCCCCTCCTGCCCCGTCGTCGTCCTGGCCGGACGCCGAACCTTCGATCGCAAGAGCTTCTTCATCGATCACTGGGAACCCGCCCCGACCCAGACGGACCTCGACCTGCTGAGAACCTCACTCCTCCGCCGAACCATACAACAAGAGGTCGGCCGCTATCTGGCATTGCTGCTCTACGTACCCGGCCAAGGACCCGGCTCCGACCCGAACTCCGTGCGACACGTGCTCGAATCGGTCACCCAGGCCTGGGCAAAGAAGGTCCCCGTGGGTCTCAAGATCATCGAAGCGGATCGCGCCGACCCCCAAGAGCGGCTGCTCCTGTCGTTCGCCGGCGTCCGGCCGGTCGGCCCCGATTGGGTCGCTGTCGTCTTCGGCAAAGGCAAGCTGACCCCCCCGCTGTCCGGCTCGGAGATCACCGAGGCCCGTCTCAACGATCTGATCCAACCGCTGGTGGGTGAGTGTACCTGCATGCGATCCCCCGCCTCACTGGGGGTCGACCTCCCGATGGTCTGGAACTCGACCACCGACCAGTCCGTCGTCAGACTCAGAACCCTCTGGTCCCCCACCACCCAAACCGCCGCAACCCAGCCCGTCGCGGCCACAGGCTCACCACCCCTGAGCCACCTCCTCCTGAAGCGCACCCTCTACACCCTCGCCCCCCTGGCCATACTCGTCATCCTGGTCTCTGCGATCCTGGCAAGACGCCGAACCCGAATGCCATAACCTCCCGCCCCTCCCGTGGGGTGGGAATGCAGATGCGATGTCCTGTTCTTCTGGAAGTGCCGGCGACGATCAGGCCGGCAGATCTGTTCTCTGATTCAAGGAGTGTGACTCAGGGCCCCGTACTGCCGCCGCCCGTCGACAAGACCCACTTGCCTCTGGGACTCATGTAGTCGATCGATCCATCTGGATTTCTGAAACCGGAGTACCACTGACGGCCGTCATAGAGGTCCTGCGAGCCCTGGTTGTTCCGGATGCCGAAAAAGTACCGCCCTGTCCGCATGTTGACTTGATCGACCGTGCCGTCCCTGTTGAGGTACCCTGGGTAGAAAGACCCTGCGCCGGGAATCCAGAGGTCGTTGCGGGCGCCATTGGCAGGACCGGGCGGAAGCGGCGTCTGCGGTGAATATCCGCCGTAGGTTGAGGCGGACGAGCCGTAGCCGCCCTGAAATCCATATCGTGTCCCCGCAGGCGGCGTCCAATGCGTTCCCTGCTGAGTGTCGGAGGAAGTCTGTTGCCCGCTCATGCCGCCATACCATCCCACCTGGGCCGGAGCGGACGGTTTCGCAGACGCGGCGTTCTGCCAGTAGTTCTGCACCGCCGTGTTCGCCCCCACGTACTGACCGTAGAATCCGCCTCCGGCCTGCACCTGTTGCCCCTGAGCAGGTGTTGCGCTGGGGGTCGCGCCCGACCCGTAGGCGGCCCTGGCATTCGTGCCGGTGTACCAGCCAATCGATGGCTCGCTGCGCGCGGGCGTCTGCGGGTACCCTCCATAGAACCCTGTCGACTGCGAGGTGGGTTGAGACGCCGCAGGAATGCTGGAGGGCCTCACGGTCTCGGCAAAGACAGATCGACCTTCCAAGCCTGCATACAAAACGTACGCGAAGAACACGGCCAGTCTGAATGAAGCATACCTGGAGGACATGGTCCCGGCCTCCGTGGAGCCCGTTTCCAGGAAGTCGCCAATAGAAAGGGCGAACTTCCGTTCACCGAACGCACACAACTGCCCTGTCAAACATCGGATGATCAGTGACCGTCCTTCTGAATCGAGGCATCCTCGCCCCGGAAACCGGACCCGGAACGGTCCAGCTCGGGTGAATCGACTGTCCGTCACTTGACGCCTGACTGAGCACTACCCTAATAGAATACTACGTTTCTTTCGACACACAGTCAAAAGCCTCTCCGCAATAAAGCAAACCCCCAACCGCGCCGCTCGCAAGACCGAAGCGACCGGAATCGGTGCCTCTCCCCCTCGGTATCCGTCCCCGACCCGGTCCCCCACAACGAAGACCACCATCGTCTTTCTCAGCGCACGGCCCGCCGACCTCGATCCGACATGTGCCGTAGGCACGTCCGACACTAGCCCAGCGATTCATCGCTGGGATCCCGACAC